>JAFKGE010000033.1 GCA_017307865.1 Burkholderiales bacterium | reverse complement strand
CAAGAACAGCTCCGCACAGCAACCACCACAGACCACCAAGAAGGAGAAGGCGACCAAGAACTTATCCACAACGTGAGCGTGAAGTTCACGAACAAGGGTGGGTCAAGATTAGATGGAAATGGTGGGTCAGCTTTGCGTGGAAATCAACAACTTGGGCCTTGTCCCGCTCGGCGCGGGCCTCGCGCAGGCTGAGGGCGGGATAGCCGCCCAGGGACATGCGCTTTTGCTTGCCCAGCCAGTAGTAGCGAAATATCCACGACTTGCCGCCGGCAGCAGAGACCATCAGGCCCAAGCAGTCGTTGTCGGAGAGGGTGTAGCGCTTGCCGGTGGTCCTTGCCTGCCGGACGGTCAGATCAGAGAGTGCCATTTCGAGGCTCCTAAGTTATGACTTAGGCCTAATGCTCGTCATGGTTCCCGCTCAGCCCCAGCAACTATCCGGTAGCCGTCCCAACCGTATTCTTGTGCCTCAATTGGTCACTCAAAAACGGTAGCTGTGGGTGGATTTCCGTGGCGCTCGCTGGAATGAAAAAAGGGGCCGAAGCCCCTCTTTTCAACGACTTACAGACGTCAGTAGAAGTCTGTAGATCACTATCTGGAGCGGGAAACGAGGCTCGAACTCGCGACCTCAACCTTGGCAAGGTTGCGCTCTACCAACTGAGCTATTCCCGCGTTGCAAGCCTTGCATTGTAGCCTGAAAAACGACCGCCTTTGGCCGGCACGCCAAAATTTTTAAAGAGATCTTCAGCATCGCTTCAACAGCCCAAGGCGCCATGCGGCAACCGAACCACATGGCGCAAAAGAGCCGAATGGCCGCGGAGCAGGCCACGCCAGCGATCGCCGTGGCCGGGGTCTCCCCGGTCACCGGCGATGCCCCTCGGGGGGAGGCGAAACATCGCGCAGCGAGTGGAGCAACGGGGGGCCGATTCAATGCTTGATGGCGCTGCCCCGGCCGGTCTTGCGCTTGGCCGCCGGCGCGGCCGCGGCGACCACCACGGCGGCCGGCGCCGCGCCGGTTTCGTCATCGGCCAAGGGCATGGGCTGGCGCTCCAGCGCGATTTCGAGCACCTTGTCGATCCAGCGCACCGGCGTGATGGTCAGATGCTCCTTCACGTTGGCCGGGATCTCCTGCAGGTCCTTGACGTTCTCCTCGGGGATCAGCACCGTCTTGATGCCGCCACGCAAGGCGGCCAGCAGCTTTTCCTTCAGGCCGCCGATGGCGGTGATTTCGCCGCGCAGCGTGATCTCGCCGGTCATGGCCACGTCGGCGCGCACCGGGATGCCGGTGAGCGCCGAGACCATGGCCGTGGTCATCGCCGCGCCGGCGCTCGGCCCGTCCTTGGGCGTGGCGCCATCGGGCACGTGGATGTGGATGTCGCGTTTTTCGAACTGCTCGTCCTTGATGCCCAGCGCGCGCGCGCGGGCACGCACCACGGTGCGGGCGGCGTCCACCGATTCCTTCATCACCTCGCCCAGCTGGCCGGTGCGCTGGATGGCGCCCTTGCCGGGCATGGTGGCGGCCTCGATGGTGAGCAGATCGCCGCCCACCTCGGTCCAGGCCAGGCCCACCACCTGCCCAACCTGATTCTTGTGCTCGGCACGGCCGAAGCTGTACTTACGCACGCCCAGGAAGTCGTTCAGGTTGTCGGCGGTGACGGCGACGCGCGGCTTCATCTGGCCGAGCTGCAGCGCCTTGACCACCTTGCGGCAGATCTTGGAGAGCTCGCGCTCGAGCGAGCGCACACCGGCCTCGCGGGTGTAGTAGCGCACGATGTCGCGCACCGCGTCTTCGCCGACGTCGAGCTCGCTCTCCTTCACGCCGTTGTTCTTGAGCTGCTTGGGCAGCAGGTACTTGATGGCGATGTTGACCTTCTCGTCCTCGGTGTAGCCCGCCAGGCGGATCACCTCCATGCGGTCGAGCAGCGCCGGCGGGATGTTCATCGAGTTGCTGGTGGCCACGAACATCACGTCCGACAGGTCGAAGTCGACCTCGACGTAGTGGTCGCTGAAGGTGTGGTTCTGCTCCGGGTCCAGCACCTCTAGCAGCGCGCTGGAGGGGTCGCCGCGAAAGTCCATGCCCAGCTTGTCGATTTCGTCGAGCAGGAACAGCGGGTTGCGCGTGCCCACCTTGGCCAGGCTTTGCAGCACCTTGCCCGGCATGGCGCCGATGTAGGTGCGGCGGTGGCCGCGGATCTCGGCCTCGTCGCGCATGCCACCCAGCGCCATGCGCACGTACTTGCGGCCCGTGGCCTTGGCCACCGACTGGCCGAGCGAGGTCTTGCCCACGCCGGGCGGCCCCACCAGGCACAGGATGGGCGCCTTGACCTTGTCCACGCGCCGCTGCACCGCCAAGTATTCGAGGATGCGGTCCTTGACCTTCTCCAGGCCGTAGTGGTCTTCGTTGAGCACCTGCTCGGCGTAGGCCAGGTCGTGCTTGATCTTGGTCTTCCTGGCCCAGGGCAGGCCCACCAGCACGTCGATGTAGTTGCGCACCACGGTGGCCTCGGCCGACATGGGCGACATCAGCTTGAGTTTTTTCAGCTCGGCGTCGGCCTTCTTGCGTGCATCCTTGGGCATGCGCGCGGCCTTGATCTTTTTCTCGATCTCGTCGATGTCGGCGCCCTCCTCGCCCTCGCCCAGCTCCTTCTGGATGGCCTTGACCTGCTCGTTGAGGTAGAAGTCGCGCTGGTTCTTCTCCATCTGGCGCTTGACGCGGCCGCGGATCTTCTTGTCGACGTTGAGGATGTCCACCTCGCGCTCGAGCTGCTCGAACAGGCTTTCCAGCCGCGCCTTGACGCTGGCCAGGTCGAGCACGCCCTGCTTGCTCTCCAGCTTGAGCGGCAGGTGCGCGGCGATGGTGTCGGCCAGGCGGCCGGCCTCGTCGATGCTGGCGATCGAGGTGAGGATCTCGGGCGGGATCTTCTTGTTGAGCTTGACGTACTGGTCGAACTGCTGCATCACCGCGCGGCGCAGCGCCTCGACCTCGGCGTTGTCCAGGTCGGCGTCGTCGCCCACCAGCGGCGTGACGGTGGCGACGAAGTGGCTCTCGCCCTCCTCGATGTGCGTCACCGTGGCGCGCTGCTGGCCCTCCACCAGCACCTTCACCGTGCCGTCGGGCAACTTGAGCATTTGCAGGATGGTGGACACGCAGCCGACCTCGAACATGTCGGTGACGGCCGGCTCGTCCTTGGCGGCGGCGCGCTGGGCCACCAGCATGATGCGGCGGTCGGCGGCCATGGCCGATTCGAGCGCCTTGATGCTCTTGGGCCGCCCAACAAACAGCGGGATGACCATGTGCGGGAACACCACCACGTCGCGCAGTGGCAGCAGGGGCAGATCGACCGGCGTGGCGGGCAGGGGCGTGGTTCCGGGCATGACAAGTCCTTGTGCGTGATGGGGCCTGAGGTGGCGACGCAGGCCCTGATTTTCAACCCGGCGCGGCGCCGGGCCAGTCCAGCCGGCCAGCCCCGTGCGGGGACCGGCTCGCGGCCTGGCGATTGACTACAAAACAGATAGCTGCTTGCGCTTGATGCACGCGGGCTACAGGCCGACTTGGCTTGAAATCAAGCCTTCTTCGCCGCCTCGCGGTACACCAGCAGCGGCGCCTGGGCCTCGTCGATGGTGCTGTCGTCCACCACCACCTTGGCCACGTTGGCGGTGTGCGGCAGCTCGTACATGGTGTCGATCAGCGCGCCTTCCAGGATCGAGCGCAGGCCGCGCGCGCCGGTCTTGCGCGCCAGCGCCTTGCGCGCGATGGCCTTGAGCGCGCTGGGGCGAATCTCCAGCTCGACGCCCTCCATCTGCAGCAGGCGCGAGAACTGCTTGACCAGCGCGTTCTTGGGCTCGGTCAGGATTTGCACCAGCGCGTCCTCGGTCAGCTCGGCCAGGGTGGCGACCACCGGCATGCGGCCGATCAGCTCGGGGATCAGGCCGTACTTGATCAGGTCCTCGGGCTCGACGTCCTCGAAGGCCTCGCTGATCGAGCGCTGCTGCTTGCTGCGCACGGTGGCGCCAAAGCCGATGCCGCTGGCCTCGGTGCGCGCCTCGATGACCTTCTCGAGGCCCGCGAAGGCGCCGCCGCAGATGAACAGGATGTTGGTGGTGTCGATCTGCAGGAAGTCCTGGTTGGGGTGCTTGCGCCCGCCCTGCGGCGGCACGCTGGCCATGGTGCCCTCGATCAGCTTGAGCAGCGCCTGCTGCACGCCCTCGCCCGACACGTCGCGCGTGATGCTGGGGTTGTCGGCCTTGCGGCTGATCTTGTCGATCTCGTCGATGTAGACGATGCCGCGCTGCGCGCGCTCGACGTCGTACTCGCAGCTTTGCAGCAGCTTGCTGATGATGTTCTCGACGTCCTCGCCGACGTAGCCGGCCTCGGTCAGCGTGGTGGCGTCGGCCATGACGAAGGGCACGTCGAGCTGGCGCGCCAGCGTCTGCGCCAGCAGCGTCTTGCCGCTGCCGGTGGGGCCGATCAGCAGGATGTTGCTCTTGCTGAGCTCGACGTCGCCGCCCTTGTGGTCGTTCTTGTGCTTGAGGCGCTTGTAGTGGTTGTACACCGCCACCGCCAGCGTGCGCTTGGCCTTCTCCTGGCCGATGACGTAGTTGTCGAGGTTGCCCTTGATGTCGGAAGGCGTGGGCAGGTCGCTCTTGGGCCGGCCCTCGGCCGCGCCCTCGGGCACCTCCTCGCGGATGATGTCGTTGCACAGGTCGATGCATTCATCGCAGATGAACACCGACGGTCCGGCGATCAGCTTCTTGACCTCGTGCTGGCTCTTGCCGCAGAAGGAGCAGTAAAGCGTTTTCTCGCTGGAAGAGCCTTTTTTCTCGGCCATTGACACAAACTCAGTGGATGGATCGGACCATGATAGCGAAATCTCGCCGCGGCGCCCCCGTCAGGGGCGCTGGGCCAGCACCTGGTCGATGATGCCGTAGTCCTTGCTCTCGTCGGCGGTCATGTAGTAGTCGCGCTCGGTGTCCTGCACCACCTTCTCGTAGGGCTGGCCGGTGCGCTCGGCCAGGATGCGGTTCATCTGCTCCTTGGTGCGCAGGATGTCGCGCGCCTGGATCTCGATGTCGGTGGCCTGGCCCTGCGCGCCGCCCAGCACCTGGTGGATCATGATCTTGCTGTTGGGCAGCGAATAGCGCTTGCCCTTGGCGCCGGCGGCCAGCAAAAACGCGCCCATGCTGGCGGCAAAGCCCAGGCACATGGTGGACACGTCGGGCTTGATGAACTGCATGGTGTCATAGATCGACATGCCGGCGGTCACGCTGCCGCCGGGCGAGTTGATGTAGAACGAGATGTCCTTGTCGGGGTTCTCGCTTTCCAGGAACAGCAGCTGCGCCACCACCAGGTTGGCGGTCTGGTCGTTGACCTCGCCCACCAGGAAGATCACGCGCTCCTTGAGCAGGCGCGAATAGATGTCGAACGACCGCTCGCCGCGGCCGGACTGCTCGATCACCATCGGGATCAGCCCGAGGTTTTGGGGGGAGGCAAGTGCGCTCATGAAAGCTCCGTCAGGGGGAATGAAAACCAAATGGGGCCGGAACCGCCGGATTCCAGACCCCATTGTCGCCGCCGGGCCATGCCCAGCAAAACCATGAACCAAATTGCCCTCTGGCGCCCATGCATCAAGCGCCGGCAGCTTCTATTTTGATAGTGATCAGGCCGACTGGCCCATCAGCTCGTCGAAGCCCAGCGCCTTGTCGGTCACCTTGGCCTGGCCCAGCACGTGCTCGGTCACGTTGTTCTCGATCACCATCGCCTCCACGTCGGCCAGGCGGCGGTTGTCGGCGTAGTAGTAACGCACCACCTCGGCGGGCTTCTCGTAGCTGGCGGCCAGCTCCTCGACCTGGGCCTTGACCTGCTCGGGCGTGGCCTGCAGCTTGGCCGTCTTGACCAGCTCGGCCACCACCAGGCCCAGGCGCACGCGGCGCTCGGCCTGCGGGCGGAAGGCGTCCTCGGGGAAGGGAAACTTCTCGATGTCCTTGTCCTTCAGGCCACGCGCCTTCAGGTCGCCCCGGGCGCTTTCGACCATGCGGTCCACCTCGGCCTGCACGCTGGCCTTGGGCACGTCCAACTCGGACTTGGCCAGCAGCGCGTCCATCACGGCCTGCTTGTTGCGCGCGTTCAGGCGGAACTTGATCTCGCGCTCCAGGTTCTTGCGGATGTCGGCGCGCAGGCCCTCGACGGTGCCGCCCTCCACGCCCAGCGACTTGGCCAGCTGCTCGTTCACCTCGGGCAGGTGCGCGGCTTCGATCTTCTTGACGGTGACCATGAAGTCGGCCGTCTTGCCCGCCACGTCCTTGCCATGGTAGTCGGCCGGGAAGGCCAGCGGAAAGGTCTTGCTCTCGCCCACCTTCAGGCCGCGCACGGCGGTCTCGAACTCGGGCAGCATCTGGCCTTCGGCAATGACGAAGGCAAAGTCCTCGGCCTTGCCGCCCTCGAAGGGCTCGCCGTCGATCTTGCCGGCAAAGTCCACCGTCACGCGGTCGCCGTCCTCGGCACCGGCACCCTGGGCGCGCTGGGCAAAGCTGCGGCGCTGCTTGCGCAGGATTTCCAACGTGCGGTCGATCGCCTCGTCCGTCACCTGGGCGCTGGCGCGCTCGATCTCGGCCGTAGTCAGGTCGCCGATCTTCACCTCGGGAAACACCTCGAACACCGCGTCGAAGGTCATCTGCCCCTCGGGCGCGCCGTCCTTCTCGGTGATGGTGGGCTGGCCCGCTACGCGCAACTCGGCCTCGTTGGCGGCGCTGAAAAAGGCCTCGCCCACCTTGTCGTTCATCACCTCGTACTGCACCGAATAGCCGTAGCGCTGCGCCACGACGCTCATCGGCACCTTGCCGGGGCGAAAGCCGTCCATCTTGACGGTGCGGGCCAGCTTGCGCAGACGCGCGTCCACCTCGCCCTGGATGGTGTCCAAGGGCAGGGTGAGCGTCATCTTGCGCTCGAGTTTTTCCAGGGTTTCGACATTCACGGCCATGGGGATCTCTCAGTCAAGTTGGATGGTGGTGCGCGGGGGGGGACTCGAACCCCCACACCCTCGCGGGCGTCAGGACCTAAACCTGGTGCGTCTACCAATTTCGCCACCCGCGCGAACAGGGTTCAAACGAATCGGACGGCCGACGCCTGTCGGCGCCAGCCGCCTCATTGAAATGCGACGAACCGCGTATTTTATCTGCTTGGCGCGCACCGGCCCCGAATCCCGTCGGAGAGGGGCGCGAAGGCGCTCGCGGGCGCCGGCCCACCGTCGGGGCAAAGCCGCGGCTTTTGCCTCGGTGGCACCGAGCTACGGCAAATCGTTATAATGCCGGGTTCTTCGCGGATGCGAGAGGCGTAGCAGCCGATCGGATGCCCGCGAAGCCCACGGGGCCACCGCCACCCCTTTCATGGCGAGGTGAGGTCCGAGCGAGTCGCGCAGCAAACCGCGGCGCCAGCGAGGACCGGATGGACTGGAGAGCATTTCTCATGGCACGCGTGTGCGAAGTCACGGGCAAGAAGCCCATGGTCGGAAACAACGTTTCCCACGCCAACAACAAAACCAAGCGTCGTTTCCTGCCCAACCTGCAGTACCGGCGCTTCTGGGTCGAGAGCGAGAACCGCTGGGTGCGCCTGCGCGTGTCCAGCGCCGCGCTGCGACTGATCGACAAGAATGGCATCGAGTCCGTGCTCGCCGACATGCGCGCACGCGGCCAAGCCTGATTCACTGAAGGAGCACACCATCATGGCCACCAAAGGCGGACGCGAAAAAATCAAGCTGGAATCCACGGCCGGCACCGGTCACTTCTACACCACCAGCAAGAACAAGAAGACGATGCCCGAGAAGATGTCGATCATGAAGTTCGACCCCAAGGCACGCAAGCACGTCGAGTACAAGGAAATCAAGCTGAAGTGAACTTCGGCCCCTGAAGCGACGGAAACCCGCTGCCTGCAGCGGGTTTCTTTTTTCTCACTCACGACCGGGCCTGCGCCCGGATCGATAGAATTTCAGCCTTCACCCGCGGAAGGGTGGCAGAGTGGTCGATTGCACCGGTCTTGAAATCCGGCGACGCGCAAGCGTCCGTGGGTTCGAATCCCACCCCTTCCGCCAGATCAGGCCATCAAGAAAACTCTCGCCATGACACGCGAGAGTCTCCTGGCCTCGACTCAGAATGGCGCCCACGTCGTACTGGAGGAGGCGCGGAACGTCAGCGTGCGTGCATTCGCGCCTGCCTTCACCAACCAAACCGTGCCGCCGTCGGCCACACTGCCACCGGACACCGCAGTGGGTCGGAGATAGCGAGCCTTGGGCAAGCGCCAGACCAGTTCCTTCAGACTGATCGGATGCGAAGCGGTGAACTGCGTCACCCCGTTGGCAAGACTCTGCTCACTCCATTGCACTTCATTGCGCTTGGCCATAAAGTCGGCCAGCCGCGGCATGGTGTACCAGGAGAATTTCGAGGCGCCTTTGCTGCGCACATAGGCCTCCAGGGTCTGGACCACGTCGATCCACTCCGACGCACCCGGGGGATGGGCATAGACCATGCGTGCGGTGTCATGCGTGAGGTCGAAATCAACCAGATCGAGGTACCAGTTGATGACATCCGCCTTCGGCACATTGAAATCCTGGAACTCCTCGAACGTCGCGTACAGTCCCATCGGGGTCACCGGAACCACCCACAGGGTGGGCGTATTCAGGATGCCATCACGGTAGTCACGCGTCACGCCCAGCCCGGTATGACCGCCGAAATACGCCGATACGACACCTTGCTGCGCGAGCCAGTCCATGGCCCAGTGCGGGTTGTTTCCTTCCGGCGCGGAGTAGTCCCGGGTCGGGTGTCCGACGGCGTTGTCGACTGCCTGACGATTGAGTACGAGAAATGGCAGGAAGGTGGCACTGTTGGTTTCATTGGCATTCAAGCCATAGTAGTCATGGTCCCAGCCTCCATGAGAGCCAATCGAGTGCCCCTTCGCATCCATGCGACGGAGAAACGCCTGCATGGTCGGGTTGTTGTTCAAGTCGAAGCCCAGCCCGTCCCCAGGCACCACCGTGTCAGGACCAGCCGTGATGTGAATGCTCATCGGCCCCGCGTTGAAGATGCCGGCAGTTTCCAATTGCAAGGTGGGTTGCTGGGCCTCCATGGAGTCCAAGTGCCAATTGAACATCATGCCGGGAACCCCGTTGGGCATGCTGGACAACTGAGCGCCTCCCAGCAGGTGCTTGACGAAGTACTGAAGGAACCCATGCATGGGCAAGGCGTCCGTGCGACCCTTGAGATAGGTCAGCGGGAGGTTGACGAACAGCACGCGGCCGGCACCATAGGACTTCACCCCGGCCACCAGGCCGAACTGCGGCGACGTCGCCAGAACGGTTCCGGCGTACGAACCTTCGGTGACGTAGCTCGGATAAATCAGAAATCCCAAGGCGTAACCGTGGTAGGCCTGCAGGACGTCGGGGCCATTGTCACCGAGCCCAGTTCGAACGACTGCACCGCCATCAGCAGCGCCACCCGAACCGCCACCAAATACGCCGATCGCCTTCGTGCTGGCGGCCGCAACGAACCGACTGGCTTCGTTCGGCGCCGCTGCCCGTACGGCTTGGCCAAACCCCACCTGCGCCTTCAGTTCCTTCAACCGGTTCGGCGACCGGAGTTGGCTGGACGACGCCATCGGCTGGATCTGGTACTGCTGCGGGTCAAAGCCATGAACACCTCCCGGGTCGCCGGGACTGACCGGAAGATAGAGGGCCTGCCCGGGTCCGACGCCTGCTGCCCTCAACAACGGCACCTGGCTTGCCACGTCAATGGCACCGGCGGGACCAACCTGCAGCCGATCCTTGTTGCCGACGCTCGGGGGCCCCACGGTAATGGTTGTTGGCCCCACGGTAATGGTTCCGCCGGGGGCCGTTGGTAAAGCAACGGGGCCTGCCGTGGAAAATGGCTCCGACTTGCCGGGAGGGACCAGCAGCTCGCGCATGGTGGTGCGCATCGCCGTCACCGGACCCAAACCCACCGTGCGGTCGAGGTATTTGTCGTACAGGACGTAGTCCACCCCAGCCAGGTCGCTGAGGCGGGATTTCGGGATCGGATAAACCAAAGGCCCGTCCGCGCGGCGCGTCAATGCGGCAAAGTCGAACGTCAGGAACGTGCTGCCGCCGGCATTGGTGTAATCGTGCACCGCCGCCACCAATTGATCGGTGGCCACGGTATGAATCTGGTCCGGCAAGACCAAGCCGGCGTAGGCCAGGGCTCCGCTGGTGCCCAGGCTCAAGAACTGGGAGTCGGTGATGGGCGCCATGCGCACGCCCACTTCGCGCGCGGCATCCTCCCAAGCCATGATCCCGGGGTCCTGGTCATCGATGCCGTCGGGCACCAGAAGAAGCAGCAAGCCCGGGTCGGGCGCTGCCAAAGCTACGGCTGCCTTGACCGATTGGTCGGCGGAGCCATTCGCCACAGGTGCCGCGATGCCCCCGGCGCTGCCCGGCTGCACGCTCGCCGCGGCGCTTTGCTGGCTGACGGCCGCGGTATCCGATCCACCGCCGCAGCCCACCAGATTGACACACAGCAACACGGCCGCCAACCAGGCCACCGGCGCAGGCCGGAACCTGCCTGACAACCTGGTCGGGGGGCCAGCAAGGGTGAGGGTCGCTTTCATGGTCTTCTCCTGGGGAAAAAAGTGACAGAGTGCGAATCAGGGAGCGTTCGTGAAAAATTTTTTGAGCGGCGAAATCCAGTCAACCAAGCCTCGGTGGCCGCTGCACCAGGCTCATGAAGAACCCATACACGCCAAGCTGCCCCAGCAACTGGGGCAAAAAACTCGCCAGCAAATGGAGCGGCAATACGACCAACTGGCTGCCATGCACCAGCAACCAGGCCAGCGCCCCGACCTGCAACGGAATGCCGACCGCGATCAGCAGCAGCGCCGCCAGCGTGGCGGTCAACTTCTGCAGCAGGCGAAGAGGAAAGATGTAGAGAACCAGGGCATGGATCAGAGGCAGCGACCACAGCAGCGCCATGCCCAGTGTCAACAGCTGATTGAGCACCGCGTCGGCGGGCATGATGGCGTTTGGTCCGAGCGCGGCGGCCGCGATCAGGCTGGCCAGACACAGCGCAGCGACCAGGCGCAAGAAGTAGATCGTGGGCAGGCGCTCGCGCGACAGTCGCAGAGAAGTTGCGGTCAAAACCAAGGTCGCGCCGGCAAGAGCCCACCAGTGCGCCAGTCCGGGCGCCGGCACCGACAACGCCACGTCCAGTGACTGAATGGACCCGCCCGGGACGGCCACCTCCACGAGATGGACCTGCGACGCCGTCCCAATGCCCAGATGCGGCCACGCCCATGCGAGCGCCTTCGACCAGGCTTCAACCACGCTGTCGTAAGCCAGCACCACGACCGCCATGGAAGCACCCAACACGCCCAACACACCCCATGTGTCGCGACTGCGCCAGACGTAGCTGCGCAAACCGCGATGCTGCGGTGTCAGGCGCGGCGGATGACGTCTCATCGGCCGCATGGCTGCCATGGATCGGACATCAGAAGTCAAAGAACACCCCCGCAGTCACGCCAGCGCGCGTGTAATAGGGGTTGCGGTAGTACTGCAGGCCCACCGTGTAGCCATAGTCCCGACCCAACCATTGCCGCCAGACCGTGCTGACTTCAGTCGACGTGAACGCGACGCTGCTGGGTGCACTTCCGACGAAGGCACCGGCTGGAAGATAGGCCTCGCGGCCATGATCGATTCGGGTCATCCACAGGTGGTGTCCCTGCTGGCCCACCGTCAGCACCCCGTAGGCGCGCGCCGCACGGACGGAGCCGGGTTGCGATCGATTGAACATCGCCCCGCCCTCGGCGATCCAGCCGTCGGTGGAGTAATACGCAACGGAGAGGCTCGGCATCGTGTCACGATGGATGTGGTCGCCCCCCAGGCCCCGCATGACCGTCAAGCCCGTGACCCATTGCCGCGTGGCGCCCCACTTGCGGTAGATGCCCACATCACCCCGCAAGCGGTACTGGAACTCTGCGCTGCCGCCACTCACGCCTGCCATCACGAACCAGTCCGGCGACAAATCCTGCAAGATCGAGACCGCGCCCAGCGTGCCCCGCTGATTGAAATGCCCTTGGCTTGCGAGTTCGGCGTTGATGGTGGTTCCAGGCGCCGGGCGCACATAGCCGCGGACATACACGTCGCGCCAGTCGCCGTCGGCGCCATTCAGGTGCGCGGCACCCACGCCCGCCTCGATTCGCCCGGTGGTCGGCGGCGGTGGCGCGACAGGAGCCGGCGCTGCGTTGTCCGCTGGCGCCGCCTTGCCCGCGTCGGATTGAGCCAGCGCCGGCAACACCGGCACCAGAGCGCCAAGCAACGCTGCGCCAAGCCACTGGCGGGTCGTGATCGCGATGTCGGTCGCCATGCGTCGTCCTCTTGCTTCGTTCGAGTGCAACTGGATCATGATCACCGATCCTTCAACGAGGACACTCGACGCCGATGCCGCTGTGCTGCAGCGCCACGTCCACGGCAGCGTCGAGCACCGTCCAGCCGATGGCGCTTGAATAAGGGCGGACGGAGTGCCGCCAGCAGGCGGCCTCGATGGGCGCCAACTGGTGCAGGTTCCAGGCCACCAGGCCCCACGCAAAGTGGTCGTCCGTGCGACGACGCCAACGATCGCCGTACTGGGCCATCCAGCTTGCCATGTCAGACCCCGCCTCGGCACGGGTTGTGAACACGCCCGGAACCCAAAGAAACGTGCGTGCCAGCACATGGGGATAAAAACTCTGATGTTCGAAGCGGGGAAAGGCCGGTTGCCAACTTCTTCCCTGGTCGAACTGGTGGCGAATGGCGCTTCCCAATGCGTCGGCCGCCTTGGTCCGACCGCTGGCCACCAGAGCGGTGTAAACCTCGACGTTGTCCATCAGGTAGTACGTCGGGGTATCGGCGAACACCTGATAGATGCCGGTCTCCGGGTTCTTGAGCCGGTCAAGCATCGTCTCGCTGCCCCGAACCACCGCCGGCATTTCCGACTTCACGCGGTCGGAAAGCAGGCCGTTGCGCAGCGCCAAGTGCAACAGCTCGATGGTGGTGGCCGCCGTGGAATCGTCCGCATCGGCCTTGCGGCACGCCGTCCAATCGCGGTCGCCCGCACGGCAATAGCGATCGAACCCCCCGTCGGCACGCTGTCGCGGCAGCAGCCAGGCGAGCCACCTATCCAGTTCGGCGCGCACGTCGACCCGCGCCTGCAGCAAGACAATGAACGCCTTGTTGACGAAATAGGGATCGACCTGGTCGCCACCCACGGTGGTGAAGTAGGCACCATCACCGGTACGAAAATCGGACAGGCCCGGCGGCTGTGCGGTCGCCAGCGCCGGGCCCGCGAGCAGGGTGGTCGCCAGCCCCGCCGCCAGCAATAGGGCTGACACACGGCCCAACGCAGGCAAATCGCGCAACATCACAGCGTTTCTCCCGCTTCGACGCAGGCAATGCGCCCAAACACGGTCACGTCGTGATCCAGTCGGACGTCCCAAGCGGAGACGCTCGCCTTGGCGTCCGCCCTGCCGACCACGCAATCCGGCCCCAACCAGACGCGTTTGCCGGCTGCCATTGGCCCCGACAGCCGATTGTTGCCGTGGCAGTGCACAGAGCCTTGCACAAACAGCGCCCCGACCAATGCGGCGCCTGCCAGCAACTCGGCATCACCATGAACCTTGACGTTGCCCATGTGAATCGAGTCCTGACCCAAGGTCAGCGACCCTTGAACCACCAGGTCAGCAACCAGTGTTGTCGACGCGGGTAGTTCAAAATCACCCGCGTGACAATGGCGCGGGGGGTTCAACGCGTCGGCACATGAAGGCTCGGCCCTGCTCTCCCGTTGGCGATCTTCACCTCGCACCTCGGTCCGAATGACCGGCGCCGAAAGAGTGCAAAAAAGCGAACCTGCACCGAGGTCGATGGCGGTCGTCGCGTGAACCATGCGTGGCAGGCGCGCGCCGTCACAGTGTACGCGCCGGGCACGCAAGACGAAATCGATCTGCGCGCCCGCTTCGACGATGACATCGCCGGGGTGATCCACCTCGTGGCGGCGATCACCGCTGCGCACGATCAACTCATCCGCGACCTGGCTGTCGTCGAATGGAGGCCACAACTCGGCCTCTTGCCGTTGCAAATTCGCGCCGCCAATGGCCACGGCCGAGGGAAGCGGCAGCGGCTTCACATCGCTGGGGTGGTGCATCTCGCGCCACGCCGGCCACAGAGGCAGGCCCAGTACGAGCACCGTGGCGCCAAACCACAGCACGACCCATAGCGACCGCATCGCATCAGGTTCCATGGCTCAACCTCGGGGCGACATCCGCGCCCGCCGGACGATAGCGGATCGTCTTGTCCCACTTGAACTCGCGCCGCAGCAGCCTGTCCAGCACCAGGCCATCGATGGCCGCCTTGGACAGGGAAATCATGCTGACCAGAAAGCTCGCGAACAGCAAGGGCAAGAGCCGGATCCTGGCGCGATTGCCGTCAAGATGAACCGCCGCCGCGACCTCGAAGAAGGCCGCAAAATTGCCCAGACAACTGCAGGCCGCCAATCCCATGAACGCCAGCAGCCCGATCGGCACCAACTCGCCGGAGTCCATACCCGCCGTGAGTACAACGACGATGGAAAGGAGCCAACCCAGCAGCATCACGGGGGCCATGGCGTAAACACCCAGCAGAGCCAAACCATCCCAGTGCGCCATCGGGTTCATGGCCCGGCTGGTCGCCACGCTGCCGGCGTATCGGGCCAAGGCTTGGTTGTGGCCCTTGGCCCAGCGCCCGATCTGCCGAAAGCGCACCGGCCAGCTCTGCGGCACTTCTTCATAGCACTCGGCGTGAGCAAGGTAGGCCACGCGCCAGCCGCACATGAGCAAGCGATAGGTCAAATCCGTATCTTCGGCCAGCACGCCGTCGTGCCAGCCGCCCACGTCGTCCAGCGCGCTGAGGCGAACGCCACCCACGGTGCCACCGTACTGTGCCACCGCGCCAAGGTTGAAGCGGGCCTGCTGATCTACCTGATAGCCACCCGAGCGCTCCAGATCCAGCAGACGCGTCAGCAAATTGACGCCGGCGTTCTGGGGCACCACACGTCCCATCACGGCACCGATCTCGGGGTCGAGAAACGGAACCACCAACTCCTTGAGCAGTTTCCGCCCAGGCAGATAGTCGGCATCGAAAATCAGAATGACATCGGCCAGGTTCTCCCGGATCACGATGTCCGTCGCATCCTTCAGCGCGGCTGCCTTGCCCGGCGGGCCGGACACCCGATGAAATGGCCGCAGGCGCCCCGGATGCGCGTCGCAATAGCGCTCGATGATGGCGCGCGTGCCATCCGTCGAGCGGTCATTGACCGGCATGATCACCAGGCGGTCGCGCGGATAGTCGGCCGCGAGCAGGCTGGTGATGCAGTCGCCCACCACGGCCTCTTCGTTGTGCGCGGCAATGAAGACGGTCAGACGCGGCCACTCGGTCGTCTCGATGTCGACATAGAGCGAGCGCTGGCGCGCAAACAGGCGGTTGAGCGTGAACAGGTAGTGCCGCACCGTATAGAGGCCAAGCAGGACAGCAATCAGCACCAGCATCGCCATCATCAGCATGGACAGCCAGCCTGCGGAGGGTTGCATCGCCCTGGCCGAACCGTGATACGCGGTGGATGGCCACAGGTTCGCCACCACGGCGGTCGTGGTGTATCGCGCGGACGCGCGCAGCAGCCTTTTAAGCGTGTGCATGGCCGTCCAACGTCACGAATGGAGTCTTCCGCGCACCATTCGTGCGCGTCACGCCGCACCGAGCTGGGCGCGCTCATGGGCCGCCACAGTTGCGCGCCCGGCGGTAGCGCCGCCCAAGTCGAGCACGAGGCCAAGGACGCCTTCGAAGCGGCGGATGCCCAGGGCATCCATTACGGCCTGTTCCTGCGCCATGGTTTCCATGCGCACGAAGCAGACGGCCTGGCGCCCGCCATCATGGCTGGCCAGAAGAACGTCGAGCTGCCGGACTCGACCAAAGCGCGCGCACGCGCTGCCCAGGCTGCGTCGGACGGTGGCAATGTCCGAATACCGTTGTTGTTCGCGAATGGTGGTCATGTTCTCTCCCCCGCAACCGACGTGCCGCACGCAGCGCCTCAAACCATTCGGTTGCCTGCTGACCTTAGCGCCCGGGCGTGAGCGAGGAAATACCCAGAAAAGACGGCACCCTGCTACCCCACGGCGGTCGCAACCACGCCTTACTTCTCCCCATGGTTGGAATCAAAAACAAAATTGACAAAATCATGCTTGTCGTTAAAACACAATTCAAATGTTTCTAATTGAAATACAACCGTAGGGACCGGTGGCGACGGGGAAAAGAATACGGACGCAAATTCCGCACGGATGAAGCCTCGCCAGCGCCAAGACTCGAGTTTTCGATCGGCTCTGCAAGCCGGCCAGGCGATTCGCTTCAGAGCAGCGGAAGGACCGGCTGAGCCCGCACCCCGCCGGGCGGAAACTCCACCGCGAACACCGAGCCACGCCCCAGCACGCTGCTGATCTGCAGTTGCGCGCCGTGGCGCTGCAGAACGTGCTTGACGATGGCCAGGCCCAGGCCGGTGCCGCCGGTGTCGCGCGAGCGGCTGCGGTCGACGCGGTAAAAGCGCTCGGTGATGCGCGGCAGGTGCTCGGGGGCGATGCCGGGGCCGCTGTCGATCACGGCCAGGCGGGCGCCGCCGCCTGCCAGAGGTTGCCACTGCACCTCGATGCGCCCGCCGGCGGGCGTGTAGCGCACGGCGTTGTTGATCAGGTTGGCCAGCGCGCTGTGCAACTCGCCGGGGCTGCCCGCCAGCTGGCCTGCCGAGCGCAGCACCTCGGCGGACGGAAAGACGATCTGCTGCGCGGCAGCGCCGGTGTCGCCGTGCAGGGCCTGCGACAGCGCGCGCGCCTCCTGCTCGCAGCGCGCCAGCAGCGGCGCCACGGCGGTCCACTCGTGCATGTCGGGCAGCGGACTGCCTTCCAGGCGCGAGAGCGTCAGCAAGTCCTGCACCAGGTTGTGCATGCGGGTGGCCTGCTGGGCCATCAGGCCCAGGTAGCGCTGGCGCTCGCCGTCGGGCAGCGGCAGGGTCTGCAGCGTCTCGACAAAGCCCACCAGCACGGTGAGCGGCGTGCGAATTTCGTGCGAGACGTTGGCGACGAAGTCGCGGCGCATGGCATCGGCCTGCTCCAGCGCGGTGATGTCGCGCGACAGCAGCAGCAGCCGGCCCTCGCCATAGGGGTGCAGTTGCGCCGACACGCGCACCGGGTGCGAGTCGGTGCTGTGGCGCCCCGGCAGCACCACGTCGTGCGCGAAGTCGCGCGCCGCGCAGTAGGCGCTAAAGGCCGGGTCGCGCACCAGGTTGCCGACGGACTGCAGCGCGTCGCGCTCGGCGTCGAAGCCGAAGTGCTCCTGCGCGATGCGGTTGCACCATTCGATGCGACCCTGCGCGTCGAGCAGCGTGACGCCGTTGGGCGAGGCCTGCAGCGCCGCCAGGATGCCCTGCAGCTGCGCCCGGCTGGCCTGCTCGCGCTGCTGGCCCTGGCGCAGCAGGCGCCGCGCACGGTCGGCCACCTCGCCCCACAGCCCGCGCAGGCCCGGCGCGGCCGCGACATCGCCCTGGCGCAGCCAGCCCAGCACGCGCGCGCCGCGCCAGGCGTCCCAGCCCAGCCACAGCCAGGTACCCACACAGGCGCCGGCCAGCGCGCCCCAGGCACCGGCACGCCAGCCGCCCAGGGCCGCGCCCAGGGCCTGGCACAGCAAGAACGTGGTCACGCGCAGCAGCATGAACCGATGATAACTATGATTTATATAGCTGTTCGCGCTTGATGGACGGGCGCTACAGGCATGAAAAGCTTGAAAACGCGGCCATCATCGCATGCACCGCCGCTTACTTGCCGTTGGGTGCCGACGGCATCGTCGTCAGTCGATAGCCCGCGCCGCGCACGGTCTCCAGCATGGGGCTGGCCTCGCCCAGCGCCTCGCGCAGGCGCTTGACGTGCACGTCCACGGTGCGCTCCTCGATGAACACGTGGTCGCCCCAGATCTTGTCGAGCAACTGGGCCCGGCTGTGCACGCGCTCGGCGTGCTTCATCAGGTAGTGCAGCAGCTTGAACTCGGTCGGCCCCAGCTTCAGGGGCTGGCCGTCCAGGCTCACGCGATGCGCCGCCGCGTCCAGCGCCAGCGTGCCGATGGCCACGTGGTCGGCCACCTGCTCGGGCGCGCGCCGGCGCAGCACGGCGCGGATGCGTGCCAGCAGCTCCTGCGTGGAAAAGGGCTTGGTGATGTAGTCGTCGGCGCCGGCATCCAGCCCGGCCACCTTGTCGGGCTCGTCGCCGCGCGCGGTCAGCATCAGGATGGGGATGGGCTTGGTGCGTGCGTCGCCGCGCCACTTGCGCGCCAGCTGCAGGCCGCTCTGGCCGGGCAGCATCCAGTCGAGCAGCACCACGTCGGGCAGCACGGCGTCCAGTTCGCGCTGCGCGGCCTCCGCGTCCTCGGCCCAGACCGGCGTGAAGCCGTTGTGCCGCAGGTTGACGGCGATCAGCTCGGCAATGGGCGCTTCGTCCTCGACGATGAGGACTCTGGGAGAATTTTTCATCGCCGGGCCGCCCCAAGATGAAAAAGCGGCCCCCTCGGGGCTGAGGGCTGCGGCTCACGGCCTGCCTGCGCAGGCCGGGACAGCCCGAAGAGGAGCCGCCTCAGGCGGTTCCGCGGCCTGCATGGCCAGCGCACTGCGCGCAGCGAGGAAGCGTGGGGGCGAAAATTCATTGCAGGGATGATTCGATGCTTTCCAGCGCCTGGTGGCGGATGTCCTTGCCCTCGACCAGGTAGATGATTTGCTCGGCGATGTTCTTGGAATGGTCGCCGATGCGCTCGATCGCCTTGGCCAGAAACAGCAGATCCAGGCTGGGCGAGATGGTGCGTGCGTCTTCCATCATGTAGGTGATGAGCTTGCGCATGAAGCCGTCGAATTCGCGGTCGATCAGGTCGTCTTCCTTCAGGATCGCCAGCGCGGCTCGCGTGTCCAGGCGCGCGAACGCGTCCAGCGCCTTGCGCAGCAGGCCCGAGGCCAGGTCGGCGGCCACGCGCAGGTCCATGCTGGGCAGCGAGCGCGGCGCGCCGCTCTCGATGATGGAGCGCACCATGCGCGCCATGCGCGTGGCCTCGTCGCCCATGCGCTCCAGGTTGGCGGTGGCCTTGGAAAAGGCCATCACCAGGCGCAAGTCGCGCGCCGTCGGCTGGCGCCGGGCGATGATGGTGATGAGCTCGTGGTCGATCTCGACTTCCATCTGGTTGACGCGGTTCTCGATGAACTGCACGCGCTCGGCGGCCTCGGTGCTGAACTCCGACAGCGCCACGATCGCCTGCCTGATCTGCGATTCGACCAGGCCGCCCAGTTCCATCACGCGCGCCGCAACCTGGTTGAGCTCGCTGTCGAACTGGGATGAAAGGTGCTTGTCTGTCATGGTCCTTTTCCTCAACCGAAGCGGCCCGTGATGTAGTCCTCGGTCTCCCTGCGCTGCGGCTTGAAGAACAGCTCTTCGGTGGCGCCAAACTCCACCAGGTCGCCCAGGTACATGTAGGCGGTGTAGTCGCTGCAGCGCGCGGCCTGCTGCATGTTGTGCGTGACGATCACCACCGTGTATTCGTCCTTCAGCTCGGCGATCAGCTCCTCGATCTTGGCGGTGGAGATCGGGTCCAGCGCCGAGCAGGGTTCGTCCAGCAGCAGCACCTCGGGCTTGATCGCAATACCGCGCGCGATGCACAGGCGCTGCTGCTGCCCGCCCGACAGGCCGGCGCCGCTCTGGTTGAGCTTGCTCTTGACCTCGTCCCACAGCGCGGCCTTGCGCAGCGCCCATTCCACACGCTCGTCCATGTCGGCCGGGCTCAGGGCCTCGAACAGCTTCACGCCGAAGGCGATGTTGTCGTAGATCGACATCGGGAAGGGCGTGGGCTTCTGGAACACCATGCCGACCTTGGCGCGGATCAGCGCCACGTCCTGGCGGCTGGCCAGCAGGTCCTCGCCGTCCAGCAGGATCTGGCCCTGCGCGCGCTGCTCGGGATACAGCTCGAACATGCGGTTGAAGGTGCGCAGCAGCGTCGACTTGCCGCAGCCCGAGGGGCCGATGAAGGCCGTGACCTTGTTCTCGGGAATGTCCAGGTTGATGCCCTTCAGGGCGTGGAACTTGCCGTAGTAGAAGTTGAGGTCGCGCACCGCCAGCTTGGCGGGCGACAGGGGTGAAGCGACGGACATGAAGCGCAATCCTTATTTTTGGCGCGTCAGCACGCGCGCCAGAATGTTGAGGCCCAGCACCGCCAGGGTGATGAGAAACACCGCCGCCCAGGCCAGCTGCTGCCAGTTCTCGTAGGGGCTCATGGCAAATTTGAAGATGGTCACCGGCAGGCTGGCCATGGGCTTGGACAGGTCGCCGTTCCAGAACTGGTTGTTCAGCGCGGTGAACAGCAGCGGCGCCGTCTCGCCCGCGATGCGCGCCACCGCCAACAGCACGCCGGTGATGACGCCGGCGCGCGCCGCGCGCAAGGTGATCAGGGTGATGACGCGCCACTTGGGCGCGCCCAGGGCGTAGGCCGCCTCGCGCAGGCTGGCCGGCACCAGCGACAGCATGTTCTCCGTCGTGCGGATGACCACCGGAATGACGATCAGCGCCAGGGACGCGATGCCGGCCCAGGCCGAGAAGCTCTTGAACTGCGCCACCACCACCGCGTACACGAACAGGCCGATGACGATGGAGGGCGCCGACAGCAGGATGTCGTTGACGAAGCGCGTGACGCCCGCCAGCCAGCCGCGCGGGTCGTACTCGGCCAGATAGACGCCAGCCATGATGCCGATCGGCGTGCCGATGAAGGTCGCCATGGCCACCATCATCAGCGAACCGAAGATCGCGTTGGCCAGGCCGCCGGCCTCGTTGGGCGGCGGCGTCATCTCGGTGAACAGGGCGAGCGACATGCCGCCCAGGCCCAGCCGCAGCGTCTCCGACAGGATCCACACCAGCCAGAACACGCCGAAGGCCATGGCGGCCAGCGACAGCGCCAGCGCCACGCGGTTGACGCGCTGGCGCGCGGCGTAGCGCGCCGTGCGGGCCTGCGCCGGGGGTCGAGCCCGGGTCATGCCCGCCCTCCCTCGGCCTTCTTCAGCCGGCCAAGCAGCAGCTTGGACAGCGCCAGCACCACGAAGGTGATGAAGAACAGCACCAGGCCCAGGTACATCAGCGAGGCCTGGTGCAGCCCCTGGCCGGCCTCGGCGAACTCGTTGGCCAGCGCCGAGGTGATGCTGTTGGCCGCCTCGAACAGCGACAGCGACTGCAGCTGGTTCATGTTGCCGATGACGAAGGTCACCGCCATGGTCTCGCCCAGCGCGCGCCCCAGGCCCAGCATGATGCCGCCCAGCACGCCGGTCTTGGTGTAGGGCAGCACCACCTTCCACACCACCTCCCAGGTGGTCGCGCCCAGGCCGTAGGCCGACTCCTTGAGCAGCGCCGGGGTCACCTCGAACACGTCGCGCATCACCGAGGCGATGAAGGGAATCACCATGATGGCCAGGATGATGCCCGCCGACAAAATGCCGATGCCCACCGGCGGGCCGGACACCAGCGCGCCCAAAAAGGGCACGCCGTTGAACAGCGCCTGCAGCGGCTGCTGCACCCAGGCGGCCAGGATGGGGCCGAACACCATCAGCCCCCACATGCCGTAGACGATGGAAGGCACGGCGGCCAGCAGCTCGATGGCCGTGCCCAGCGGGCGCTTGAGCCAGGCGGGCGAAAGCTCGGTCAAGAACAGCGCGATGCCGAAGCTCACCGGCACCGCGATGAGCAGCGCGATCGCCGAGGTCGCCAGCGTGCCGTAGATCATCACCAGGCCGCCGAACTCTTCCTCGACCGGATCCCACTGGCTGCGCACCAGAAAGCTCAGGCCGTAGCGCTCGATGGCAGGCCAGGCGCCATACACCAGCGAGGCCAGGATGCCCAGCAGCAGCGCCAGGGTCACCAGCGCCGCGGTGCGCGCCAGCGCGGCAAACAGGCGATCGGCCAGCGCCGCGCCCGGCCGGGAGGGTCGCGGCGCCGCTGGACGGCCAACGGCACCCGCGGGCAAGGGCAGCGCCTCTTGCGCAAGCGTGGGAGGATTCACTGGCATGGACCGAAAAGACTGAACGGGGCCGGCGGCCCGCCCCGAGGGCCAGGCCGCCGCGCTTGGCAAGGACGCAAGATTACTTCAAGGCGACGGGCTTGCCCGCGCCGTCCTTGATCTCGGACCAGGACTTGAAGATCACGCCCTTGACGCTCTCCGGCATCGGCACATAGTCCAGATCGTCGGCGGTCTTGTCACCCGACTGATAGGCCCACCGGAAGAACTTCAGCACGGTGTCGGCCTGCTGCGGCTTGTCCTGCACCTTGTGCATCAGGATGAAGGTGGCCGAGGTGATGGGCCAGGAATCCTTGCCCGGCTGGTTGGTCAGGATCTGGTAGAAGCTGCGCGACCAGTCGGCGCCGGCCGCCGCGGCCTTGAAGGCGGTGTCGTCGGGCGACACGAAGTTGCCGGCGCTGTTTTGCAGCTGCGCGTAGGTCAGCTTGTTTTGCTTGACGTAGGCGTATTCGACGTAGCCGATCGAGTTGGCCAGCCGGCCCACGAAGGCGGCCACGCCCTCGTTGCCCTTGCCGCCGGCGCCCAGCGGCCAGTTCACCGCCGTGCCCTCGCCCACCTTGTCCTTCCACTCGGGGCTGACCTTGGACAGGTAGTTGGTGAAGCCGAAGGTGGTGCCCGAACCATCGGCGCGGCGCACCGGGGCGATGGCGGCGTCCGGCAGCTTGACGCCGGCATTGAGCGCCACGATGGCCGGGTCGTTCCAGCGGGTGACCTTGCCCAGGTAGATGTCGGCCAGCAGCGGGCCGCTGAGCTTGAGCTGGCCCGGCGCCACACCCTGGATGTTGACCACCGGCACGATGCCGCCGACCACGGTCGGGAACTGCATCAGGCCCTTGGCCTTGAGGTCCTCGTCCTTCAGCGGCGCATCGCTGGCGCCGAAGTCCACCGTCTTGGCTTCGATCTGCTTCAGGCCGGCACCCGAGCCGACGGACTGATAGTTGATCTTGACGCCCGTGGCCTTGTTGTAGTCGGCCGCCCACTTGGCGTACAGCGGCGCCGGAAAGGTGGCGCCGGCGCCCGTGGCCTCTTGTGCCCAGGCGGCCGACACGGCCCCACTCGCCAGCACACCCGTCATCAAAACCCGCATCGCAGTCAGTTTCATCAGAAAACCTCGTGGTTGGAAAATTCGATGAGGGCAATGTAGAAGGCGTTTGTGACACTGTCGTGACAGTCTGGCGAGGGCGACGCTTGCTTGTCGCGGGCCGGTGCTATGCTGCGCCGCTTTCAAGAACCCGACGGACGCGAACCTTCATGCAAGACGGCACCCTGCTGGCGGCCGTGGATCTGGGATCCAACAGCTTTCGACTCGAAATCGGCCGCCTCGACCACGGCCAGATCCAGCGCGTCGAATACCTCAAGGAAACCGTGCGCCAGGGCGCCGGCCTGGACGACGAACGCCAGCTGACCCCCGAGGCCATGCAGCGCGGCTGGGACTGCCTGGCGCGCTTCGGCGAGCGCCTGGCGGGCTTTGCCCGGCCCCAGGTGCGCGCGGTGGCCACACAGACGCTGCGCGAGGCGCGCAACCGCGAAGCCTTCATCGCGCACGGCAGCGCCCTGCTGGGCTTTCCGATCGAGGTGGTGTCGGGCCTGGAGGAGGCACGCCTGATCTACAAGGGCGTGGCCCGCATGCTGCCGCAGTCGGACGAGCGGCGCCTGGTGGTGGACATCGGCGGACGCTCGACCGAACTCATCGTGGGCCAGCGCTTCACGCCCGCCGCCGCCGCCTCGTGCCGCGTCGGCAGCGTGGCCTGGTCGGGCCGGTACTTCGCCGACGGCGCATTCACGCGCGAGGCGTTCGACGCCGCCGAGCTGGCCGCCCGGGCGGTGCTGGACGAAGTGATGACGCAGTTTCCGCGCGACAGCTGGGACGTGGCCTATGGCTCCTCGGGCACGGTGGGTGCGGCCGGCTCGGTGCTGGCGTCGGTCATCGAGCCGGAGGGCGTGATCACGCGCGCCGGCCTGGCCTGGCTGCAGGAACAGTTGCTGCGCGCGCGCCACGTCGATCGCCTGCGCCTGGAAGGGCTCAAGGACGACCGGCGCGCGGTGATCGGCGGCGGCATCGCCATCCTGCGCGCGGTGTTCGCGCAACTGGGCATCGAGCGCATGACCGTGGCCCAGGGCGCGCTGCGGCAGGGCGCGCTGTATGAAATGCTCGATCGCGAGCAGCCCGAAACCGACCTGCGCAGCGCCAGCGTGCGGGCGCTGATGCGCCGCTTTGCCGTCGACGAGGCGCAGGCCGAGCGCGTGGCCCGCGTGGCCGTGGCGCTGTTCGCGCAGGCCGCCCCCGCGGGGGGCGAGCGCGCCGCGCGCAAGCTCGGCTGGGCCGCGCAGCTGCATGAAATCGGCCAGCGCATCGCCCACGTCGATCACCACCTGCACGGCGCCTACATCCTGGAGCACACCGACGCCGCCGGCTTTGCCCTGCCCGAGCTGCAGCGCCTGAGCCTGCTGGTGCTGGGCCAGCGCGGCAAGCTGCGCAAGCTGGCCGGCCCGCTGGAGGACGCCGATTTTGCGCTGCAGCTGATGTGCCTGCGCACCGCGCTGGCCCTGTGCCACGCGCGGCGCGACCCGGACGTGGCCGGCCTCGCGCTGACGCTGCAAGGCCGCCGCTGCACCGTGCGCACGCGCGCCGGCTGGGCCCAGGCCTATCCGCAATCGGCGTACCTGCTGCGCGAGGAAGGCAAGGCCTGGGCGCGCACACCCTGGGAGTACGCGACCGAGCCTTGAGCGGCCCGGCGCTACAACAAGTCCGGCGCCTGCACCGCCAGCAGCACGGTCTCGCTGGCGCCCTGGCGCTCGCGCTGGCGCAGCCACCACACCGCGCCCTTGCGGATCGCGCAGTCGGGCGCCGCCATGCCCAGCAGGCGCGCCGCCGCCTGCCCCAGCACCGGCTGGTGCCCCACCACCAGCACCGTGCCGCGTCCGCGCGGCCATTGCACCAGCGCCAGCAGGTCGTCCGACGTGGCCACCGGCGCCAGTTCGTCGCGCAGCTTGAACTTGCGCCCCAGCGCCTGCGCCGTCTGCTGGGCACGCACGGCCGGGCTGGCCAGCACCCGCAGGCCATCGGGCAACTGGCGGTCCAGCCATTCGGCCATGCGCTTGGCTTGGCGCTGGCCGCGCGGGGTCAGGGGGCGCTGCAGGTCGTCGTCGCCATCCACCGATTCCTCCGCCTCGCCGTGGCGCCACAGGATCAGGTCCATGCCTGGGCTCGCTTCTGGGGCTCGCTCGGCGGCGCGGCGTACCGTGCCATCAGCGCCTGCTGCGCACCGTTGCCGTCCAGCACGCGCGGCGCGCGGACGTAGCGGCCGTCGGGCTGCAGCGTCCAGGCGTCACGGTCGTCGTGCAGGTAGGCGACCAGGCATTCGTTGATGATGCGCTGGCGCAGGCGCGGGTCCGTCACCGGCCAGGCCAGCTCCACCCGGCGCAGCATGTTGCGGTTCATCCAGTCGGCGCTGGCCAGGTACAGCTCGTCGTGTTTGCCCATGCCGAAGTAGAACACCCGGGTGTGCTCCAGAAAGCGCCCGATGATCGAGCGCACGCGGATGTTGTCGGTCCGGCCCGGCCGGCCGGCCGGCAGCATGCAGGCGCCGCGCACGATCAGGTCGATGCGCGCGCCACGGCGGCCGGCACGCACCAGGGCCTTGATCAGGTCCTCGTCCGTGAGCGCGTTCATCTTGGCGACGATGCGCCCGCCCTCGCCGCGCTCGGCCGCCAGGCCGGCGGCGTCGATCTTCTCGATCAGGCTGCGCTGCAGGTCGAACGGCGCCATCAGCAGGCGCTGCAGGCGCGGGCGGCGGTTCTGGTTGGCCAGGTGGTCGAACACGGCATCCATGTCGGCGGTGATGCGCTCGTCCACCGTCAGGTGGCTCAGGTCGGTGTACAGGCGCGCGGTGTGCGGGTTGTAGTTGCCGGTGGACAGATGGCCGTAGCGGCGCAGGCCGCCGCCTTCGCGGCGCGTCACCAGCAGCATCTTGGCGTGGGTCTTGAGGCCCACCACGCCATAGACGACCTGCGCGCCGATCGACTCCAGCGCCTCGGCCCAGTTGATGTTGGCCTCTTCGTCGAAGCGCGCCTTCAGCTCCAGCACCACCGTCACCTCCTTGCCGCGCCGCACGGCCTCGCGCAGCAGGTTCATCATCTCGGAGTCGGCGCCGGTGCGGTAGACGGTTTGCTTGATGGCCAGCACCTGCGGGTCTTCGACCGCCTCACGCAGAAAGGCCAGCACGGCGTCGAAGCTCTCGAAGGGCTGGTGGATCAGGATGTCGCGCCGGCGCATCTGCGCCATCACGCCGCCGGCGCGCGGCAGCGCATGCGGCCAGGCCGGACGCCAAGGCGGAAACAACAGTTCGGCCCGGCCCGCCAGGTCGACCAGCTGCATCAGCCGCACCAGGTTGACCGGTCCGGGCACACGCATCACGGCGGCATCGGGCAGGCCGAACTGCGCCTGCAGCAAGTCCACCAGAGCAGGGGAGCACCCGGCCGACACCTCGAGCCGCACCGCCTGGCCGTAGTTGCGCTGCTCCAGGCCCTGACGCAAGGCGGTGCGCAGGTTGCGCACGTCCTCCTCATCGACCGCCAGGTCGGAGTGGCGCGTGACGCGAAACTGCGAGAACTCGAGCACGGGGCGGCCCGCGAACAACTCCCCCAGATGGGCGCGGATGATGCTCGACAGGCTGACGAAGCACTGCCGAGCCGACGCGCCCTCGCGCGGCAGCCGCATGAGGCGCGGCAGCGCGCGCGGCACCTTGACGATGGCGATTTCGTTGTCGCGCCCGAAGGCGTCGCCGCCGCCCAGGCGCACGATGAAGTTGAGCGACTTGTTGGCCACCTGCGGAAAGGGATGGGCCGGGTCCAGGCCGACCGGAATCAGCAGGGGACGCACCTGGCGCTGGAAATGCTCGCGCACCCAGAGGTGCTGGGCCTTGCTGCGCTCGCCGTGACCGACAATGCGGATGCCGCGCGCGGCCAGCGCCGGCATCAGCGTGTCGTTGTACAGCGCGTACTGACGCGCCACCAGGGCCTTGACGGCACCCGCCAGGGCGGCAAACGAGCCGTCGCCCGACGGCGCCGGCGAGGACGCGGCCGGCAAATGCGCCGCGGCCCGCACCTCGAACCATTCGTCCAGGTTGGACGAGACGATGCACAGGTAGCGCAGGCGCTCCAGCAGGGGCACGTCCGCGCGCTCGGCCCAGTCGAGCACGCGCGCGTTGAAGGCCAGGGTGCTGTGGTCGCGGTCGAGCCACTCGAGGGCAGCGGGCGTGCCGTGCCCTGCGATGCCTGACGCCCGCCCGACGAATTCATCGGCGGCGCGATCGGGCGAAGCGGAAAGCAGGGGCGGTGGGTGCATGGGGCGAGGTCACGGCGCGGGCAACGCGAGGAGTGTCCCGCAGCCGTATGACAAATCCATGACAAAACGCCGACGAACGGCCCGCCCCGCCGCAGGAGCCCGGCGCCGGCGCCCTACATGCCGTAGAAGCGCTGGATGACGTCCCAGGCCTCCTCAGGCTCGTCGACCACGTCGTACAACTGCAGGTCTTCGGCCGCGATGGCGCCCTCCTCCACCAGCATCTGCAGGTTGAGCAGGCGGCTCCAGTAGCTCTTGCCGAACAGCACGATGGGCACGCGGCGCACCTTGCGCGTCTGCACCAGGGTCAGCACCTCGAACAGCTCGTCCAGCGTGCCGAAGCCGCCCGGAAATGACACCAGCGCCTTGGCGCGCATCATGAAGTGCATCTTGCGCAGCGCGAAGTAGTGGAACTTGAACGCCAGGTAGGGCGTGACGTAGGCGTTGGTGTGCTGCTCGTGCGGCAGGCCGATGTTCAGCCCCACCGAAGGCACGCCCACGTCGTGCGCGCCGCGGTTGGCCGCCTCCATCACGCCGGGGCCGCCGCCGGTGCAGATGAACAGGCGGTCGGCGGGCTGCTGGCGCAGGCTGTGTTCGGCCACGATGCGCGCGAACACGCGCGCCGCCGCGTAGTAGCGCGCGCCGCGCACGGCCTGCTCGGCCTTGCCGATGGCCGCCGCGTCGCCGGCCGCGCGGGCGGCGGCCAGCTGCACCTCGGCCGCCTCCGGGTCGACCACGCGCGCACTGCCGTACACCACCACGGTGTTGTGCACGCCGGCCGCGGCCAGGCCCAGGTCGGGCTTGAGCAACTCCAGCTGAAAGCGGATGCCGCGCGTCTCGGGGCGCAGCAGAAATTCCGGGTCGGCAAAGGCCAGGCGATAGGCATCGGGGCTGAGCGGCTCGCCGTTGCGAGCATGCGCCTGCAGCGTGGCCCAGGCGTCCACGACGGCTTCGCGCGAGGCTTCCTTGAGGTCTTGGGTGGTTTCCATGCAGCGATGGTAGCGGCCCGGCGCGCACATGAAAAAACCGCCCGCAGGCGGCTTTTCACGCTCCGGCCACGCCGACGCTCACACGCGCTTGCGGTACTCGCCGGTGCGGGTGTCGATCTCGATGCGGTCGCCCTGGCTGACGAACAGCGGCACGGGCACCTCGAAGCCGGTGGCGATCTTGGCGGGTTTGAGCACCTTGCCCGAGGTGTCGCCCTTGACGGCCGGCTCGGTCCAGGTGATCTCGCGCTCGACGCTGGTGGGCAACTCGACCGAGATGGCCTTGCCGTCGTAGAACACCACCTCGACGGCCATGCCGTCTTCGAGGTAGTTCAGGGCGTCGCCCATGTTCTCGGCCTCGACCTCGTACTGGTTGTACTCGCCGTCCATGAAGACGTACATCGGGTCGGCGAAATACGAATAGGTGCAGTCCTTGTGGTCGAGGATGACCTGCTCCATCTTGTCGTCGGCCTTGAAGACGACTTCGGTGCCCATGTTGTTGAGCAGGGCCTTGAGCTTCATGCGCACGGTGGCGGCGCCGCGGCCGCCGCGGGCGTATTCGGTCTTCAGCACGATCATGGGGTCCTTGCCATGCATGACAACGTTGCCGGCGCGGATTTCCTGGGCGATTTTCATGGGTCGAATTCCAGTGAGTGGGGTGAGCGTGGGCCGCTCGTGCACGACGTCCTGGGTGGACCGTGAAATATGTGCGCGCGGGCGACATGCGCTGCAAGCCGGCTTGCGTGCACTCGTCCAGGCGAGCCGGCTGTTTTTGCAAAGCCCGCTATTCTAGCGTTTTTCGGCCACGAAGCCGATGAGCTGGCTGGCCAGGTCGCGCTGCCGCATCAGCCGCGCGCGGGCGGCCGATGCGCAGGCGATCCAGGCGCGCTCGTCCAGCGGCGGCAGCGGCTCGGCGCCGATGCCCGACCAGGCGCGGTGAAAGGCGCGCAGCCCCGGCGGCGCCTGCAGCCAGTCCAGCCAGGCCGCCAGCTTGGCGTGGTGCGCGTCGTCGTGCTGCGGATAGGGCTGCCACACCAGCGGCCGGCCGGCCCACAGGGCGCGCACCAGCGAGTCCTCGCCGCGCACGAAGTTGGCGTCGCAGGCCCACAGCAACTCGTCGTAGCCGCGTTGGTCCAGGTACGGCAAGTATGAAATCGATAGCTGTTCGCGCTTGTCCCGTGCCGGATGCAGCCCAATTTGATGCTCAAAAGAGGCACGCACGGCCTGCGCGGCGCGGCCCGCCGTCACCAGCAGGCGCGTGGGCCGTGGCCCCTGCTGCAGCTGCGCCAGCAGCGCCGCCAGCGCCGGCGGCTCGTAGCAAAACAGCGACAGCAGCCGCTCGCCCTGCCAGGGCACGCCCTGCGCGGCCAGCCAGGCCGCGCGATCGAAGGCGGCCTGGCGCGCGGGCAGCTCGGCCTCGCGCAGCAGCCCGCCGGTGCGCGGCGTGAAGCCGGGGTAATAAAACCACTTGGTCCGGCCCGCCGCCGGGCCCTGCAGCACGGGCGACGGCAGGCCGTGCATGCGCTCGACGTACGGCTCGGCGCTGAGGTATTCCAGGTTGACCCACACCGGCGCGGCGCCACCCCGTGCCGCGCTGTTTTGCACGCCGTGGGCGATGAAGGCCTTCGGCAGCTCGCAGCCGAAGGCCTCGATCCACACGTCGGCCACCGGCGATTCGGCCAGTTCGGCGGCATCGAAGGGCTCGCGCCACGGCCGCACCTGCACCCCAGGCACGTCACCGCACAAGCCGTCGGGCGCCATCCAGGCCAGGGCGCTGGCGTCGTCCACCCACAGGCGCACCCGCTGGCTGCGCGCCGCCAGCTCGCGCGCCAGGCGCCAGCACACGCCCAAGTCGCCGTGGTTGTCGATCACGCGGCAAAACAGGTCCCACAGGGGCGGCGCGGCAGGCATGGAGGAGATTGTGCCCACGGCGCGCCACCCCTTTTCCGGCCCCGTAAACTGCCCGACATGAGCGAGCCCACGGCGCCCGAAGCTTCCCCCGAACCCACCCGTTCGCACCCGCCCGAGCTGCTGGCGCAAGTGGCCGCCCTGCCCGGCCTGCCGGGCGTGTACCGCTACTTCGACGCCGCCGGCACGGTGCTGTACGTGGGCAAGGCGCGCAACCTGAAGAAGCGCGTGTCCAGCTACTTCAGCAAGAACCACGGCGGCACTCGCATCGGCCACATGGTGAGCAAGATCGCGCGGCTGGAAACCACGGTGGTGCGCTCCGAGGCCGAGGCGCTGATCCTGGAAAACAACCTGATCAAGCAGCTGGCGCCCAAGTACAACATCCTGTTTCGCGACGACAAGAGCTACCCCTACCTCAAGCTCACCGGCAGCGGCGCGCCGCACCCCGACCCCGGCCCCGGCGCGCCCGACCCGGCGGCCTATGCGCGCGTGGCCTACTACCGCGGCGCCACCGACAAGCGCCACCGCTACTTCGGCCCCTACCCCAACGCCTGGGCGGTGAAGGAGACCATCGAACTCTTGCAAAAAGTGTTTCGCCTGCGCACCTGCGAGGACACGGTGTTCGCGCACCGCACGCGCCCCTGCCTGCTGTATCAGATCAAGCGCTGCACGGCGCCCTGCGTGCGGCTGATCAGCGACACGGACTACGCCCTGGATGTGGCGCACGCCGAGCAATTTTTGCGCGGGCAGACGCAGGAGCTGCTGCAGGTGCTGGAGCAGCGCATGATGGCGCACTCCAACGCCCTGCGCTTCGAGCAGGCGGCGCTGATCCGCAACCAGATCCAGTCGCTGTCGCGCGTGCTGCACCAGCAGGCCGTCGAAGTCGGCTCGGAGGCCGACGTCGACATCCTGGCCGTCAAGGTGCAGGGCGGGCGCGCCTGCGTCAACCTGGCCATGGTGCGCGGCGGGCGCCACCTGGGTGATCGCGCGCACTTCCCCAGCCAGATCGAGGACGCGCAGGCGCTGGCGGCCGAGCGCGAGGACGCCGAGCTGACCACGGTGGAAGCCCAGGTGCTGGACGCCTTCATCGCCCAGCACTACCTGGCGGTGCCGGCGCCGGCGCAGCTCATCACCAGCGAGCCGGTGGCGCGCGCGCTGCTGCAGGCGCTGTCGGACAAGGAAGAGCGCCAGATCACCGCCACCCACGCGCCGCGCGGGCAGCGCCGCATCTGGCTGGAGATGGCGCAGCAGAACGCCGCCCTGCAGCTGGCGCGGCTGCTGGCCGAGGAAGGCTCGCAGCAGGCGCGCACGCGCGCGCTGGCCGAGGCGCTGGAGCTGCCCACCGACCAGCTCGACCAGCTGCGCATCGAGTGCTTCGACATCAGCCACACCGCGGGCGAGGCCACGCAGGCCAGCTGCGTGGTGTTTCAGGGCCACCGCATGGTCAGCAGCGAATACCGCCGCTACAAGATCGACGGCATCACGCCCGGCGACGACTACGCCGCCATGCGCCAGGTGCTGCAGCGGCGCTACGGCAAGATCGCCGAGGCACTGGCCGAGCAGGGCAACGCCGCCAGCGTGCGCATGCCCGACCTGGTGCTGGTCGACGGCGGCAAGGGCCAGGTCAGCATGGCGCGCGAGGTGTTCACCCAGCTGGCGCTGGACGTGTCGCTGATCGTCGGTGTCGAGAAGGGCGAAGGCCGCAAGGTCGGGCTGGAAGAGCTGGTGTTCGCCGACGGCCGGCCCAAGGTGTACCTGGGCCACGACTCGGCGGCGCTGATGCTGGTGGCGCAGATCCGCGACGAGGCGCACCGCTTCGCCATCACCGGCATGCGCGCGCAGCGCGCCAAGGTGCGCGTGGGCGGCGGTCGGCTGGAGGAAATCGCCGGCGTGGGGCCCAAGAAGCGCGCGCGCCTGCTGCAGCGCTTCGGCGGCGTGCGCGGGGTCGAGGGCGCCAGCGTGGAAGACCTGATGACGGTGGACGGCATCTCGCGCGCGCTGGCCGAGCAGATCTACCGCGCGCTGCACTGAAACTTCAAGCCGAATCGGCTTCTGGCGCCCGTCGATCAAGCGCCATCAGCTATTCAATTGATAGTATCGGTTTGACCCGCGGGGCGCCTGCGGGCCGGCGCGGGTGCATGCCACAATCACCGCCATGTTCTTCACCCTGCCGACCCTGCTGACCTGGACGCGCATCGTCGCCATCCCGTTCATCGTCGGCGTGTTCTACCTGCCGCTGCCGACCGAAGTGCGCAATCTGGCGGCCACGGTGATGTTCGTGGTGTTCGCCTGGACCGACTGGCTGGACGGCTACCTGGCGCGCAAGCTCAACCAGACCTCGGCCTTCGGCGCCTTTCTGGACCCGGTGGCCGACAAGTTCCTGGTCTGCGCCTGCCTGCTGGTGCTGGTGCACCTGCAGCGGGTGGACGTGTTCGTGGCGCTGATCATCATCGGGCGCGAGATCGCCATCTCGGCGCTGCGCGAGTGGATGGCCAAGATCGGCGCCAGCAAGAGCGTGGCCGTGCACATGCTGGGCAAGCTCAAGACGGCGGTGCAGATGGTGGCCATCCCCTTCCTGCTGTACGACGGGCGCGTGCTGGACGTGGACACGCGCCTGTGGGGCCAGTGGCTGATCTGGCTGGCGGCCATCCTCACCGTGTGGTCGATGATCTACTACCTGCAAAAGGCGCTGCCCGAAATCCGCGCGCGAGTGAAATGACATCCCCCCTGAGTCGCCTGCGGCGCCATCCCCCCAAGGGGGACACCGCCCTTGGCCGGGGCGACCCCGGCCACGGCGGTCGCTGGCGTGGCCTGCTCCGCGGCCTTTCGTCCAAGCGCCCGGCTGAACCTGGAACGCCGGTGTGAGCGAGCGGAGCGGCGCCGCCACCGTCGCGCTGATCCGCTGGATGCCGGCGGTGTTCGTGCTCATCTGGGCCACCGGCTTCATCGTGGCGCGCTACGGCATGCCGCATGCGCCGCCCTTCACCTTCCTGCTGCTGCGCTACGGGCTGTCCATCGCCTGCTTCGGCGTCTGGATTGCGCTGGCGCAGGTGCGCTGGCCGCAAACGCGCCAGCAATGGCTGCACCTGGCCGTCACCGGCATGCTGATGCACGGCGGCTACCTGGGCGGGGTGTGGGCCGCCGTCAAGGCCGGCATGGGCTCGGGGCTGTCGGCGCTGATCGTCGGCATCCAGCCGGTGCTCACCGCCATCTGGCTGTCGGCCTTCGGCAGCGCCGAGCACCGCGTCAGCGGCCGCCAGTGGCTGGGCCTGGGCCTGGGCTTTGCCGGTCTGGTGCTGGTGGTGTGGCGCAAGCTGACCGAGGGCAGCCCGGGCGATACGGTCAACGCCATCAACCTGGCCTGGGCGGTGGGCGCGCTGCTGTGCATCACCGCCGGCACGCTTTATCAAAAGCGCTGGGTGGCGCCCTGCGACGTGCGCAGCGCCAACACCGTGCAGCTGATGGCCGCCGCGCTGGTGACGGCGCCGCTGGCCTGGCTGGAGCCCGAGTCCATGCACTGGAACCTGCAGTCCGCCGGTGCCATGGCCTGGTCGGTGCTGGGGCTGACGCTGGGCGGCAGCTCGCTGCTGTTCCTGCTGATCCAGCGCGGCGCCGCCGCCTCGGTGGCCAGCCTGATGTACCTGGTGCCGCCCGCCACGGCACTGATGGCCTGGCTGCTGTTCGGCGAGCCGATCACCCCGGTCACGGTGGCCGGCATCGCGCTGACCGCGCTGGGCGTGGCGCTGGTGGTGCGCCCGGGCGCGGCAACAAGCGGCAAAGCCTGAGCAAAAAAGTCAGCCAACACCCCACTTTTCGCACGCTTGTTGCGTCATCGCAGCAGCGGGGGAAAACCGCGAGGGACAGGCCGCGGAATCGGTCTAGAATCCAACGCTCGCTGACGCTGCTTTCGTGGGCCAGCCCTTGCGCCACAAGGCTTGGGCATGGTTCGAGGACGTGGCTTGGGCGCACGTCAGGCGAACGAGGGGGAAGGCCGGCACGATTGGCGCAAGCAACCCGACATCGCTGTTTCCAGATTCCTGACACATTCTGAAAGAGGGACACTTTCGTGAACAAGACCGAGCTGATCGAACACATCGCCAAGAACGCCGACATTTCCAAGGCCGCCGCCACGCGCGCGCTCGAAGCCACCATCGGCGCCGTCAAGACCACGCTGCGCAAGGGCGGCACGGTTTCGCTGGTCGGCTTTGGCACCTTCGCCGTCGGCAAGCGCGCAGCTCGCACCGGGCGCAACCCCCGCACCGGCGCAACGATTAAAATCAAGTCCGCCAAGGTACCCAAGTTCCGTCCCGGCAAGGCGCTGAAGGACGCGCTGAACTGACATTTGCATCGGTTCGGCTGGGGTGCTTAGCTCAGTTGGTAGAGCGGCGCCCTTACAAGGCGTAGGTCGGCGGTTCGACCCCGTCAGCACCCACCAATTGATGTGAAGGCGAACGACGGTTCGCCTTTTTTCTTGTTCTCCGCGCGGCCCCGCACGCAACCCAGAGCCTCTTTCGCATGTTCGACGCCATCCGCAAGCACAACAAGATCATCATGTGGATCTTGGGTCTGCTGGTCTTTCCCTCGTTCATCTTCTTCGGCATCGAAGGCTACGGCCGCTTCAACGAGGGTGCCAACAAGGTGGCCGAGGTGGACGGTCACGCCATCACGCAGACCGAGTGGGACAACGCCCACCGCCTCGAGGTCGATCGCGCGCGCGCGGCCAACCCCACGCTGGACCTGAACCTGCTCGACTCGCCGGTGATGAAGTACGCCTCGCTCGAGCGCCTGGTGCGCGACCGCGTGCTGGCTGCCGCCGCCCAGGGCGAGCACCTGATGGTGAGCGACGCCGCGCTGGCCGCCGCGCTGGAGCAGGACCCCGCCATCGCCAGCCTGCGCGGCGCCGACGGCCGGCTGGACATGGAAGGCTACAAGCGCCTGCTGGCGGCCCAGGGCCTGACGCCCGAGGGCTTCGAGGCGCGCATGCGCAGCGACCTGTCGATGCAGCAGGTGCTGGGTGGCATCGCCACCTCCGAGCTGGTCAGCCAGGCCAACGTCGACGCCGCCATGAACGCCTTCCTGGAGCGGCGCGAGGTGCGCGTGCTGCGCCTGGCGCCCAAGGACTTCGCCGCCAGGGTGAGCCCGACCGAAGCCGAGCTGCAGGCCTACTACAAGACGCACGAGGCGCAATACCAGGTGCCCGAGTCGGTCAACATCGAATACATCGTGCTCGACCTGGACAGCGTCAAGAAGGCCGTCAACGTCAGCGAGCAGGACCTGCGCACCTACTACGAACAAAACGCCGCCACCCTGGGCACGCCCGAGGAGCGCCGCGCCAGCCACATCCTGATCGCCGCGCCCAAGGACGCGCCCGCCGCCGAGCGTGAAAAGGCCAAGGCCAAGGCCGAAGCCCTGCTGGCCGAGGTGCGCGCCGCGCCCAAGCAGTTTGCCGAGATCGCCAAGAAGAATTCCAGCGACGACGTCAGCGCGCCCAGCGGCGGCGATCTGGGCTGGTTCCAGCAGCAAAAGGGCACCGATCCGGCCATCGCGCAGGCCACCTTCAAGCTGGCCAAGGTGGGCGACATCAGCGACCTGGTGCAAAGCGACTTCGGCTATCACATCATTGAACTGACCGGCATCAAGCCGGCCAAGGTGCCGCCTTTCGAGCAGGAGCGCGCCAAGCTGGAAGATCAGTTGCGCACACAGCAGGCGCAACGGCAGTTCACCGAAATGGCCGACAGCTTCACCAACGGCGTGTACGAGCAGTCCGACAGCCTCAAACCCGTGGCCGACAAGCTCAAGCTGAGCATCCACACCGCCGACGGCGTCACGCGCAATCCGGCCAAGGACGCCACCGGCGCCCTGGCCAGCCCGAAGTTCCTGAACGCCCTGTTCGGTGCCGACGCGCTGAGCAACAAGCGCAACACCGAGGCCGTCGAGGTGGGCCCCAACCAGCTCGCCTCCGGCCGCGTGCTGGCGCACACCGCCGCCCACGCCAAACCCTTCGCCGAGGTGCAGGATGCCGTGCGCAAGGCCTTCATCGCCCAGCGCAGCGCCGAGCTGGCGCGCGAGGACGGCCAGGCCAAGCTCAAGGCCTGGCTGGCCAAGCCGGCCAGCGCCACCGGCCTGCCGGCGGCCATCGCCGTCTCGCGCGACGCGCCGCAAGACCAGTCGGCCGTGCTGGTCGAGGCCGTGCTGCGCGCCGACCCCACCAAGCTGCCGCACTTCGTCGGCGTCGACCTGGGCGCCGAGGGCTACGCCATCGCCCAGATCGACAAGGTGCTGCCGCCGGTGGAGCAAAGCGCCGAGCAAAAGGCGCAAAACCGCACCCGCTACACCCAGCTGTGGACCCTGGCCGAAGTGCGCAGCGACTACGACCTGCTCAAAGCCCGCTACAAGGCCAAGATCCTGGTGCCCATGCCCAAGGCGGACGATTTGAGCATCGCACGCCAGTAAGGCATGCTGGCCGATAAAAAACCGCCCGAGGGCGGTTTTTTTGTTGGCAGGGCGCGGGTCACATGTGCTCGATCATCACCTGCCCGAAACCCGAGCAACTGACCTGCGTGGCACCCTCCATCAGGCGCGCGAAGTCGTAGGTCACCTTCTTGCTCTGGATCGCCGCCTCCATCGCCGCGATGATGGTGTCGGCCGCCTCCACCCAGCCCATGTGGCGCAGCATCATTTCGGCGCTGAGGATTTCGCTGCCAGGGTTGACGTAGTCCTTGCCGGCGTACTTGGGCGCGGTGCCGTGCGTGGCTTCGAAGCAGGCCACGCTGTCGCTCAGGTTGGCGCCGGGCGCGATGCCGATGCCGCCCACCTGCGCCGCCAGCGCGTCGCTGATGTAGTCGCCGTTGAGGTTGAGCGTGGCGATCACGCTGTATTCGGCCGGGCGCAGCAGGATTTGCTGCAAGAAGGCGTCGGCGATCACGTCCTTGACGACGATGGGTTTGCCCGTCCTGGGGTTCTTGAACTGGCACCACGGCCCGCCGTCGATCGGCTGGGCGCCGAACTCGCGCTGCGCCAGCGCATAGCCCCAGTCGCGAAAGCCGCCCTCGGTGTACTTCATGATGTTGCCCTTGTGCACCAGGGTCACGTTGGGCTTGTCGTTGTCGATGGCGTACTGGATGGCCTTGCGCACCAGGCGCTCGGTGCCCTCGATCGACACCGGCTTGATGCCGATGCCCGAGCTCTCCGGAAAGCGGATCTTGGTCACGCCCATCTCGTCGATCAGAAAGCGGATCACCTTCTGCGCCTTGGCGCTCTTGGCCTCCCATTCGACGCCGGCGTAGATGTCCTCGCTGTTCTCGCGGAAGATCACCATGTTGACCTTCTCGGGCTCCTTCACCGGGCTGGGCACGCCCTGGAAGTACTGCACCGGGCGCAGGCACACGTACAAATCCAGTTCCTGGCGCAGCGCCACGTTGAGCGAGCGGATGCCGCCGCCCACCGGCGTGGTCAGCGGCCCCTTGATCGACACCACGAACTCCTTGAGCGCCGCCAGCGTTTCCTCGGGCAGCCAGACGTCGGGGCCGTACACGCGGGTGGACTTCTCGCCGGCGTAGACCTCCATCCAGTGGATCCTGCGGCGCCCGCCGTAGGCCTTGGCGACCGCGGCATCCACCACCTTGATCATCACCGGCGTGATGTCGACCCCGGTGCCGTCGCCCTCGATGTAGGGCACGATGGGCTCGTCGGGCACGTTCAGCGAAAAGTCGGGGTTGACGGTGATCTTCTGCCCCTGGGCGGGCACCTGGATGTGCTGATAGGCGGTCATGCGCGCGCGTCTCCGTGCAAAACAATGAAAAAAGCTTGCGGGCGAGCCGGCAAAGCCGGGCCCGGATGACGGAAATTCTACCGACACGAGAGCGTGCGCGATCCGTGCACGACGCCGTCAACCGCCGGGCAAGCTGCGCCGTTATGCTGAGGCGGCACGACGGTTCGCGCGCTGCAGTCCCATCATCGAACCCTGTTCAAGAAATGGTCATCATGAAGCAACTCCTCACCGCACTGACCGCCGCGCTCATCGCCTGCGGCGCTTGGGCCCAGGCGCCCGCTGCCCCCGCCGCTCCGGCGGCCCCGGCCGCGGCCGAAGCTCCGGCTGCCGCCGCCCCCGCGGCCAAAACGGCCAAGGCCCACAAGGCCAAGAAGCACGCTGCCAAGAAGCACAGCACCAAGCACGCCAAAAAGCGCGCTGCCAAGCCGGCCGCCTGATCGGGCGCCAGCGCCGGGGCCTCGCGCCCCCGGCCCCGAAAGCCTGCAAAATGCCAGTCGTTTTGCAGGCTTTCCCACGCCTGCCGCCTACCATCCGCCCACGCCATGTCGCTCACCCGCCGCCGGTCCTTGACCTTGTTGCTCGCCGCCAGCCTGTCCGGCGCCCCCGCCTTGGCCCAGATGGGGCCGCAGCTCGACCTGCCGCGCGTGCAGCTGACGGTGGGCATGTACCGCATCGACGTCCAGGTGGCCAGCACCCCGCTGCAGCGCCAGATCGGCCTGATGAACCGGCGCGACATGCCGCCGACCGAGGGCATGCTGTTCGTGTTCGAGCAGCCGGGCGAGCAGTGTTTCTGGATGAAAAACACCCTGATCCCGCTCACCGCCGCCTTCATTGCCGACGACGGCACCATCGTCAACCTGGCCGACATGAAGCCGCTGGACGAGAGCAACCATTGCTCGGCCAAGCCGGTGCGCTACGTGCTGGAGATGAACCAGGGCTGGTTTGCCGAACACCACGTCAAGGCCGGCCACAAGCTGGGCGGCAGCGTGTTTCAGGCCCGTTGAAGTTCGCGGCCCGCAAAGCAAAAAGCCGCCCGAAGGCGGCTTTTGCATGCGGATGACCAGCAATCAGCCGAAGTTCTTGGCCGCGAAGTCCCAGTTGACCAGTTTGTCGAAGAAGGCCTCGACGAACTTGGGCCGCGCGTTGCGGTAGTCGATGTAGTAGGCGTGCTCCCACACGTCCACGGTCAGCACGGGCTTGTCGCCGGCCGTCATGGGATTGCCGGCGTTGCTGGTGTTGACGATGTCGACGCTGCCGTCGGCCTTTTTCACCAGCCAGGTCCAGCCGCTGCCGAAGTTGCCGCCGGCGCTGGCGGCAAAGGCCTTGCGGAAGTCGGCGTAGCTGCCCCACTTCTTGGCGATGGCCGCGGCCAGCGCGCCGGCGGGCTCGCCGCCGCCCTGGGGCTTCATGCAGTTCCAGAAGAAGGTGTGGTTCCAGATCTGCGCGGCCTGGTTGAAGATGCCGCCCTGGGCCTTCTTGATGATGGCTTCGAGCTCCATGTTCTCGAACTCGGTGCCCTTTTGCAGCTCGTTGAGCTTGTCGACGTAGGCCTTGTGGTGCTTGCCGTGGTGGTATTCCAGCGTTTCCTTGCTGTAGGCGGGCGCCAGGGCGTCGATCGGGTACGGCAGGGGGGGAAGGGTGCGTTCCATGCGGATTCTCCTGTTCTCAGCGGTTGATCGGGTGCCTGGCGGCCGGCGGCCGCGGCGGCACACCCGGCCATTGTAGGAACTCAGCGCAAGCTGCGTCCGGTGACGGTCATCTCGACCGTGCCGTCGGCCAGCGTGGCGGCCAGCGCCTGTCCGGCCTGGGTCTGGCGCGCGCGCGTGACGGGCTGGCCCGACGCGTCCTGCAGCCAGGCGTAGCCGCGCTCGAGCACCAGGCGCGGGTCGAGCAGGCCCAGGCGCAACTCGGCGCGCTCCAGGCGCTGCTGCTGCGCTTGCAGGGCGCGTTGCAGCGCGGCGGGCAGGCGCTCGGCGCTGCGGGCCAGGCGATCGCGCTCCTGCTGCAGGCGCCAGGCGCCGGCGTGCTGCAGGCGCTGGCCCCAGCGCGCCAGGCGCAGCTGCTCGGCCGCCACGGCGCCCGAGGGCCGGCCCAGCCGCGCGGCCAGGTGGTCGACGCGCTGGGCCTCGGCGTCCAGCCGCCGCTGCAGCGCGCGCTGCAGGCGCTGCTCGGCCGCCTGCAGCTCGGCCAGCTGCTGCGCGCGCGGGGCGCTGGCCAGCTCGGCGGCGGCGGTGGGCGTGGGCGCGCGCAGGTCGGCCACGAAGTCGGCGATGGTGAAGTCGGTCTCGTGACCGATGCCGGCGATCACCGGCACCGGGCTGGCGGCGATGGTGCGCGCCAGCTGCTCGTCGTTGAAGGCCCACAGGTCCTCGATCGAGCCACCGCCGCGCACCAGCAGGATCAGCTCGATCGGCGGGATCTGAAGTTTATTAGACAAATCGGCCTCCAGCCCGCTCCCGGTCTGCGCCAGCAGATACAACTTCGATAGCGCATCGCGCAAGCCGGACGCCGCTCCCTCGCCCTGCACCGGCGCGGGCGCCAGCAGCACGGGGATGTGCGGCGCGCGCCGCGCCAGCGCCGTCAGCACGTCGTGCAGGGCCGCCGCACCCAGCGAGGTGACGATGCCGATGCCGCGCGGCTGCGCCGGCAGGGCGCGCTTGCGGCCGGCGTCGAACAGGCCCTCGGCCTCCAGCCGGGCCTTCAGGCGCAAAAACTGCTCGAACAGCTGGCCCTGGCCGGCGCGCGTCATCGACTCGACCACCAGCTGCAGGTCGCCGCGCGCCTCGTATACCGACAGCCGCGCGCGCACTTCCACCTGGTCGCCCTCGCGCGGGGTGAACTGAAGCAGGCTGGCCGCGCGCCGGAACATGGCGCAGCGCAGCTGGCCGCCGGCGTCCTTGAGCGTGAAGTAGCAATGCCCGCTGGCCGCGCGCGCAAAGCCCGAAACCTCGCCGCGCACGGCCACGGGGTTGAAGCGCGCATCCAGCGCGTCCGCCACGGCGCGCGCCAGCGCCCCAACCGCCCACACAGGCGGCGCCAAATCAGGCGGGCGCGGCAAAAACCCAGTGTTCATGCGCTCTGGCGGGCCATCGGGCGACTGCGGGCCGGGCCACTCTTCCACAATGTGGCGAGGGTAAATGCGGATGTCGCAATTTGTCTCAATCGCACGATCGTTCGGAGCAAGTCATTGATTTTCAATGTATTTTATTCGCTTATCTCGTAAGCAATTTGTCACAAGCCGCGCCAATGCTGGATTTCAAGCATTCCGGCCGTGGGTTCTTCACAAAGTTATCCACAGATCCTGTTCATGAGCGCGGCGTACAGGAAATCCGCAGGCGGCCCGGGCGCGGCGGTGGTGGATAATCACGCGCGCCCCCTTTGCACCTGTTGCGACCGCCCCGGCAGCGCCCGGGCGGCACCCGGAGAAGTCCCTTTGCTTTCGATCATACAAGCGGCCGGCTGGCCGATCTGGCCGCTGATCCTGTGCTCCGTGCTGGCGCTGGCCTTCATCGTCGAGCGCTTCATCCAGCTCAAGACCTCGCGCGTGCTCTCGCCGGGCCTGGTGGACGAGGCCATCAACGTCTCGCGCAACGCCCCGCCCACGCCCGAGATGGTCAACCAGTTGGAGCAGCACAACCACCTGGGCCAGGTGCTGGCCGCCGGCTGGCGCGCCATCAACAACAACCCGCGCTGCACCGCGTCCGAGATGCGCGCCGCCATGGAGGCGGCCGGCCGCACCGCCGCGCACCGGCTGGAGCGCTACCTGCCGGCGCTGGGCACCATCGCCTCGGCGGCGCCGCTGCTGGGGCTGTTCGGCACCGTCATCGGCATGATCGAGATCTTCGGCTCGCAGGCGCCCACCGGCTCGCTGTCGGGCGGCAACCCGGCCCAGCTGGCGCACGGCATCTCGACCGCGCTGTACAACACCGCGTTCGGCCTGATCATCGCCATCCCGGCGCTGATCTTCTGGCGCTACTTCCGCGCCCGGGTCGACGGCTACGTGCTGGAGCTGGAGCTGGCCGCCGAGCGCTTTGCGCGCCACCTGGAGCCGCTGTGCCCCGGCGGCTCGGGAGACGCGCGGTGAAGTTCCGCCCGCGTCAGCCCGAAGAGCCGCAGATCGACCTGGTGCCCTTCATCGACGTGCTGCTGGTGATCCTGATCTTTTTGATGCTGACCACCACCTACAACCGCTTCACCGAGCTGCAGCTGACCCTGCCGGTGGCCAACGCCGACGCCGCGCGCGACCGGCCGAAGGAAATCGTCGTCGCCGTGGCCGCCGACGGCCGCTACGCGGTGGATCACAAGCCGCTGTCCGCACGCAGCGCCGAGGCCGTGGCCGACGCCCTGCGCGCCGCCCAGCCGGCGCCCGATACCGTGCTCATCATCAGCGCCGACGCCGCGGCCACGCACCAGGCGGTAGTCACCGCCATGGAGGCCGCGCGCCGCCTGGGCCTCACGCGCATCACCTTCGCGGCGCAGACCGGCGCCGCGCGCTGACGGCGCCGCCATGCGCGCAGGCGCCCGCGCCCGGCTGGAGCAGCGCCTGACGCAGGCCTGGACCACACGCGGCCCGCTGGCCTGCGCGCTGTGGCCGCTGTCGCAAATCTACGGCGCGCTGGCGGCCCTGCGCCGCGCGCTGTACCGCACGCGCGTGCTGCAGGCCGAGCGCCTGCCGCTGCCGGTGGTCGTGGTCGGCAACGTGGTGGCCGGCGGCGCCGGCAAGACCCCCACCACGCTGGCCGTGGCCCTGCACCTGCGCGCGCGCGGCTGGCGCCCCGGCATCGTCTCGCGCGGGCATGGGCGCCGCACCACCGACGTGCGTGAAGTCGCCCCCGACGCCGACCCGCGCGACGTGGGCGACGAGCCGCTGTTGCTGCGCCGCCGCGCCGGCGTGCCGGTGGCCGTGGGCGCGCGCCGCGCCGCCGCCGGCCGCGCCCTGCTGGCCGCGCATCCTGAAGTGGACGTGCTGGTGTGCGACGACGGCCTGCAGCACCTGGCGCTGGCGCGCGATGTCGAGATCGCGGTGTTCGACGCGCGCGGCATCGGCAACGGCTGGCTGCGGCCGGCCGGGCCCCTGCGCGAGCCCTGGCCGCGGCCGGTCGACCTCATGCTGGCGACCGAGGTACCGGCGCCCGGCACGTTCGGCCCAGCAGAACCCGCCTTCAGCGCCACCCGCCAGCTGGCCGAGCACGCGCTGCGCGCCGACGGCAGCACCGTGCCGCTGCGCACGCTGCAGGCCACGCCGCTCACCGCAGTCGCCGGCATCGCCCGACCGCAAGCCTTCTTCGATCTGCTGCGCCAGGCCGGCCTGGCGCTGGCGGACACCGTGGCCCTGCCCGATCACTACGATTTCAATAGCTGGTCGCGCACGACGGGAGCGGAACAGACCCTGATTTGTACCGAAAAAGACGCGATGAAGCTGTGGCGCCATCGGCCCGACGCGCTGGCCGTGCCGCTGCAGCTGCAGGTGCCGGCCGCCTTCTTTGCCGCGCTGGACGAGCGCCTGGCCGCGCGGGGCTATCATCCCCGCCAGCGGGCCTGAGCCCTGGTCCGCGCCGCACCGGCCGATGAAAAACCACCTGTTCCTGCTGGGCGCCATCGTCAGCGAAGTGCTCGCCACCAGCGCCCTCAAGTCCAGCGCGGGCTTCACGCGCTGGGGCCCTTCCGCGCTGGTCGTGGTCGGCTACGCCCTGGCCTTCTGGCTGCTGTCGCTCACGCTGCGCAGCATCCCGGTGGGCGTGGCCTACGCCACCTGGTCGGGCCTGGGCATCGTGCTGATCACCGTCGTCGCCTGGCTGCTGCACGGCCAGCGGCTGGACGCCTGGGCCCTGCTGGGCATGGCGCTGATCGTGGCCGGCGTGCTGATCATGAACCTGCTCTCCAAATCCTCCGCCCACTGAGATGAAACCACCCCCGTTGCTCCACTCGCTGCGCGATGTTGCGGCATCCCCCCTCAAGGGGGCATCGTCAGTGGCCGGTTCAAGCCCGGCCACGACGATCGCTGGCTTGGCCTGCTCCGCGGCCGTTCGGCCCTTTGGGTTTCATGGGCTGCGGGTGGCGCACAGCGCCATCAATAAGCGATAACCTGCAAACGAGAACCCCACCATGGACGCCAAACTGCTCGAACTGCTGGTCTGCCCCATCACCAAGGGTCCGCTGGACTACGACCGCGACCGGCAGGAGCTGATCTCGCGCTCGGCCCGCCTGGCCTACCCCATCCGCGACGGCATCCCCATCATGCTGGAGGCCGAGGCGCGCACGCTGTCGGACGAGGAACTGGAGGCCCTGCCGCCGCGCGCGCCGGCGCTCTGACGCGCGCAAATCCCCTTGCTGGGGCCGCGCCGCCCCATTACGATGCGCCCGGGTCATCGAACCCACAACAACGAGGAGCATCGAGGCATGAAACCCACTTTGGCATCGCGCTGGCTTGCCGGCGCCGCCTTGGCCACCACCATGATTCTGACTGCCTGCGGAGGCGACGGCGATTCGATCGTGAAGCGCGACACGGCCTACGGCCCGGTCGAAGGCGTGAACGACAACGCCCGCTCCGGCACCCTGTTCTGGAAGGGAATTCCCTTTGCCCAGGCGCCGAGCGGCGCGCTGCGCTGGAAGGCGCCGCGCGCGCCCGCGCCGTGGTCGGGCACGCTGCAGGCCAGCCAGTTCGGCGCCTCGTGCATCCAGAACCCGCGCCTGTACAGCCCCGGCAACCACAATACCTTCGACGCCACGGTGGGCGACAACCTGGCCAGCGGCAACACGCCTGGCAGCGAGGACTGCCTGTCGCTCAACATCTGGCGCCCGGCCAGTGAAGAAAAGAACCTGCCGGTGATCGTGTTCATCTACGGCGGCAGCAACATCACCGGCTACAGCGCCGACCCGCTGTACGACGGCGCCGCGCTGGCCAAGAAGGCCAACGCCGTGGTGGTGACGGCCAACTACCGGCTGGGGCAGCTGGGCTTCTTCCGCCACCCGGCGCTGCGCGACACCGCGGCCGACCCGACGCTGACCGCCGACGACCAGTCGGGCAACTACGCCGTGCTGGACATCATGCAGGCGCTGAAGTTCGTGCAGGGCAACATCGCCAGCTTCGGCGGCGACAAGAACAACGTCACGCTGTCCGGCCAGTCGGCCGGCGCCATCAACGTGCTGGCCGTGATGACGGCGCCGGGCAACCGCGCCGCCGGCCTGTTCCACAAGCTGGTGCCGCTGTCGGGCGGCATCTCGCTGGCCACCAGCCCGGGCTTTCCGCAGCCGGCCAACAACCTGGCCGGCAACAACGGCTACATCCCGGCGCTGAACCCGGTCGCCACCTACGAGGCGCTGTCCAACGTGCTGCTGATGAAGCTGCTGATCGACGACGGCAGCGCCGCCGACGTGGCCGGCGCCACCGCCTGGATGCAGGGCCACAGCAACGCCGACATCGCCGCCTACCTGCGCGGCAAGCCGGCCAGCACCATCCTGAAGGTGGGCCTGAAAACCGTCGGCGGCCTGCCCAACAGCACGGCCTCGGGCCCGATCCCCGAGGGCACGGTGGTCGCCGCCGACCCGATCGCCGCCATCCTGGCCGGCAACTACGCCAAGGTGCCGGTGCTGTCGGGCATGGCGGCGAGCGAGTCCAAGCTGCTGTCCAGCTTTCTGCCGCTGGTCGGGCACCCGGTGGGCATCAAGCTGACGGACGCGCAGCTGTTCCCCTTCCTGTTCGACCCGGCCAAGGCCAAGGCGGCCACGTTCGGCGACATCATCAACCCGGCCTACGCCGACGGCGCCGCCTACGACGTGGCCATCGCCGACCTCGACGCCAAGTTCTTCACCGCCATGCGCGACAACTACATGAACGCGCTGGCGACGCAGACGCCGGGCCAGGTGTGGTCCTACCGCTTCGACTGGAAGCAGGAGCCCGCGCCCTGGAACGAGGTCTACGGCGCGGCGCACGTGTTCGACCTGCCCTTCCTGCTGGGCAACTTCGGCCCCTCGCTGTACGCCAACGCGATCGTGAGCGACGCCAACAAGGCCGGCCGGCTGGCCCTGTCCGACGCCATGATGGGCGCGCTGGCGGCCTTTGCGCGCAGCGGCAACCCCAACACCGGGGCGCTGGGCGTGACCTGGCCCAACTGGCCCAAGGTGCTGCACTTCGACGCCACGCCGACGGCGCGGCAGATCTCGGTGCCGTGAGCTTCACCGTCCTGATCCCGGCCCGCCTGGCCTCCACGCGCCTGCCGAACAAGCCGCTGGCCGACATCGCCGGCAAGCCGATGGTGGTGCGCGTGGCCGAGCGCGCCGCTCAGTCGGGCGCGGCGCAGGTGGTGGTGGCGGCCGACGCGCCGGCGATCCTCCAGGCTTGCGCCGCGCACGGCGTGCGGGCGATCGCCACGCGCGCCGACCACCCGAGCGGCAGCGACCGCCTGGCCGAGGCCTGCGCGCTGCTGGGACTGGATGGTGAAGATGTCATCGTCAACGTGCAGGGCGACGAGCCGCTGATCGAGCCCGCGCTCATCGCCGCCGTCGCCGATTTATTGATGAATGTGCCGCTGGCCCAGATGGGAACTGCGGCACATGCTATCAAAACAGCAGAAGAATTCGTCAACCCCAATGTGGTCAAGGTGGTGACCGACGCGCAGGGCCTGGCCCTCACCTTCAGCCGCGCGCCCCTGCCCTGGTGGCGCGACGGCTTCGCGCAGGGCATCACGCAGCTGCCCACGCAGCCGGCGCCGCTGCGCCACATCGGCATCTACAGCTACCGCGCCGCGTTTTTGCGCGCCTTCCCGCGGCTCGCGCCGGCGCCCATCGAGCGCTGCGAGGCGCTGGAACAGCTGCGCGCGCTGTGGCACGGCCACCGCATCGCCGTGCACGTCACCGAGCACGCCCCCGGCCCCGGGGTGGACACGCCCGAGGACCTGGCGCGCGTGCGCGCCCTGATGGCCTGAAGGCGCCCGGGCCATTGGCCTGAACGGCGGGCGTGCGTGCTATTCTTGATCGCAAGGCGCCTGGCGCCAGCGGCTCGAGGGAGAACCGGCCGCGGATCGGACCACCACTTTCGAGGATTCGCATGAAACTGATTCTTCTGGGCCCGCCCGGCGCCGGCAAGGGCACGCAGGCCGCCTTCATCTGCCAGAAATACGGCATCCCGCAAATCTCCACCGGCGACATGCTGCGCGCCGCCGTCAAGGCCGGCACGCCGCTGGGCCTGCAGGCCAAGGCGGTGATGGACTCGGGCGCGCTGGTGAGCGACGACATCATCATCGGCCTGGTCAAGGAGCGCATCGTGCAGCCCGACTGCGCCAACGGCTTTTTGTTCGACGGCTTTCCGCGCACCATCCCGCAAGCCGAGGCGATGAAAGACGCCGGCGTCAAGCTCGACTACGTGCTGGAGATCGACGTGCCCTTCGACGCCATCATCGAGCGCATGAGCGGCCGCCGCAGCCACCCGGCCTCGGGCCGCACCTACCACGTCACCTTCAACCCGCCCAAGGTCGCGGGCCAGGACGACGTCACCGGCGAGCCGCTGGTGCAGCGCGACGACGACCGCGAGGAAACCGTGCGCAAGCGCCTGGAGGTCTACAGCCAGCAGACCCGCCCGCTGGTCGACTACTACAGCGACTGGGCCGCGCGCGAGCCGGCCGCCGCGCCCAAATACCGTGCCATCGAAGGCACCGGCACGGTCGAGCAGATCACCGCGCGCGCGCTGGCGGCGCTGGGCAGCTGAACGGACGGCCGGGGGCCGCCTTCCATCCGAAAGCCGGCGGTCCGCCGGCTTTTTTTGCCGCCGGGCCGCCCCAAGGCAAGAACGCCCCCTTTGGAAGCAGCGCACCGCGCGCAGCGGAGAAGCGTGGGGGTCTTTTTTGATGCGTGCAACGCCATCGGTCAGCGGCGACCGAAATCGGTGGTCCAGTAGGACTTGTATTGGCTCGCGGCGCTGTAGCGGCAGCTGGCACCAAACTCGGTGTAGCTGGCACTCATGATGTTGACGCAGTGGCCCGGACTGCCCAGCCAGCCCTGCACCACATCGACCACCGACGAATATCCGGCCGCGATGTTCTCGCCGGCCGACGTCCAGCGGTAGCCCGCCTGCGTGATCCGTTGATCGAACGTGCTGCCGTCGCTGCCGGTGTGACTGAAAAAATTGTTCCCCGCCATGTCCGCGGAATGCCGGTCGGCCGCGGCGGCCAGCTGGGCATTCCACGCCAGGGCCGCAACCGCGGGCAGCGTGCTTCCACCCGCAGTGCAAACGCGAGCCTGCGCCCGCGCAGCGTTGATGGCCGACAACAGGGCGCTCATGTCGCCACAGGCCTGCGTGGCGGGCGCGGGCGCGGGAGCAGGCGCCGGACTGGGTGCGGGTGCCGGGCTGGGTGCTGGTGCCGGGCTGGGTGCTGGTGCCGGGCTGGGTGCTGGTGCCGGGCTGGGTGCTGGTGCCGGACTGGGTGCTGGTGCCGGGCTGGGTGCTGGTGCCGGGCTGGGTGCTGGTGCGGCACCGGGTGCGGGTGCGGGTGCAGGACTCGGCGCCGGCGACGAACCGGGCGCCGGAGAAGGTGACGGACCTGGCCCGGGTCCTGGCGTCGGCGCGGCCCCAGCCCCGGGTGCCGGGGCCGCGGTCCCTCCGCTGGCGGGCGTATCGCCCCCACCACCCCCACAGGCCGCGACGGCGGCGCACAGCGCGATCAGCAGGGCCATGCGTGGGGCGCGGGTGCTTGCGGCGATCACATTCATTCGATGACTTTCTATGAACTTTGGTAGCAAATCACCGTACCTTAGCGAGGCGGGCCGGCCCGGCGCAATCGAATTCACCAGCGGAAACGCCGCTGTGTGTCGCACACAACGCTTGCATTGTCGAAAAAACTGTGTAAAACTACAGTTACTGTAATTCGATACAGATCGACCGTCGGCCTCACCGTCAATGACCGATCGCCCACCGTCTCGAGGATTTGCCATGCCCGACAGTCCCAAGCTCACGGCCCGCCAGCAACAAATCCTGCACCTGGTGCAGCGCGCCATCGCGCGCACCGGCGCGCCGCCCACCCGGGCTGAAATTGCAGCCGAGCTGGGCTTCAAGTCCGCCAACGCGGCCGAGGAGCACCTGCAGGCGCTGGCGCGCAAGGGCGTGATCGAGCTGGTCAGTGGCACCTCGCGCGGCATCCGGCTCAAGGGCGCGGCGCGCAGCGCACTGCGCGGCGAAGGCCTTTCCCTCACGCTGCCCGGCATGGCGCAACTGGCCCTGCCGCTGATCGGCCGCGTGGCGGCTGGCTCACCCATCCTCGCGCAAGAGCACGTGGACCAGACCTTCCACGTCGAGCCCACCCTGTTCGCGCAGCGCCCCGACTACCTGCTGCGCGTGCGCGGCATGTCGATGCGGGACGCCGGCATCATGGACGGCGACCTGCTGGCCGTGCAGTCCACGCGCGAGGCGCGCAACGGCCAGATCGTGGTGGCGCGCCTGGGCGACGACGTCACGGTCAAGCGCTTTCACCGCCACAAGGAGCAGATCGAGTTGCACGCCGAAAACCCCGACTACCCCACCATCGTGGTGCAGCCGGGCGAGCCCTTTGAAATCGAAGGCCTGGCCGTCGGCCTGATCCGGGGCAACATGCTGATGTAGCCCCCCATTCACACGGCACCTGCGCAGGTGGCGGGCGTGCAGATGGCGATCCACTTCCGGATGACGGCCATTCACACCCTGCGGCGGTGCCGGCGGCGCGCAGCGGCTCCATACGCGGGCCTCGGGCGCGCCGCATTCGTCAATCTCGCCTGTGTCCAACCTCTGCCCCGAAAGGTTTTACATGGGACTCCTGCAAGACATCCGCCCCGCCTCGTCCAAGGTGCTGTACCTGGCCGACCATCGCACCCCCAGCCTCCAGCGCCGCGCCGCGCAGCGGCGGCAGCAAGCCCCGGGCGCACCCGGCGCCTGGACGCGCATGGCGCAGGCGCGCGCCCAGGGGCACCTGTCCCCTGAGCCGGCCAGCCACGCCGTGCCCGGCGCAGCGCCTGCCCGCCCGGTGCGCGTGACGCACTTCGCCGAGGCCGCCAACGCCCACGGCGCCGTGCGCCGGCTGCGCATCTGCGGGCGCCTGGCCGACGTGTGCGCCGAGCTCGGGCGCCTGGCTGCCGCCGAAGAGCGCCAGGCCGCGCTGCCGCGCCGCGCCTGAGGCGGGGGCCCGCGCCCGCCGACGCCGGGCCCTTGCATTCGCGAACATCGGCGCGCGCGCCGCGCGGCACAATGCGCGCATGAACATCGTCATACTCGATGACTACCAGGACGCGGTGCGCAAGCTGGCCTGCGCCGCCCGGCTGGAGCCCTACCCGGCCAAGGTCTACACCAACACCATCAAGGGTCTGGGGCAACTGGCCGTGCGGCTGCGCGACGCCGAGGTGCTGGTGCTGATCCGCGAGCGCACGCACGTCACGCGCCAGCTGATCGAAAAACTGCCGCGCCTGAGGATGATTTCGCAGACCGGGCGCGTGGGCCCGCACATCGACCTGGCAGCCTGCACCGAGCGCGGCATCGTGGTGGCCGAAGGCGCCGGCTCGCCGATCGCGCCGGCCGAGCTGACCTGGGCGCTCATCATGGCCGCCATGCGCCGGCTGCCGCAGTACATCGGCAACCTCAAGCACGGCGCCTGGCAGCAGTCGGGCCTGAAAAGCGCATCCATGCCGCCCAACTTCGGCCTCGGCAGCGTGCTGCGCGGGCGCACCCTGGGCATCTGGGGCTACGGGCGCATCGGCCAGATCGTGGCCGGTTACGGCCGCGCCTTCGGCATGCCGGTGCTGGTCTGGGGCTCGCCCGAATCGATGGCGCGCGCGCGCGCCGACGGCCACCACGCGGCCCCCACACGCGCCGAGTTCTTCGCCCTGTCCGACGTGCTGTCGCTGCACCTGCGCCTGGTCGACGCCACCCTGGGCATCGTCAAGCTCGACGACCTGGCCCGCATGAAGCCCTCGGCGCTGCTGGTCAACACCTCGCGCGCCGAGCTGGTCGAGCCCGACGCGCTGGTCAGCGCACTCAACCGTGGCCGCCCCGGCATGGCGGCGGTGGACGTGTTCGAGAGCGAGCCGATCCTGCAGGGCCACGCGCTGCTGCGGCTCGAAAACTGCATCTGCACGCCGCACATCGGCTACGTCGAGCAGGACAGCTACGAGCTGTACTTCGGCGCCGCCTTCGACAACATCGTCAACTACCTGCGCGGCACGCCCAGCAACATCGTCAACCCCGGCGCCCTGCAGGTGCGCCGCTGAAAGATGGACCACCCCCGTTGCTCCACTCGCTGCGCGATGTTGCGCCTCCCCCCAAGGGGGCGCACCCAGTGGCCGGGGAGACCCCGGCCACGGGTGCACCCGCATGGCCTGCTCCGCGGCCGTTGGGCTCTTTGGACTGCTTGCACCGCGGATGACCCGCCGCGCCATGGAAAACCGAGATGAACACACCTTCGCCCCTGCACCTGATCTCCTCCAAGGCCACGCAGCAGCTGCTGGCCGAGCTGCTGGCCGCCGACGCGCTGGCCCACCCCGAGGTGGCGGTGCGGCTGGAATCGGTGGGCGGCGTCGATGCTGCCCAGCGCGTGGCGGCGGGCGAGGCCTTCGACGCCGTGGTGCTGGGCGCCGATGCGCTGCAGCGCCTGCTGGCCGGCGGCCACGTGCGCGCCGACTCGCGCGTCGACCTGGTGCATTCGGGCGTGGCGGTGGCCGTGCGCGCCGGTGCGCCGCGGCCCGACATCGGCAGCGAAGCGGCGGTCAAGGCCGCCGTGCTGGCCGCGCGCAGCGTGGGCTATTCCACCGGCCCCAGCGGCGTGGCGCTGGCGGCATTGTTCGAGCGCTGGGGCATCACCGATGCGGTGCGCGCGAAGCTGGTCACGCCGCCGCCGGGCACCCCGGTGGGCGCGCTGATCGCGCGCGGCGAGGTCGAGCTGGGCTTTCAGCAGCTCAGCGAGCTGATGCACCTGCCGGGCATCAGCCTGCTGGGCCCGCTGCCCGACGCGATCCAGATCGACACCATTTTTGCCGGCGGCGTGGCCGCCAGCGCCCGCCAACCCGATGCCGCGCGCGCCCTGCTGGCGCGCCTGGCGGCGCCCGCCACCGCCGCCATCAAGCAGGCCAACGGCATGACGCCGGCCTGACGCGCCGCCGCCGCGTCCACCCATTCCCTCCACCATAATCTCCCGTCATGAGCACTCCCGAATTTCCCACCGTCGGTCTCGTCGGCACCGGCGCCATGGGGCGCGGCATCGCGCAGATCGCCGCCCAGGCCGGCGCCGTGGTGCGCCTGTTCGACACCCAGCCCGATGCCGTCGCCAAGGCCCAGGCCGCGCTCGGCGCGCAATGGGACAAGCTGGCTGAGAAAGGCAAGCTGACGCCCGAGGCCGCGGCCGCCTGCAAGGCGCGCCTCAAGCCCGCGGCGCAATTGGTCGACCTGGCCGATTGCGACCTGGTGGTCGAGGCCATCGTCGAGCGCCTGGACGTCAAGAAAAGCCTGTTCGCCGAGCTCGAAGGCATCGTGCAGCCGACGGCGGTGCTGGCCACCAACACCTCCTCGCTGTCGGTGACGGCGATCGCCGCCGGCCTGAAGCGCCCGCGGCAGTTCGCCGGCTACCACTTCTTCAACCCGGTGCCGCTGATGAAGGTGGTCGAATGCATCGCGGGCCTGAAGACCGATGCGGCCGTGTGCCAGCGCCTGGCCGCCTTCGCGCGCCAGATGGGCCACACGCCGGTGCAGGCGGGCGACACGCCGGGCTTCATCGTCAACCACGCCGGACGCGGCTACGGCACCGAGGCGCTGCGCATCGTGGGCGAAGGCGTGGCCGACTTCGCCACCATCGACCGCATCCTGAAGGACCAGGTCGGCTTTCGCCTGGGCCCGTTCGAGCTGTTCGACCTGACGGCCCTGGACGTCTCGCACCCCGTGATGGAGTCGATCTACCACCAGTACTACGAGGAGCCGCGCTACCGCCCCAGCGTCATCACCGCGCAGCGCCTGGCCGGCGGCGTGGTGGGCAAGAAAAGCGGCGACGGCTTTTATGCCTATGTCGACGGCAAGGCGCAGATGGCGCCCGAGCCGCCGGTGCCGCAGGTGGCCGAAATGCCGCCGGTGTGGGTGTCCACCCGCGCCGCGCGCCGCGCCGAGCTGCTGCAGCTGCTGAAGGATCTGGGCGCGCGGATCGAGACCGGCCAGTCGCCCTCGCCGCAGGCCCTCACCCTGGTCGCGCCGCTGGGCTTCGACGTCACCACCGTGGCGGTGGTCGAGCGGCTGGACCCGGCGCGCACCGTCGGCATCGACCTGCTGGTGGAAGACGCCGCCACCAAGCGCCGCGTGCTGGCCACCAACCCCGCCACGCGCGCCGACATGCGCGACGCCGCGCACGCGCTGTTCGCCAGGGACGGCAAGGCGGTCAGCGTGATCCGCGACTCGGGCGGCTTCGTCACCCAGCGCGTGGTGGCCACCATCGTCAACATCGCCGCCGACATGTGCCAGCAGCGCGTGTGCACGCCGCAGGACCTGGAGACCGCCGTCACCCTGGGCCTGGGCTACCCGCTGGGCCCGCTGGCCATGGGCGACCGCTACGGCCCGGCCAACGTGCTGGAGGTGCTGTTCAACATGCAGACCGTGTACGGCGATCCGCGCTATCGCCCCAGCCCCTGGCTGCGCCGGCGCGGCGCCATCGGCCTGAGCCTGATGCATGAGGAGGCCTGAGCTTTTTTCAAGCCGAATCGGGCTCCAGCCCAGATACAGCAAGCGCGAGAAGCTATTGAAATCAAAGCAACGAGGACGGGCATGACGGCCGAACTGCGCAGCACCATGGACGGCGCCACCCTGGTGCTGACCATCAGCAACCCCGAGCACCGCAATGCCCTGGGCCCCGAGATCTACGCCGCCGGCGTCGAAGCGCTCAACGCCGCCGAGAGCAATGCCGACGTGCGCGCCGTGCTCATCACCGGCGAGGGCCGCACCTTCTGCGCCGGCGGCAACCTGCAGCGCCTGCTGGCCAACCGCGAGCAGCCGCCCGAGGTGCAGGCGCGCTCCATCGAGGGCCTGAACAACTGGATCGAGGCCATCGTCACCTGCCCCAAGCCGGTGATCGCTGCCGTCGAGGGCGCGGCCGCGGGCGCCGGCTTTTCGCTGGCGCTGGCGTGCGACCTGATCGTGGCCGCGCGCAACGCCATCTTCGTCATGGCCTACAGCAACGTGGCGCTGTCGCCCGACGGCGGCGGCAGCTGGCAGCTGGCGCGCGCGCTGCCGCGCCAGCTGGCGGGCGAGCTGCTGCTGGGCGGCGAGCGCGTCGGCGCCGAGCGCCTGCACCAGCTGGGCGTGGTGGGCCGCGTGTGCGAGGCCGGCCAGGCGCTGGACACGGCCCTGGCCTGGGCCGCCCAGCTGGGCGCGCGCGCGCCCAACGCGCTGGCCAGCATCAAGGAGCTGGTGCAGGACGCCGGCGGGCGCAGCCTGCACGAGCACCTGGCGGCCGAGCGCGAGCACTTCGTGCGCAACCTGCACCACCCCAACGGCGGCATCGGCATCGCCGCCTTCCTGGGCAAGCACGCGCCGCGCTACGAATAGCGCGCCCGCGCCGACCGCGCCGGTCTCCCGCGTGACAATGGAGGCTTTTGCAGTCACTCAAACGACAGGCCATGGACGAGCCCATTCTTACCATGGAGGAACGAGAGGCGATCAACGGCGGACGCTGGTTCGCCTCGCTCTCCCCTTCGCTTCGGCACGACATTCTTCGATGCGCATTCGTCAAACGCTATCACGACGGCGACCTGATCAGCGCCCGGGGCGACAGCCCCGAGCTGTGGGTGGCCTGCGCCAAGGGCGCGGTGCGCGTCAGCTCGACCACGCTGGCGGGCAAGCAGATCACCCTGACCTACGTGGAGCCGGGCGTGTGGTTCGGCGACGTGGCCATGTTCGACGGCGACCGGCGCACGCACGACACCTACGCCCATGGCGCCACCACCATCCTGTGCGTGACGCGCGCCGACTTTCAAAAGATCCTGGCCCAGCACAACGAGCTGTACGAAGCGCTGATGCGCCTGCAGGCGCGGCGCATCCGGCTGCTGTTCGGCCAGGTGGAGGACCTGAGCAGCCTGCCGCTGCGCGCGCGCCTGGCCAAGCAGCTGCTGCACCTGGCGCGCAGCTACGGCGTGCCCAACACGCCGGTGGACGACGAGCTGCGCATCTCGCTGCAACTGGCGCAGGAAGAGCTGGCGCAGCTGCTGGGCGCCTCGCGCCAGCGCGTCAACCAGGAGCTGAAAACCATGGAGCGCGAGGCGGTCATCCGCATCGAGCCGGCCGGCCTCATCGTGCGCGATCGCGTGGCGCTGCTGCGCATCGGCGAGGGCGAAACCTAGCGACGACATCCGGGAGACCGACATGAGCAGCAACCCCACCGACGCCTTCGTGGGCACGCGCCCGGTCTCCGCCCCCCACGCCTTCGACGTCGCCGCCCTGGCGGCCTGGATGACGCAGCACGTCGCGGGCTTTGTCGGCCCGCTCACGGTCGAGATGTTCAAGGGCGGGCAGTCCAACCCCACCTACAAGCTCGTCACGCCGGGGCGCACCTACGTCATGCGCGCCAAGCCGGGGCCGGTGGCCAAGCTGCTGCCCTCGGCGCACGCCATCGAGCGCGAATTCGCGGTCATGAAGGGCCTGGCGGGCACGGCCGTGCCGGTGGCGCACATGCATGCGCTGTGCGAGGACGAGGCCGTCATCGGCCGCGCCTTCTACATCATGGAGTTCGTCGAGGGCCGCGTGCTGTGGGACCAGGGCCTGCCCGGCATGACGCCGGCCGAGCGCGGCGCCCACTACGACGAGATGAACCGCGTCATCGCCGCGCTGCACACGGTGGACTTCAAGGCCCAGGGCCTGGAGCACTACGGCAAGAGCGGCAACTACTTCGAGCGCCAGATCGGCCGCTGGAGCAAGCAGTACCTGGCCTCGGTCACCCAGCCCATCCCCGAGATGGATCGCCTGATCGAATGGCTGCCGGCCCACATGCCGGCCAGCGCCCGCACCGAGCTGACGTCCATCGTGCACGGCGACTTCCGGCTCGACAACCTGATCTTTCACCCGCGCGAGCCGCGCGTGCTGGCCGTGCTGGACTGGGAGCTGTCGACGCTGGGCCACCCGCTGGCCGACTTCAGCTACCACTGCATGTCCTGGCACATCGACGCCAGCCAGTTCCGCGGCATCGGCGGGCTCGACCTGGCGGCGCTCGGCATCCCGCGCGAGCAGGACTACATCCGCCGCTACTGCGAACGCACCGGCTTTGCCACGCCCGAGCAGCTGGCGCCGGACTGGAACTTTTACCTGGCCTACAACATGTTCCGCATCGCCGCCATCCTGCAGGGCATCGCCAAGCGGGTGGAGGCCGGCACCGCCAGCAGCGAGCAGGCGCGGGCCAACGGCGCGCGCGCCCGGCCGATGGCCGAGTTGGCCTGGCGGTTTACTCAAAAATCATAGCTTCTCGCGCTTGATCCACCTGGGCTGGAGCCCGATTTTTCTCACAAGGAGCCAACCATGGAATTCGAATACAGCACGAAGGTGAAAGACATGCAGGCGCGCCTGCTGGCCTTCATGGACGAGCACATCTACCCCAACGAGAACGCGTTCTACGCGGAGATCGCCGCCAACCGCGCCAAGGGCAACGCCTGGATCCCCACCCAGATCATCGAAGAGCTCAAGCCCAAGGCCCGCAAGGCCGGGCTGTGGAACCTGTTTCTGCCGCGCTCGACGCGCGCGCCCGAAGGCCTGTCCAACCTCGAATACGCGCCGCTGTGCGAGATCATGGGCCGCGTGGCCTGGGCGCCCGAGGTGTTCAACTGCGCCGCGCCCGACACCGGCAACATGGAGACCATCGAGCGCTATGGCTCCGAGGCCAACAAGGACCAGTGGCTGGAGCCGCTGCTGCGCGGCGAAATCCGCTCGGCCTTCCTGATGACCGAGCCGGCCGTGGCCTCGTCGGACGCGACCAACATCGAATGCCGCATCCAGCGCGACGGCGACCACTACGTCATCAACGGGCGCAAGTGGTGGTCCTCCGGCGCGGGCGACCCGCGCTGCGCCATCTACATCGTGATGGGCAAGACCGACCCCGAGGCGCCGCGCCACTCGCAGCAGTCCATGATCCTGGTGCCCGCCGGCACGCCCGGCGTCAAGGTGATCCGCGCGCTGACGGTGTTCGGCATGGACGACGCGCCCCACGGCCACATGGAGGTCGAGCTGAAGGACGTGCGCGTGCCGGCCAGCAACCTGCTGGTGGGCGAAGGCCGCGGTTTCGCCATCGCCCAGGGCCGCCTGGGGCCGGGGCGCATCCACCACTGCATGCGCAGCATCGGCGCGGCCGAGCGCGCGCTCGAGCTGATGTGCCGGCGCCTGAACGACCGCGTGGCCTTCGGCCGCCGCATCTCGGAGCAAGGCGTGTGGCGCGAACGCATCGCCGAGTCGCGCATGCTGATCGACCAGGCGCGCCTGCTGACGCTGAAGGCCGCCTACATGATGGACACCGTGGGCAACAAGGTGGCGCAAAGCGAGATCGCGATGATCAAGGTCGTCGCCCCCAACACCGCCCTGCGCGTCATCGACTGGGCCATCCAGGCGCACGGCGGCGGCGGCGTCAGCAACGACTTTCCGCTGGCCTCGATGTACGCGCACCAGCGCACGCTGCGCTTTGCCGACGGCCCCGACGAGGTGCACCGCAACGCCATCGCCAAGCTGGAGCTGGCCAAGCACATGCCGGGCGCCAAGCCGGTCGAGATGCCGGTCACGCGCGGCAGCTGAGCCAGCACCGCGTGATCAGCGCGGCACCCAGACCTGACCCGTCATCAGCCGCCGCGCGCTGCGGCTGACGCTGACGCGGCGGATGCGCCAGGCGCCGTCGGCGTCCTGCGCCGCCTCGGCTTCGGTCTCGATGCAGCCGGACGGGTGGCCCATGCGCAGGCCGGTACCCTCGCCGCTCCAGGGCGCCAGCAGCGTGCCGGGCAGCGCCGCGGCCGAGGCCAGCGCGATCGCGCCAGTGCCCGGCAGCGCGTGGTGAAACTGCCCCATCGACACCATGCGCACCAGCACGTCCATCTGGCCGGCGGCCACCGCCCGGCCGTCGCTGGCGACGTAGTCGGCGGGCGCGCCCACCAGCGCCAGCTTGGGCGTGGCCGGGCGCTCGCGCGTGGCCTGCGCCGGCGTGGCGGCCAGGCCCATGACCACGGCGCCCTGCGCGCGCACGGCCTCGCAGCGCGCCAGCAGCGCCGCGTCGGTGTTCAGCTGCGCCGGCAGCTCGGTGCCCGCCAGGCCCAGGCTCGCCGCCGGCACGATCACGGTGGCGTTGCCCGAGTTGACCAGCGTGGCCGGCACCGGCCCCAGGCCTGGCACCGGCAGCACGTCCTGCACCCGACCCGTGGGCAGCAGCGGCAGGCCGCCGCCACCGGCCGGGTCCAGAAAGTCGAGCCGGATCTCGGCCGCCGCAAACGGCACGCCGTCCAGCACAAAGTCGCCCAGCTCCCGCACCTGCCCGCCCTGCATCGGCACATGGGCGACGATGCGCTGGCCCAGGTTGGCCTGCCAGATGCGCACGGTGGCCAGTCCGTCAGCCGGTGCGCCATCGACCAGGCCAGCGTGCAGCGCGAACGGGCCGACGGCGGCCGCCAGATTGCCGCAGGAGCCGCTCCAGTCGATCAGCGGCTGGTCGATGGCGACCTGGCCAAACAGGTAGTCCACATCGCAGCCGGGCCGCGCCGAGCGCTGCACCAGCACCACCTTGCTGGTGCTCGACGTGGCGCCGCCCAGGCCGTCGATGTGGCGCGCGTACGGGTCGGGGCTGCCGATGGCGCGCAGCAGCAGCGCGTCGCGCGCCGCGGGCTCGGCCGGCAGGTCGGTCGGCAGGAAGAACAGGCCCTTGCTGGTGCCGCCGCGCATGAAGGTGGCGGCGATGGCGATGGTCTCAGTCGGCATAGCGCTGCTCCAGCGCGTCCCACGCCGGCTTGTTCACCAGGCGCTGGCGCTCGGCAAAGGGCGCCACCAGCACCGGGTCTTCGCTCAGCGCGCCCGTGGCCTTCAGCTGCCCCAGCGCCCGCGTCATGCCGGCCACGGCCGCCTGCAAAGCGGCATTGGCGTACAGCACCAGGCCATAGCCGGCGGCGGCCAGCTCGGCCTGCGGCAGCACCGGCGTGCGCCCGCCCAGCACCAGGTTCATCAGCAGCGGGCGGTTGAGCAGTCCGGGCAGCGCACGCACCTGCCCGGCCTCGGTCAGCGCCTCGACGAACAGGATGTCGGCACCCGCCTCGGCGTAGCGCGCGGCGCGTTCGACGGCGGCGTCGAAGCCGTGCACGGCGGCCGCGTCGGTGCGCGCCATCACCAGCAGGCCACTATCGGCCCGCGCATCGACCGCGGCGCGGATCTTGCCCACCATCTCGGCGGTGTCGACCACGTCCTTGCCGCTGAAATGGCCGCAACGCTTGGGGCTGGTCTGGTCTTCGAGTTGCACGCAGTCGGCGCCGGCGCGCTCGAGCCGGCGCACCGTGTGGTAGACGTTGACGGCGTTGCCGAAGCCGGTGTCGGCGTCGACGATCAGCGGCAGCCGCACCACGTCACGGATGCGCTGGGTGTGCTCGGCGATCTCGGCCAGGCCCATGAAGCCCTGGTCGGGCAGGCCCAGGCTCATGTTGGTCACGCCGGCGCCGCTGACGTAGATGGCTTCGAACCCCAGCTCCTCGATCAGGCGCGCCGACAGCGCGTTGAAGGCCCCCGGCACCAGGGTGGCCTGCCGCTGCTGCGCCAGTTGCAGCAGGGTTTTGCGAGTATCTTTGGCGGTCATGTGGCATCTCCAGACCGACGATGCTACCCAACGAGGAGAGCCCCCATGCGCATCCTGCTGGCGGAAGACGAGCCCGACCTGGCCAACTGGCTGGCGCGCGCGCTGGAGCGCGGCGGCCTGCTGGCCGACTGGGTGAGCGACGGCCGCGACGTGCTGCCCAGCCTGGCGGCGCGCAGTTACGACGCGCTGGTGCTCGACCTGGGCCTGCCGGGGCTGGACGGGCACCAGGTGCTGACGGCCCTGCGCGCGCGCGACGAGCGACTGCCAGTGCTGATCCTGACCGCGCGCGACTCGCTGATGGCGCGCGTGGGCACGCTCAACCAGGGCGCCGACGACTTCCTGGCCAAGCCCTTCGACCTGGCCGAGCTGGAGGCCCGCCTGCACGCCCTGATCCGGCGCGCGCGCGGCAGCGCGCACTGGCACCAGAGCTGCGGCCCGCTGGCCTGGGACGCCGCCACCAAGAGCTTTGCCCTGCACGGGCAGCCGCTGGCGCTGACCCCGCGCGAGCATGCCGTGCTGCGCGTGCTGATCCAGCACCTGGGCGAGCCGCTGTCCAAGACCGAAATCCTCGACCGCGTGGTGTCCGACGCCGAGGACGTCAGCCCCGAGGCCGTCGAGGTGCTGGTGCACCGCCTGCGCAAGCGCCTGGACGGCAGCGGCGTGCGCATCACCACGCTGCGCGGCCTGGGCTACGTGCTGGAGCCGGCGGCATGAGACACCCGGTGCCAACCTCCCGCCGTTTGGAGCATGGTCTGGAGCGCGCCGCGCGGAGGGCCTGCCGATGACCCTGCGCGGCGCCAGCCTGCGCCGCACGCTGGTGGTGGTGCTGGCCGTGGGCATGGTGCTGGCCTCGGGCATCGGCCTGTGGGGCGCCTGGCGCACCGCCGCGGCCGCCGCCAACGCCGCCTACGACCGCTCGCTGGCGGGTGCCATCAAGGCCATCGACGCCAACATCAGCACCAGCAGCGGCGGCCTGGGGGTCGAGCTGCCCTACACCATGCTCGAGTTCTTCGAGCTCACGGCCGGCGGCGCGGTGTACTTTCGCGTCGCCAGCGAGGACGGCCTGGTCGAGATCGGCAACACCGACCTGCCGCCGCCCGATGCCACGCTGATCAACGGCCGGCCGCGCTTTCGCGACGCACGCTACCACGACCAGCTGGTGCGCCTGGGCTCGTACACGCGGGTGCTCGACCCGCCGCTGGCCGGGCACGTCGACAAGCCGCGCGTCATCATCCAGGTGGCCGAGACCCTGAGCTCGCGCCAGGACTTCACGCGCGCCCTGCTGCTGGAGGCCGTCACGCGCAACGCCCTGCTGGTGGCGCTGGCGCTGGCGCTGATGGCCGCGGCCACCGGCTGGGCGCTGCGGCCGCTGGCGCGCCTGTCGGCCGAGGTGCAGGCGCGCTCGCCCGAGGACCTGACGCCCATCCCCGAAGACGCGGTGCCCACCGAGGCGCGCCCGCTGGTGGCCGCCATCAACCACCACATGGCGCGCCACCAGCAGGCCAGCGAAGCACGCCGGCGCTTCGTCGACGACGCCTCGCACCAGCTGCGCACGCCGCTCACCACCCTGGTCACCCAGGTCGACTTCGCGCTGCGCGAGGCGGCGCCCGGCCCAGTGCGCGAGGCCTTGCAGGCCATGCGCCAGCAGCTGGACGAGGCCACGCGCCAAGTCAACCAGATGCTGGCGCTGGCGCGCGCCGACGCCGCCGATCTCGATCGGCAAACGGTCGACCTGGTGGCGCTGGCACGCGAGTTGACGCGCGCATGGTGGCCGCGCGCGCGCGCCGCCGCCATCGACCTGGGCTTTGAAAGCGGCGTTCCCACGTTGGAGGTCTCGCTCAACCCCACCCTGCTGCGCGAGGCGCTGGCCAACGGGGTGCACAACGCGCTGCGCTACACACCGGCCGGCAGCCACGTCACGGTGCGCGTGGACGATGCCGGCACCGAGGCCGTGCTGGCGGTGCTGGACGACGGGCCCGGCCTGGCACCCGACGAGTTGCCCCACGCCAGCGAGCGCTTTTTTCGCGGCCGCCAGGCGCGCGCCGGCGGCAGCGGCCTGGGGCTGGCCATCGCGCGCGCCGTGGCCGAACGGCACGGCGGCCGGCTCGAACTGGCGCCCGGCCCCGGCGGCCGCGGCCTGGCGGTGCGCCTGCACCTGCCGCATGCACCGGCGGCCGCATCCGAAGCCGGGGTAATCGCGGGTTAATCCTGATTCATGTGCCGCGTTTTGAAAGGGCCTTGAAAGCACGCGCTGGCTAAAGTCCCCTTGCGATCCCGCCATCCGCCCGCGGAGGCGGCGCACGACTTTTCCCACGCTCACTCTCAAGGAGACCGCTCGATGAAACTCACGCACGCGCTCGCGACCCTGGCCCTGGCGGGCGGCATGGGCCTGGCCCATGCCGGCCCGCTGGACAAGACCGAATGCATCGCCCCGGCCAAGCCCGGCGGCGGGTTCGATCTGACCTGCAAGCTGGCGCAGTCGGCCCTGCTGGACGGCAAGTACATCAGCACGCCGATGCGCGTGACCTACATGCCGGGCGGCATCGGCGCGGTGGCCTACAACGCCATCGTGGCCCAGCGCCCCGACGAGAACAACACCATCGTCGCCTTCTCGGGCGGCTCGCTGCTGAACCTGGCGCAGGGCAAATTCGGCCGCTACCACGTGGGCGACGTGCGCTGGCTGGCCGGCGTGGGCACCGACTACGGCGCGATCATCGTGGCCGACAGCTCGCCCTTCAAGTCGCTCAAGGACGTGGTCACTGCCATCAAGGCCGACCCCAGCAAGGTGGTGTTCGGCGCCGGCGGCACAGTGGGCAGCCAGGACTGGATGAAGGCCGCGCTCACCGCCAAGGCGGCCGGCCTGGATCCGCGCAAGATGCGCTTCGTCGCCTTCGAGGGCGGCGGCGAAGCCACCACCGCGCTGCAGGGCGGCCACGTGCAGATCTACTCGGGCGATGCGTCCGAGGCCGAGGAACAGATCAAGGCCGGCGCCAAGATCCGCGTCATCGCCGTGCTGGCCGACAAGCGCCTGGAAGGCGGCCTGGCCAACGTGCCCACCGCCAAGGAGCAGGGCATGGACGTCGAGTGGCCCATCATCCGCGGCTTCTACATGGGCCCGAAGGTGAGCGACGCCGACTTCAAGGTCTGGGTCGACACCTTCAACAAGATGATGGCCACGCCCGAGTTCGCCAAGCTGCGCGCCGACCGCAGCCTGTTCCCCTTCGCGCTGACCGGCGCCGAGCTCGACGCCTACGTGAAGAAGCAGGTCGAGCGCTACGCCAAGCTGGCGGCCGACCTCGGCCTGGCCGTCGCCAAGTAAGGGCGGCGCACTGCCCTGCCGGCGGCCGCTGCCTGCGGCCGCCCCATCCGGAGAGACCCGACATGAGTGACCGCATTCTCGGCGCCGCCTGCATCGCGGTGGGCGCCGCCATGGCCTGGGCGGCCAAGGACTACGCCGCGCCCATCTCCTACGAACCCGTGGGACCGCGCGCCTTCCCCATGCTGCTGGCGGCGCTGCTGGCCATCGGCGGCGCCTGGCTGCTGGCGCGCCCCGGCACCAACGACCGCTGGCTGCACACCGTGCCCTTGCGGCCGCTGGCGGGCGTGATCGTCGCGGTGTTCGTGTACGTGCTGCTGTTCCAGTGGCTGGGCTTCACCCTGGCCACCATCGTGATGGCGGTGCCGGTGGGCATGGCCTTCGGCGGCAGCCTGCTGCAGTCGCTGGGGGGCGGCGTGGGCCTGGGCCTGGTGGGGTTCTTTCTGTTCGACAAGGCGCTCGACGTGGTGCTGCCCACGGGCGTGCTGTCCTTCCTGCTGGGAGGCCGCTGATGGATACGCTGCAATACCTGCTCAACGGCTTCGGCGTCGCGCTGACCGTCACCAACCTGGTCGTGGCCGCGCTGGGCGCGCTGATCGGCACCATCGTCGGCATGCTGCCGGGCCTGGGGCCGATCAACGGCGTGGCCATCCTGATGCCGATCGCCTTCGCGCTCAAGCTGCCGCCCGAGACCGCGCTGATCCTGCTGGCGGCGGTCTACATGGGCTGCGAGTTTGGCGGCCGCATCTCGGCCATCTTGCTGAACGTGCCGGGCGACGCCGGCGCCATCATGACCACGCTGGACGGCTACCCCATGGCCAAGGCCGGCCAGGCCGGTGTCGCGCTGTCGATCTCGGCCTGGTCGTCGTTCATTGGCGGCATCGTGGCCACCGCCGGCTTCGTGCTGTTTGCGCCGCTGCTGGCGCGCTGGGCGCTGGCCTTTGGCCCGGCCGAGTACTTTGCCCTGATGGTGTTTGCCTTTGCCTGCATCACCGGCCTGATGGGCGATGCGCCGCTGAAGGCCGCGCTGGCGGCCGTCATCGGGCTGTCGCTGGCCACCGTGGGGCTGGACTCCAACTCGGGCGTTTACCGCTTCACGGCCAACAACGTGCACCTGTCGGACGGCATCCAGTTCATCGTCGTGGTGATTGGCCTGTTCTCGGTCAGCGAAATCCTGCTCATGCTCGAGCAGCACTTCCAGAGCGCCGGCATGCTCAAGGCCAGCGGCCGCACGCTGTTCAACCTCAAGGAGCTCAGGCTCACCTGGTGGGGCACGGTGCGCTCGTCGGTGGTCGGCTTCGTGGTCGGCGTGCTGCCGGGCGCCGGCGCGACGATTGCCAGCGCCATGACCTACACCATGGAAAAGAACATTGCCGGCGCCAGCGGCCGCTTTGGCCAGGGCGACATCCGCGGCGTGACGGCGCCCGAGGCCGCCAACAATGCCTCGGCCGGCGGCTCCTTTGTTCCCATGCTGACGCTGGGCGTGCCGGGCTCGGGCACGACGGCGGTGATGATGGGCGCGCTGGCGCTCTACAACATCACGCCGGGACCGGCGCTGTTCACGCAAAACCCCAATCTGGTGTGGGGCCTGATCGCCTCGATGTTCATCGCCAACGTGCTGCTGCTGGTCATGAACATCCCGCTGGTGGGCGTGTTCTCCAGCATGCTGCGCACGCCCAACTGGCTGCTGGTGCCGGGCATCCTGGCGGTGAGCACGGTGGGGGTGTATTCGGTGCACGCCACCACGTTCGACCTGACGCTGATGGCGGTGTTCGGCGTGCTCGGCTACCTGCTGCGCAAGCAGGGCGTGCCGATGGCGCCGCTGATCCTGGGCTTCGTGCTGGGCGAGATGATGGAGCAGAACCTGCGCCGCGCGCTGTCCATCACCAACGGCGACGTGGGCATCCTGATCGAAAGCCCGATCTCCAAGGGCCTGTGGCTGATCGCGATCCTGATGGTGGTGGTGCCGCCGCTGCTGCGCCTGCGCCGCCGGCGCCAGACGGAGCAGGTGGCCTGATCCGGCCCGCCACCGCCACCACGGCGCCTGCGGGCGCCGTTTTTTTTGGCCACCAGGATCAGTGCGCCGCGCGCGGCCAGGCCGGCCGCCGGCCGGTGAGCTGGCTCACGATCAGGGCCTTGAGCGGTGGCAGGTGACTGGAGCCCGCCAGCACGGCCCGGCGCAGCAGGCGCGGCAGTGCGCGCTCGTCGGTGTACAGGCCCACGATGGCATTGGTGCCACGGTACAGCGGCCAGGCGTGGCGCTGGTGGGCACGGGCGTAGGCCTGCAGCACGGCCGCGTCGCCCAGGTCGGCGCCGCGCCCACGCGCCTCGCCCAGCACCTGCGCCAGCCGCGCCACGCCGGCCAGGCCCAGGTTATAGCCGTGCGCCGTCACCGGGTGCATGCCGACGGCGGCGTCGCCCACCAGGGCGCAGCGCGCGGCGGCAAAGCGCTGCGCGATCACGGCCACCAGCGGGTAGGCGTGGCGCTCGCCCACCAGGCGCATGCGGCCCAGGCGGTGGTCGAACTGCTCCTGCACGCGCGCGGCGAAGTCCTCGGGCGACAACGCCATCAGCGCCTGCACCTGCTCGCTGCGCGCCGTGACCACGGCCGAGCACATCGGGGCGCCGCTGTCCGGGTCGTCGGGCAGCGGCAGGATGGCCAGCGTGCGCTCGTAGCCGAAGCACTCGTGCGCGATGCCCTCGTGCGCGCGCTCGTGCTGCAGGCGGCAGACGATGACGGTGCGGCCGAAGTCCTGCATCGAGGCGGCGATGCCCAGCTGGCGCCGGGTGGCCGAGAAGCGGCTGTCGGCCGCCACCAGCAGCGGCGCCTGCAGACGCCGGGGCGCGGCGCCGGGGGTGGCGGCGTCCACGCAGTCCAGCTCGGCGTGAGCGGGCGTGATGGCCACGCGCGTGACCTGGGTGCCGCACAGCACGCGCACGCCCGGCGTGTCGGCCGCCACCGCCCAGGCCGTGCGGCGCAGCGCGTGGTTGGGCACGATCCAGCCCAGGTTGTCGCAGCCCGTGCCCTGCGCGTTCAGCGTCATGCCCTCGCGTTGACCGACCGGCCCGTCGTGCACCCGGGCCTGGCGCAGCAGGCCGATCTCGTGCGGCGCCAGGCGCTGCCAACTGCCCAGGCGCTTGAGCGTGGCCACGCTGGGGTGGGTGAGCGCGATCTCGCGTCCGTCGGGCGCCGGCTCGGCCAGCGCGGCAGCGCCCTGCTGCTCCAGCACGGCCGCCTGCAGGCCGGCCTGCGCCAGAGCAATGGCCAGCGACAGGCCGGCCGGGCCGCCGCCCACGATCAGCACGTCGCTGGTGCTGGCGGACACGGCAGATGAAGCGAGAGAGGACATGGCAAGCGAAGGCGGGCAAAGGCTGCGCGCCATTGTCCCCGCCGCTCCCGGAGCGGCCCTTGCACTGGATCAAGACGGGGCAAGGGCAGCGCGCAGCGCTGCGCCCAGCAGCGCGCGGCTCAGCGCCGGGGCTTGCCGCCCTTGCGCGCCTTGGCCTTGGCAGCCGCCTTCTTGACGGCGGCGGTCAGCGCCTGCATGGGCGTGCGGCGCTCGGTTGCGGGGGGCAGATCCTCGCGCGCCTCGCGCCGCTCGCGCCCCTTGGGCGGCTTGGGCGCGGCCTTGCCCGTGCCCGACTCACGGCCGCTCTTGTCGCGCGGCGCGCCTTCTTCGTGCACCAGGCGAAAGTCGATCTTGCGCGCGTCCAGGTCCACGCGGCTGACCTGCACCCGCACGCGCGTGCCCATGCCGTAGCGGATGCCGGTGCGCTCGCCGCGCAACTCCTGGCGCACCTCGTCGTAGCGGAAGTATTCGCCGCCCAGTTCGGTGATGTGCACCAGGCCCTCGACGTGCAGCTCGGTCAGCGTGACGAACAGGCCGAAGCTGGTGACGGCGCTCACGCTGCCGGCGTACTCCTCGCCCAGATGCTCGCGCATGTACTTGCACTTGAGCCAGGCCTCGACGTCGCGGCTGGCCTCGTCGGCGCGGCGCTCGTTGGCGCTGCAGTGCAGGCCGGCGGCTTCCCAGTCCTGCAGGTCGGGACTGAGCCTGACGAGCTCTCCGCCCTTGTTGCGCTTGCGCTGCAAGCTATCTTTTTGCAAGCGCTTGCGGAGCTTGTCGTGCGCCTCGCCGGGTGTCGGCAGCGCGGGCAGCTGGTACTTGCGCCCGCCCAGGATGGCCTTGATCACGCGGTGCACCAGCAGGTCGGGATAGCGGCGGATGGGGCTGGTGAAGTGGGTGTAGGCCTCGAAGGCGAGGCCGAAGTGCCCGCTGTTGATGGGGGTGTAGATGGCCTGGCTCATCGAGCGCAGCAGCATCATGTGGATCTGCTCGGCGTCGGGGCGCTCCTGCGTGGCCTCGGCGATGCGCTGGAACTCGTGCGGGCTGGGCTCGTCGCTCACGCTCAGGCCCACGCCCAGCGCCTTCAGGTAGGCGCGCAGCAGCTCGACCTTCTCGGGCGTGGGCCCCTCGTGCACCCGGTACAGGCCCACGTGCTTGCCCAGGCCGATGAAGTCGGCGCTGCACACGTTGGCCGCCAGCATGCATTCCTCGATCAGCCGGTGCGCGTCGTTGCGCATGCGCGGCACGATCTTCTCGATGTGGCCGGCCTCGTCGCACACGATCTGCGTCTCCACCGTGTCGAAGTCGACCGCGCCGCGCCGCTGCCGCGCGCCCAGCAGGGCGCGGTACACCTCGTGCAGGTGCAGCAGGTCGGGCACGCGCGCGCGCCGCTGCGTCGCCTCGGGCCCGCGCGTGTTGGCCAGGATGGCGGCCACCTCGGTGTAGGTCAGGCGCGCGTGGCTGTTCATCACCGCCGGATAGAGCTGGTAGGCGTGGACCTCGCCCTGCGCCGTGACCAGCATGTCGCACACCATGCACAGGCGGTCGACCTCGGGGTTGAGCGAACACAGGCCGTTGCTGAGCTTCTCGGGCAGCATGGGGATCACGCGACGCGGAAAGTACACGCTGGTGGCGCGGTCGTAGGCGTCGATGTCGATCGGGCTGCCGGTGCGCACATAGTGGCTGACGTCGGCAATGGCCACCAGCAGGCGCCAGCCATTGGGCTTCTTGCCGCGGCCGGTGACCACCGCCGGCTCGGCGTAGACCGCGTCGTCGAAATCGCGCGCGTCCTCGCCGTCGATGGTGACCAGGGGCACGTCGGTCAGGTCGACCCGGCCGGCGCGGTCCTTGGCGCGCACCGCGTCGGGCAGGGCGCGCGCCTCGGCCAGGCAGGCGTCCGAAAACTCGTGCGGCACGCCGTACTTGCGCACCGCGATCTCGATTTCCATGCCCGGGTCGTCGATCTCGCCCAGCACCTCCTTGACGCGGCCCACCGGCTGGCCATACAGCGCCGGCGGCTCGGTCAGCTCGACCACCACCACCTGCCCGGCCTTGGCCGTGCCGATGGCGGACTTGGGAATCATCACGTCCTGGCCGAAGCGCTTGTCCTCGGGCGCCACCAGCCACAGGCCGCCTTCGTGCAGCAGGCGGCCGATGATGGGCTGGGGCGGCCGCTCGATGATCTCGAGCACCCGCCCCTCGGGGCGGCCGCGTCGGTCCAGGCGCACCACGCGCACGCTGACGCGGTCGCGGTGCAGCACCGCCCGCATTTCGTTGGGCGGCAGATAGATGTCCGGCTCGCCGTCGTCGCGCACCACGAAGCCATGGCCGTCGCGATGCCCGGACACCACGCCCTGGATTTCGTCCGGAATATTTTTTTGGGGGGCTAGATTTTTGATATAGAATCCTTGTTTCCTGATGCCCAGGTGGCGGAATTGGTAGACGCACTAGTTTCAGGTACTAGCGGGTAACTCCGTGGAGGTTCGAGTCCTCTCCTGGGCACCAACAATCATAAGCGGCGAGCCGAGTTTTTTCAGGCCCGGGTGGCTTTTTTTTGCTTTCGCATCAGATCGGCACGGCCACGAGATCGTGTCCCTGCGTGCCCACGATGCGCGCGCGGGTGAAGCTGCCGACCTTCAACGTCTTGCTGGCCTTCTCGGGCGGCAGCAGTTGCACCACGCCATCGATCTCGGGCGCGTCGGCGTAGCTGCGCCCCACCCCGCCGCGGCGGCCCAGCGCGGGCGCCGAATCGACCAGCACCTGCATGGTGGCGCCCACACGCTCGCGCAGCTTGTCCATCGACACCTGCTCGGCCACGGTCATGAAGCGCGCGCGGCGCTCCTCGCGCAGCTCGGCCGGCAGCATGCCCGGCAGTTGGTTGGCGGCCGCGCCGGCGACCGGCGAATAGGCAAAGCAGCCCGCGCGGTCGATGCGCGCGGCGCGCATGAAGTCCAGCAGGTGCTGAAACTCTTCCTCCGTCTCACCGGGAAAGCCGGCAATGAAGGTCGAGCGGATCACAATCTCGGGGCACATGGCGCGCCAGCGCTCGATGCGCTCCAGGTTCTTCTCGCCACTGGCCGGCCGCTTCATGCGGCGCAGCACCTCGGGGTGGCTGTGCTGCAAGGGGACGTCCAAGTAGGGCAGCACCTTGCCTTCGGCCATCAGCGGCACGATCTCGTCCACGTGCGGATACGGGTACACATAGTGCAGGCGCACCCAGGCGCCGTGCGGCGCGGCCAGCTCGCCCAAGGCCTGCACCAGCTCCTGCAGGCGCGTGCGCACCGGCCGCCCGCCCCAGAAGCCGGTGCGGTACTTCACGTCCACGCCGTAGGCCGAGGTGTCCTGGCTGATGATCAGCAGTTCCTTGACGCCGCCCTCGAACAGCGCCTGCGCTTCCTTCAGCACCTCGCCGATCGGGCGGCTGACCAAGTCGCCGCGCATCGACGGGATGATGCAGAAGGTGCAGCGGTGGTTGCAGCCCTCGCTGATCTTCAGGTAGGCGTAGTGGCGCGGCGTGAGCTTGAGGCCCGCCGCGCCGAAGGCGCCTGGCACCAGGTCCAGGAAGGGATCGTGCGGCTTGGGCAGGTGGCGGTGCACGGCATCCATCACCTGCTGCGTGGCCTGCGGGCCCGTCACCGCCAGCACGCTGGGGTGCACGTCCTGCACCAGGGTGCCGCCGTCCTTGCCGGCCTTGGCGCCCAGGCAGCCGGTGACGATGACCTTGCCGTTGTCGGCCAGGGCCTCGCCGATGGTGTCCAGGCTTTCGCGCACGGCGTCGTCGATGAAGCCGCAGGTGTTGACCACCACCAGGTCGGCGCCCTCGAAGGTCTTGCTGGTCTGATAGCCCTCGGCGCTCAGCTGCGTCAGGATCAGCTCGGAGTCGGTCAGGTTCTTGGGGCACCCCAGGCTGACAAAGCCGATGCGCGGGGCGGGCGCTGCAATGGTTTCACTCATGGTTTCAATCGATGATGTCCAGGCGCGGGCCAGCCCTGAACGGTGCCGGCCTCAGCGCCGGATGCCGAAGGCGCCCAGCAACTGGTCGGCCTGCCGGGCCATCTGCTCCTGCATCTGCAGGAAGGCCGCCTTGGACTGCTCCAGGTAGCTGCCCATCACGCCCTGCATCAGCGGCGACTGCAGGTTCATGAACTGGGTCCACATCTCGGGCGTCAGGCCCTGCGACTGCTCGGCCAGCTTGGTCTGGATCTCGGCCAGGGCCTGGATGTTCTTCTCCAGGTACGAGCCCATGAAGCCCTGCATGGCGTGGCCGTAGAAGCGGATGATCTCGGCCAGCATGGGCTCGGTGAACATGGGCACGCCGGCCGCCTCTTCCTCCAGGATGATCTGCAGCAGGATGCTGCGCGTCAGGTCCTGCCCCGACTTGGCGTCCAGCACCACGAAGGGGTCGCGCTCCATCACCAGCTGCCGCACCTGCGCCAGGGTGATGTAGGACGAGGCGTTGGTGTCGTACAGGCGGCGGTTGGGGTACTTCTTGATGACCCGGTTCTTGGACGGGGCGGCGGCCGGATCGGCGGCACGCGGCGGCGCGGCGGTATCGGGGGTGGAACGACTCATGCTCGGGAGCATCCTTCAAGCGTCTGGGTGAAGGAAATTCTAGGCGGGCAGCCGCCTCTTCCTTCGCATGGCAGGCCTGCCACGGGCCAGATGCAGAAAGGCCGTGCGTTGGATCTCCAGCGCGGCCCCGAATCTGGCTGGTGGGTCGTGCGTGACTCGAACACGCGACCAACGGATTAAAAGTCCGCTGCTCTACCAACTGAGCTAACGACCCTCCTGTGCCGACGCGCCTCATCGCCGCGCTGGCAAGCCCATGATTATAACGCAGCCTATTCTCCGGCCTGCGCCCCGCCCTGCGCCAGGCGATCCAGAATCCAGCCCGCCGCGCACAGGCCGAAGGGCGCCGTCACCGTCACGCTGGAGCCGTAGCCGTGGCAGTTGAGCGAGCCGTCCACGGCGGCCGGGGTGTCGCACTGCTCGGGCGCGACCACGCTTTCGCGGCTGAACACCGCCGTCACGCCGAACGGCTTGCCGGGCGCCGGGCGCAGGCCGCCGCGGCGCAGGCGATAACGCAGCTGGGCGATCAGCGGGTCGTGCGTGACGGCAGCGATGTCGGCGATCTCCACCCGCTCGCCGTGGCGCTTGCCGCCCGCCGCGCCGGTGGTGATGAACAGCGTGCCGCTGGCGCGCGCCCAGGCCGCCATGGCCAGCTTGGCGCGCACCTGGTCGCAGGCGTCGATCAACGCATCCACCGACTGCGGCAGCAGCTGCGGCCAGTGGTCGGGCTCGACGAAGGCGTCGACCTCGTGCACCTGGCACTGGGGGTGGATCTGCGCGATGCGCTCGCGCATGGCCGACACCTTGGCCTGGCCCAGGGTGCTGCTCAGCGCGTGCACCTGCCGGTTGACGTTGGATTCGGCCACGTGGTCCATGTCGATCAAGGTCAGCTGCGCCACGCCGCTGCGTGCCAGCGCCTCGGCCGCCCACGAGCCCACGCCGCCGATGCCCACCACCGCGACGTGCGCGGCGCGGATGCGCGCCGCGCCGGCGGCGCCGTACAGCCGCGCCAGGCCGCCGAAGCGGCGCTCGGCGTCGACGTCGAGCACATCGGGGTTCATCGGAACACCCTCCGCGCTGCGCGCTGCGGGATTCGCACCTGGGAGCGGCCCGGCGTGCTCATGCCTGCCGCTCCAGCCGCCAGGCCTGCGCCTTGAGCGCCAGCACCGCCCCGCCGATGATGGCGGCCACCGCGCTGAAGCTGGTCAGGCTCAGGTTGGACACCCCGCTCAGGCCCTGGCCGATGGTGCAGCCCAGCGCGGTCACGCCGCCCACGCCCATCAGCACGGCGCCGATCAGGTGCGTGGCCAGGTCTTCGGTGGTGCGAAAGCCCTCCCAGTGAAAGCGCCTGGTCGCCACCGCGTGCACGAAGCTGCCCGCCACCACGCCCGCCACCGACACCGCCGCGATGCTGAGGTGGCGGTTGCTGTCGCTGTAGAACATCAGCCAGTCGATGGCCCAGGCCAGCGGCGCGGTGAAGGTCAGCGCCTCCATGCGGCCGGTGCGCGAGCCCAGGTAGGTGGCGTCCAGCGTCAGCGGGTGCTCGGCCACGTAGCCCAGGGCGCCGCTGACCCACCACATGCCGACGATGACCGCGCCCAGGCCCACGCCGGCCAGCAGGTTGTTGGCGCGCCAGAAATCGCGCCCGACCAAGGCCCAGATGAGCAGCACGCCGCCCACCGCCAGCGCCGGCACCAGCAGGGCCGTGGCGGCCGACCAGCCCAGGTAGTGCGCCGACAGATGGCCCAGCGTGGCCGGGCCGGAAAAGGCCACGTACACCCGGTCGACCGTGCCGTCGCGCCACACCGCCGTCAGGCCGCGCAACGTGATGTAGGCCGACAGGGCCATGACGATGAACACCACCAGCGCCTTCAGGTTGCCCGCGCCCATGCGCACCAAGTTCTTGCTGCCGCAGCCCGAGGACAGCACCATGCCGACGCCGAACAGCCCGCCGCCCACCAGCGAGGACAGCCACATCCAGCGCGTGTCGGCGTAGACCGAGTCGGACGGGCGAATCCAGCCGCCGGCGCCCAGCAGCGCAAAGCCCAGCACCGCCACGCCGGCGGCCAGCGCCCACTGGCGCATGCGCGTCCACTCGCCCATGGTCACCACGTCGGTCACCGCCCCCATGGTGCAAAAGCCGGTGCGATGCACGATGGCGCCGAACACGGCCGACAGCACGAAGGTGGCCAGCAGGACGGCACGGGTCAGGAGGGCGACATCGGATTCCAGCGGCATGGGGCGCGATTTTAGGGACTTGCCCGCGCCGCTGCCGTCCGGCCCGGCTCGGGCAGGTGTTGACGATAACTATCATTTTAATAGCTATTCGCGCTTGATCCATCTGCGCAAGAGCCTGTTTTTACTTGAATGCTCGTCAAGCCCGCACCGGCACGGCGCCGCGGGCGGCTCGCTAAAATCGACGCTTTTGCCGACCGCTCGCCCGGCCCCGCGCCCGCTGGCGACAGACCCCGACTCCACCATGCCTGACCAACCCACCCAAGCGCGCCTGGCGGCGCTGTCCAAATCCTTCGACCCGGCCGCCGTCGAAGCGCAATGGGGCCCCGCGTGGGAGCAGGCCGGGCTGGGGCGCGCCGGCTGGCGCGGCACCGGCCAGGCCAATGCCGAGGCCGCGGCGGCCGGGCACAACTTTGCCGTGCAGCTGCCGCCGCCCAACGTCACCGGCACGCTGCACATGGGCCATGCGTTCAACCAGACGATCATGGACAGCCTGACGCGCTACCACCGCATGCGCGGCTTCAACACGCTGTGGGTGCCCGGCACCGACCACGCCGGCATTGCCACGCAGATCGTGGTCGAGCGCCAGCTGCAGGCCCAAGGCCAGAGCCGCCACGAACTGGGCCGCAAGAACTTCGTCGCCCGCGTGTGGGAGTGGAAGCAGCAAAGCGGCGACACCATCACGCGCCAGATGCGCCGCATGGGCGCCAGCGTCGACTGGTCGCGCGAGTACTTCACCATGGACGACAAGCTGTCCCGGGTGGTCACCGAAACCTTCGTTCGCCTGTACGAGCAGGGCCTGATCTACCGCGGCAAGCGCCTGGTCAACTGGGACCCGGAGCTGAAAAGCGCGGTCAGCGACCTGGAAGTCGAAAGCGCCGAGGAAGACGGTTTTCTGTGGCACATCGCCTACCCGCTGGCCGATGGTTCGGGCGAGCAGCTGGTGGTCGCCACCACGCGGCCCGAGACCATGCTGGGCGACGTGGCCGTGATGGTGCACCCGGAGGACGAACGCTACCGCCGCTTCATCGGCCAGGCGGTGACGCTGCCGCTGGTGGGGCGCGCCATTCCGGTGATCGCCGACGACTACGTCGACAAGGACTTCGGCACCGGCGTGGTCAAGGTCACGCCGGCGCACGACGCCAACGACTACGCCGTCGGCCAGCGCCATGGCCTGCCCATGATTTCGGTGCTGACGCTGGACGCGCACATCAACGACCAGGCGCCCGCCAGGTACCAGGGCCTGGAGCGCTTTGCGGCGCGCAAGGCCATCGTGGCCGATCTGGATGCGCAGGGCCTGCTGGTCGAGACCAAGAAGCACAAGCTGATGGTGCCGCGCTGCGGGCGCACCGGACAGATCATCGAGCCGATGCTGACGGACCAGTGGTTCGTGGCGATGAGCAAAGCGGATGAAAGCGGCAAGTCGATCGCGCAGAAAGCCATAGCCGCCGTGCAGTCCGGCGCGGTGCGCTTCGTGCCCGAGCAGTGGGTCAACACCTACAACCAGTGGATGAACAACATCCAGGACTGGTGCATCAGCCGCCAGCTGTGGTGGGGCCACCAGATTCCGGCCTGGTACGGCGCCGATGGTTCGATTTTTGTAGCGCGCAGCGCAGACGAGGCCAGCGCTGCGGCCCAGAAGACCGGATATTCCGGACCGCTCACGCGCGACGAGGACGTGCTCGACACCTGGTACTCGTCGGCGCTGGTGCCCTTCAGCAGCCTGGGCTGGCCTGAAAAACAGGCCCCCACGCTCCCTGCTTCGCATGGTGCGCTGCCCCCCGAGGGGGCTTCTGCGCCTTCGGGCGGCCGTGCGGCGCAGCTCTCAGACCTGAGCCTGTACCTGCCCAGCAGCGTGCTGGTCACGGGGCACGACATCATCTTCTTCTGGGTCGCGCGCATGATCATGATGACGACCCACTTCACCGGCCAGGTGCCGTTTCGCGACGTCTACATCCACGGCCTGGTGCTGGACGCGCACGGCAAGAAGATGAGCAAGAGCGAAGGCAACGTGCTCGATCCGGTGGACCTGATCGACGGCATCGCGCTCGAACCCCTGCTGGCCAAGCGCACCACCGGCCTGCGCAAGCCCGAGACCGCGCCCAAGGTGCGCGAGAACACCAAGAAGGAGTTCCCCGACGGCATTCCCGGCTACGGCGCCGACGCGCTGCGCTTCACCTTCGCCGCCATGGCCACGCTGGGGCGCACCGTCAACTTCGACAGCAAGCGCTGCGAGGGTTACCGCAACTTCTGCAACAAGCTCTGGAACGCGTCGCGCTTCGTGCTGATGAACTGCGAGGGCCACGACTGCGGGCAACAGGCCCCCACGCTCCCTGCTTCGCATGGTGCGCTGCCCCCCGAGGGGGCTGACCCCGCCTTGGGGCGGCCCGGCGGTGGGGTCGACAACGCTTCGGACGCCCGTTCCGCCGCCGACCGCTGGATCGTCAGCCTGCTGCAAAAGGCCGAGGCGGGCGTGGCCAAGGGCTTTGCCGACTATCGCCTGGACACGGTGGCCAACACGATCTACGACTTCGTCTGGAACGAGTTCTGCGACTGGTACCTGGAGATCGCCAAGGTGCAGATCCAGACCGGCAACCCGGCCCAGCAGCGCGCCACGCGCCGCACCCTGGTGCGCGTGCTGGAGGCCATCCTGCGCCTGGCGCACCCCATCATCCCCTTCGTGACCGAGGCGCTGTGGCAGGCGGTGGCGCCCGTTGCGGGCAAGAAGCCCGCAACCTCCGATCCTTCGGGCAAGACCGGTGACTCGATCGCCGTGGCGCCCTACCCCGAGTCGCAGGCTGCCCACATCGACGAAGCCGCCGAGGCGCAGATGGCGCAGCTGAAGGCGCTGGTCGACGCCTGCCGCAACCTGCGCGGCGAGATGGGCGTGTCGCCCGCGCAGCGCCTGCCCCTGTTCGCGCTGGGCGATGCCGCCTTCATCCAGCAGCACGCCGGCGCGCTGCAGGCCCTGGCCAAGCTGGCCGAGGTGAAGGTGTTCACCAGCGAGGCCGAATGGGCGGCGGCCGCCCAGGCCGCGCCCACCGCCGTGGTGGGCGATGCGCGCCTGGCGCTGTTCATGCAGGTGGACGTGGCGGCCGAGAAGGCGCGCCTGGGCAAGGAAGCCGCGCGCCTGCAGGGCGAGCTGGCCAAGGCCCAGGGCAAGCTGGGCAACGCCGCCTTCACTGCCAAGGCGCCGCCGGCCGTGATCGAGCAGGAGCAAAAGCGCGTGGCCGACTTCGGCGCGGCGCTGCAAAAGATCCAGGCCCAGCTGGCGCGCCTGGGCTGAAGGCGTGAACGCTCAGCCGAGCGCCATCGGCGCCGTGCTGGGCCCGCGCCAGCCGCCGCCGTGCTGGGCGCTGAATTCCAGCGTCTGGTGCAGGCGGTCGGCCAGATACCAGCTGCCGCGCAAATACGCCTCGTGCGTGCGCGGCGCCAGGCGCGGCGTGATGCGCACCGAGGGCAGCCCCCGCAGCGGCTGGCCGGGCTGCGCCAGCACCTCGTCGTCGCTGTCCAGCCAGCAGGCGGTGATGCGCCCCGTGCGCAGCGCCTGCGCCAGCGCATCCAGGTCGAACAGCGCGGCGCGGCTGGCGCTCACCCACAGCTGGCCCGGCTTGCACGACTGCAGCACGCGCTCGCCCACCAGGCCGCGGTAGCGCGAGGCATACACCGTCTGCATCGACACCGCGTCGGCCGCCTGCAGCATCTCGGCCAGCGACAGCGGCTGCACGCCCAGGCGCGCCCACAGCTCGGCACTGCGGTGCAGGGCCGGGTCGTAGCCCAGCACGCGCGCGCCCAGCGCCACCAGCATGGGCGCCAGCATCTGCGCCGGCGCCGACATGCCGAACAGGCCGATCACGCTGTCGTTGATTTCGCGCCCCGGCGACTGCGGGCCGCCCATGCTGAAGCCCACGTTCAGGTTGCCGCCCATGCGAAACAGGCCCAGCAGCGCCGTCAGCAGAAACTCGGCCGTGGCGCGCGCCGTGGCGCTGGTGGCCTGGATGACGCGCACGCCGCGGCGCTGGCAGGCCTCGAAGTCCAGGTTGTCGCCGCCCTCGTGAATGCGCCCCAGCGCCAGCAGGCGCGGTGCAAAGTCCAGCAGCGTGGCGTCCACGCGCAGCCAGGGCGGCACCACCAGCGCCTCGGTCTTGTACAGGCGGGCGCGCAGCGCCGGGGCGTCCATCGCCAGCTCTGGTCGATAATCGACTTGATGGCGCGCCGCCAGCCATTGGCGGGCATCGGCAGCCAGGTTCTCCAGCAGCAATATTTCCACGGTCTTCCCCGTTGTGCTCCCTGCCCCCTGGGCCGACCGCGCAAGTCGCGCCCGAGAGTTCTGGGGCGAAAATGTAACACCCTGCAGCCGCCATGCCTATCCCCCGTTCCGTCCGCACCGCCGTCTTTCCCGTCGCCGGCCTGGGCACCCGCTTTTTGCCCGCCACCAAGGCCAGCCCCAAGGAAATGCTGCCGGTGGTGGACAAGCCGCTGATCCAGTACGCCGTCGAGGAGGCCTACGCCGCCGGCGTGCGCCACATGGTGTTCGTCACCGGGCGCAGCAAGCGCGCCATCGAGGACCACTTCGACACCGCCTACGAGCTGGAAAGCGAGCTGCTGGCCGCCGGCAAGCAGGCCCTGCTGGACGTGGTGCGCGCCGTCGCGCCGGACGACATGGACTGCAGCTACGTGCGCCAGCCGCGCTCGCTGGGGCTGGGCCACGCCGTGCTGTGCGCCGCGCACATCGTGGGCGAGCAGCCCTTTGCCGTGCTGCTGGCCGACGACCTGATGGTCGGCCCGCCCGGCGGCCAGCCGGTGCTGGCGCAGATGGTCGAGGCCTTCGAGTCGCTCGGCCGCTCGGTGCTGGCGGTGCAGGAGGTGCCGCTCGACCAGGTGCGCCGCTACGGCATCGTCGCCGGTCCGGCGGCGGGCGACCAGCTGATCAAGATCGAGCGCATCGTCGAAAAGCCCGCGCCCGAGGCCGCGCCCTCGCGCATGGGCGTGGCCGGCCGCTACATCCTCACGCCGCGCATCTTCGACGAGATCCGCAACCAGCCGGCCGGCGCGGGCGGCGAGATCCAGCTCACCGATGCCATCGCGCGCCTGATGACCAAAGAGCGCGTCTACGCTTACCAGTACAGCGGCAAACGCTACGATTGTGGTAGCAAAGAGGGCTTTCTGGAGGCCACCGTCGAGCTGGCCCTGCAGCACCCGCAGATGGGCGCCGCGTTTCGCACCTACCTCAAGTCGCTGGCGCTGTAGCCGCTCAGCGGCGGCGCAGCACGTGCACGAACTGATCCTGCGTGCTCTGCTGCTCGACCAGTTCGTTGCCGGTCTGTTTGGCAAAGGCCTGAAAGTCGCGCACCGAGCCCGGGTCGGTGCTGAGCACCCGCAGCAACTGGCCGCTGGTCAATTCCGACAGGGCCTTCTTGGCCTTCAGGATGGGCAGCGGGCAGTTCAGCCCGCGCGCATCGACTTCCTTGGTGATGTCCATCGGGCGATTGTCGGTCAATCGAGCGCGCCCTGAGCAGCGACCGCCAGCGACACAAGTCGTCGCACCCCTGCGGATGATGCCTCCTGTCACCTCAAGGAGCATCCGCATGGCCTACCGCCACCCTCGCCCGCCCCAGCCGCTTGCGCCCCACGTCGCTTTGTGGATGCTGCGCCTGCTCACCTCGCCCGAAGTCCTGCGCCGCTTCGTGCGCAAGGACGACTTTGCCCGCGACGACATCGCCTACGCCCTGGGCCTCGGTCACTGGGTCGACCCCGAAGACCGCGCCTTCAACCCCCAGGCCGTGCGCGCGGAGCTGTTCCAGCAGTTGAAGAAGGTGCAGCGTACCTGCGCCAAAACGCCCCTGCCCGCCCTGCTGCAAGCCAACGTGCAGCGGCTGGCCGCGCTGGTGGGACTGAGCGCGATGGATGCGCGCATCCTGGCGTTCGTCGTCTGCCTGCACAACGAGCCGATGCTCGACGACACAGCCGATCAGCTGGAATCGCTGACCACCGCTCAGGTCGTCCAGACCCTGGCCATGCTGCTGGAGCTGCCCGATGCGCAGGTGCGCCAGGCGCTGGGCAGCCAGGGCCTGCTGGCGCGCTCGGGCCTGGTGGTGGTCGATCGCACCGGGTCAGCGCGCCTCAAAAGCAAGCTGGAGCTGCTGTCGCACACCTTTGCCGACCAGATGGTGACCACAGACGCCGACCCCATCCAGCTGCTGCGCGGCAAGATCCAGCCCGCCGCGCCGGGAAGCCTGGCGCTGGCCGACTACGGCCACATCCAGCCCACGCTGAACATCGTGCAGCCCTGGCTGCGCCACGCACGCGATACACAGCGGCGCGGCGTCAACCTGTATGTGCATGGCGCGCCCGGCACCGGCAAGACCGAGCTGGCCCGCGCCTTGGCGCAGGACATGGGCTGCGAGCTGTTTGAAGTGGCGAGCGAAGACGAGGACGGTGACCCCATCAGCGCCACCAACCGCCTGCGCGCCTTCCGCGCCGCGCAGAGCTTTCTGGCCCAGCGCCGCGCACTGCTGCTGTTTGACGAGGTGGAAGACGTCTTCAGCGACAGCCCGCTGGAGCGCGGCACAGCCCAGTCGCACAAGGGCTGGCTGAACCGCATGTTGGAGGAAAACCCCGTGCCCACGCTGTGGCTGTCCAACACCGTCGCCGGGATGGACGCCGCCTTCATCCGCCGCTTCGACATGGTGTTCGAGCTGCCCGTGCCGCCGCGCAGCCAGCGCGCGCGCATCGTGCAAGCGCACTGCGGCAACCTGCTGGACGCCCCGCGCCTGGCCCGCGTGGCCGACGCCGAACACCTGGCCCCCGCCGTGGTCGCCCGCGCCAGCACCGTAGCCCACGCCATCGAGGCCGAGGTGGGCCGCGCCGCCAGCGCCAGCGCCTTCGAGCACCTGGTCAGCCACACACTGCAGGCCCAGGGCCACCGCCCGCTGCCGCGCCACGACGCCAACCATCTGCCCGAGGTCTATGACCCCGCCTTTCTGCACGCCGACGCCGACCTGGCCGCGCTGACCCAAGGCATTGCCGCCACGCGCAGCGCCCGTCTGTGCCTGTACGGCCCGCCCGGCACGGGCAAGACCGCCTTCGGCCGCTGGCTGGCCCAGCAGCTGGACATGCCGCTGCTGGTGCGCCGCGCCTCCGACCTGCTGTCGATGTACGTGGGCGAAGCCGAAAAAAACATCGCCCGCGCCTTCCGCGAAGCCGAGGACGACGGCGCGCTGCTGCTCATCGACGAGGTGGACAGTTTTCTGCAAGACCGCCGGGGCGCACAGCGCAGTTGGGAAGTGACGCAGGTGAACGAACTGCTGACGCAGATGGAAGGTTTTGCGGGCGTGTTCATCGCCAGCACCAACCTGATGGACGGCCTGGACCCCGCCGCGCTGCGCCGCTTCGACTTGAAGGTCAAGCTGGACTACCTGCGCACGCCGCAAGCCTGGGCGCTGCTGCAGCGCCACTGCGCGCAACTGGGGCTGGCCGCGCCGGGCGCGGCAGAACAGGCGCGGCTGGCGCGCTTGAAGCAACTGACGCCAGGGGACTTTGCGGCGGTGCTGCGGCAAAGCCGGTTCATGCCCCTGACCAGCGCGGCGGCACTGGTGGCGGGGCTGGAAGGGGAATGCGGGTTGAAACACGACGGGGCGCGCCACGGCATCGGATTCGTCTGACACAATTTGCAACCAAAAGTCCCCATGCGTACCCTCTCCAAATCCAAACTCCTGGCCTTTCGCCAATGCCCCAAGCGCCTGTGGCTTGAAATCCACGCGCCGCAGCTGCGCGAGGACTCTGGCGCCACGCTGGCCAGCTTTGCCACGGGCCACCAGGTGGGCGACATTGCGCGGCAGATTTACGACCCACAGCAGCGCGGCCAGCTGATAGACCCGCAGGCCGATGGCTTTGACGCGGCCTTTGCGCGCACGCAAACCCTGTTGCGCGCTCGCCAGCCGATTTTTGAGGCGGGCTTTCGGGCCGAAGGCGCGCTGGCCTTTGCCGACGTGCTGCTGCCTGCGGGCCAAGGCTGGCGCATGGTGGAGGTCAAGTCCAGCACCAGCGTGAAGGACTACCACCGCGACGATGCCGCCGTGCAGGCCTTCGTCGCCCGCGCCTGCGGCGTGCCGCTGCGCTCCATCGCGCTGGCGCACATCGACAACAGCTGGACCTACCCCGGCGGCGGCGACTACCAGGGCCTGCTGGTGGAGGCCGACCTGACCGACGAGGCCTTTGCCCGCACGGATGAGGTGCGCGGCTGGATTGCCGAAGCCCAAACCGTGGCGGCGCGCAAGAAGGCGCCCCCCATCGCCACCGGTGCGCAGTGCACCGATCCCTACGAATGCGGCTTTCTCACCCACTGCCAAAGCCAGGAGCCCCAAGCCGAGCACCCCGTGCACTGGCTGCCGCGCCCCGGCAACGCGATCAAGGCGCACATCGAAGCGCACGGCACCCGCGAGCTGCGCGATCTGCCCGACGATCTGCTCAACCCCACGCAGCAGCGCGTGAAATCCGCCACCCTGTCGGGCCAAGCCTTCTTTGACCAGCACGCCGCCGCGCAGGCGCTGGCCGCGCACAAGCTGCCGGGGTACTTCATCGACTTTGAAACCATCCAGTTCGGCGTGCCCATCTGGCAAGGCACGCGGCCTTACCAGCAAATACCCTTCCAGTTCAGCGTGCACCGCCTTGCGCGCACGGGGCGCGTTGAGCACCAGGCGTTTTTGGACCTGACGGGCAGAAACCCCTCGCTGGCCTTTGCCCAGGCCCTCATCGGCGCCTGCGGCGAACGCGGCCCGGTGTTTGTCTATAACGCCGCGTTCGAGCAGACCCGCATCCGCGAACTGGCCGAACGCCACCCGCGCCTGGCGCCCGCGCTGCACGCCATCAACGACCGCATTGTTGACCTGCTGCCCGTGGCCCGCCAGCACTACTACCACCCCAGCCAGCAAGGCAGCTGGAGCATCAAGGCCGTGCTGCCCGCCATGTTTGCTGATTCGCACCCGGACCTGCGCTACGACAACCTGGACGGCGTGCAGGACGGCGGCGCGGCGCAGCAGGCGTACCTGGAAGCCATCGCCCCCGCCACCAGCGCCGCACGCAGGGCCGAGCTGGAGCGCCAGCTGCTCGCCTACTGCCACCTCGACACCTGGGCCATGGTGCGGCTGTGGGGCGCATTCACCAACACGCCTTTGAAAGCCTGACCCGCATGGCCAAACGCCCCGAAACACTGGACACCGCCCTGCTCATGGTCGAACTACTGCGCCGCATCCCGCGCGGGCGCAAGGTCACCACCGGCGAGCTGCACCAGCAGCTTAAAAGTGCGGGCTTTGACCGCGACCTGCGCACCATCCAGCGCCAGCTGGAAATCCTCAGCGAGCATTTCGACATCGAACGCGACGACCGCAGCAAGCCCTATGGCTACCGCTGGCTGGAGCGCGCCCAGGGCCTGGCCGTGCCCCGCCTCACGCCGCAAGAATCACTGTTGCTGCTGCTGGCCCAGGAGCACCTGAAGAACCTGCTGCCCGCGCGGCTGATGCAGTCCATGGACGGCTTCTTCACCCAGGCCCGGCGCAACCTGGGCGACAGCCAGGGCCCCGGCGCCGACCCGGCCCGGCTGGAGCGCGAATGGCCGCGCAAGGTGCGCGTGGTGGCCACCAGCCAGCCCCTGCTGCCGCCCAAGATCGAGCCTGGCGTGCTCGAAGCCGTGAGCGAGGCCCTGTACGCCAACCGCTGGCTGGCGCTGGACTACCAGAACGCCGCCGGCAAGCGCAAACCCATCCAAGTCATGCCCCTGGGCCTGGCCCAGCAAGGCCCGCGCCTGTACCTGGTGTGCCGGTACGAGGGCTTTGACAACGAACGCAGCCTGGCCCTGCACCGCATCCGCAAGGCCGAGGTTTCTACCCTGGTGTTTGAGCGGCCTGCGGAATTCGACCTGCAGAAGTACGACGACGATGGGCGGTTTGGGTTTGGCGAGGGGCAGCAGGTGCGGCTCTCGTTCTGCATCACGAACGAGGCGGGGTTTCACCTGCGGGAGTCGCCGCTATCCAAAGACCAGCAGGTGCGGGATGTGGGCGACGGGTGGATGGAAGTCACCGCGACGGTGGTGGACAGCGCGATGCTGGAGTGGTGGTTGCGGGGGTTTGGGGAGGCGGTGCGGGATGTCAGGCGCGAGACCGCGCCTGTGGCCCCGCGAACTTGAGATCACCAAAGAGAAAAAGGCGATCTCAACTCCGAAGTGCAACACCACTGGTTGAGAATCAATGAATCGTAGCCGAGTCCTTCTCGCTGATGGCCGCCATCAGTTTCTTGAAAGCTTGGTAGGGACGACGCTGATCGCCACTGGCGCGGCGTACAAAGTGCTCGTGGTAGCCAGCTACGCTGACTTGCAAAACCCGGCACTGCACCGAGATCGGCCATACACGCCGGTGGCGTTCGATGAAGGCGTACTTCACGTCGATGCCTTTGCAAAGTACGCCGTCGCTTTTCCCAAGATGTCGCGCTCCATCTTCACACGCGCCAACTCCGCGCGCAGCCGACTGATCTCCATTTGCTCGGCGCTCACGAGCTTGCTGTCGACTCCCGTGAGCTTGCCGGCGCGCTGCGCCTTGACCCAGTTGAACAGGGTCTGATCGACCACGCCCAGGGTGCGGGCCGCCGCCGCGATGCTCTGGCCGCCTTCAACCAGCCGTACGGCTTCTCGCTTGAATTCGAGCGTGTAGCGCGCCCTCGTCGGCTTCGTCATTTGCGTTTCTCCTTGCTTGGATTGAATCACTCAGCAAGGGATACGTTTTTCGGGGGCAAGGTCACTCTTCGGCTTGCAGTTGTCTGTATCGTGTTCCCATCTGTGCAACTTACCCTATGTGAGGGTGTTGCACTTCGGAGTTGAGATCGCCTGAGATTTCCCAAGAGAAATAAATGTTGATCTTGATTGCAATCGGATTGATACCACTTGCCTTTGTGGTATGGGTCTTGCTAATCCTGTTGAGAGCTGTAGGCCTTGTGAAAGTCGAGTGGCGAATATTATTGGCCCCGCTATGGGCGATTGTGATTATTTTGGGCTTGGCCTTACTAGCAGTTTTGGGGATATTTGTCTTGTTGCTTGCGCTTGCCGCTGCGGCCGGCTGATTCACCGCCAATAATTTATCGTCGCGAAGACGGTCAATCAAGAACGAATGGTTTGTTGAATTTTGGTGATTTTGTCTTCCAAAAACACATCATCAACCGAACCGTCTTCCTTGAACATCAAGGAATCTGAAATTCGATAATAGTCAACTTTGTGATCGCCCAGATGATTGACCTCGAACAACCCCTTGAAAGTGTAATAGGTTTGTCCAAAAATATCACGGTAATGCGCAAAAACCAGGCAATGGCTGGGAAGGGGTTTTTCAGGAACAGATTCTGAAGATTTTTTTGGCTTGTTTAAAGCGACCAGTTTGCTCGTGTTTTTCGGACGCATCTGAATCTTCTTGCCATCATCCAGCAACATGTTATCCCAGTCGTTGTTGAGATACAACTTTGGAAACCATACATAACAATTTTTTAAATATTTGAAAATTGCTTGTTGGTAACCATTATATTCTTTCCCGAAAATTCGGATCACATCAACAATGGTTCTAAATCTCGCATCATCATCCACCTGAATTTTGCGTCGACGGATAAAACGCGAGATATCATATTTGTCTCCATAAGAATACGGTTCAAATTCACCGGTTTTAATTCGCTTCTCTTTTTCAGCCAATATAAAATCAACAACTTGTTGTATTTCGAGAAAAATTTCAGTTATTGTCTTGTCTTTGATATTTATTCTGATGGTTTTTATGCGGGATGCATCAACGATTGCGCGTTCGCGCAATTGGTCTTTCTGAATTTGATTTTTCTTACTGTGGTAATCTTCGTCAATTTCAACGGCAATTTGGAATTGAGGAAAATACAAATCAAGAAGAAACCTCCCCTTTGCCGTACCAACTACTTGTTGGGTGACAAATTCAATCTCAAGATCGTTCAACAGATGAAAAATCCTGCTGATCACAAAGAATTCATATTTTTTGTGATTGATCTTTCTAAACGATTCTGCGTAATAAGAAAGTTCATCTATTTCAATTTTCACGGAGTCTTGCATTCAATTTATCTTTTCAAAAATGCTTGAGGTTAGAAGTTTGGAAAGTGCATCCATTGCAGATAACATTACGTGTCGCATCCCGGACGATCATAAGGTCGCTTGTGAAACAGATGCGGGCTCTCCTGATACCACTGCTTCATGGCCTGCATAGGCGTCTTGCTGCCCAGCGCTGACTGCGGCAGTTGGTGGTTGTACAGGGCCACATAACGCAGCAAGGT
>JAFKGE010000032.1 GCA_017307865.1 Burkholderiales bacterium | reverse complement strand
CCGAGCAGCCACCCGTTCCATGCTGATGGCGGACACTTCGGCTACGATTTGCTCGTCACTCAGGACACTCGCGCAGCGTGTCCGCCATCGCATGGAACGCTGTCCGCGATGGGAATGGAATCACTGTCCGCCATCAGTGGAATGCGCACGTTGAGGTTGCGCACCGCCGCCTGGCGCGCAGCATCGAGTAGTTCCACGATGCCACTGCGGATTCAGGCATAGCCGGCAGGCGAGGCGGTCGTTACGGCGACCTCTGCCGCAAGTGTCTTCTTGGTCACGCTGCCACCTCTGCAGGACGTTGCATGCCCGTGATGGTCTTTCGCCGGCGCGCGACAAGTTCAGCCGCGTCCCGCACCGGCTTGTCTTCGGTGTGGACGTAGCGCATGAACATCGCGACAGTCTTGTGCGCCGTCAGCGCCATGCCGACCTTGACCGGGATACCCGAGTTGGCAATGTCGGTCGCCGAGCGGTGGCGGATGCCGTGCGTGCCGACATGGGTGACGCCCGCGCGCTTGAGGATGCGGGTCCAGCCGCCGTAATACTCACCCGTGGTCAGGTGCTGACCCGGATGGTTCGGCGACGGGAACACGTGCGGGCAACCTTCGCGGCGGGGTGTGGTGGAGAGCAACCGGTAGGCTTCTTCGCTCAATGGTTTGGACATACCGCCGGTCTTGCTGTCGGGCCACACCACGCGCCGGTTCTCCAGGTCCACCCAATCCCATTGGAGAGTGACAACCTCCGATCGGCGGCCCGCAAATTCGAACTGCAGTCGGATGGCCAGCGGCAGGATCGCATGGTCCAGCCCCAGGCCATCGGTTTCCAGGTAGTCGAGATATCGGAACAGCTTGCCCATCTCCTCGTCGCTGATGAGGTGGGTGGCCTTGCCGTTGGGGAACATGGGGACGTGGCGGCACGGGTTGGTGCCGTCTGGCCGGTAACCCCACACTTCGGCCAGGTTGAACATCTTGCGCATCACGCTGAATGCGCGGTTCGCCTCGGCCGGCTTGTGGGCCATCTTCTTCATTGCCGTTGCCACATCCGGCCGTTTCACATCCTGAACCTTGACACGGCCCAGCATCGGGACGATGCAACGGTCGATGACGGCTTGGTACCCGCGCTGGGTACTGGGCTTGTTGCGCTGCTTGGAGTGATCCTCCATGAACTTTTCGCACAGTTCCTTGACTGTCGGGGCGGCTCGAGCTGCCGCCTTGGCTGCGCTGGGATCGCCACCCCGGCGAACCTCAGCGAGCCATTCCTGGGCCAGAGAACGGGCCTGCTCGACGGTCAGTTCGCCGTACAGACCCAGGGCGGGCTTGCGGCGCTCCCCGGCGTTCGTGCGGTACTGGAGCATGAACACCTTGCGCCCGGCTGGGGTAACCTTGCAAAGGAAGCCGGGAACCAGCGTGTCCCGGAGTTCGACGGCCAGCGCCTGAGGTTGTGCCGCATCGACTGCGGACTTGGTGAGTTTTGTTTTTGCCACGATGACTCCTTGGAAGACCCGGTTTTTAGGGACCACATGGGAGCCATGCGAGCACAAGCCGGATCAGGTTTGGGAAAGCACCGTCATATGCTGAACTCGCCTAAGTGATTGATAAACCTGCTGTATCGGGCTTTGGCGTAGTCCAGCGAAGTTCGGTGCGGGAGTCATGGTGAAATGAAAAAGGCGGCGGCGGGTTGCCCCGCCGCCGCCCTGGCCGAAGCCGGTGGGCGCTTACTTGGCGCCCGGCACCTTGCCTTCGACGCCCTTGACGAAGAAGTTGACGCCGCCCAGGAACTTGTCGTCGGCCACCTGGTCGGCCGCCAGCACTTCCTTGCCGTCGTTGTCCAGCAGCGGGCCCTTCCAGATGTGGTAGGTGCCTGCCTTCAGGCCGGCCTTGACCTCGTCGAGCTTGGCCTTGGTCTCGGCCGGCACGTCGTCGGCCACCGACACCAGGTCGATCGCGCCTTCCTTGACGCCCCACCACTGGTTGGGGCCGGTCTTCCAGGTGCCGTCCAGCACCTCGGACACCGACTTCTTGTAGTAGGGCTCCCAGTTGATGATGGCCGAGCCCAGGTGTGCCTTGGGCCCGTAGGCGGTCATGTCCGAGTCCCAGCCGAAGGCGCGCTTGCCCATGGATTCGGCGGTCTTGAGCACCGAGGGCGAGTCGGTGTTCTGGAACAGCACGTCGGCGCCGCCGTTGATGAGCGAGGTGGCGGCCTCGGTCTCCTTGGGCGGGTTGTGCCATTCGTTGATCCACACCACCTTGGTCTTGATGTTGGGGTTGGTCAGCTGCGCGCCCAGCGTGAAGCTGTTGACGTTGCGCACCACCTCGGGGATCGGCACCGTGGCCACCACGCCCAGCACGTTGGACTTGGTCATGGCGCCGGCGATCACGCCCGCCATGTAGGCGCCCTCGTAGGTGCGGCTGTCGTAGGTGCGCAGGTTGGGCAGGCTCTTGTAGCCGGTGGCGTGCTCGAACTTCACGTCCGGGTTGTCGGCGGCCACCTTCAGCATCGGCTCCATGAAGCCGAAGCTGGTGCCGAAGATCAGCTTGTTGCCCTGGGCCACCAGGTCGCGCGCCACGCGCTCGGTGTCGGGGCCCTCGGGCACGTTCTCGACGAAGCTGGTGACGATCTTGTCGCCGAACTCCTTTTGCACCGCCTTGCGCGCGTTGTCGTGCGCAAAGCTCCAGCCGCCGTCGCCCACCGGGCCGACGTAGATCCAGGCGGCCTTCAGCGGCTCGGCGGCGGCCGGGGCAGCAGCGGCGGCCGGCGCCGGGGCGGGCGCGGCGGCGGGGGCCGCGACCTCTTCCTTCTTGCCGCAGGCGGCCAGGGTCAGGGCCGCGGCCGACAGCGCGGCCAGGCGCAGGGCGCTGCGTTTGTTCCAATCGATCATCGAAAAGCCTCCGGTTGCGGGGGTGAAAAAGGGGCCATTTTAGGGATCGCCGTTCAGCCGGGGTAGAAGGGCTTGCCCAGCGAGGCGGGCATGTTGACGCGGATCCAGGTCGGGTTGCGCGAGATCAGCGCCAGCACCACGATGGTGGCCAGGTAGGGCATGGCCGTCAGCAGCTGGCTGGTGATTTGCACGCCCTGACCCTGCAGGTAGAACTGCAGCATGGTCACGCCGCCGAACAGGTAGGCGCCCAGCAGTACGCGCGCCGGCCGCCAGGTGCCGAAGGTGGTCAGCGCCAGCGCGATCCAGCCCTTGCCCGCCACCATGCCCTCGACCCACAGCGGGGTGTAGATGATGGACAGGAAGGCGCCGGCCAGCCCGCACAGCGCGCCGCCGGCGACGACGGCCGCCAGCCGGATGCGCCGCACCGGATAGCCCAGCGCGTGCGCCGACTCGGGCGACTCGCCCACCGAGCGCAGCACCAGCCCGGCGCGCGTGCGGTACAGGAACCAGATCAGCGCCACGGTGAGCGCGATGGCGCCGTACACCAGCGGGTGCTGGCGCAGCAGCGCCGGGCCGATGATGGGCACGTCGCCCAGGCCCAGCCAGTTGAAGCGTGGGCGCTCGGGCATCTTGGCCTGCACGTAGCCGATGCCGACAAAGGCCGAAAAGCCGGCGCCAAACAGCGTCAGCGCCAGGCCGGTGGCGTACTGGTTGGCGTTGAGCCAGATCACCAGCCCGCCAAAGGCCGCCGCCAGCAGCGCGCCGGCGGCCATGCCGGCGGCAAAGCCCAGCCAGTCGCTGCCGGTGTGAATGACGGTGGCGAAACCCGCGATGGCCGCGCACAGCATCATGCCCTCGGCGCCCAGGTTGACGATGCCCGACTTCTCGTTGATCAGCAGGCCCAGCGCCGCCAGCGCCAGCACGGTGCCGGCGCTGAGCGTGGACGCGAACAGCAGCGGGTAGGCCTCCATCAGCGGGCTCCTTGCGGCCTGGCGGTGCGGCGCAGCCGATAGTTGACCAGCGTGTCGCAGGCCATCAGCGAAAACAGCAGCAAGCCCTGGAACACGTCGGTCAGCGACTTGGGCAGGCCCAGGCGCGACTGCGCCAGCTCGCCGCCGATGTAGAACATGCTCATCAGGATGGCCGCCAGCACCATGCCCAGCGGGTGCAGCCGGCCGACGAAGGCGACGATGATGGCGGCAAAGCCGTAGCCCGCCGGCACGAAGGGCGTGAGCTGGCCCACCGGGCCGGCGACCTCCAGCGCGCCCGCCAGGCCGGCGGCGCCGCCCGAGATCAAGAGCGCCGTCCACAGCGCGCGGCGCGACGAAAAGCCGGCGTAGCGCGCCGCCGCCGGCGCCAGCCCGCCCACCTGCAGCGCAAAGCCGCTCCGGGTGCGAAACAGGTACAGCCACAGCAGGGCGGCGCCCGCCAGGCCGATCAGCGCGCCGATGCCCACGCGCGAGCCCGCCATCAGGCGCGGAATGCGCGTGACGGCCTCGAAGGTGCGCGTCTGCGGAAAGTTGTAGCCCGCCGGGTCCTTCCAGGGGCCGAACACGAAGTAGTTGAGCACCTGCACCGCCACGTACACCAGCATCAGGCTGACCAGGATTTCGCCGGCGTTGAAGCGGTCGCGCAGCAGGGCGGTGATGCCCGCCCACAGCATGCCGCCCAGCACGCCCGCCACCAAAATGGCCAGCACGATCCAGCGCCCGGTGTCCTTGTCGGCCAGCAGGGCGATGCCGCCGGCGCAGATGGCACCGATGATGTACTGGCCCTCGGCGCCGATGTTCCAGATGTTGGAGCGAAAGCACACCGCCAGCCCCAGCGCGATGATCAGCAGCGGCGTGGCCTTGACGCCCAGCTCGCCCAGCGCATAGACCGACTTGATGGGCTCCCAGAAGAACACGCCCAGGCCCTTGACCGGGTCCTTGCCCATCAGCGAGAACAGGGCCACGCCCAGCACCACCGTGATCGCCAGCGCCAGCACCGGCGAGAGCCAGGCCCAGGTGCGCGAGGGGGAGGGGCGCAGCTCAAGCCGCAGCATCGGCCACCTCGTGCGCGTTGTCCGCGTCGGCCTCGGCGCCGGGCCACAGCCCGCTCATCCACTGGCCGATCAGCTCGACCGTGGCCTCGGCGCGCGCCAGGCTGGGCGAGAGCTGGCCCTTGGCGATCACGTGCAGGCGATCGCTCATCTCGAACAGCTCGTCCAGCTCCTCGCTCACCACCAGCACCGCGCAGCCGGCGTCGCGCAGCGCCAGCACCTCGGCGCGGATCTGCGCGGCCGCGCCCACGTCGACGCCCCAGGTGGGTTGCGAGACGATCAGCAGTTTTGGCTTGGCGTCGATCTCGCGCCCCATCAGGTACTTTTGCAGGTTGCCGCCCGACAGCGAGCGCGCCGGCGCGAGCGGCCCATTGGCCTTGACGCGAAAGCGCTCGATGATGCCGGCCGACTGCGCGCGCAGCGCCTTCACGCGCAGCCAGCCCAGCCGGCCCACGCTTTCGCGCCGCGTCAGCAGCAGGTTGTGCGCCAGGCTCATGTCGGGCACGGCGCCGCGGCCCAGCCGCTCCTCGGGCACGAAGTGCAGGCCCAGTGCACGGCGGCGCGCCGGGCGCAGCGCCCCGGCCGGCATGTTTGCTATCGTTATAGAAGCTGCCGGCGCGCGCCGGTCCTCGCCCGACAGCGCAAACAGCAGCTCGCGCTGGCCGTTGCCCGAGACGCCGGCAATGCCCAGCACCTCGCCCGCGCGCACCTGCAGCGACACGCCCTGCAGGTCGATGCCGAAGGGCGATTCGCGCGGCAGGCTCAGCTGCTCGACGGCCAGCACCACCGGGCCCGGCGTGCGTGCGTGGTGCTCCAGCGGCGGCGGCTCGGCGCCGATCATCAGGCGCGACAGCGAGGCGTTGGTCTCCTGCCGCGGGTCGCACACGCCGGTCACGCGGCCGGCGCGCATCACCGTGCAGGCGTTGCACAGCGCGCGAATCTCGTGCAGCTTATGGCTGATGTACAAAATGCTGCAGCCCTCGGCCGCCAGCTGGCGCAGCGTGACGAACAGCTTGTCGACCGCCTGCGGCGTCAGCACCGAGGTGGGTTCGTCCAGGATCAGCAGGCGCGGGTGAGCCAGCAGGGCGCGGATGATCTCCACCCGCTGCATCTCGCCCACGCCCAGGGTGTGCACCGGGCGCTCGGGGTCCACGTCCAGGCCGTAGGCCGTGGCCGTCTCGGCGATGCGGCGCGTCACCTCGGGCAGCGACAGCGATTTATGAAGCCCCAGCCACACGTTCTCGGCCACCGAGAGGGTCTCGAACAGGCTGAAGTGCTGGAACACCATGGCGATGCCCAGCTGGCGCGCCTCCTGCGGGCTGCGCACGGCCACCGCCTGGCCGTTGACGCGCACCTCGCCGGCGTCGGGCTTGACGGCGCCGTAGATGATCTTCATCAGCGTGCTCTTGCCGGCACCGTTCTCGCCCAGCACGGCGTGGATTTCGCCCGGCTGCACGGCAAGCGAAATCTGGTCGTTGGCCAGCACGCCGGGGTAGCGCTTGGTGATGCCCACCAGTTCGAGCCGGGGCGATGTCGGGGGTTCGGTCACGGGCAGCGGGCGTTCGGGTGGGCGGGGCGGTCGATGTGGCGCGCCATGTTACATGGCGTAGCCCCCAAGGCGGCACCGGGAAAACGCCCGGGCGGCTGGCCGACAGCTGTGGGATACTACCAAATTAAGAGCTGCTGGCGCAATCGGTACGGGCGTTGGCGGCCGTTTTTGCCCTCAATCGCCGACCCGGTTCGGCCGCCACGTCGCGCCTTTCATTTGCCCATGATCGAGCTCATTCGCCACTACCGCAGCCGCCTGCCCGCCTGGGTGCAGGACTGGCTCGACATCATCGTCCCCGGCGTGCAGATCGCGCTGATCGTGCTGGCGGCCTGGGCCATCAACGGTGTCTTCAAGCATGCCCTGCGCCGCCTGGAGCAGCACTACGGCCTGCCGCCCAAGCTGATGATTCCGCTGCGCGGCGTGGTGCGCTGGATCATCATCGTGGCCGCCACCCTGCTGGTGCTGGGCCGGCTGGGCGTGTCGGGCGAGGTGTTGTGGACGGCCTTCACCGGCTTTGCCGCCGTCGGCGCCGTGGCCTTCTTTGCCGCCTGGAGCGTGCTATCCAACCTGTTTTGCGCCCTGCTCATCATGACCGTGCAACCCTTTCGCCTGGACGACGACATCGAGGTGCTGGACAGCGCCGAAAAGCCCGGCGCCAAGGGCCGGGTGAAAGACGTCAACCTGCTCTACACCACGCTGGAGGAAGGCGAGGGCGAGCAGCGGCGCCTGCTGCAAATCCCCAATGCGCTGATTTTTCAACGGGTGGTGCGTCGGTGGCCGGGGGGTGGGGCCGCAGCGGTACCACCGAGCACCCAGCCGGAAGCGGCGTCGGCAGCGGCAGGCGCCGCACTGGAAACACCTGTGCCATGAGGCGCTGGCACCAAGAAAAAAGCCAGCCCATCCGGACTGGCTTTCTCGTACCACGTGGTGGTGGTAGGTGGAATCGAACCACCGACCTTGGGGTTATGAATCCCACGCTCTAACCGACTGAGCTATACCACCCAAAGCGCAAGATTATAAAGGGGAAATCGGCGTGATCCAGGTCAGCGGTGCTTGAACTGCGGCGCGCGCTTGGCCACGAAGGCGTCCATGCCTTCCTTCTGGTCTTCGGTGGCGAACAGGGCGTGGAACAGGCGGCGCTCGAACATCACGCCGTCGGCCAGCGGGCCCTCGAAGGCGCGGTTGACGCATTCCTTGGCGGCCATCACGGCCAGGCGGCCCATGCCGCTGATGGTCAGCGCGGCGGCCAGGGCTTCGTCCATCAGCTTGTCCAGCGGCACCACGCGGCTGACCAGGCCGGCGCGCTCGGCTTCGTCGGCGTTCATCATGCGGCCGGTGAGCGCCAGGTCCATCGCCTTGGACTTGCCCACGGCGCGCGGCAGGCGCTGCGTGCCGCCGGCGCCGGGGATGATGCCCAGCTTGATCTCGGGTTGGCCGAAGCGCGCGTTGTCGGCGGCAATGATGAAGTCGCACATCATGGCCAGCTCGCAGCCGCCGCCCAGGGCAAAGCCGCTGACGGCGGCGATCACGGGCTTGCGGATGGAGCGGATGGTTTCCCAGTCGCGCGTGATGTAGTCGTCGCCGTACACGTCGGCAAAGGTGTAGGTGGCCATGGCGCCGATGTCGGCACCGGCGGCAAAGGCCTTTTCGCTGCCGGTGAGGACGATACAGCCGATGGCTTCGTCGGCTTCGAAGGCCTTCAGCGCCTGGCCCAGCTCCACCATCAGCGCGGGGCTGAGCGCGTTGAGCTGCTTGGGGCGGTTGAGCGTGATGACGCCGACGCGCTCGCCTTCGGTGCGTACCTGGATGAATTCGTAGGCCATGGGCGGTTCCTCGTGCTTCGATGCGGTGAAATCAGCGACTATAGCGAGCGCCCGCGTGCGCCGGCCCCGCCGGGTTAACCGACCCGTCGGTTGGTTAATGGTAGATTCCACGTTTCGGAGACCCAAGCCCCATGAATCAAACCGCTTCCCACGACGTCCTGTACGAGGAACACGGCGCCGTCGCCGTGCTCACGCTCAACCGGCCCGCCTCGCTCAACAGCCTGACGCGCAGCATGCACCGCTCGCTGTGGGCCGCGCTGGACCACGTGGAGGCCAACAAGGCCATCCGCGCCCTGGTGCTGACGGGGGCGGGGCGCGGCTTTTGCGCCGGCGCCGACCTGTCGGAGTTCGACTTTGCCGAGGGCCCCGACCTGGAAAAGCGCGCCGACCCCGGCCCGCTGATCGAGCAGTCCTTCAACCCCACCACGCGCCGGCTGATGAAGGTGCGCGTGCCCACGGTGTGTGCCGTCAACGGCGTGGCCGCGGGCGCCGGCGCCTCGCTGGCGATGGCCTGCGACATCACCATCGCCGCGTCCACCGCGGTTTTCATCCAGGCCTTCAGCAAGATCGGCCTGGTGCCCGACAGCGGCGGCACCTGGTTCTTGCCGCAGCGCGTGGGCCTGGCGCGCGCCATGGCGCTGTGCCTGACGGGCGACAAGCTGAGTGCGCCCGACGCCAAGGCCATGGGCATGATCTGGGACGTGCAGGACGACGCGCTGGGCGCCGCCAAGGCCCTGGCCGAGCGCCTGGCCGCCATGCCGACGCAGGCGCTGGTGGCCACGCGCCAGCTGTTGCGCGGCGCGCACACGCACAGCCTGGACGAGCAGCTGGACATCGAGCGCGACGTGCAGTCGCGCTTGGGCTTCACGCACGACTACATCGAGGGCGTGCAGGCCTTTCTGCAAAAGCGCCCGGCGCGGTTCAAGGGTGAATGAACATGAGCGATGCAGCAACGGCGTTGGCGCGGCGCGTGGGCGAGGCCATGTTTGCCGCCGATCGCGCCTCGCGCGAGACCATGGGCATGGAGCTGCTGGCCTGCGAGCCCGGCCGCGCGCGCATGCGCATGACGGTGCACGCCCGGCACCTGAACGGCCACCGCATCTGCCACGGCGGCTTCATCTTCACCCTGGCCGATTCGACCTTCGCCTTTGCCTGCAACAGCCGCAACCACAGCGCGGTGGCGGCCGGCTGCAGCATCGAGTTCTTGCGGCCCGCGCACGAGGGCGACGTGCTGACCTGCGAGGGCGTCGAGCAGGTGCAAAGCGGCCGCCACGGCGTGTACGACATGCGCGTGACCGACCAGCACGGGCATGTGGTGGCGCTGTTTCGCGGCAAGAGCGCGCAGATCAAGGGCCACGTGCTGCCCGATGAAACCGAACCCCAGGAGACGCACGCATGAACGCGAGCACCAAGACCTTTGCGCTGGAGCCGATCGAAAAGGCCAGCATCGACGAGTTGCGCGCCCTGCAGCTGCAGCGCATGAAGTGGTCGCTGGGGCACGCCTATGCGCATTCGCCGGTGTACCGGGCCAAGTTCGACGCCGCCGGCGTGCACCCGGACGATCTGCGCACGCTGGCCGACCTGGCCAAATTCCCGTTCACCACCAAGCACGACCTGCGCGACAACTACCCGTTCGGCATGTTTGCCGTGCCGCGCGAGCAGGTGGTGCGCGTGCACGCCAGCAGCGGCACCACCGGCAAGCCCACGGTGGTGGGCTACACGCGCAAGGACATCGACACCTGGGCCGACGTGGTGGCGCGCTCGATTCGCGCCAGCGGCGCGCGGCCGGGCGACATGGTGCACGTCAGCTACGGCTACGGCCTGTTCACCGGCGGCCTGGGCGCGCACTACGGCGCCGAGCGCCTGGGCCTGACGGTGGTGCCCTTCGGCGGCGGCCAGACCGAGCGGCAGATCCAGCTGATCCAGGACTTCAGGCCCGACATCATCATGGTCACGCCCAGCTACATGCTGGCGATCTGCGAGCAGGTCGAGCACATGGGACTCGACCCGAAGGCGCTCAGCCTGCGCATCGGCATCTTCGGCGCCGAGCCCTGGACCAACGAGATGCGCCACGCCATCGAGCAGCGCGCCGGCATCGACGCGGTGGACATCTACGGTCTGTCCGAGGTGATGGGCCCCGGCGTGGCCAACGAGTGCGTGGAGACCAAGGACGGCCCCACCATCTGGGAAGACCACTTCTACCCCGAGATCATCGACCCCGACACCGGCGCGGTGCTGCCCGACGGCGAGGAGGGCGAGCTGGTCTTCACCAGCCTGACCAAAGAGGCGCTGCCCATTATCCGCTACCGCACGCGCGACCTCACGCGCCTGCTGCCCGGCACCGCGCGCACCATGCGCCGCATGCAGAAGATCACCGGCCGCAGCGACGACATGATGATCATCCGCGGCGTGAACGTGTTCCCGACGCAGATCGAGGAGCTGATCCTCAAGCGCCCCGAACTCTCGCCCAACTACCAGTGCCTGCTGACGCGCGAGGGCCCCATGGACAACCTGAAGGTCGCGGTCGAGACCGCGCCCGGGCTCGACCCCATGGGCATCGAGGCGCGCGCCGCCGCCAAGCTGCTGCAGCACGAGATCAAGATCTACGTCGGCAGCAGCGTCGAGATCGAACTGAAGCCCGAAGGCGGCATCGAGCGCAGCGTGGGCAAGGCGCGGCGGGTGGTGGATCTGCGGAAAAAATGACGTCGTGGTGGGTGAAAGGCCCAACCCTCACTGCTGCTCGATGGTCTCCACCATCAGGTCCATGTAGGTGTCCGGCCCCTGCGTCAGGCGGATGCGCACCGGCAGGTATTGCAGCGTGGGGGCGAACCAGATTTCGGCGCTGATGGGGCCGCGCGGCTTGTCGATCGGGCGGGGCTTCAGGTGCAGCGCGGGCACGGCGCCCAGGCGCGGCAGTTGCAGCGTGTCCTCGCCCACCACGTCGTAGGTCCATTCGTCCACGCCGCCCGGGCGCGCCAGCCACAGGCGGATGCTGGTGCCGGGCGTGGGCGCGATCTGGCCGCTGGCGAAGCGGTGCGCCAGCTCGACGAACTGGCTGGCCGTGTCTTGCACGCCCTCGGGGCGCGGCACGCTCTGGCCGTCGTTCAGGCGCACCGTGTCGCCGATGCGCACGCCGCGCCGGCGCTGGCGCACCTGCTCCTCGTACACCTCGGGCGCCAGGCCCTGGGCGGTGATCTCGCCCTGGCTGGTGAAGCGCATCGACAGCAGGATGCCGACGTCGAGCTGCACCGCCGCCTGGTAGCGCGTGCCGGTGTGCTGCCACAGCACCTGGGCGCTGCCGTGCAGCTCGCCGCGGTAGTTGCCGCTCAGGGCGTAGGCCAGGCGCGTGTCGCCGGGCCAGCCGGCCAGGAAGGCCGGCTCGGTTCCGCCGGCCTCGCTGGCGGCTGTTGCCGGCGCCGAGGCTGCCGCCTGCGGCGCGCTGGCGGCATCGGCACCGGCGACGGCTGGCTCGGTGGCCGGCGCGACGGCCACCTCGTCCGGTGCGGGCAGCAGGGTTTCGGGTTCGGGCGCGGCAGCCGGCGGCGGCGCGCTGGCGGGCTGTGCCGGCGCCTTGGCGACTTTGTTTTTGATAGCTGCCGGCGCTTTGTGGATGAGCGCTGTCGGCCTGTTTGGCACTGAAACCGGCGCAGCGGCCTCGGCCGCTGCGGTCACGGGTGCCGGCGCCTGCACGGTGATGGTGCGCGTGTACATGAGCGCGGTCACCTGGGCCAGCAGGCTGGGCGGCTGCAGCAGGCCGCGCAGCCAGCTCAGCACCAGGGCGTGCGCCAGCAGCACGCCGATCAGGATGAGCCCGAGCGCGCGGCGCTCGCGGCGGCGGCGCTGCGCCGGGTCGGGCGCGGCGGAGGGTGGGCGATGGCTCAGGCGCCGGGCCACGATGGGGCGGCGCTGTCGGTGGGCGGGCGCGGCGCCAGGCGCCAGGTGGTGGTGGGGGTGGGCAGGGTGAGCGGCAGGCGCAGCAGGTGCTGCTCGCGCGCGACCAGGGCGGTGACCTGGCGCTGCGGGCCGGCAAACAGGGGCAGCTCGTCGAGCCGGCGCAGGCGCCAGGCGGAGGCTGAGGCTGAGGCTGAGGCGGCCGCACCCTTGCGAGCCGGGCGCGCGCCGCGCGGCGCGGGGTCGGGCACCTCCAGGCCCAGCCATTCGTCGCCGGCGGCCAGGCCGGCGGCGGCGGCAGGGCCGCCGTCCAGCACCACCTTGACGGTGATGCCGGCCTGCTCGGCGACGCGCAGGCCCAGCGCCTGCGCCAGCGGCGCCGGGTCTTGCAGCACCTGCACGCCCTGCGCCGTCAGCAGGCGCTCCAGCGGCAGCTCGTCGGTGCCGTGCACCCAGGCGGCCAGTTCGGGCGCGTAGCTGCGCCCGCCCAGCTCGGCCAGCACGGCGGCGACGTCGTCCTCGCGCAGCGGGCCGCCCTGGCAGCGCCGCCACAGCGCGCGCATGACCTCGTCCAGCGTCGCCCGGCCTTCGCCGCGCAGGGTGAGGTCCAGGCACAGCGCCACCAGCGCGCCCTTGGTGTAGTAGCTGATGGTGCTGTTGGGCGTGTTCTCGTCCGGGCGGTAGTAGCGCAGCCAGGCGTCGAAGCTGGCCTGCGCCACCGACTGCACGCGCCGCCCGGGCGCCTGCAGCACCTGGTTGGCGGTCTTGGTCAGCAGCTTGCAATAGGCCACGTCGTCGATCAGGCCGGCGCGGCGCAGCAGCAGGTCGTCGTAGTAGCTGGTGAAGCCCTCGAAGAACCACAGCAGCTCGGTCGGGTTCTCGCGCGTGTAGTCGTAGGGCGCGAACTCGGCCGGCTTGAGGCGCTTGACGTTCCAGGTGTGGAAGTACTCGTGGCTGATCAGGCCCAGCAGCGTGACGTAGCCCTCGCCCGCGGCGACGGCGCTGTCGGGCGCGCCGATGCGCGGCAGGTCGGCGCGCTTGCAGATCAGGGCGGTGCTGGCGCGGTGCTCCAGGCCGCCGTAGGCGTCTTCGACCGCATTGAGCATGAACACGTAGTGATCGTGCGGCGGCGCGCCCTCGGGGTGCCAGAAGCGGATGGCCGTCTCGCACACGGTCTGCGCGTCGCGCAGCAGGCGCGCGCCGTCGAACGAAGCCGGCGCGCCGGCGACGACGAAGCGGTGCGGCACGCCGCAGGCCTCGAAGCTGCCGCTCCAGAACGCGCCCAGCTCGATGGGGTGGTCGACCAGCTCGTCGTAGTTGCGCGCCACGTAGTCGCCGAAGCCGCGCGCATCCACGCGCCGCGGCTTCATGGCGGTGGCCAGCTGCCAGTGCGGCGCCGCCTTGGGCGCAGGCACCGTCAGCTGGTGCGCGTCGCCGTCCTGCCCGTGCACGCGCAGCAGCAGGCTGGTGCCGTTGAAAAAGCCCCGCTCGGCGTCCAGCCAGGCGGTGCGCACCGAGGCGTCGAAGGCGTAGACCTCGTAGCGCAACACCAGCGGCTGGCGCGGGTCGCAGTCGACGCGCCAGCTGCACTTGTCGATTTGGCGCAGCGCGCAGGCGGCGTCGCCCTGCCACGCGGTCAGGCCGTTCAGGTGGCGGGCGAACTCGCGCACCAGGTAGCTGCCCGGAATCCACACCGGCAGCGACACCGTCTGCTCGGCCGCCGGCTTGGCGATGCGCAACTCGACGGCGTAGCGATGGCCGTGCAGGTCGGCCGCTTCGACGCGGTAGTGGATGGGGGCGACAACAGCCATGAAAATCGAAGACGCGCGAGCGCTCAGCAATGGATGGCACCAGCGCCGCACAAAACTCCAAGAGCCCGCTGGCCGCGGAGCAGGCCGGGCCAGTGATCGCCATGGCCGGGCTTGTACCGGCCACGGGCGATGCCCCCTGGAGGGGGGAGGCGCAACATCGCGCAGCGAGTGGAGCAACGGGGGTCGTTCATGTCAGCGGGCGAGCAGTTGCTCGATCTGCTGCGCGTTGATGGCGCCGGGCACGCGGTGGCCGTCGACGAACACCAAGGTGGGCGTGCCGGTGATGTTGTACTTGCGCGCAAACGCCACGTTGGCGTCCAGCGCGGCGGTGTCGCACTTGGACGCGCCCTTGGGCGCGACGTGGCGCAGCATCCAGTCGTCCCAGGTCTTGGCCTTGTCGGTGCTGCACCAGATCTGCTTGGACTTCTCGACCGAGTCGGGCCCCAGGATGGGGATCAGGAAGGTGTGGACGGTGACGTTGTCGATTTTTTCGAGGTCGGCCTCGAAGCGCTTGCAGTAGGGGCAGTTGGGGTCTTCGAACACCGCCAGCTTGCGCTTGCCGTTGCCGCGCACGACGGTGAAGGCGTTCTTGAGCTGCAGGTCCTTGAAGTTGATGGCGGTGAGCTTGTCGATGCGCTCTTCGGTCAGGTTCTTGCGCGCGCGGGTGTCGATCAGCGCGCCCTGGATCAGGTAGTTGCCCTCGGCGTCGCTGTAGAAGATGTCGTTGCCGATGCGCACCTCGAACAGGCCGGGCATGGGCGTCTTGCTGACCTCGTCGATCTGCGTCAGGCCCGGAATGCGGTCCATCAGGGTCTTGCGCAGGGTGGCCTCCTGCGCGCCGGCCAGCAGCGGCAGCAGGGCCAGCGCCAAGACGGCCAGCCAGCGGCGCGGGGTGGGGGTGAGGTTCATGAACGGCTTCTTGTCAAAAGGGTGGATCGAAAGGGATGAAGAACTGGGACACCGCCAAGGCGCGGACGGTTCCCGTCAGACGTTCATGGCCAGGCGGGCGACGCGCGCCTTGAGCGGGCCGCTGTGGTCGAACAGGGTCATGCCCCAGTTGCGCAGCGGGCCGGCCAGCGGCCCGGGGTGGCCGAACAGCAGTTGCAGGCCGTCGGTGGCCCAGCGCATGCGCAGCCAGTGGCCCTGGCGCGCGCGCTCGTAGCGGCGCAGCAGGCGCAGGTCGGATACGGGGCGCCAGCGCTCGCGCGCGGCCAGCACGCGCGCCAGCTCGGCGGCGTCGCCCAGGCCCACGTTCAGGCCCTGGCCGGCCAGCGGGTGCATGGCGTGCGCGGCATCGCCGGCCAGCGCAAAGCTTTCACCCACGCGCCCCGGCATGGCGCCGACCCAGCGGCGCGCGTGCGCCAGCACCAGCGGCCAGCTGGCGCGCGCGCCTTGCACCTGCAGCGCGCCCAGGGCGTCGCCGCTCATGTCGTGCAGGTGCGCGGCCAGGGTGGCGTCGTCCCAGGCGGCAACCAGCGCGGCGCGCTCGCTGGCCAGCGACCAGACCACCGCCACCTCGCGCCCGCCCGGGCCGCCCAGGGGCAAAAAGGCCAGGACGTCGCCCTCGGACGTGAACCACTGGCGCGCCACCTGCTCGTGCGGGCGCTCGCAGTCCAGCCGGGTGGCCAGGGCGTGCTGCGGGTAGCGCACGCTGTCGTATTCGATGCCCAGCTCGGCGCGCGTGGCGCTGGCGCGGCCCTCGCACACCACCGTCAGCGGTGCGGCCACCGGCGCGTCGATCACGTCGATGGCGCTCTGATAGCGCACGGCCTCGGCCAGCAACTGCTCCAGCCGCGGCACGTCGACGATCCAGTTGAGCGCGGCCACGCCCTGCTGCTGGGCGCTGAAGTGCACGGCGCCCTGCTGGTCGGCCTGCACCTGCATGGCCAGCACGGGGGTGGCGGCCACGCCCTCCGGCCAGCAGCGCAGCGACTGCAGCAGGGCCTGCACGGCGGGGCTGATGGCGTAGGCGCGCACGTCGGCCGTGGCCGGCGGGCCGGCGGGCGGCGCTACCAGCGCCACGCGCAGGCGATCGCGCGCGGCCAGCAGCGCCAGCGTGCGCCCGACGATGCCGGCACCGCGGATGCAAAGGTCATGCTCGAAGGCCATGCGTCGATTGTATGAAGGCGCCGCAGCACCGGTCGGGCGGGCTAATGCTCCGCGGCCAGCACCTTTTCCAGGAAGCCGCGCAGCGCGGCCCGGTAGCGCGCCGGGTCTTCCGACCACGACTCGACGTGCCGCGCATGGGTGCGCACATAGGTCATGTCCGGGCGCAGGCGCTTCAGCTCGTCGCTGATGACGATGGGCACCAGCGCGTCGGTGTCGCCGTGCGCGTCGAACAAAAAGCGCGGCCGGGTGGCGAACACCGGCAGGGTCAGCGTGTCGTCCAGTCGGATGCCCACGCGCCAGGGCGTGATTTGCGTCGCCACCCAGGTCACGGCACCGCTCAGCGGCAGGCGCTTGGCCTCGACGTAATGCTGCAGCGTGGCGCGCAAGTCCAGCGCCGGCGCGTCCAGCACCGCTGCGACGACGTCCTCGGTGTGCGGCGCGTGGCGCAGGTATTGCCCCACGATGGCGCCGCCCATCGACTGCGCGGCCAGGATGATGTGCCTGGCGCCATGGCGCCGCGCCGTTTCGACCGCGGCGTCCAGGTCGTGCCATTCGGTCAGGCCGAAGCTGTAGATGCCGTCGGGCGAGCGCGGCGCGCCGGCGTCGTTGCGGTAGGCGTACAGCAGCGTGGTGATGCCCAGCGGCCGCGCCACGCTGGCCACGCGGTAGCCGTCCTCGCGCCGGCCGCCGATGCCGTGGGTGTAGACCATCCAGATGTCGCCCGCGCCGGCTGCGGGCGGAATCACCCAGGCCGGCAGCGGGCCGAGCTCGGACGCGATGGACACGGACTCGAACGGCCAGCCGAAGGCGCGCTGCGGATCGCCGTCGTAGTCCAGCGTGAGCGGGTCGCGCGTTTGCAGCGTGCGGTTGGTGAACGGCCCGCCCACCGTCACCATCTGCTTGAGGCCGCTGGACAGCTGCCAGCCGATGCCGCCGCAGTAGGCGGCCAGGGCCAGCAGCAGGGCGGCGACGAGCCAGGACAGTTTGCGGATCATGGGCGGTGCGGTGGGCTGAAGCGTGCGGGGGCGTGCATGGCCATGGTAGCGCGGGGCCGCGCGCCGTTGCGCGGACAATGGCGGCCTGTCTTGCCCCGTTGATCATCATGCAGCAGCCCGAACCCGATGTCCGCGCCCGCGTGGCGCGCCTGTTTGTCTACCCCGTCAAGTCCTGCGCGGGCGTGGAGCTGGGCGAGGCGCTGCTGGCCGAGACCGGGCTGGACCTGGACCGCGCCTGGATGGTGGTCGATGGCGAGGGCCAGTTCTTGACGCAGCGCGAGTGGCCCCGCATGGCGCTGGTGCGCCCGCAGATCCGCCTGAGCGAAGTGGTGCTGCGGGCACCCGGCATGCTGGCCTTGCACCTGGGCATCGACGAGGTCGAACGCCCCCTGCACGTGCGCGTGTGGAACGACGAGCTCGACGCCTGGGACATGGGCGACATCGCCGGCCAGTGGTTCAGCGATTTTCTGGGCCAGCCCGGCCTGCGCCTGGCGCGCTTCGACCCCGAGGTGCGGCGTCTGTCCAACCTGAAGTGGACGGGCGGCATCGAGGCCGTCAACCAGTTCGTCGACGGCTACCCCTTCCTGGTCACCAGCGAGGCCTCGCTGGCCGAGCTCAACCGCCGCCTGCAGGCCGCCGGCCACGCGCCGGTGGGCATCGAGCGGCTGCGGCCCAACCTGGTGCTGGCCGGCGTCGAGCCGCACGACGAAGACCGCCTGGCCCAGCTGCGCATCGCCACCGCCGACGGCCCGGTGGTGCTCAAACCCGTCAAGCCCTGCGCGCGCTGCCCCATCCCCAACATCGACCCGCAGACCGCCCAGAGCAGCCCCGAAGTGCTGGCCACGCTGAGCCAGTACCGCGCCGATGCGCGCGTGGACGGGCAGCTCACCTTCGGCATGAACGCCATCATCCTGGGCGGCGTGGAGCGCACGCTGCGCGTGGGGGATGCGGTGGAGGGCGATTGGCTGTTCGATTGAAACTATCAAATCAATAGCTGTCCGCGCTTGATGGATGGGCGCTGGCGGTTGATTTGACTCATAAACTGCCGACCGGCGCAACCCCGCCGCGCCGGTACAATCGGCGCTTCCCCCGAATCCAGACGAGACCTGCGCCATGAGCCTGCAATGCGGCATCGTGGGCCTGCCCAATGTGGGCAAGTCCACCCTCTTCAACGCCCTCACCAAGGCCGGCATTGCCGCCGAAAACTATCCCTTCTGCACCATCGAGCCCAACACCGGCGTGGTCGAGGTGCCCGATCCGCGCCTCGCGCAGCTCGCCGACATCATCACGCCCGAGCGCATCGTGCCGGCGATCGTCGAGTTCGTCGACATCGCGGGCCTGGTGGCCGGCGCCAGCAAGGGCGAGGGCTTGGGCAACCAGTTTCTGGCGCACATCCGCGAGACCGACGCCATCGTCAACGTGGTGCGCTGCTTTGAGGATGCCAACGTCATTCACGTGGCCGGCAAGGTCGATCCGATCGCCGACATCGAGGTGATCCAGACCGAGCTGTGCCTGGCCGACCTGGGCACGGTCGAGAAAGCCGTGCAGCGCTACGGCAAGGCCGCCAAGAGCGGCAACGACAAGGAAGCCGCCGCCATGCTGAAGGTGCTGGGCCCCGTGCAGGCGGCGCTGAACGAGGCCAGGCCGGTGCGCACGCTGGCGCTATCCAAAGAAGAGCAGGCGCTGATCAAGCCGCTGTGCCTGATCACCGCCAAGCCGGCGATGTTCGTCGGCAACGTGGCCGAGGACGGCTTCGAGGGCAACCCGCTGCTGGACAAGCTGCGCGAATACGCCGCCAGCCAGAACGCGCCCGTGGTGGCGATCTGCGCCAAGCTGGAGGCCGACATGGCCGACATGGGCGACGAGGACAAGGCGCTGTTCCTGGCCGAGATGGGACAGGACGAGCCGGGCCTGAACCGCCTGATCCGCGCTGCCTTCAAGCTGCTGGGTCTGCAGACCTACTTCACCGCCGGCGTCAAGGAAGTGCGCGCCTGGACCATCCACATCGGCGACACCGCGCCGCAGGCGGCGGGCGTGATCCACGGCGATTTCGAGCGCGGCTTCATCCGCGCGCAAACCATCGCTTTCGACGACTTCATCACGTACAAGGGCGAGCAAGGCGCCAAGGACGCGGGCAAGATGCGCGCCGAGGGCAAGGAGTACGTCGTCAGGGATGGGGACGTGATGAACTTTCTGTTCAACGTCTGACCGACGCTCACCAGCGCGGCTTGCGCTTCTCGACAAACGCGGCGATGCCCTCGCGGGCCGAGTCGGTCATGGCCACGCTGCAAAAGCTGTCGGCCGCGGCCGCCACGGCTTGTCGGTAGCCGTTGTCGTTGGCCAGCATGAAGGCCTGGCGGCCAAGGCGCACCACCTCGGGCGACTTGCCGCACAGGGTTTGCGCCAGCGCGCGTGCGCCGGCCAGGGCCTGGCCGGGCTCGGTGATGCGTGATACCAGGCCCAGGGACTGCGCCTCGTGGGCGTCGAAGGCGCGCCCGGTGAACAGCAGCTCGAAGGCGCGGTGCTTGCCGACGATGCGCGGCAGATGCGTGAAGTGGATGGAGGGCAGCACGCCGGCGTCGATCTCGGGGTAGCCGAAAGTCGCGTCCGACGCGGCGACGATCAGGTCGCAGGAAATGGCGATGGTCATGCCGCCGCCGCGCGCCGTGCCGCCCACGGCCGCGATGGTGGGCTTGCCCATCTGGAACTGCAGCTCGGTCATGCGCACGTACAGGCGATCGAGCAGGGCGCGCACGGTCGGGTGCGCGCCCTGATGCACGGCCGCCAGATCGAGCCCGACGCAAAAGCGGCCCGGCACCCGGCTGCCGACGATGACGGCGCGCACCTCGGGGTCGCGCGCCGCGCGTTCCAGCGCGGCCAGAAGGTCGTCCAGCAGGGCCTCGGTGAGGGCATTGACCGGCGGGTTGTCGAGCCCGATTTCGGCCACCCGTTCCTTGACTTCATAGCGGATCAAAGACATGTCGCTTCCTTCGTTGGCCGGGTGGTCGCGTTCGGCGCAGGCCCCCCGCATCGCCGCGAATTCAAGCCTTGCGCCGGCGCAGCAGCCAGGCCAGCAAGGCCAGCACCACGATGACGCCCAGCGCCAGGCCCACGCGGGCCAGGGTCACCAGGGTGGTGTCGGCGCTGGGCGGCGCACGCAGCCGGGCCACCTGCGGCTGGCTCACCTTGGCCTGCGGGTCGCCGTAGCTGGCGAGCAGGTAGTTGCCCAGGGTGGTGATCTGCGTGTCGCTCAGCTCCTGCGCAAAACCGGGCATGACCGAGTCCACGCCGTAACGCGGCACGCCGTGCAGCATGACCTGCACCAGGTTGTTGGAATCGGCGTGGCCCAGCGATGCGTTGTGGAACAGCGAGGGCAGGCTGCCGTCGTCGCTGCCCTGGGCCTGGGCCTGGTGGCAGGCGGCGCAGTAGGCGTCGTACAGCTGCGGGCCGGTCATGGCGTCGTGCTCCTTGGGCAGGGCCACGCCGCGGATGGTGGCAAGGGCGTCGGTCTGGCTGCCATAGCTGTCGGCCGGCTGCCTGGCACCGGCATTGGCCACGGCGGGCACGGACTTGAGGTAGACCGCGATGGCCTGCAGGTCGGCGGGCGTCAGGTGCCTGAGGCTGTGGTCTATGGCCTCGACCATGGGGCCGGCGGCCGAGCCCTTGCCGGGCACGGGCTGGCCGCTCATGTAGCGGACCAGGTCGGGCGCGCTCCAGTTGCCGATGCCGCTGTTGGCGTCGGGCGTGATGTTGGGCGCATACCAGCCGCCCAGCTCGCTGCCGCCCAGCGAACGCTTGAGGTCTTCGGCCATCAGCAGGTTGCGCGGCGTGTGGCAGGTCGAGCAGTGGGCCAGGCCCTGGGCCAGGTAGGCGCCGCGGTTCCACTCGGCGCTTTGCGCGGCGTCGGCCTGGTAGGGCGCGGCGTCGAGGAACAGGGCGTTCCACACGCCCAGAAAGGGGCGGGCGAGGTTGAAGGGGAAGGGCAGCGCGGTGGCGGGCGCGGCCCCGTCCACGGGCGCCACGCCCTGCATGAAGAAGGCGTACAGGGCCGCGACGTCCTCGTCCGACGTCTTGGCGTACGAGGTGTAGGGCATGGCGGGGAACAGGTTGGCGCCGTCCGCGCGCTTGCCGTGGCGCACCGCGTTGCTGAACTGCTGCAGCGTGTAGTTGCCGATGCCGTGGGTCTTGGACGGCGTGATGTTGGTCGAGTAGATCGCGCCCACCGGGCTGGCCAGCGCCAGGCCGCCCGCCATGGCCTTGCCGCCCGGGGCGGTGTGGCAGGCCACGCAGTCGCCGGCGGTGGCCAGGTAGCGGCCGCGCTCGACCAGGGCGCTGTCCGCCGCGTTGTCGGCCGCGCGGGCGGGCATGGCGCCGAGCAGGGCGGCGGCCAAGAGGGAGGTGGTGAGTGCGTGTTTCATCGTGCCGTCCTCCCGCTCAGGCCTTGTCCAGCGTGTGGCTGCGCGGCAGCATGGCCGGCCCGCCGTTGCCGGCGATGATGTGGGCGCCGGTGCGCAGCGCCACGGCAATGGCGTTGAGCGTGGAGTTGCAGGTCGCCGAGGTCGGCAGCACGCCGGTGGAGGCCAGGAACAGGTTTTCGTGGTCCCAGGCGCGGCCGTAGGGGTCGCACACCGACAGCTTGCGGTCGGCACCCATGCTCAGGGTGCCGCAGATGTGCTGGTTGTTGGCGAAGTCCGTGTCCTTGCTGTAGCGCAGGTTGCTGCCGCCCATGAGCTCGGCGATCTTGGCGAAGTCCTGCTGGCCGCGCTTGTGGCCCTTGAAGGTGTAGTCGTCGATGTGGTAGTGGGCACGCGGCTTGGGGATGCCCATGCTGTCCTTCTCGTCGGCCAGGTCGATGCGGTTGTCGGGGTGGGGCAGCACCTCCAGCACCGTCTTCACGTTCATTTCGCGGGCCGCCGCGTGGCGCAGCTTGTCGGCAAATTCCTGGCCGTAGACGCCGGCCTTGAGCAGCGCGTTGGTGGCGCCGTCCACGCGCGAGATGTTGGTGAAGTCCAGGCGGTAGGGCGCGTGCTCGCCGCGGAAGGCGCCATCGCGCATGTGGTTGATGGAGCTGGGGCTTTGCGGGCCACGGCCGAGCCACACGTCCTCGTCGGCATCGAAGCTCAGCGAGGTGCTGGGGTGGTCCATCAGGTGGCGCCCGACCTGGTCGTATTCGTTGGCCAGGCCGCGCTTGAACTTGTCGCTCTTGGACAGCAGCAGCAGGCGCGGCGATTCGATGCCGTTGGCCGCCACGATGAAGGTCTTGCCGGTGACGCGGTGCACGTTCTTGTCCACGTCGTAGTAGTTGGCGGCGACGATGCGGCCCTGCGCGTCGTGTTCCAGCTGGAACACGTTGGCGTGGATCTGCAGCTTGACCCCGGCCTTGAGCGCCTGCTGCACGGCAATGCCGCCGTGGTATTGGGCGTCGATGGGGCAGATCGGCTGGCAGTTGTTGGCGCCGCCGCAGGGCGGCCGGCCATCGAAGGAGCGGCTGTTGCGCGCCACGGTATTGGCCAGCACCTTGTAGGTGCCGGCCAGGCGCTCGCGCACGCGCGCCATGGCGTAGGGCTCGGCCACGGTCTCCATGGGAAAGGGCTTGCTGCGCGGCGAGCCGGTCTCGGTCGAGCCGCCCACGCCCATGATCTCCTCGGCCTCCTGGTAGTAGGGCTCCAGGTCGTCGTAGTCGAAGGGCCAGTCCACGCCCACGCCGTACAGCGACCGGATCCTGAAGTCGTTGGGCAGGTTGCGCCAGGCGTGCGCCGCCCAGTGCCAGCTGGTGCCGCCCACCTGGCGCACGTACTCGGCCGGGTAGGGATAGGGGCCGGCCTGCACCAGGTAGCCGTTGTCGTCGGGGCGGTAGATGGGGTGCGGCGCGCTGGGAATCGATGGATACGGCGTCATCCAGTCGCCCCGGCGCGAGGCGTTGCGAAAGCGCGCCACGAAAACGCCACGGTCCGAGGCGCCGCCCGCCTCCAGCATCAAGACCGAGGCGCCGGAGCGGGCCAGCTTGGCGCCCAGCATGGCGCCGACGATGCCGGAGCCGACGATGACGTAGTCGGCGGAGAGTTGGGAGTCGGCCATGGGGTGTGCCCTGTGGGTTGCTTCTTGTTGTGGATGGAGGCTCAGCGCGGCCGGTTGACGAGCCGGATGTCGAATGTCGTGGGATTGCTGGTCCAGCTGCCGTGCAGGCCGTAGAGGTAGGAGGGCGGGCGCAGCTTGCCGGCCACCAGCTGGGCGTTGAGTGCGAATTCGTAGGCCACCACGCGGGTGTCGTGGCCGCTGCCGGCAATGCCCAGCCACCAGCCCTGCATGAGCTGCCCGGGCACATGGGCCAGCTCGGGCTTGTCGGCCTTGATGCGGGTGTTCAGATCCGCCAGGGCGACCTGATTGGTCTGCACCCACTGCCACAGGCCGTCGACTTGGGCGCCGAACTTGTCGTCCAGCGCCTGCCAGGCGGCCTGCAGGCGGGCGGCCAGGCCGGGGTTCAAATCCTCGCGCTCGGTCAGATAACGCGACAAGGCCATGAAGCCCGGGCTGGCCGCAGGCGTGGGTGCTGGCGTCGCAGCCAGTGCCCAGGGTGCCAACTGCGCGGCGCCGACCGCCACCAAGCCGCCCAGCAGCTGACGACGTTGCAGGCCGAAGGCCGGGAAGGTGGGGGTGTGCGGCATGGTGTGGTGGTTCCTGAGACAGTCGGCGCGAACTTCAAGCCAAATCAGCCTCCAGCGCACACAGGGACTGCGCTGAATGCTATCAAAATGAGATTTTCGGTGCGGCCGCGATGGCGGCGGGTGTGCCGGCATCGGGCGCGCGCAGGCTTGCGTCAGCGCCGGCGCCGGCCCAGCAGCAGGGCCAGCGCCGCACCCGCGGCGGCGGCGATGGCCATGGACTGCAGGGGCTTTTCGGCCACGTAGGCGCTGGTCTGGTCGGCGGCGCTGGACAGCTTCTGCCGCGCCTGCCGGTTGGCCGAACGGGCGGCGGCCTTGCCGCGCGTGCCCAGCTCGTCCATCTGCGCCGACAGCGATTCCAGCCTGGGCAGCACGTCTTCGCGCAGGCGGTGCAGGCGGGCCTGCGCCTTGTCCAGCGCCTCGCCCACGCGGGTGCGCGGGGTGTCGGGGTTGGTGAATTCTTCGGGGGATTCGGGGTTCATGGGACCACTCCAGTCAGAAGCGCGCTCGGGATGGGCGCGCCGGTTCATGGGCCATTGTGCGCCGGCCGCGCGTCGGCGCCGCACACCGGGCAGTCGGCCTGGCGTGACACGCGCAGGGTGGTGAACTCGCCCTGGCGGGTGTCGATCATCAGCAGGCGCCCGACCAGCGGCTCGCCGATGCCGCACAGCAGCTTGATCGCCTCGGTGGCCTGGATGCTGCCGACCAGCCCCACCAGCGGCGCCAGCACACCCAGGGTGGCGCAGGCCACGTCCTCCACCTGCTGGTTGGGCGGAAACACGCAGGCGTAGCAGGGCGAGTCGGCGCGGCGCGCATCGAACACCGACACCTGGCCGTCGAAGCGGATCGCCGCGCCCGACACCAGCGGCTTGCGGTGGCGCACGCAGGCGGCGTTGAGCGCGTGGCGCGTGGCGTAGTTGTCGCCGCAGTCCAGCACCACGTCGGCGGACTGCACACGTTCATCGAGCAGCGCGGCGTCGGCGCGGCGCGCCACGGTGTGCACCTGCACGCCGGGGTTGCGCGCGGCAATGGCCTGGCGCGCCGAGTCGACCTTGGGTCGGCCGACGCTGGCCTCGGTGTGGATGATCTGGCGCTGCAGGTTGGTCAGGTCGACCGTGTCGTCGTCGACGATCGTCAGCCGCCCCACGCCGGCGCTGGCCAGGTACAGCGCCACCGGCGAGCCCAGCCCGCCCGCACCCAGGATCAGCGCATGCGCGGCCAGCAGCTTTTGCTGGCCTTCGATGCCGATGTCATCGAGCAGCACATGGCGCGAATAGCGCAGCAGTTGCGAGTCGTCCATGGGCGGCGGCGGCCCCGCGGCTTATTCCGTCTTCGACTCTTCCTTGCGCTCGACCAGCGTGGTGCTGACCTTGACCGGCTGGCCCTTGAGCTTGGCCAGCGCCTGCTCCAGCGGGAAGTCCTTGTCGCTGCCGTACTCGGGCGGGCGGCGCTCGGCGGCGGGCTTGCGGGCATCGGCCTCGAGCTTCTTGAGGGCGTCCTCGCGCTCCTTGGCCAGGGCCGGGTCCGTGACCTCGGGGCCGCTGCCCGACAGGTGGTGCTCCAGGTCGGCCTCGCGCATGCGCAGCACCGCAAAGGGGCTGCCCTCGGCGGTGTCGTCGACCATGATGTCGGGCACGATGCCCTTGGCCTGGATGGTGCGGCCGCTGGGCGTGTAGTAGCGCGCGGTGGTCAGCTTGAGCGCGGTGTCGGGGCCCAGCGGGCGCACGGTCTGCACCGAGCCCTTGCCGAAGGTCTGGCTGCCCATGATGACGGCGCGCTTGTTGTCCTGCAGCGCGCCGGCCACGATCTCGCTGGCCGAGGCCGAGCCGCCGTTGACCAGCACCACCAGCGGCACCTTCTTGAGCGCCGCCGGCAGGCTGGCCAGCGGGTCGGCGCCGCGCCGGCGCATGTAGTCCTCGGGCAGGGCCTTGTAGATGGCCTTGCTTTCCTCGATCTGGCCGTTGGTGGTGACCACCGTCGCGCCTTCGGGCAGGAAGGCGGCCGACACCGCCACGGCGGCGTCCAGCAGGCCGCCCGGGTCGTTGCGCAGGTCGAGCACCAGGCCCTTCAGGTTGGGGTCTTTCTTGTAGATCTCGTCCAGCTTGGCGACGAAGTCCTCCACCGTGCGGTCCTGGAACTGCGACACCCGGATCCAGGCATAGCCCGGCTCCATCACCTTGCCCTTGACCGACTGGGTGCGGATCTCTTCGCGCGTGATGGTGACCGGGAAGGTGCGGTCCTCGTCGCGGCGCCAGACGGTGAAGCGCACCTGCGTGCCCGGCTCGCCGCGAATGCGCTTGACGGCGTCGTTCAGCGACATGCCCTTGACGGCGGTGTCGTCCACCTTGGTGATCAGGTCGCCCGACTTCAGGCCGGCCTTGTCGGCGGGCGAGCCCTCGATGGGCGACACCACCTTGACCAGGCCGTCTTCCTGCGTGATTTCGATGCCCACGCCGACGAAGCGGCCGGTGGTGCCTTCGCGGAATTCCTTGAACGACTTCTTGTCGAAATACTGCGAGTGCGGGTCCAGCCCCGACACCATGCCCGAGATGGCATCGGTGATGAGCTTTTTCTCGTCCACCGGCTCGACGTAGTCGGTCTTGATCAGGCTGAACACGGCGGCGAGTTGCTGCAGCTGCTCCAGCGGCAGCGGCGCCAGCGTGCCGCGCGCCACCGTTTGCAGCGAAACGGTGGTCAACGCGCCGGCCAGCGCACCGACGGCGATCCAGCCGGCGATCTTGGATTTCTGACTCATGATGACGGGGCTTTCTTGGCGCAAGCGCTCAATATACAGGGTTCGGGTGGCGGCTTGATTTGGTGTGGCCCGCCGGGGAGTAAGTTCCGCCGCGCGGCGCTCAGCCGCGGCCTTGCCGCGCCACCGCCGCCGCCGCCTGCTCGGCCGCCTGCGCGTCGCCCAGGTAATAGTGGCGCAGGGGGCGCAGCGCGTCGTCCAGCTCGTACACCAGCGGGATGCCGTTGGGGATGTTCAGCCCCACGATGTCGGCGTCGGAGATGCCGTCCAGGTACTTGACCAGCGCGCGGATCGAGTTGCCGTGCGCCACCACCACCAGGCGGCGGCCGGCGCGGATCTCGGGCGCCAGCACCGCGTTCCAGTACGGCAGCACGCGCGCCACGGTGTCCTTCAGGCACTCGGTCAGCGGCACGTCACTGGGCTGCAGGTGGGCATAGCGCGGGTCGCTGCGCTCGCAGCGCGGATCGTCCGGTGTCAGCGCGGGCGGCGGCGTGTCGTAGCTGCGCCGCCAGGTCAGCACCTGCGCCTCGCCGTATTTCTTGGCCGTCTCGGCCTTGTTCAGGCCCTGCAGCGCGCCGTAGTGGCGCTCGTTCAGGCGCCAGTGCTTTTGCGAGGGCAGCCACAGGCGGTCCATCTCGTCCAGCGTCAGGTGCAGGGTGCGGATGGCGCGCTTGAGCACGCTGGTGCAGGCCAGGTCGAACGCATAGCCCTCGGCCTTCAGCAGGCGGCCGGCCTGGCGCGCCTGCTCCGCGCCGGTGGGCGTCAGGTCGACGTCGGTCCAGCCGGTGAAGCGGTTTTCCAGGTTCCAGGTGGATTCGCCGTGGCGGATCAGGACAATCTTGTGCATGGGGCGGATGGGGGCAGAAGGCGGCGCAAGGAAAAGGCCATCGCCGGGTCTGCGGACGATGGCCATGCGCCATTTTAAAATGCCGGATTGTCCCTGCGCCGCCGGCCGGTGCTCCGCCGCCCCGAAAGGCGCTCCCTGTTCAAAGGATTTTCAACGTGGATTTCGTGATTGCCAACTGGGCCCTGATCCTGCTGGCCCTGGTTTCGGGCGGCATGCTCGCCTGGCCGCTGCTGCAGGGCGGCGGCGGCGCCGGCCTGTCGCCGGCGGCGGCGGTGCAGCGCATCAACCGCGAGAAGGCGGTGGTGATCGACGTCTGCCAGCCCGAGGAATTCGCCGCCGGCCACGTCGGCGGCGCGCGCAGCATCCCGATGAGCGAGCTGGAGGCCAAGCTGCCCGGCGCGGTCAAGAACAAGGCCACGCCGCTGGTGATGGTGTGCGCCTCGGGCGTGCGGGCGCGCCGCGCGGTGGCCATCGCGCGCAAGCTGGGCTACGAAAAGGCCGAGGTGCTGGCCGGCGGCATGAAGAGCTGGCGCGACGCCAACCTGCCGATCGAGAAATGAACCCCCCCCGTTGCTCCACTCGCTGCGCGATGTTGCGCTTCCCCCCTCCAGGGGGCATCGCCAGTGACCGGGGAGACCCCGGCCACGGCGATTGCTGGCTTGGCCTGCTCCGCGGCCGTTCGGCCCTCGGGGTTTTTGCCCTGTTGGTGGTGCGCGGCGCCATGGAAAACTGAAATGAGCACCGCCATGCCCCACATCACCCTCTACACCACCGGCAGCTGCCCCTATTGCATTCGCGCCAAGCAGCTGCTGGCCGCGCGCGGCGTGACCGAGTACGAAGAAATCCGCGTCGACCTGCAGCCCGAGCAGCGCCTGGCCATGATGGAGCGCAGCGGCCGGCGCACGGTGCCGCAGATTTTCATCGGCGCCACCCACGTGGGCGGCTGCGACGAGCTGATGGCGCTGGACGCCGCCGGCGGCCTGCGGCCGCTGCTGAGCGCCTGAGATAATCCGGCGACACGCGGCGCACCGGTCCAACGGCGGTCGCCGCCTTTCCCCCTTTTCTTTTTCCCCTTTAACCGAGACTTTCCATGGCCGATCAGGACCCCGTGTTCAACATCCAGCGCGTCTATCTGAAGGAAGCATCGCTGGAGCAGCCCAATTCGCCCGCCATCCTGCTCGACGCCGAACAGCCCGCGCTGGAAATCAACCTGGGCGTGAACGCCGAGAACGTGGCCGAGGGCATCTTCGAGGTCGCCGTCACCGCCACCGTCACCTCCAAGATCGGCGAGAAGACGGTGTTCCTGGCCGAGTGCAAGCAGGCCGGCATCTTCGAGATCCGCAACGTGCCCGAGGACCAGATGGCCGGCGTCATCGGCGTGGCCTGCCCGCAGATCGTCTACCCCTACCTGCGCAGCAACGTGGCCGACTTGATCCAGCGCGGCGGCTTTCCGCCCGTGCACCTGGCCGAGATCAACTTCCAGGCCATGTACGAGCAGCAGCAGGCCGCGCAGGCGGCGGCGCCCGCCACCACGCAGTAATTTCAAGCCAAATCGGCCTCTGGCGCCCACCGATCAAGCGCGAACAGCTATGAAAATCATAGTTATCGGTGCCGGCGCCTGGGGCACCGCCCTGGCCGTCAACGCGGCGCGCAACCCCACCGCCCACCAGGTGGTGCTGTGGGCGCGCGACGGCGCGCAGGCCGAGGCGCTGGAGCGCACGCGCGAGAACGCGCGCTACCTGCCCGGCATTCCGCTACCGCGCGAGTTGGCCCTGCGCGGCGGCGACGTCGCCACGCTGCTGGACGCGGCGGCGCAGGCCGACCTGATCATCGTCGCTACCCCGGTGGCCGGCCTGCGCCCCACCCTGGCGCTGCTGCAGGGCGTGCGCGTGCCGCTGGCCTGGCTGTGCAAGGGCTTCGAGCCGGCGCAGGACCCGACCGCGCCGCGCCCCTTCGGCCTGCTGCCGCACGAGATCGCGCGCCAGGTGGCGCCCGACTTGCCGGCCGGCGTGCTGTCGGGCCCCAGCTTCGCGCAGGAGGTGGCGCGCGGCCAGCCGACGGCGCTGGTGGCTGCCAGCCGCTCGCCCGCGGTGCGGCGCGCCATGGTCGAGGCCTTTCACGGCCCCACGCTGCGCGTGTACGCCAGCGACGACTGGGTGGGCGTGGAAGTGGGCGGCGCGGTGAAGAACGTGCTGGCCATTGCCACCGGCCTGGCCGACGGCCTGAACCTGGGGCTGAATGCGCGCGCCGCGCTGATCACGCGCGGCCTGGCCGAGATCGCCCGCCTGGGTGTGGCGCTGGGCGCGCAGGCCGAGACCTTCATGGGCCTGTCGGGCCTGGGCGACCTGGTGCTGACGGCCACGGGCGACCTGAGCCGCAACCGCCGGGTCGGCCTGCTGCTGGCCGCCGGCAAGACCACGCAGCAGGCCGTGCAGTCGCTGGGCCACGTGGCCGAGGGCGTGTACAGCGCCCACACCGTGCTGCAGCGCGCGCACCACCTGGGCGTGGACATGCCCATCACCGAGTGCGTGGTGGCGCTGCTGGACGGCCAGCTCAAGCCGGTGGAGGCGGTGGCGGCGCTGATGGGGCGCGACCCCAAGGGCGAGCTTTTATAGCCAAACTGGCCGCTGGCCGGCGTGCAGCAAGCGCTAGCAGCTATCAGATGATGAGCATCACGCGGCCGGCATGAAGGCCAGCCGCACATAGATGGGCGCGTAGGCCTCGGCCTGCGTCACCTCGACCAGGGTCTCCTTGGCCAGCTCCAGCAGCGCGATCAGCGTGACCACCAGCACCGGCACGCCGCGCGCGGGGTCGAACAAGTCCTCGAACGGGGCGAAGCGCCGGCCCTGCAGCTTTTTCAGCACGATCGACATGTGCTCGCGCACGCTCAGCTCCTCGCGCGAGATCTTGTGGTGCTGCACCAGCCGGGCGCGCTTCAGGATGTCGGCCCAGGCGCCCTGCAGGTCGGCCAGCGCGACGTCGGGAAAGCGCGGCGTGAGCGCCAGCTCGACGTACACCTGCGCCTTGAGAAAGTCGCGGCCGAACTGCGGCACCTCGGCCAGGCGCGCGGCGGCCAGCTTGATGCGCTCGTACTCCAGCAGGCGGCGCACCAGCTCGGCGCGCGGGTCCTCGGGCTCCTGGCCCTCGGCCGTCTTGCGCGGCGGCAGCAGCATGCGCGACTTGATCTCGATCAGCATGGCCGCCATCAGCAGGTATTCGGCCGCCAGCTCCAGGTTGCGGCTGCGGATTTCGTCGACGTAGCTGAGGTACTGGCGCGTGACCGCCGCCATCGGGATGTCGAGGATGTTGAAGTTCTGCTTGCGGATCAGGTACAGCAGCAGATCCAGCGGGCCCTCGAAGGCCTCCAGAAAGACTTCCAGCGCGTCGGGCGGGATGTACAAATCCTGCGGCAGCGCGAACAGCGGCTCGCCGTACAGGCGCGCCACCGCCACGTGGTCCACCGTGTCGGGCAGCAGCGTGGCGCTGCCGGCGTCGGCCAGCAGCTCGGCGGTGTCGGGGGTACTCATGCCCGGACGGGCTCAGGCTCTCAGGCGCTCATTCCGCGTCGAGCGCGTCGGGATGCGCACCGGGCTTGGGCGCATACGCGTAGTAGACGTAGGCGGTCTGCGGCACGCGCCCGGCGCGCAGGTCGGCCTGCTGCTGCAGGTCGATGCGCTTGTCCCACAGCAGCGCACGACCCTGGCGCTGGCTTTGCTCCAGCTCGGGGCGCTGCTGCTTGAGCGACTGGATGAAATTGGTGGCCTCGGAGGTGTAGTGCGGGCGGGCGAACAGCTTGGCGAGCGACATGGATTTTTACGGTTGAATCGAGGGGCGGCGTGCGCGCGGCACGGGCGCCGTGCGTTACAAACGCGTTCTGTCGATTTTACCGGGGCCCGATCACGATGAAAAACCTCACCCGCCGCACCCACCGCTGGGGCCTGGCCGCGCTGCTGGGCGCCACCCTGGGCTTGGGCGCCTGCGACCCGCAGGCCATCAAGGAACTGGAGGAAGGCGTCTCGACCGAGGCCGACGTGGTGCAGCGCTTCGGCCAGCCCGAGCGCGTGTGGCCCGAGGCCGGCGGCGCCAAGACCTACGAGTACAACCGCCAGCCCGCCGGCCTGCGCAACTACATGATCACCATCGGCGCCGACGGCAAGATGAGCGCGTTGCGCCAGGTGCTGACGCCCGAGAACTTCGCCCGCGTGCAGCCCGGCCAGGGCGTGGAGGACGTGCGCCGCATGCTGGGCAAGCCCGCGCAGCAGCTGCCCCTGCCGCTCAAGAACCAGACCGTCTGGACCTGGAAGTTCCTGGAGCCGCCCAGCGAGACCAAGGCCTTCAACGTGTACTTCGACCCCGACATGCGCGTGGAGCGCAGCGAGATCGGCCCCGACCCGGATGGGCCGGACATGCGCGGCGGCGGTTGAGCAAACCCCCGGACTGGCATACGGCAATCGGCCGCCCGCCAGCGGCAAAGGCGCCACAGTCGGATACTGCGGCGCATGCTTTTTCACCGATTCAACATTTCATGCCCGCGCAGCCCGCGCTGGGCCGTCGGCGCTGCGCTGGCGCTGGCGGCCGCGCTGGGCTTGACGGCGCCCGCGGCGCAGGCGGCCCAGGGCCTGGATCTGGCCCTGACGGCCGGCAGCGGCAAGTACCACGTGCACAAGTACGGCCTGGTGCTGGGCTGGACGCGCCCCGACCCGCTGTGGCAGGGCACGCAGTGGCGCCTGATGCTGCGCCACGAGGGCGAGCTGGCCCAGTGGCGCGTGCCCGATGCGCCCAATGTGCTGGAGCTGGGCTATTCGCCCGTGCTGCGCTTCGAGCGGCCGCTGGCCGGCTCCAGCGCGGTGTTTTTTCTGGAAGGCTCGATCGGCGTGCGCCTGCTGTCGCGCACCCGCGTGGCCGGGCACGAGCTGAGCACGGCCTTTCAGTTCTCCGACCAGCTGGGCCTGGGCTGGCAGTGGGGCGAGCAGGGGCGCCACACCCTGGGGCTGCGCCTGCAGCACCTGTCCAACGCCAGCATCAAGGAGCCCAACCCGGGCATGAACTTCTGGCAGCTGGTGTATCGCTACCGATTTTGATGTGAAATACCACCCCCGTTGCTCCACTCGCTGCAGTTGAATCGCAGCGTCATGGATCGTTGAGAAGGCTCAACTGACGGGACTGCTCTCGATGCGATAGCGCGCCGGCGCCGCGTCGCCCTGCGCCACCAGCTGCCAGCGCCGCCGGTGAAACTGCGCCACGCTGGCGCGGTGGGCGATCGACAGCAGGGCGCCGCCGGCGTGCTCGGTCAGCGCGCGCAGGCGCTCGTAGAGCGTGCGCTCGGCCTCGGGGTCGAGCGCGCTGGTGGCCTCGTCGGCCAGCACCCAGGCGGGCTTTTTCAGCAGCACGCGGGCGATGGCCAGGCGCTGCTGCTCGCCGCCGCTGAGCTTTTGCGTCCAGTTGTCGCGCTCGTCCAGGCGCTCGGCCAGGCGCGGCAGCAGGGCGTCCTGCAGCGCCTGCCTCAGCTGCTCGTCGCTGTAGTTGGCGGCCGGCTCGGGATAGGCCAGCGCGTCGCGCAGGCTGCCGTCCGGAAAGTACGGCCGCTGCGGAATGAACATGCTGTGCGCCGGCAGCGCCACGCGCCCCTCGGCCCAGGGCCAGATGCCCGCCAGCGCGCGAAACAGCGTGCTCTTGCCGCTGCCCGAGGGGCCTTGCAGCACGGTGTGTTCGCCCGGGCGCATGGCCAGCGTGGCGCCCTGTACCAGGGTGGCGCCGGTGGGCAGGGACACGGTCAGCGCGTCGGCCGCCAGGGTGTTGGCGCCGGCGTCGTGCACGGTTTCGAGTCGGCTGGGCGCGCCCTGCGGGCGCGACAGCGCGGCCTCGAAGCTGGTCAGACGCTCGGTGGTGGCGCGCCAGGCGGCCAGGCCGTCGTAGTTGTCGACGAACCAGGACAGCGAGCCCTGCACCTGGCCGAACGCGCTGGCGATCTGCATCAGCTCGCCCAGCTGGATGGCGCCCGAGAAAAAGCGCGGCGCCGCGACGATGAAGGGAAAGACGACGGCCGCCTGCCCGAACAGGTTGGTAAAGGCCACCAGCTGCTTTTGCTTGTTGATGAGGCGCAGGTAGTTGGCCAGCACGGCCGAGAAGCGCGTGTCCAGGTTGCGGTTTTCCACCGCCTCGCCCTGGTCCAGCGCGATCGACTCGCTGTATTCGCGCACGCGCACCAGGTGGTGGCGGTAGTTGGCTTCGCGCCGCTGCTGCTCGAAGTTCAGCCCGATCAGCGGGCGGCCGATGTAGTGCGTCAGCACGCTGCCCACGGTGCAGTAGGCCACCGCCATCCACACCATGTAGCCGGGGATGTCGAAGGCGTGCCCGCCCAGCTGGAAGGCGAAGTTGCCCGACAGCCCCCACAGGATGCCGACGAAGCTGACCAGGGTGACCACCGCGTTCAGAAAGCCCATCGACAGGCCCACGGTCTGCGCGGTGAACAGGTTCACGTCCTCCTGCAGGCGCTGGTCGGGGTTGTCGGGCACGCGCTGGCCGGGCTCGGGCAGGTGGGTCACGTCGGCCGGCTCGGCGGGCGCGGCGCTGGCGTAGCGGCCCAGCTCCATGCGGTAGAAGGCATGGTCGGTCAGCCAGCGGCGCATCAGGTCGCGCGTCATCCAGGCACGCCAGCGCAGCTGCAGCAGCTGCGTGAGGTAGAAGCGATAGACCGCGATGACGATGAAGATCAGCGCCAGGTAGGTGAAGCGCCCCAGCTGCGTCCAGAACACGGCGGCGTTCTTGTTTTGCAGCGCGTCGTAGAAGGTTCGGTTCCACTCGTTGAGCAGCACCAGCATGTACACGGCGGCCAGGTTCAGCGCGATGATGGCCGCCAGCAGGCCGCGCGCGCGCCACTTTTCCTCGGAGCCGAAGTACGGCGCCGACAGGTGCAGCACCTGACGCAGGAAGCGCCGGACGCGGGCCAGTTTGTCGAACCAGATCATGGGGAAACTTTCACGAGTGGGTGGCAGCGCGCATGGTAGCGACCCGCCAAGGTGCGCCGGGCGCGGCCTATACTGAACTGAAACCCCGCCATCCGAAATACCGCCCCGCACGCCGCCGATGCCCGACCCGATCCTGACCCTGCCGCAGGCCGACTGGCCCTATGCGCAAAGCCTGATGCGGCTGGCGCTGGGGCTGGCGCTGGGCCTGCTGATCGGGCTGGAGCGCGAGCGCCGCGGCAAGGAGGCGGGAGTGCGCACCTTCGGCTTCATCGGCATGCTGGGCGCCATCGGCGGTGCGCTGGGCATGGCCTACGGGCTGGCGGCGCTGGCGCTCACCGGCCTGCTGGCGGTGCTGCTCAACCTGTCGTCGCTGCGCGCCAATCAGGGCACCGAGCTGACCACCTCGGCGGCGATGCTGGTGACCTGCATGTCGGGCATCCTGTGTGGGCAGGGCCACACGCTGCCGCCGGCGGCGGTGATGGTGATCGCCACCGCGCTGCTGGCCTGGAAGGAGCGGCTGGCCGACTTCTCGATGGGCCTGTCCGAAAGCGAGGTCCGCTCGGCGCTGCTGCTGGCCATCCTGGCGATCGTGATCTACCCGGCGCTGCCCACCGGCACGGTGGGGCCGGGCAACCTGATCGAGCCGCGCTACGCCTGGGTGACGGTGATCCTGATCGCCGGCATCGGCTTTTTCAACTATGTGCTGTGGAAGATGTACGGCACGCGCGGCACCGAGCTGTCGGGCTTCTTCGGCGGCCTGATCAACAGCAACTTCACCGTCATCGAGCTGTCCGAGCGCGTGCGCGAGGTGGGCGCCGCCTTCGTGCCGACAGCCTACCGCGGCATCCTGCTGGCCACCACCGCCATGGTGGCGCGCAATGCCACGCTGCTGCTGATTCTGGCGCCGCAGGCGCTGGTGGGGGCGCTGTCGGCCTTCGGGCTGATGGCGCTGGTCAGCGTGTCGCTGGTGCTCAGCAGCATGCGCCAGCGCCGCGGCGCGCCGGCCGAGGCCACGCCCGAGATCAACCTGGAGCTGCCGTTCTCGCTGTCGCAGGCGCTCAAGTACGGCGCCATCTTCCTGGTGCTGCACGTGGTGGGGGCGCTCACGCAGCGGCACTTCGGCGACGCGGGCTTCTACGTCGTCAGCGTGGTGGGCGGCCTGCTGTCCAGCGCCAGCGCGGTGGCCGCCGCCGCCACCCTGGCCGAGCAGGGCAACATCGAGCCCTTCACGGCCGGCGTGGGCGCGGTGCTGGCCTCGTTCACCAGCCTGGTGTTCAGCCTCAGCTTCGTGCTGCGCACGCGCAGCCGGCCGCTGATCCGCACGCTGGCGGCGTCGATGGTGGCGGTCGGCGCGGCCGGCCTGGTGGGCCTGCTGGCCAGCCACTGGGCCGAGCCCTGGGTCGAGCAGGTGATCGATCTGGTGCGCCGGGGCGGGGCTTGATCAAGCCTGCTGCAGCAGGCCGTCCAGCCGCGCATCCCAGCGCGTGTCGGGCAGCACGTCGGCCAGCTGCTTGTCGCTGAGGCCGAAGCCGGGCCGCAGCAGCTGCGCCAGCACGGCGCGAAAGTCGTGGTGCACGGGCACGTCGCGCTGCTCGTGCAGGTTGGCCGCGGCCAGGCCGCTCCACTCGCCCCACCAGCGGCCGCCGGCCACGCCCGGGCCGATCAGCCACATGGCGTTGCCGTGGCCGTGGTCGGTGCCGCGGGTGCCGTTCTCGGCTGCGGTGCGGCCGAATTCGCTGGCCATCACGATCACGTCGCCCGGCTGGTCGAAGTCGCGCGCCAGCTGCGCCAGCGCCGCGCCCAGGTTGCGCAGGTTGCCGGCCAGCTGGCCGACAACGGCGCCCTGGTTTGCGTGCGTGTCCCAGCCGCCGGCCGACAGAAAGCCGATGCGCAGGCGGCGCTCTTGCCGCATCAGGGTGCCCAGGTTGCGCGCGTCCTGCACCAGCAGGGCGGGCGCGGCGGCGCCGTTGTCGGCGGCCTGCATCTCGCGCGTGAGGTCTTGCGCGGTGCGCAGGCGGCTGTCGGCGCCCTGGCGAAAGGCCTTGGAGAGGCTGTCCTGCCCGTCGTACAGCGCCAGCAGGGCCTCGCGCGCCTGGGCGTTCTGCAGGGCGCCGGGGCGCTGCGCGGCCTTGCCGTGGGCCACCAGCTTGACTTCGGCGCGGCCTTCGAGGATGCGCGGGTTGGATTCGCCCACGCCCAGCGCATGCACCGCGCCGCCGTTGCCGCCCAGGCCGGCGAGGCGGTTGAGCCAGCCGGGCGCATCGCCGCTGCGGCCCAGGCGCGCGGTTTCCCAGTAGTACTGGGCGTCGAAGTGCGAGCGCGTCGGGTCGGGCGAGCCGGCGGCGGGGATCACGGCCAGGCGGCCCTGCTGCCACAGCGGCAGCAGCTCGGCCAGCGCGGGGTGCAGGGCAAAGCGCGCATCCAGCTTGATGGCGGCCTGATCCGTGCCGTCGGGCGCGGGCAGGGCGATGCTGGAGCGCAGGCGGGTGTAGTCGGGGTCGGACCAGGGCACGAACAGCGACAGGCCGTCGACCGCGCCGCGCAGAAAGACGACGACCAGGCGGCCGTCGCCGCGCGCGCCGGGCGCGGCCTGGGCAAAGGCGCGCGGGCCGAGCGCCAGCGTGGCGGCGGCGCCCAGCAGGTGGCGGCGGGAGAGCGGGGTACTCATGATTAGCTCCTGAATAAATAGCTGCCTGCGCTTGCCAGACGGGCGCGAGAGGCTATTTCGACATGAATTCTCGGCTGGCCAGCAGCAGGCCGGCGCGCAAGGCGGGCGGCTGGGCGTCGATCTGGCGCAGCGTGGCCGGCTGCATGAAGGCGTCCAGGAAGTCGACTGCCGGCCGGCGCCGCGCCAGTGCCAGCGCGTAGTCGGCGCGGTGGGTCAGCGCCTCGGGCGCCAGCCAGGTGGCGCGGTCGGTCTTGTAGCCGTCGGGCGTGGGCCAGCGCAGCACGCCCTGGCCGGCGTTTTGCAGCAGGCCCAGGGTCTGGTTGATTTCGCGCTCGTCCTGCGGGCCGCCGGTGGCGGCCAGGGCCGAGCTGGCGTAGTCGTAGGGCGTCTTGAACAGGCTGTGGGCCGGGTCCCAGAAGGCGCTGGAGCCGACCAGGGTGCGCAGCAGGGCGCGGGTGTCGCCGCCGCTGGCCTGAAAGCTGCTTGCCAGCTCGCCCACCAGCGCGGGCGGCGGCGCGTCGGCCACGAACCACTGCGCCAGGCGCAGCGCGATGCGGCGCGCGGTGGCGGGGTGGGCAGCCAGCATGCGGATGGCCGCCACGCCCTCGGCCTCGCCGGTGCGCGGGTCGGGGTTGCCGCCAAAACGCTGGCCCAGCACGGTCTTGACGCCGGTGTCGTGCCCGCGCGGTGCAAAGCGAAAGCCGTCGGGCTGGCGCGGGCCCACCGTCCAGCCGGTGAGCACGCGCGCCAGTTCGCGCACGTCGCTCTGGGTGTAGCCGCCGTTGACGCCCAGGGTGTGCAGCTCCATCAGCTCGCGCGCGTAGTTTTCGTTCAGGCCGCGGCGCTGATTGCCCTGCAGGGTGCCCTCGGCCACGCTCTGCACCTGGTCCAGGTAGTACAGCATGGCGGGATGGCGCGCGCTGGCCAGCAGCAGATGCTCGAAGCGGCCCAGCGCGTGGCCGCGGATGGCCTGCGCCTGGTAGTGGCCGGCAAAGGGGCGCACCGTGCCCTTGTCGATCGAGACGTTGAGGTGGTTGAACCAGAACTCGCTCATGCGCGCCAGCAGCGGGTGTTCCAGATCGGGCCGGCTGGCGGCCAGCAGCTTCCAGGCGGCGGACTGGCGCGCCACGGCGGCGATGTAGCGCATGGGCTCGGTGACGCGCAGGGCCGAGGGCGCGGGCGCGGGTGGCGCGGTGGGGGCGGGCGCGGTCATCGTCGGCGCGGGCGCGGCGGGCGTCTCGGCGGCGTTCGTCCTGGCCTCGCGCTGTTCGCGCCGCGCCTTGCGCTCGGCCGCGGTGCGCTCGAAGATTTCGGGCAGCGGGGCGTCGAAGTCGCCCGGCAGGCCGCCGAGCTGGATGGGTGCCTGGCTGGCGGCGAAGGCGGCGTCGATGGCGGACAGCGCCCAGGCCTGCGCGCCGCCGGCCTGCTGCACCTGCGCGATCAGCGCCGGCGTGGGGCCGTAGCCCAAGCGCGAGAGCGCGCGCCAGGTGGCGGCGGTGTCGGTGGTGTTTGCGGGCGGGTTGCTGGCGCGGGCCCAAGGCGCCGCCACGGCGGCGGCGCCCCAGGCGGCCAGACGCAGCGCGTGGCGGCGTGACAGCAGACGGGAAGACGATGGCATGGTGTTGACCCCGCGGGGCGTGCCGCAAAACGGCCGCCCAGTGTGATCCTGCCAACGGGCGCCGCCGCTGCCGCGCCGACCGGCTTTACAAACTTTACGGGCGCGACATGGCGCCGGTGCCGGCCGCAGCGGCCTCGCGCTCGCGGCGGGCCTGGCGCTCGGCCTTCGCGCGCGCGGCCTCGGCGCGGATTTCGTCCTGCGTCAGGTAGCCGTCGTGGTTGGTGTCGGTGCGCTCGAACAGCTCGGCCAGCGAGGGCTTGATGCGGATGGCCACGTCGGCTTCGGCGCGCGAGATGCGGCCGTCGCCGTTGGCGTCCAGCAGCTTGAACAGCCTGAGCGCCTGCGCCTCGCCCTTGCCGGGCGTCTGGGCGGCGGTGGCCGGTGGCGCGGATGCGGGCGCGGCCGGCGCGGCGGGGGCGGACTGGGCCAGCGCGGCGCCGGCGGCGAGCGCACCGGTCAGCAGCGCCGCGGCGGCGCGAAGGCGAAAAAGCAAGGTCATGCCCGATTGGAACGCCGGCGCGGCCTTGGGGTTGCCTGGGACGCCGGCGCATTTGTAACGCCCGCCGCCACGTGGCCGGCCGGCACGAAGCCGGCCGCCTGCTGGATGTGGCCGCTCTGGTCGTCGAAGAAGAAGTCGGGCTCGAACTCGCGCAGGAATTCGCCCTTGGGCAGGCCGCCCAGGAACATCGCCTCGTCGACGCGGATGTTCCAGCGCATCAGCGTCTGGATGGCGCGGCGGTGCGCCGGCGCACCGCGCGCGGTGACCAGCGCGGTGCGGATGCGCAGCCCCGGCGGGCCGGCGTGCTGCAGGCGGTGCAGGGCCTCCAGGAAGGGCTTGAAGGGGCCGGCCGGCAGCGGCTCGTCGGCCTTGCGCTTTTCGTGCTGCTGAAAGGCGGCCAGGCCCTTCTTTTGAAACACCTGCTCGGCCTCGTCGGAGAACAGCACGGCATCGCCGTCGAAGGCGATGCGCAGCTCGTCGGGGTAGCCGTTGCCGGCCGGGCGCGCGCCCACCATCACGTGCGCGGCCGGAAAGCCCGCCGCCAGCGCCTCGTGCACGTCCTGCGCGTTGGCCGACAGGAAGATGTCGGCGTGCAGCGGCCGCAGGTAGCCGAAGGGCGCGCGACCCTGGGTGAACACGCCGCGCTCCAGCCGCAACGCCTGCGCCGCGCCCGAGTTGAAGATGCGCATGCCCGACACCGGGTCGTTGCGCGAGAGGATGACGACCTCCACGCGCGCCACGCCGTCCTCGTTGAAGCGCAGCAGCTTGCGGACCATGGAATGCGCCACGCCGGGGCGCGCCGGCACGTCCAGGCGCTCCAGCTGCAGCTGCATGTAGGCCTGCGCGTCGCCGGCATCGAAGACCTGGTTTTCTTCCTCCAGGTCGAACAGGGCGCGCGAGGAGATCGCGACCACGAGCTTGTCGTCGAGGGTGGCAGGCATATCGAAAATGATAGCTGGTGGCGCCCGTCAGACGGGCGCTTGCCAGGGGTTTAGCACTTGCGCCCCGCAGGCGGCGAAGTCGCGTGTGTTGCGGCTGACCACCGTCAGGCCGTGGACCAGGGCGGTGGCGGCGATCCAGGCGTCGCGCTCCGGCGCCGGGTTGGGCACATGCATGACCGCGCAGCGGCGCGCGATGGTGGCGTCGATGTCGAGCACGCGTCCCTCGAACTCCGGCACGACGCGGGTTTCAAGCCACTGTCGCAGCACACGGCCTTGCGCTGCGTCGCGCCGCTCGCGCAGGCGCACGCCCAACTCCAGCTCGAACAGCGTGATGCAGGAGATGTAGAGATCGTGCGCATTCACGCTGCGCGACCAAGCCAGCAACGGGGCCGGCGCCTTGTCGGTGCGACGCAAATCGGAGACGACGTTGGTGTCGAGCAGGAACATGGATTCAGTCGAACTCGGCCGCGCGCGCGAAGTCACCCATGCGCGGCGGATCGAACTCGATGTCCTCCACACCGGGCATGGCCAGCGCTTCGATGATCGACTGGCGCTTGCGGGTCAGGCGCTCGTACTCGTCGTTGGTGATCAGCACATAGGCGCGCTTGCCCCGGTCGGTGATGAACACCGGCCCGTCGTTGGCGGCGCGCTTGGCGCGGGCCGTGTCCTGGTTGAATTCGCGCGAGGTGAGGGTTTGCATGGCAGCCTCCGCAATCGATGAATGTAGCAATGTTACTACATGACGCCGGCCGGCGCTACTTCACCCACTGGTTGAGCTGGATGATCGGCAGCATCACGGCCAGCACGATCAGCATCACCACCACGCCCATGACGACGATCAGCAGCGGCTCCAGGATGGTGGCCAGCTGCATGGCGCGGCGCTGCACCTCGGTGGACAGCTGCACGGCGGCGCGCTGCAGCATCAGCGGCAGCTGGCCGGTCTGCTCGCCCAAGCGGGCGAACATGGCCAAGAGGCCCGGAAAGCGCTTTTTCTGCGCCAGCGCCGCCGCCAGCGGCGCGCCCTCGCGCACCATCACCAGCGCGTCCTCGGCGTCGGCGCGCATCGCCGTGTTGTTCAGCGTTTCGCTGGCGGCCTGCAGCGCGCGCAGGATGGGCACGCCGGCCCCCGCCAGCATGGCCAGCGTGGCGCCGAAGCGCGCCGCGTTGTAGCCGCGCGCCAGCCGCCCGACCAGCGGCAGGCGCAGCCAGGCGGCGTCGAATTTTTGACGAAAAGTGCCGATCGTCAGCGCCCAGCGTGCGCCGGCAGCTATCAAAACGATGGCGCCCAGCAGCCACCAACCCCAGTTGCGCACGAAGGCGCTGATGGCCAGCATGGCCACCGTCAGCGTCGGCAGCGCGTGCTGGGTGCCGGCAAACACGGTGGCCACCTGCGGCACCACGTAGCTGACCAGAAACACCACGATGACGATCGCCACCAGCGTGACGATGGCCGGGTACAGCGCGGCGCCGATCAGCTTGGACTTGAGCGCCTGGCGCTCTTCCAGGTCGTCGGCCAGGCGCTCCAGCACGGCGCCCAGGTGGCCGCCCTGCTCGCCGGCGGCGATCACCGCCGTGTAGACCGGCGAGAACTCGCGCGGCTGCTGCGCCATGGCGCGCGCCAGCGGGGCGCCGGCGTTGACCTCGGCGCGCAGGCCGGCGATCAGGTTGCGCTGCTTGTCGTCCTCGGCCTCGTCGGCCAGCGCCGACAGCGCGCGCTCCAGCGGCAGGCCCGAGCCCACCAGCCCGGCGAGCTGGCGCGTAAAGATCGCCAGCCGCGTGCCGCCGAAGGCGCGCCCGCCGGCGATCGGCCGGGTCAGCAGGCTGTCGGAGCGCCCCGTCACCGGCTCCACCGCCAGCGGCACCAGCGCCTGCCCGCGCAGCAGCGCGCGCGCCAGGCGCGCCGTGTCGGCCTCGATCACGCCCTTGCGGGTCTGGCCGTCGGCTTGCAGGGCTTCGAAGGAATAGGCGGGCACGTGCGTGGGGCGGGGCAGCGTGGGTGGCGCCCCGGCAGGAATCGAAAAGAGCTATGACGGGCGCATCAATGCTGGGTTTCAGCGGTTTGGTTTTTCAGGGTTCCCCCGTGTTGTTCCCCACGAATCGGGACGCGAACCGGCGTCCGTTCGTTCGACTCCAGTTTACCCGCTGGCCGTACACATGAGCACCAGCTCGCGGCCCGTGCTCTTCACGTCGATCACCGATTGAATGCCGTACAGCCGGGCCCCATGCTTCACGCGCATGGCGGACTTGATACCGGGTCTGTAGCGAAGCCTCACGCGCATGGTCGTCTCGGACTGGTTTTGCATGGCTGCAAGATATTCCCGGCCCGTCAGGGGCTCCACGGCGGCCCAGGCCGACAGGACGGTCTGCCATTCGCTCAGGGGCTGGCCGTAGTCGTCAAAGCCCTCTACAAGCTCTTGCAGCTCGATACGCTGGTCTAGGGTGCCGGCGCGCACGATCACGCCTCCATGGCCCGATACGGGGCCAGCAGGCGGGCGTACAGGTGGTTATCCGACAGGGGACGATCCACCACGCTTTCGCGTTGCTCGTACAGGGCGGCGGTCAGCATCAGGACAGCTATGTCCACCGGCGCTTCGGCGGGCAGCGTCTCGACGTTGAGATACAGCTTCACGGTCTGCTGCGCGGCGTCGATCAGGCCCTCGATTAAGGTGTCTTCGTCGGTGTGGTCAACCCGAAGATGCTGCTTTGCTTGCGTCAGTGTGGGCATGTCAGTCCTTCATGAATGGGTGCCGGCCACGCGCAGCGAAAGAACCAGATGGTTGAAACCGCGCTGCCGGCTGTCGGGGTTTTTCTAAATGCGCGGCACTGTCCGACTGATCCGCGTCCGGGCTCTCCTTGCGGCCCTCCCGGCTGGGGTTAAACGAACATGAAGCTGTCGGAGTCATAGGTCTGGATTTCTTCGCTGGTGCTGGCCGCGCCCATGGCCATGGCAAGGGCCTGCAGGCCGTCGATTCGTCCGGTGCTCTTGGCTTTCGTCAGCTTGCGGTTGCCCGCGGGATCTCGTTCGATCACCGCATTGGCCGCGCACATGGTCAGCACCGGGTGATTGCCATGGGCCATGCGTCCATTGAGCAATTCAGCTTCGAGGGCGTCCAGGGCGGGCGACATTGATTGAAAGCCTTGTCCCCATGGCACCAGCGGTAAATCGGCTCCCAGGCGATCCAGCTCTTTCTTGAGCACGTCCATGCGCCAGCGGTCAAAGGCAATAGCACGCACGTCCAGGCCGTCCAGGATTTCGAGCACGTCGCTCGCCAGGTGTTCATAGTCCACCGAAGCGCCGGGGGTTGTCCGTAGGTGGCCTTGCTGCGCCCACAGGTCATAGGGGACGCGATCCCGCTTCGACCTATCTGCAATGCCTTGCTCGGGCGTCCAAAAGTACGGGCGGACGTGCCACACGCCTTCAACCTGGCCCACCAGCACCAGGGCGGTTAAGTCCGTCCTTGCCGACAAATCCAGCCCGCCGAAGACAGGCCCGTCGAAGGGCTCGGGCTCGGTGCCGCAGGACTTCCACACGTCGGCACTGATAAACGGGTTCACCGCCGATACCCGCTGATTGAGCACCAGCCATCGAAACGTGGCCTCGGCACTGGGTAGGCGCTGCGCCTGCTGGGCTTGCTCCCGCACGTCTTCCAGGCTTCGGAATAGGCCTATGGCGGGGTTTGCTGCGGCCCATGCTTCGGTGTCCACCAGCTCGCAGTCCTTCGGGGCGGCGTGAAGGTGGCAGACGGTTTTCTTGTCCGCGCCGGTCAAAGCATCGTCGATCCACAGACTCAGCAAATCAGCATCCGTTGCCGCTTGCGTCGATATGACGATCAGCAGCGGGTTGTCGTGTGCGCCTTGGCTGGTCGTAATCGCGTCGATGAAGTCTGAGCGGGGGCCTCTGACTTGCCCGGCTTCGTCCAGGATTGCCAGCACGGGGGATAGTCCATGCGCGGTCTGGCCGTCTGCTGCCAGGGCTCGATATTCGGTGTTCAGCGGCAGGCCGATCAGCCTTTTGCCCGAGGGGACGATCCTCACCCGCTTTGCCAGCTCGGGGGACTGCTGCACCATTTTTGACGCCAGGTTGAACACGAGGGCGGCCTGATCCCTCGACATTGCGCCCGAGACAATCTGAGCATTCGGCTTGGCTTCAGGCCCCACCAGATGCGCCAGCAGCAAACCCGCAATCAGGCCGGTCTTCCCGTTCTTGCGGGCGATGCTCAGGATGGCGCGGCGCGTGCCGTGTTCGTTGTCGTAGACGGCGCGGATGAAGTCTTTCTGAAACTCAGCCAGCACCAGCGGTTTGCCCACCAGTGCGCCCTCGGGCACGCGGCAGAATTTTTCAATGAACTGGATCACCAGCTCGGCGCGGGTCATAGCACGTACAGCTTGGGCAGTAGCGGATCGTCTTCTTGCTCGCGTGCTTCGCGTTCAGCCGTGGCCGACTTGCCGGCGTCGCGTGCATCGCCCACCGTGGCCAGCGCGTGGACTTGGACGGCGCGGGCAATCATGACAACGCGCTTGGACAGCATTTCCAGGGCTTTGGCGGTCGGGTTGATCTTGTCGCCCACGATGTAGCCCTCGACGTCCAGTTGCGCCTGCAGCGTTTCCATATCGGCCATGGCGCGGGCCAGATGGGCAGCAGAAACGAGGTCGGTGGCCGTCCAGGTGCTTCTAGCTTTGGACTCGACAATGCGCGTCCAGAACGGTTGATCTTGCTCGCGCAGGGTGACACACAGGGGCGGCTCGATAGGCGCTTGTGCGGCATTCTGGTAAGCCTCAGCGGCAGCGTGGGCGCTGTCGGAGCGCAGGCGGCGGGCAGTGGACTTCATGGCAGTGAGTTAGCGTTGAAATTGAGGGAACAGGGCGGTTCTGGCGAATCGGTTGCCGGCGATTTCTGCCAATGACTTGCCGGGTCAAGCGGCCAGCCATTGCTATCACAACCATAGCAAACTGCCTTGCCCATGTCGGCTTGCGTCTTCCTGCTGTGGCATTCGTGGCACAGCGGCTGCAGGTTGTCTATGCTGTTGTTCGTCGGGTCGTTGTCGATGTGGTCAACGTCCGTAGCCGGTCTGAGACAGGCGGGGGCGCACATGCGGCACAGCGGTTCACCATTGAGCACACGAGCGCGCAGCAGGCCCCATGCCTTGCCGTTCAGGGCGAGGGTGCGGCCCGTCTCAATCTGCCGTTGTTTGAGCGTCTTCATGATTGGTCGGCTTGCGGGCAGCATTGGCGTAGCGCTTGCTCGGGTAGTCGCCAGGGGCGGCGGGGGCGGGGCCTAGCGGGGCGTTGTCGATGCCTTGCACGGCGGGCAGGTTCTCTAGCTTCCTGGCTTCGCTTCTGAGCATCCAGCCGTCTCGGATGCCGCTCGAATAGAACGAGGCCCTTGTCGCTGAATCACCGCGCAGCAGTCCCTCGACTTGGTGCTCGGCAAAGTAGATTCGTCTGCCGGCTTCGGTCAGCAGCTTGGATGCAATGGCTTGCTCCCATGCCACCAGGTGCCGGCGTAGGGACAGGGTGACAAACTGCCTCGCCATCTCCACCGAATTGCTGTAGTTGCCATGGCGAAGATCACCGATCACGGTCGGGGGCACGCGGAACAGGCGGGCCACTTCCTCGACTGAGAATTGCCGCGCTGCAATCCATTCGGCATCTTCGAGCGTCATGCTCACCTGCTGGAACTCCACACCGCTTTCGAGGATGGCGGTCTTGCCGGCATTGCTTCCTCCCGCATGTTGGCTGGCCCAGCTGTCGCGGATGGCAATGCGCTGCTCGGGCTTCAACATGCCGGGGAACTTCAACACACCGGATAGCTTGGTGCCGTTGTTGAATGTCCCCAGCCCATGCTCTTGCTCCGACTGCGCCAGGTCAATCACGCCTCGGGCGGCTTGAATGGGGCTCACGCCCAGCACACCGTCGGGCCCCAGGCGATGGCGAAGATGCAGGACTTCGTGAGACAGCAGGCGGATCAGCTTGCCGTCGCCATCGGTGTATTCGTAGGCCAGCTTGTCGCCGTTGCGAATCACGCTCACGCGGTCGGGGTTGATGGGCCACAGGGCAGATACTTGCCCGGCGCTGTCGAACTCGATTCGAGCATAGGCATTGCCCCTCAGCAGGACGTTGGCCTGCAGCAGCTCGCGGAACTCAAGGGCGGTCTGGTGCTCGTTGGCCTGATCGTGCAACACACGGTAGAGCGGGTGCTCGCTGGCCCTCGTTCTGTCTTCGCCGTCGCGCTTGAAGAGGATCAGGGGCAGGCTGGCCACGGTCTCGCTGATCGCTTGCACGCAGGCATAGACAGCACTGATTCCCTCGGGCTCACTGGTGCCAGTCCGCAGGGCTTGAAACGCGGCCCAGGTGTCGTTCGGGTTGTACGCCCGACGTTCGTAGCCCATGCGGCTGGCCAGGCGTTCGATCAGTCCCATAGACAAGTCTCAAGCCACAGGCGGCGGGTGTCGTTGTTGATGATGTTCTTGCGCGTGCGCAGCGCAACACTGGTATCGGCGTAGGCGGGATCGGCGGTCAGGGTGACTTCACTCAGCTCCACGTCCAGCAGCTCGCGCACCAGTTGCGCCCCTCTTTGCTCCCAGCGGTCGCCACCGTCTCGGACACGGAACCCGAAGGAGCAGCCGGCCACGTCGCCACGTTCAACGAGGATGGCCAGGTCTTTGCCGTGCGTGGTGGACGGAAGATCCAGCTCGAAGGCCAGGCCGTGCGGGTCTTCGCGCAGCTTCAAGGTTTTGCTGCGCGTGGTGCCGAGTAGGGCATTGCCTTCATGGTGGTACAGGGCGCGAATGTTGGAGCCGCTTTCCAGGGACTTGCGAAAGGCACCATTGCGGATGACCTCGACGAACCCGCCCAGGTCGGTTTCGCTGTTGAAGATCGCGGCGTAGCCCGTCAGCTTCTTGCCGTCGCTGCGCAGCTCGCCAGTAGAGCGGACTTCCAACATTCGCTGTCCCTTAGATGCCGATGTCTTCCACCGTGACGAACGCCTTGGGGTGGCGGACGGCGGCGTCCATGGTGTGCAGGATGCGCAACTGAACCGCGCCGGCTTCGTAGTAGGTGGCGGCGTAGGGGTTGGCCAGAATCTCCGTCGCGCCCCATTCACCGATCACCAGTTGCGTGAAGTCGCCCAGGATCAGCCGGCCCTTGTCGGGGGTGCCGGTCTTGGCGTCCAACTGGTTCGTGCTGTAGGCGGATACACCGGCCACACGCCCACCGGTCAGCAGGTACTCGGCTCCGACGGTGCTGTCCTTCAAGGTGCTGGCCAGCTTCGTTGCCACCTTGGGATGGATCAATGCCGCGTTCGGGGTGACGTTCACCAGGGCCAGCTTTTCCAGCAGGCCCAGCAGGTTGGCCCAGCTCAGGGTGGACAGGCTGCCGGTCTGAACCCCAGTGGTGCCCAGGATGCCCACCGGCTGCTTGGCGGCGGCGGTGCCGTGGATCAGGGCCTTGTCCACGGCGGCGGATACCACTTGGACAAAATCGTCCCGAACAAGCTGCTCGATGGCGGGATTGCTTTGCTGGATCAACTGGCGAGACAGGCTCGACAGGGCTCCGACGTGCTTCGGGGACAGGCTGATCGTGTCGAAGGTCGGATTGCTCTCGGTCAGCGAATCACCCTCGTTCAGCCAGTAGGCCGTCGAGGCCGCCGTCTGCTTGGGGATCACCACGTCGCCGCGCAGGCCGGATAGAACCCGAGCACCCAGGCTGCGGACGATCAGGCTGTTGCGCAGCAGGCCGATGAACTCGGACGCCTTGTAATCGTCGGGGACGATCTTGTCGGCCGTGGTGGTGGTTTGGGTGGTGCGCTTCTCGAAGATCGAAGCGGGCACCAGCAGGCCGCCTTTCTTGGGCTCGATACCTTGACGTTTGGCTTCTTGCTGGAACTCAGCCAGGGCACCGGTAACGCTGCGCTGCTCGACCTGCGCGCGGATGGCGTCCAGGACGTTGACGCCCGACTCGAACTCGCGCTGCTTCTTGTCCACCGGCGCACCAGCGGCCCGACGTTCGGCGTCTTCGAGAAACTGCTGGCGGGCTTCGTCGGCTTCGAGCGCCTTGATCTCGGTCTTCAGCTTGTCGAAAGCGGCTTGCTGTTCGGCGGTCAACGTCGCGTTGCCGTCAACGAGGGCGCGGGCTTCGGTCACTTTCAGGGCGCGGGCTTCGCGCAGGTCGTTCAGTTTCATGGTCAGGGGTTTTTGCAAAAAGTCCTAGGTGCTGGATATATAGCCAGTATCCATGCGATTGTCAAATACTATTTGCCAGTGTGGCGAAAACGTGCCATCGCGCGCGGGTTGCATGGCAACGCTCAGTAGGGCCAATTGATTGTGACCATGATGCAAAAAATGGGCGGCCCAGCGGTTTACCGTGCCAGCACGTTATGAGGGGGCCGGGATGGTGCGTATTTCGTGACCTGCCGCGAAATACTCAGCAGGCGATGCGGTAGCTACTGGCCTTGGGTCGCTTGCCACGCTCCACCAGCTCCAGCACGCCGTCTGCCACCAGGCCGTAAAGCATGTTGCTGGCGCTGGTGAAGTGCAGGCCGATCAGATCGCCAGCCGTGCGCGCGCTCAGGAAGAACGGCGCGTTGCCGGCGTGCTGTTGCAGGCGAATGCACACACGAATCAGCCGCGCCTCGTCCTCGCCGTAGCCGCTGGGCATGGGCGGGATGGGGTCGCCGTCCAGGTTGTCCAGGATTTTGGCCAGTAGCGTCCCTTCGGGGAATTTCACCGCCTCCCAGCCGCGCGAAAAATCGCCCCAGGTGTCGGTGAAGGGCTTTGTCCCGATGATGGGTAGCGCCAGCTCGTGCCACTCCTGCGCGATGGCCCGCAGTTCGTCCTTCGTGGCCTCGGGCTTGATGGCTTTGACGTGCCGCGCCAGATCGAACAGCCGCTTGTTGCGGTTGCCGGTCGTTGTCGGCAAAAAGCGCGCCGGCTCCACACCCCCACACAACCCCCCCATGACTTGAGATTCCTGTGTCTCATGTGATTCCTGAGATTCTTGTGTCTCTTGTGTAGGGCAGGCGGGCGGCGGCTTTTTTTCTGCTGGTGAACCGCCGATGCTGCGCGACAAATCGAGCACGCCGTGAAGGTGCGAAAACGGCCCTGAGCGGGTCGCGTTGCCGGTCACGCTCATGTAGCGCCCGACGTTGTAAATCTCGACGTTGATGCCGTTGTAGATGCCCTTCTTGCGGGGCAGCTCGCCAGCGAAAAAACCCCAGCCGTGCAGGCCGTTGCCCGAGGGCGACGTCTCGACATACTGACAGCCGACGTCTTCCAGCAGGCCCACGGCGGCGGGGCTGGTGTTGCCGTCAATGTCGATCACGGTCAGGCCATCTTCGGGAACGAGGGCGAAGCCGACACCAGCGTCTCGCCCAGGCTTGTAGGCGGCCCGTGTGGCGTCAAACCCGGCCCAGGTGGCAGGGTCGGTGCTGGATGCCCGCTTGCGCGGCTCTGCGGCCTTGTAGGGCACCTTCTTGCCGCCATCGGCGCGCCACAGTAGCCAGCGGTCTAGGCCGGCCAGCTCGGGCGGGATGCGCTCGAAGATGGGGGCGTCCATCAGGTGCCTCCCGAGTATTTCGCGGCAGGACTCAAAATACTTTCCATGGCGGTGAAGTGCTCACGCATGGATGCGATCTCGGCTTGCTCGATCTTGACCGCGTGCTCCCATGCGTCGGTGTCCAGGTAGGCGCGGATATGGGCCTCCAGGCGCTGGCGCAAGATCACCGGGGACAGTGCATCAACCTCCCAGCAGCGATCACCGTAGCGTTCAACAAACCATGCGTAGCGCGAATCGTTGGCTTTGTCCGATGCCGGGAACGATGGCAGGCCCGGCCCGTCTTCGGCGGTCAGTGCGATACGCTGGATTGACGCCTCGCCGCCATAGCGTGCCAGGCGGGCGGGCAGGTCGATTTCCGACATGTGCAGGCCGGAACAATCCCAGTCTCCGATGTAGAGCACGATCAGCGGTTTGTCCACCTCCACCGATTCTTGGGCGACGTCGTAGAGGGCGGTCGCGCTGCCGTAGCCGTGCATCACGCGGAAGGTGACGCCGTACTTGTTCAGCACCGGGGCGACGGTGCCGCGCACGGTGCCCTTCTCGCTCCACACTTCAACCCGGTAACGCTGAAACTGCCAATAGTCCTTGCGGTATTGGTTGACCGTGGCGCGCAGGATTTGGACGGGGTTGTCCCATGAACTGATGCGCTCGGCTTCGCGGGTTTCGTCCACGATCCAATCCCAGGGGATCAGGCCGTTTTCGCGCGCGTACACCAGTTGTTTGGATACGCCTCCCGTGGCGCTCTTTCCCATGTTCGGGATCAGGCCCTCGGTGAACAGGCGATAGCAGACTGCGCGAACGGTAGCCGGCTGGATTTCTTCCAGAATGCGCCGACTGGCGTCGATCAGTTGCAGGGTTTTGGCAGATTTGCCGCGTCCCATTACTGCGCCCCCTTGGCCCGCAGCCAATTTTGGACTTTGGCCGAAACCCAGCGGGTGCAGCGCTTGCCATCTTTGACGGGGGCGGGAAAATCGCCGCTGGCCACCTTGCGGCGGATGGACGATTCAGACAGGCCGGTTACTGCGACAACCGTCTGAATCTTCAGCAGTGCCTCGGGGATTTTGAGGCTGTCCAGGGTTTGGACTGCGATGCGGCGGGGGCGGCTCTTCGGAGCGCCGGGGGTGGTATTGGGTTGCATTTAGCACCTCGTGATAGAACACGGGTGCTATCGTCGGGGCGCTGCCGATCTATTTGAAGCCGGTTTACCGGCACAAATTACAGCGTGCCGGTAGAAATTACGTTGTGCCGGTAGAGCGTAGTTTTTCCCATTCGTCTATCCACTTGCGTGCAGCGCGGAATGAGATGGGGACAACCTTGCCGGCGATGGCTTGTGCTGCTGCGTCTTTGCCTCTGGGCTTGGGTGGATTTTTATCGAGCCAATCAAATACGTCTTTACGCATCGCGTAGTTTTCGGCATGTCTTGCGTGCGCACGCGCCGCTTGGGACGCTCTCTCGTGGTGTTCCAAAACCAATTCGACAAAATACCCAAGACTAGAATGGTCTAGATTTTCATGAATCAGCGCATCCGTGGTATTTGCCCATTCGTTTGCGTCATAAATTTGTTCGGCGGAGTCATCGCCTTCATATGGTAATTGACCGGACAAAAATTGAGAAAACACCCGTTCGGCTTTCTGCTTTTTTTTGTCCTCTAGTGTTTTGGCTAGATTTACAAGTTTCTCAAACTCTCTTATCTCTTCGTCTGATTCTAGAATCAAATGATCATCAGTGATTTTCATTGCGTCCCTCACGCCCCTGAAAAGGTGCCAGCCCAGCCCGTCAGGGAAACGGGTTTTCGGGGATCAGCCTAGGGCTGGCGAATGGGTTAGCCTGCGTTGCCGATTTTGCCGCCTCGATCTTGCCAGCGGTGCATATAGTCCATGGCAAACTTCCTCGCTTCAATCGCAGCGGCATGATGGCCTTTACTTTCCAGATAGTCAGCGTGGATCAATTGGCTAAGGGCTTCGTCAATTTCCGTCCATACACGAATAAATAAGCGCTCTACGTCGTCCAACGCCTCGCCCAGTTTTCTGGCGTCCGGATGGTTGAACTGCTCAACCCAGCATTGCAGTTCTCCGATTAAGCGCCGCGCCTCGGTGTTGGTCATCTTCGGCGGTGTCCAGGGCTGTATCGGCGTGAACGCCAGCTTGCGAGGCGCGTTCTCTCTTGCAGGGATAATTTCTCCAGCCATTGTCAACTCCAGTTTGATGATGGTCAGACGGTCAGGGCGCTCCTACGTCCTGGCCGTCGCCTTGATGCCCAGCTCAGGCCGGCGCTGGGCCTGCCGGTTTCTCACGCCCGCAGCTGCACCACGTCTGCACCAGCGCGCAGCTTGTCCAAGTAATCCGCCCACTTCGCCATCATGTCCCGGCGCTGCTCCATGTATTGCGCCCGGTCGTAGGCCATGCCCAGCGGCCCGCTTTTGCCGTGCGCCAATTGCGCTTCGATCACGTCCGGGGGAAAGTCCAGGTTCTCGACGATCAGGGTGCGCGCCATGGCCCGGAACCCGTGGGCGGTCATGGTCTCGTTGTCGTAGCCCATGCGGCGCAGCGCGGTGTTGACGGTGTTCTCGCTCATGCACCGGCCTTCACCCAGCAGGGACGGGAAAACATACTTGTGGTGCCCGGTCAGGGGCTTGAGGCGGGTCAGGCACTCGACGGCCTGCTGGGCCAGCGGGACAAGGTGCGGGCGCCCGTTGATCTTGGCTTGCTTGCGGCGCTTCATCTTGATGGCGGGGATCGTCCATAGCGCCTGCTCCAAATCCACTTCGGCCCATTCCATCTGCCGAATCTCGCCGGGACGCTGGAACGTGTAGGCCGACAGCAGCAGCGCCTCGCGCGTGACCGGACTGCCTTTGTAGATGTCAATGTCGCGCAGCAGGTGCCCGGCTTCGGGCGGGGTCAGCACGGCGGCCATGTGGCGCACCAGCACGGCCTTCAGGGCGCCCCTGAGCGGTGCGGTAGGGTCGTTGGTGGCCCGTCCCGTGGCGATGGCATAGCGGAACACCTGGCCCGCGTACTGGCGCATGCTGTGGGCGGTTTCATGCTTGCCTTGCTTTTCCACGCGGCGGATGGTGTCCAGCATCAGCATTGGGGGAATGTCCGCTACCGGCAGGGCGCCCAGGTAGGGGAACAGGTTCAGTTCCTGCATCCTCAGCCACTTGTCGCCGTGGGCGGCGCTCCATTCGCGTTCTTTGTGCTGACGGTACTCTCGGGCGACGGCCTCATAGGTGTTGCCGCTGTTCACCCTGGCCGTAGCCTTTTCCATCTGGCGCTGCTGCACCGGATCAACGCCCTTCGCATGGATGCGGCGGGCATCGTCACGGGCGAAGCGGGCGGCCTTCAACGTGGTGTCGGGGTAGCTGCCCAGCGCGAGACGCTTCTCCTTGTTGTTCTGACGGAACTTCCAGAACCAGCGCTTGGAACCCGTCCGTGCGACTTCAAGATACAGGCCGCCGGCGTCGGTGAAGCGGGCGCGGGCCTTGTCGGGCGGACAGGCCGAATTTCTACACTGGATTTCGGTCAGCATGGGGGAACAATCTCCACAAAATCAGGGCAAAAAGCCCTTGTTCCCCCGCAGTGTGCCCCCTAATCGGGTGCGCTGCAATGGTGCCTTGTGGTGGCACGTGGCGGTTAAACCGCTTTAACTTATTGATTCCGAATGAGTTTTGACCGAATATGGCGGCTCATGGAATTTATAAATGGCGCCCCCGGCAGGAATCGAACCTGCATCTGGCGCTTAGGAGGCGCCCGTTCTATCCATTGAACTACGGCGGCGGGGTGGGGGCATTGTATCGGCGCGTGGGCGCGGGGCCGTGGCGCCGTCGATCCTGAAATCGTAGCTGCCCGCGCTTGATGGGCGGGCGCTGGAGGCCTGTTTGACTACAAATCGGCGCGACAGGCTCAATCGAAGGACAGCCGGTAGATCAGGTCCAGCGCGGCGTTTTCGCCGGCTTGCGCGCGCAGGCTCCAGCGGCGCGACAGCTCGTAGAAGATCAGCAGCGCGCCGCTGGTGCCGGCCAGGCTGTGCTGGTAGGCGGCGTACAGGCGCTCGGACAGGCGCTTGCCCAGCGTGACGCTGGCGCCGCCCACGCTGCCGTCGGGGCTGGCGCTGTCGCTGCCGCGCGCAAAGCTCAGCTCGTCCAGGCCGAAGCGCGCCGCCAGGCCACGCCCCTCACGCCCGCCCAGCAGGGCCACGGCGGCCGACTGCAGCATGGCCGATTCGGCGCCGGTGGCCGGTGCGGCGCGGCCCAGCAGCAGCCAGGCCAGGGCCTGGTTGTCGGGCAGCGGCGGCTCGCTGTACAGGCGCACGCGCGGCAGCAGGGCGCTGCCGGCCACCTGCACGCCCACGCGCTGGTCGGCGGTGAAGATGGGGCGCAGGGCAACGATGTCCAGGCGCGGGTTGTCGACCGCGCCGCTGAAGCTGATGGCGCCGCGCGCGATGTCCAGGTTCTGGCTGTAGGCATGAAAGCGCCCGCCCACGGTGCGGATGGTGCCGGCCAGCTGCGGCGGCGTGCCGATGGGGTCTTGCGCGCTCAGCTGCAAGCTGCCGGCCAGGCGCGTCTCCAGGCCCTGGCCGCGCACGCGCAGGTCCTCGCCCAGGTCGAGCTGCACCCTGGCGTCGACCGTCAGCGGCGATGCGGGCGGTGGGGCTGCGGCGGGGGCGCTGGCGGCGGTCTTGGCGCCGTGCACCACCACGTCGCTGCCCAGGCTGGGCGCGCTGTCGTCGGGCAGCTCGATGCGCCCGCGGTCCACGCGCAGGTCGCCGCCCACGGTGATCTGGCGACCCGCCAGCGCGGCCTGCACCTGACCCGAGACGGTGAGGTCGCGGTCGGCGCGCACGCTGGCGTGCAGGCGCGTCAGGGTCACGTCCAGCCGGGCCTGCGCGCGCCCGTCCTGCCAGCCGGCCGCGCCGCTGGCGCGCAGCGTGCCGCCGGCGTCGGCCGGCGCGCCTTTGCCGCCGCCGTCGGGGCCGTGCAGCAGCAGTTCGTCGACGATGAGCTGCGTGCCGTCCAGCCGCGCGCGCAGGCGCCCGCGGCCGAGCGCGAAGCCGTCGACCACCGAGCGCAGGGCCAGGTCGTCGGCGCTGAGCGTGCCCGTCACCTGCGGCTGCCCGCGCGTGCCGGCCACGCGCACGTCGGCCGCCAGCGCGCCGCGCAGGCGCCAGCCCGGCGGCGCCAGCGCCGACCAGGCGGCGATGCGCGGCAAGCGCGCCTGCAACTGGCCGCCCAGCGGCGCACTGGCGGGCCAGCTCCAGCGCGTGCCGCCCTGGCCGTCGGGCGTGGCCGACAGCTGGGTGCGCAGCTCGCCCTGCGCCTGGCCGGCCTCGGCGCTGTCCCAGTCCAGGCGCGCGGTGACAGCCGGGCCGTCGCTGGACAGTTGCAGGCGCGCCTGACGCAGGCCGGCGGGCACGCGGGCGGCGAGGCCGGTGTCGGTGTCGCGCGCCACCAGGGTCAGGTCGCCGCTGGCGCGCGCCAGCTCGGCGCGCAGGCGCAGGCGGTCGTCCCAGTTCAGGTCCCACTGGCCATCGAACAACAGCGCGCCTTCGATGCCGTAGTCGGCCAGCTTGACGCCGGCCAGGCGCTCGGCCCATTGCAGCGGCAGGCCGGTGAGGCGCCCGGTGCTGGTCAGCGCGCCGCCCTGCCAGCGCAGCGGGCCCCAGTCCAGCCGCGCCTGCTGCACCGGCGCGGGCGAGGTGAGCGTGAGCGCGCCAGTGCTGACTTGCAGTGGCCCGCGCGCATCGGGTATGCCTTGCAGCGTGAAAGGCTGGGTGCTGGCCAGTTGCCAAACGCCGGCGCCCAGCGCCGGGTCGCTTACCTTGGCCTGCAGCTGCTGCAGCTGCACGCGCCACGTGGATGCGGCCAGCGTGGCCTTGAGCGTGCTGCGGGCCAGGTCGGCCGTGGCCTGCAGATCGATCTGGCGCGGGCCCTGCTGCAGCGCGCCTTTCAGCGCCGCGTGGGCCTGGGCCAGTCGGCCGTCCAGCGTGAGTTCGGCGTTTTGCAGCAGCCAGGGCGCGGCGTCTTGCGCGCGCTGCGCCTGCAGGCTGGGGGCGCTCAGGCGGGCGTGCAGCTCGGGGTCTTGCCAGCCGCCGCGCCAGCTGGCCTTCAGGGTGGCGCTGCCGCTGGCTTGCGTGCCCGTCAGCAGCGGTGCGGCGCCGGGCAGGGTTTGCGCCCAGGCCAGGGTGCGCGCGGCGTCGCTCACATCGAGCTGGGCCTTGCCCTCGCCGCGCGTGGCGCCCAGATTGCCCTGCACGTGGGCCTGCAGGCCGGGGGCGGTGAGCGTGAGGTCGGCGCTGCCGCTGGGCGCGCGCAGGTCGAGCAGGTGCAGGCGCGCGTTGCCGGCCAGGTGCGCGCTGCCGGCGCGCACATCCAGCTGCTGCAGCGTGAGCCAGCCCTCGGCCCAGCGGCCGCGCGCGTGGGCGCTGCGCAGGTCGAGCGCGCGCAGGCTGCTGGCGGACGCGGCGGGGGCCGGCCGGGCCTGCAGCGCCAGCGTGAAGTCCAGTGCCGCGCCCTGGCCCTGCAGCTGCGCGCTGCCGCCGATGGGCGCGGCCGCCAGCTGGCTGTGCAGGCGGGCGGGGTCGATGTCGGTGGCGCGCGCGTCGAGCTGCCAGCGCGCGTCGGCGGCGCTGGCCCAGCGACCGCTGGCCTGCAGCGTGCCGCCGGCCAGGCGGGCCTGCAGGCGCTCGATGGTGGCGGTGCCGTCCTGCCACTGGCCGTCGGCCTGCAGGGCCTCGACCGGCAGGCGCTGGCGGTCCCAGGGGCCGGCGTCGGCGTTGCGCAGATCGGCGGTGATGCGCCAGCCGGGCGCGCCGGCCAGCGGCGCCAGCTCGGCCTGGCCGCTCAGCCGCGTGTGCGGCGCACTGGGCCAGAAGGCGCGCGCGTCGATGGCCTGCAGCTGAACTTGGGCCTCGGGCAGGGGCTGGGCGGCCCAGGGGGTGATGCGGGCGCTCAGCTGCGCCTGGGCGCCGTCGGCGTCGGTGGGCAGGGCCAGCGGCGTGTCGGCGGCGGGCAGGGCGGGCAGCGTCGGTGTGGCCGCGTCGGCGGCGGCCAGCGCCACGGCCTGGGCTTGCAGCTCGGCCAGCGGGCCGTGCAGGCGCGCCCGCAGGCGCAGCGCCGTGGGCGCGCCGCCGCCCGGCACCTCGGTGCGCAGCGCGCCGGCCAGGGCCACATCGAGCGGCATGGGGGCCTGGGCGCCCAGCGTGGCGCGCGCCTGGTAGCGCCCGTCCTGAAAGCGCGCGTGGCTCAGATCGAGCGTGTGCCGCGCGCCATCGAAGGCATAGGCGCCCGCCACCTCGTGCAGGCTCAGCGCCGGCGGGCCGGCCCAGGCCAGTTCATCGACCCGCAGGGCGTCGATGCGCACGTGCAGCGGCAGGCCGAGCGCGGCCGGTGGCGCGCCGGTGGACGGGCTGGGCGGGCGCTGGTCGTCGATGCGCACGCGCGCGGCCGCCAGCTGCTGGATGTGCAGCGTGCGCCGCAGCAGCGCGGCCGGCGCCCAGCGCAGCGTGGCGTCGTCGACCTGCACGCGCAGGCCGTCCTGCTGCCATACGATCTGCCTCGCGTGGCCGCCGTGCAGCAGCGAGCCGCTGACCTGCTGGCTGCTCAGTGGCCAGCGCGCGCCCACCCAATGCAGCGTGCTGGCCAGCGAGCCTTCGCTGCCGGCCCAGTGCCACAGCCAGCCCGCGCCGCCGGCCAGCAGGGCCAGCCCCAGCACGGTACCCAGCGCCGCCGCGCGCGCGGCGCGGCGCCAGGGGTGATGGCGGGCAGGTGCGGCGGTATCTGAGCCGGATTGGCCGCTGGCGCCCGTCGGATCAGCGCCGGCAGCTATCGAATCAGGGGTTTTCGCCGAGGTGGCAGGAGACGGTGCGGCGGCCATCAGAAGTTGAACCCCACGCGCATGTGCAGGCGCACTTCATGCGACTGCAGGCCATAGGCCAGGTCCAGCTCCATCGGGCCGACGGGCGTGATCAGGCGCAGGCCGGTGCCCACGCCCCAGTGGGCGCGCAGGTCGCTGGCGTGGTTGGCCACGCTGCCGACGTCGACGAACAGCACGTGCTCCAGCAGGCCGGGCCAGCGCTGCTGGGCAATGGGGCGCTGCCATTCGACGCTGCCCAGCGCCATGAGGCGGCCGGGGCCGACCCAGTTGCCACCCAGCGGGATGCCGATGCTGCGATAGGCATAGCCGCGCACGGTGGCGTCGCCGCCGGTGCGAAACAGCTGCGTGGCGGGCAGGCGCGCCTGGCGCGCGCCGATGACGGCGCCGCCCTCGGCGCGCAGCGCCAGCCGGCTGTCGCCCGCGCCCAGCGGCACCATGCCCAGCCAGCGCCCCGTCAGGCGCGTGAAGGGCTTGCGCACGCCCATGGTGGTGACGCCCGCGCCGATCTCGCCGCTGAGGCCGTAGCCGCGCGTGGGCAGGGTGGGCGAGTCGAAGTAGCGCCCCGTCCACGCGGCGTTGAGGCTGAGCGCGGCGCCGTCGCCGACCAGCGCGTCGGGCGCGACCACGCTGGCCGCGCCGGTGACGTTGGCCTGCTCGTACTGCACGTAGACGTTGCGGTCGAAGCGCGGCCCGCTTTGCAGGCGGCCGGCGCGCAGGGTTTGCGAGGTGGTGACCAGCGCGCCGTCGTCCTGGCGCATGTGGCGCGCGAACAGCGCGGTGCGCCAGTGGTCGGCGTCGGGCAGCGAATGCAGCTCCAGCTGCACCAGCGGCGCCTTGCGGTCGAGCTGCAGCGTGGTGTCGCTGCGCCAGCTGCTGCCCAAGGCCGTGTTGTCGCGGTGCTCCAGCGACAGGCGCGGGCCGCTGTCGGTGCTGTAGCCCACGCCCAGCTGCAATTTGTGGCGTTTGGCCTCGGTCACGGTGTAGGTCACGGGCGCGGCGGCGGCGTCGCCCTCGGGGTCGATCGTGATCGAAGCGCCGTCGTAGTAGCCGCTCTCGGTCAGGCGCTGCTGGGCATCGACCAGCGCCTTCTGGTCGTACGGCTGGCCCGCCTGCAGCCAGGACAGGCGCTCGGCCAGCTCGGGCGGGTAGCGGCTGGCGCCCAGCACGCTGGCCGTGCCCAGGCGAAACAGCGGGCCCGAGTCGAGCTGCACGTGCAGCCGCGCCTGCGCCGCCGGGGCGTCGATGTCGGCCTGGCTGGCGGCGATGCGCCCGCGCGGGTAGCGCTGGGCCAGCAGCTGGCGCAGGGCGTCGGTCTTGGCGTCGGACCAGCGCTGCTGCGTGAAGCGCCGGCCGGCCGGCAGGCTCCAGCCCTCCGTGATCGCGGCGCGCTGTGCCTGCGCGTCGGCGTCCGCATCGTGGGCGATGTCGCCGGCGAAGTCCAGCTCCACCTGCCGCACCGTGGTGGCCGGGCCCGGCTCGATGGCGATCACCACCGTGGGCCGCGCGCCGGCGGCGCCCTCGCGGCGCACCTGCACGCGGGGCGCGAAGTAGCCCTCGGTGCCCAGCAGCTCGCGCGTGTCGCGCTCGGCCAGCGCCATTAGGCGCTCGAGCTCGAACGCGTCCAGGTCGCTCACCGCGCGGTAGCGCCGCAGGCTGTTGAAGCGCTCGACCAGCTGGCGCAGATCGGGGTCGGCGCAGTCGACGCGGATGTCGAAGGCGGGCGCATCGACCGCGGCCGACTCGGTGCCAGAAGGGCCGGCCGACGTGGCCGCCGCGTCGGTGGCCGCGGCATCGCCACCCGGCAGCAGCGCGCAGCCGGGCAACAGCAAGGCCAGCGCCAGCCACAGGGCGGCGCGCAGGAACATCGACCGGAGGGGTTGCAGAGGCACCGGGCGAGTTTAGGGGGCGCCTGCGTATCCTTATGTGAGGCTTGTGTCGGGGCGGGCTCGGGTGGGTTCGGTGTCGGCCCTACTTGGACAAGGTCCGCATCGCATCCTCCAGCCCCTTGAGCGTGAGCGGGAACATGCGCTGGCCCATCAGCTGCTGCACGATGGCGATGCTCTGGCGGTATTGCCACACGCCGGGCGGCTCGGGGTTGATCCAGACGAACTTGGGAAAGGCGTGCGTCAGGCGCTGCAGCCATTCGGCGCCGGGCTCTTCGTTGTTGTATTCGACGCTGCCGCCGGGCTGCAGGATCTCGTAGGGGCTCATCGTCGCGTCGCCGACGAAGATCAGCTTGTAGTCCTTGTTGTACTTGCGGATGATGTCCCAGGTCGGGAATTTCTCGGCAAAGCGGCGCCGGTTGTTCTTCCAGACGAAGTCGTACACGCAGTTGTGGAAGTAGTAGAACTCCAGGTGCTTGAGCTCGGCCTTGGTGGCCGAGAACAGCTCTTCCACGCGCTGGATGTGCTCGTCCATGGTGCCGCCCACGTCCATCAGCAGCAGCACCTTCACCGCGTTGTGGCGCTCGGGCACCATCTTGATGTCGAGCCAGCCGGCGTTGGCGGCGGTGCTCTTGATGGTGTCGGGCAGGTCCAGTTCCAGGTCGCTGCCGGTGCGCGCGAACTTGCGCAGGCGGCGCAGCGCGACCTTGATGTTGCGCGTGCCCAGCTCCTGGCTGTCGTCGTAGTCGCGGTAGGCGCGCTTTTCCCACACCTTGACGGCGCTCTTGTTGCCGCCCTTGCCGCCGATGCGCACGCCCTGCGGGTTGTAGCCGCCGTGGCCGAAGGGGCTGGTGCCGCCGGTGCCGATCCACTTGCTGCCGCCCTCGTGGCGGCCCTTTTGCTCTTCCAGGCGCTTTTTCAGCGTCTCCATCAGCTCGTCCCAGCCCATCTTCTCGATGGCGGCCTTCTGCTCGGGCGTGAGTTCCTTTTCGAGCACCTTGCGCAGCCAGTCGGCCGGGATTTCCTTGGTGAAGTCGGTCAGCATCTCCACGCCCTTGAAGTAGGCGGCGAAGGCGCGGTCGAACTTGTCGAAGTGTTTTTCGTCCTTGACCAGCGCGGTGCGCGACAGGTAGTAGAAGTCGTCGATGGTGCAGGCGTCGGGCTGGCGCGGGCCGACCACGTCGGCCTGCAGGGCTTCGAGCAGGGTGAGAAATTCCTTGACCGACACGGGCAGCTTGGCCGCGCGCAGCGTGTAGAAGAAGTCGATCAGCATGATTTCGGCCTCCAGCGCTTATGGGGTCTGCGCACGGCGCTTCAATAAATAGAGCAGCTGGGCCCGCGCCTCGGGCCACTCGGCGGCCGTCATGCTGTACATCACGGTGTCGCGCACGGTGCCGTCGCGGCGCAGTGCGTGGTGGCGGATCACGCCGTCCTTCCTGGCGCCCAGGCGCTCGATGGCGCGCTGGCTGGCGAAGTTGTAGTTGTCGGTGCGCCAGCCCACCACCTGGCAGCCCAGGGTGTCGAAGGCGTGGCCCATCATCAGCAGCTTGCACGTGGTGTTGACGTGGCTGCGCTGCACGCTGTGCGCATACCACGTCCAGCCGATCTCGACGCGCTGCACGGCCGGCAGGATGTCGTGGAAGCTGGTGGAGCCCAGCACGCGCGCGCTGGCCTCGTCGACGACGGCAAAGGCCAAGCGGCTGCCCTGCTCGCGCATCTGCAGGGCGGTGTCGATGTAGGCGCGCGTCTGCTCGGGCTCGGGCACGCTGGTGACGCGGATGGTCCACAACTGGCCGTCGGCGGCGGCGGCGCGCAGGCCGGCCTCGTGCGCCGGCGCCAGCGGCTCCAGGCGGATGCCGCGCTCGCGCAGGGTGACGGGTTGGACGAAGCTCATCGGCGGGCTCCTGGCTGGCGTGGGTCGTCTCAACCCGCGTCGCGCGCCTGGCGCCAGCGGCGCGCCGCGGCCAGGCCGATGCCGCCGCCCAGGCCGATGGCCGCGATGCCGAGCACGCTGGCGTTGCTGTGCAAATCGCGCAGCACGTCGATGCCGGCCGCGCGCGCCAGCCAGTAGCCAGCCAGCGCGCCGCCGACGAAGCCGACGACGTCGGACAGGATCTTGACCAGCAGGGCGGGCATGGCTCAGCGGTTGCGCTGGTTCATGAACACCAGCTTCTCGAACAGCGTGGTGTCCTGCTCGTTTTTCAGCAGCGCGCCGACCAGCGGCGGCACCGCCACCTTGTCGTCCTTGCTGTGCAGGGCCTCGGCGGGGATGTCCTCGGCCACCAGCAGTTTCAGCCAGTCGAGCAGCTCGCTGGTGGAGGGCTTTTTCTTCAGCCCCGGCAGGCCGCGCACGTCGAAGAACACCTTCATGGCGGCGGCCAGCAGGTCCTTCTTGAGGTCGGGGAAGTGCACGTCGACGATCTGCTTCATCGTCTCCGGCTCGGGGAACTTGATGTAGTGAAAGAAACAGCGGCGCAGAAAGGCGTCGGGCAGCTCTTTTTCGTTGTTGGAGGTGATGAACACCACCGGGCGATGCCTGGCCTTGATGGTCTCGCGCGTCTCGTAGCAGTGGAACTCCATGCGGTCCAGCTCGCGCAGCAGGTCGTTGGGAAACTCGATGTCGGCCTTGTCGATCTCGTCGATCAGCAGCGCCACCGGCTCGTCGGCCGTGAAGGCCTGCCACAGCACGCCCTTGACGATGTAGTTGTGGATGTCCTTGACGCGGTCGTCGCCCAACTGGCTGTCGCGCAGGCGGCTCACGGCGTCGTACTCGTACAGGCCCTGCTGCGCCTTGGTGGTCGACTTGATGTGCCACTGCAGCAGCGGCAGCTTCAGCGCGCTGGCCACTTCCTCGGCCAGCATGGTCTTGCCGGTGCCCGGTTCGCCCTTGACCAGCAGCGGGCGCTTGAGGGTGATGGAGGCGTTCACGGCAAGCATCAGGTCTTGCGTGGCGACGTAGGAATCGGTGCCCTGGAATTTCATGCTGAATGGTGGCCTGTGGCGGTCATGGGGAGATGGCGTTCAGCGGGCGGATAAGCTTGATTACAATCGGCCGCTGATCTGGATCAAACAACATGGATTGTGCGCGCAAAATGAAACCGAACCTGTCCCCGATGTTCGCTGCCCTCATCGCCGCCGCCGGCCTGGCGACGACCGCCCAGGCCCAGGTCACGGGCAACGTCGAGGCGGGTGCGGGCAAGGTGGCCATGTGCATCGGCTGCCACGGCATCACGGACTACAAGACCAACTTCCCCGAGGTCTACCACGTCCCCAAGATCGCCGGCCAGAACCCCAAGTACCTGGAAGCCGCGCTCACCGAGTACAAGAAGGCCAACCGCAAGCATCCCAGCATGCGCGGCATCGCCGGCTCGCTGACCGAGCAGGACATGGCCGATGTGGCCGCCTATTACACGGCGCTGGGCGAGGTCAAGGACGCGCCCGAGGTGCCGGCCACGCCGCGCGCGGCCCGTGCCGACGTGGCGGCCCTGCTGCAAAAGGGCGCCTGCGTGTCCTGCCACGGCGAGAACTTCAACAAGCCGATCGATCCGGCCTACCCCAAGATCGCCGGCCAGTACCCCGACTACCTGTACGCCGCGCTCACGGCCTACAAGGACGACACCCACGCCACCTGGGGCCGCGGCAACCCCATCATGGCCGGCATGGCCAAGCAGTTCACCAACGCCGAGCTGAAGGCCATCGCCTACTACATCGGCTCGCTGCCGGGCGACATCCGCACGGTGCCGCAGGGGCGTTTTCGCTGAGGGTGACGCGCTCAACCAACAAGAAACCCGCCGCTGGCGGGTTTTTTGTTGGGGTGCTTCAATTGCAAGCCAAACGGGCTTGTAGCCCCCGTCGATCAATCACGAACAGCTATCAATAAAATAGCTTATTCAGTCTCGCGTGGCGCGCCGGCGCACGCAGTCCAGATCAGGCGAGGGCGAGAGCTTCAGGGATTGTGACCGGCTTCGGTGGCTGCTGAGTCGGCGCCGGCATCCGAAAAAATCTCGACCATGGCATCGCGCAGCCAGCGGTTGGCCGGATCGTTGTGGGTTCGCTCGTGCCAGAGCATGCCGATGTCCATGACCTCAACGTCGAATGGCAGCGGGAGAAACACGATACCCGTCAGACCGCCCTGGAATACGTCGATCTGGGCCGGCACGGTCATGATGTGACGGGTCCGGCGCACGATCAGTGGCCCGGCCGAGATGTTGGGCAGGCGGACGGCAATCTTGCGCTGCAGTCTGGCCTTGCCCAGGGCTTTTTCCACCACGCCCGGACCGCGCCCCGGCGGTTCGACGACCACATGCGTGGCAGCCAGGTACTGTTCGAGCGAGATGCTTTGCCGGATGTCGGGGTGGTCAGCGCGCAGCATGCAGACCTGCGGTGTCGTGAACAGGACCTGGTGGTGAAAGCCGCCGTACAGCGTGGGCATGTAGCCGACCGCGAGGTCCGCCACGCCATCGGCGAAGGCCTTGGGGTAGCCGTCCATCGGCAGATGCAGCACGTCGATGCCGATGGACGGCGCGTGTTCGCCAAGGTACGCCAGCAGCGCCGGTAAGTAGGCGGTCTGGCCGACGTCGGTCAACAGCAGATTGAAGCGGCGCTCGCTCGTGCGCGGGTCGAACGGCGTGGCATGGCCCAGGCTTTGACGGACCGACTTCAGCGCCTGCTCCAGCGGCTCGATCATGGCCTGGGCCGCGACGGTGGGCGCCATCGCGCCGCTGGAGCGCACGAACAAGGGGTCGTTGCAGAGGCTGCGCAAGCGCGCCAGCGCGTGGCTGACGCTGGATTGTGTCAGGTGCAATTCCCGACTGGCCTCGGTGACGTTGCGATGCTTGGCAATCGCCAGGAAGACGCGGATCAGGTTGAGGTCGAAGTTGTCGAGGTTCATCGGACGAGGGCGCGTCGATGCCGGTGCGAGCGCCATCAGTATGAAATCAGTTCATTTTACGGATGATGATTATCAATTGGACACATGAATCCGTGATCTCTACGATGGACTTCCATCCTTGCGTTCGATGCCCATCTTGGGCGTACAGGCGCATCGGGGTTCTTTCTTGCGGTCGCCTCCCGTGCCGGGCGGCCGTTCCATCCGTCATCCATCCGCAGGAGACAAACCGTGTTCATTCGGCAACGCCTTGCATCTTTCACCCGCCGTGTCGGCCAAGCGGCTGTCGCCGTCGCCGCTGTGGCGGCGCTTCCCGTCGCGCTCGCGCAGCCGGCCGACTGGCCCAAGGGGCCCATCACTTTCGTGGCGCCGTTCTCGCCCGGCGGCGGCGGCGACACCCTGACCCGCCTGTTCGCCAACGAGTTCAGCAAGGTGCTGGGCACGACCTTCATCGTCGAGAACCGGGCCGGCGCGGGCGGCAACATCGGCACCGCCTGGGCGGCCAAGGCGCCGGCTGATGGCAACACCATCGTGTTCGGCACCATGGGCACGATGGGCACCAACCACGCCCTCTACAAGAAGCCGGGCTACTCGATCAACGACTTCGAACCGGTGGCGCTGATGGGCACCACCGCGCTGGCGCTGGCGGTCGCCAAGGACTCGCCGTTCCACAGCGTGGGCGACATCATCGCGCGCGCCAAGCAAAAGCCCGGCGAAGTGACCTGTGCTTCGGGCGGCAACGGCACCGTCTCCCACCTGGCCTGTGCGCTGCTGCAGCAGATGACCGGTGCCCAGTTCAGCCATGTGCCGTACAAGAGTTCGTCGGCGGCCTACATCGACATGATGGCCGGTCGGGTGTCGTTCATGATCGACGTCATGCCGCCGCTGGCGCCGCAGCTCAATGGCGGCAAGTTGCGGGCCATCGCGGTGTCGACCAGGCAGCCCCTGGCGGCGCTGCCGGGCACGCCGACCATCGCGGCGACGGTGCCGGGCTACGAGATTTTCTCGTGGGACGGGGTGTTCGCGCCCAAGGGCACGCCTGCCGCGCGCCTGGACAAGCTGCACGACGCGGTGAACAAGGCGCTCGCGCAACCCGAGTTCGTGCAGACCATGAAGGAGCGTGGCTACACGCTGACCCCGATGTCGCGCCAGGAATTCGCCGACTTCGTGAAGAAGGAATACGTGCGCATGGGCGACGTGGTCCGCAAGATCGGCATCACGCTCGACTGACGGGCAGACCAAGGATGATGATGAGCAGACAGCAAACGTGGAGCGCCGGCGGCGAGCGCATCGAGATTCTCAAGGACCTCCGGGTGCCGATGCGCGACGGCGTCGAACTGGCGGTGGACGCGTATCAGGGCGAGGAGAACCGGCCGCGCCCGGCGCTGATCGCCATGAGCGCCTACGGCAAGGAATTGCAGGCGCTGGCGCTCACCATGCCGCCGCAGCGCCGGCCCAGCCCGATGTGGGACGGCTGCATCGAGGCCGGCGACATCGCGCGCGTGGTGCGCGAGGGCTACGTGCACGTGATCGGCGATGTGCGCGGCACCGGCGACTCCGGCGGCGTCATGATCGGCAACTACAACTTCGGCGGCGTGTCGCAGGGGCAGGACCTGTACGACCTGATCGAATGGGTCGCGGCGCAGCCCTGGTGCGACGGCAACGTCGGCATGATCGGCATCTCCTATTTCGGCTCCATGCAAGTGCTGGCGGCGGCCGAGCGGCCGCCGCACCTGAAGGCCATCTTCGTCAGCGGCGGCCATTTCGACTTCTACGAGACCACCTACCACGGCGGCGTCATGTGGTTCATGCCGCGTGCCGCCCGCGAAGGGCGCGGCGGTGATTCCGGCATCGCGCACACCAACATCCGCTCGCGCATGCAGGAGGTGCATGCCCCCGAGGAACTGAAGCAGCTCGTCGAAGCGCGGCTGCAAGACCCGGATGTGGCGGCGTGGCCGAACCTGGTGCACGTGCTCAAGTACCCGAAGAACCGCGAGTTCTGGTTCGACATCGTGATGAACGAGCTGGACGGCCCCTGGTACAAGGAACGCAATCCGATCACGCTGGCGGCCAACATCGACATCCCCGTCTACCTCCAGATCGACCAGGGCCGGGGCTGGACGGTCGATGGCCACATCGACCTGTTCAACGTGCTCAAGGGGCCCAAGAAGCTCGACATCGGCGCTTACCCGCCCATGCAGTCGCGCCCCTGGATCGAGGAGCACGACAAGATGTTCCGCTGGTACGAGCACTGGCTCAAGGGCATCGACAACGGCATCATGGACGAGCCGGCGGTGCAGGTCTTCGTCGAAGGCACGCGCGAGGTGGCGACAGGCGGACAGTGGCCGCCCAGGGACATCGAGTACCGGCCGCTGTACCTCAGGCCGCGGCGCAAGCTGTCGCCGGAGCCGGAACTCATGGGGCCGGAGCACGCCGCGCCGGACGGCTTCTACCAGGCGCCGCTCACGGTCACCGACCAGGTCGAGAAGATCAGCTGGACGACCGCGCCGTTCGAGGAGCCGACCGAAATGATCGGCACCGGCGCCGCCCACCTGTTCGCCGAGATCGACCAGCCCGACACCAACTTCATCCTCCGGCTCTGGGACGAGGCGCCGGCCGGCAAGCGCCAGCTGATCACCACGGGCTTGCTCAAGGCCTCGCACCGCGAGCTGGACGAGCAGCGCAGCACCGAGGGCAACCCGCACCACCCGCACACCCGCGCCGTGCCGGTCGAACCCGGCCAGATCGAGGAGTACGTGCTGCGCCTGTATCCGTTCGCGGCAACCTTTCTGCCGGGCCACAAGCTGGTGGTCGAGCTGATGTGCAACGAGCCGATGGCCGATGAACACAACGCCTTGCTGCCGCCCGACGCCTACCACCTGCCGGTGGGCCGGCCGGTGACGCACAAGATCTACCGCGATGCGCTCCACCCATCGCGCCTGGTGCTGCCGTTCACCAAGCCGCGCGCCTGAGCGCCCTGAAGTTTGATGTGTTTTTGGCCTCTGGCGCCCGTCTGACAAGCGCGAGCAGCTATCAAAAATAGAGTGTAAATCGCACGCTTCAATCGCGCGTGGCGCGGCGCTGCACCGCGGCCACGTAGGCCTCGCCGTCGGGTGGACGGCCGCTGGTCTGGGCGTCGGCCAGCATCTGGCCCAGGCATTCCATCACCTCGTGGTGGGCGGCATGCAGGTCGCCGCGGCGGTGCGCCAGCAGCTCCACCGCCTGGCGGATGCCGCGCGGCTGGTCGATGCTGCACTGCTCGCTGATCGACAGGTGCATCGACAGGTGCAAAAACGGGTTGCCACCCACCGCGCCGTCACCATAGTCGCGCGCCACGGCGGCCTCGGCGTCGCTGAAGTCGGCGTGCCACTCCGGGTGCTCGGCGATCCAGCCGGCGGCCAGCTGCTCGATGGCTTCCATCGGCTGGCCCGCCTGCTGTTTGGCCCACGCGGTACAGAAAAAGCGGCGGACTTGCTCTTGTGAAGGGGCGAACATGGGAGCAAGGGTATCACCCGGCCGGCCATTGCCCGGTCGCCCCGAGAGCCGCCCATGAGCACGGTGCGGCAGGCAAGGCCGCATCGGGTTCGACGCACTCAGGTGAACCATCCGCTGCGCCGCAGACGAGCCTTCCGGTGCCTGTCGAGCGGCCACCCAGTTCAGCGCCCCGCCAGCAGCGCAGAAATTTGGCGCGCGGCCAGCAGCAGGGGCGGCAGGAACTCGGCCTGCATCACGCGCGCGCTGGTGCGGTTGGCCTGGCCGGAAACGTTCAAGGCCGCGATCACACGCCCCTGGCGATCGGTGATGGGCACGGCGACGGAGATCAGCCCTTCCTCCAGTTCTTGGTCGACCAGTGCCCAGCCCTGGCTGCGCGCCTTCTGCACGCGCGCCATCAGCGCATCGACGTCGGTGAGGGTGTGGCGCGTGTGGGTGGGGCGCGGATGGGCGTCGAGCAGCGCGCGCGCTTCGTCCTCGGGCAGGCCGGCCAGCAGCACCCGGCCCATCGAGGTGCAGTACGCCGGCAGGCGCGAGCCGGTGCCCAGGCCGATGCTCATGATCTTGTGCGTGGACACGCGCAGCACGTAGACGATGTCGGCGCCGTCCAGCACCGCGGCCGAGCAGGATTCCTGCACCTGTTCGGCCAACTGCTCCATGGCCGATTCGGCCAGGTTCCACATCGGCATCGACGACAGGTAGGCGAAGCCCAGGTCCAGGATGCGCGGCGTCAGGCGGAACTGCTTGCCGTCGCTCTGCACGTAGCCCAGCGTCTGCAGTGTGAGCAGGATGCGCCGTGCGCCGGCGCGCGTCAGGCCGGTGCGGGCGGCGACCTCGGACAGCGTCTGCTGCGGCGCCGCAGCGCTGAAGGAGCGGATCACCTCCAGCCCGCGCGCGAAGGACTGCACATAGCTGTCGCCGGGGCGCGGGGCGGGCGCGTGGTCGATGGTCAGGGCAGCGATCGGGGGCGGGGTGTCGCGCATGGGGCTTGGCCTTTGGGCGTTGGGCGCCTATAATTCAATTCATTATACGAACAAATGTTCACTAATCGAACATTTGGCGCGTCGAGAGATTCGCCACCGGGCGGCTCGCTGGCCGAGTCGGTTCCGATGTTCATGGCGGCGCGGCCGCCGCCCACAGGAGAGCTTTTCCATGATCGACAAGATCGCCGCCTCGGTGGCCGACGCGCTGTCCGGCGTGCAAGACGGCGCCACGGTGCTCATCGGCGGCTTCGGCACCGCCGGCATTCCGGGTGAACTGATCGACGGCCTCATCGCGCAGGGCGCCAAGAATCTGACCGTCGTCAACAACAACGCCGGCAACGGCGACACCGGCCTGGCGGCGCTGCTGGCGGCCGGGCGCGTGCGCAAGATCATCTGCAGCTTTCCGCGCCAGGCCGACAGCCACGTGTTCGACGCCCTGTACCGCAGCGGCAAGATCGAGCTGGAACTGGTGCCGCAGGGCAACCTGGCCGAGCGCCTGCGCGCCGCCGGTGCCGGCGTCGGCGCCTTCTTCACGCCCACCGGCTTCGGCACCGAGCTGGCGAAGAACGCCGACGGCAGCACCAAGGAAACGCGCCGCATCGACGGCCGCGACCACGTGCTCGAATACCCGATCCACGGCGACGTGGCCCTGGTCAAGGCCGAACGCGGCGACCGCTGGGGCAATCTGAGCTACCGCATGGCGGCGCGCAATTTCGGCCCGGTGATGGCCACCGCCGCCAAATTCACCGTGGCCACGGTGCACGAGATCGTCGAGCTGGGTCAGCTCGACCCCGAAGCCATCGTCACCCCGGGTATCTTCGTCACCAAGGTGGTCAGGATCGCGCGCGTGGCGACCCAGGCTGGCGGTTTCAAGAATGCAGCCTGATCGGCCCCCGGCTCAAGGAAAATCAGCGTGGGCAGCTATCAAAAACGCAGTAAAAACGAACTCGCCCGGCGCGTGGCGCAGGACATCCCGGACGGCTCGTACGTCAACCTCGGCATCGGCCAGCCGACGGGGGTGGCCAACCACATTCCGGCCGGGCGCGAGCTCATCCTGCATTCGGAGAACGGCATCCTGGGCATGGGCCCGGCGCCGGCCGCGGGCAGCGAGGACTACGACCTCATCAACGCCGGCAAGCAGCCCGTGACGCTGCTGCCGGGCGGCGCCTTCTTTCACCACGCCGACAGCTTCGCCATGATGCGCGGCGGCCATCTGGACGTGTGCGTGCTGGGCGCCTTTCAGGTGTCCACCACGGGCGATTTGGCCAACTGGAGCACCGGCGAGCCCGGCGCCATCCCGGCCGTCGGCGGTGCCATGGACCTGGCGGTGGGCGCCAAGCAGACCTGGGTCATGATGGACCTGCTGACCAAGCAGGGCGCGAGCAAGATCGTCGCCCAGTGCAGCTACCCGCTGACGGCCATCGGCTGCGTCAAGCGCATCTACACCGACCTGGCGACCTTCGAATGCACGCCGCAAGGTTTGCGCCTGATCGACCGGGTCGACGGCCTGCCGCCCCAGCCCTCATCTGCGACGCCATCCGCACCCCCTTCGGCCGCTACGGTGGCGCCCTGGCCAGCGTGCGCACCGACGACCTGGGCGCCATCCCCATCCAGGCCCTGATGGCGCGCAACCCCAAGGTCGACTGGGCTGCCGTGACGGATGTCCTGTACGGCAACGCCAACCAGGCCGGCGAAGACAACCGCAACGTCGCGCGCATGTCGGCCCTGCTGGCCGGCCTGCCCACCGAGGTGCCCGGCGCCACCATCAACCGCCTGTGCGGCTCGGGTCTCGACGCCGTCGGCAGCGCCGCGCGCGCCATCAAGGCCGGCGAAGCGCGCCTGATGATCGCCGGCGGCGTCGAAAGCATGAGCCGCGCCCCCTTCGTCATGCCCAAGGCCGAGAGCGCCTTCAGCCGCAGCAATGCCGTCTACGACACCACCATCGGCTGGCGCTTCGTCAACAAGCTGATGAAAGCCCAGTACGGCGTCGACTCCATGCCCGAGACCGCCGAAAACGTTGCCACGGACTTCCATGTAGAACGCGAAGCCCAGGACCGTATGGCCCTGGCCAGCCAGCACAAGGCCGCCGCGGCCATCGCCGCCGGCCACCTGGCCCAGGAAATCTGCCCCGTCACCATCCCGCAGAAAAAAGGCGACGCCATCGTCGTCGACACCGACGAGCACCCGCGCAAGACCACGCTGGAAGCGCTGGCCAAGCTCAAAGGCGTGGTGCGCCCCGACGGCAGTGTCACCGCCGGCAACGCATCCGGCGTCAACGACGGTGCCTGCGCCCTGCTGCTGGCCAATGAAGAAGCCGCCAAACAATACGGCCTGACCCCCAGGGCCCGGGTGCTCGGCATGGCGACTGCCGGCGTGGCCCCGCGCATCATGGGCTTCGGCCCCGCACCCGCCGTGCGCAAGGTGCTGCAGCTCACAGGCCTCAAGCTCGAACAGATGGACGTGATCGA
>JAFKGE010000031.1 GCA_017307865.1 Burkholderiales bacterium | reverse complement strand
CCGAGCAGCCACCCGTTCCATGCTGATGGCGGACACTTCGGCTACGATTTGCTCGTCACTCAGGACACTCGCGCAGCGTGTCCGCCATCGCATGGAACGCTGTCCGCGATGGGAATGGAATCACTGTCCGCCATCAGTGGAATGCGCAATCAACCGTACATGCGCCCTATCTTAAAGGCGCCGGCATGGCTTTTGGCCGGCCCTGCGGCTATCATTGATCCATGCAAACCCTGAGCGTCCCGCCCGTGCGCGCCTTCGCGCACCCCGACGCGGCCTTCGTGGCCGCCGGCAGGGCGCGCGCGCGCATCGCGCTTTTCGCGCCTCATGTGATCTGGCGAGCCCGCACGGCTCGCGCGGCCCGCCTCGCGGCCGCACTCACCTGAGCCCGACGGTCCCGCTGCACCCCCTCGCCCCCGCACAGCGCCCCACCGATCGTCGGGCCTGCACCGTCCCGGCACCGCGCCGCCTCGTTTGACCCCGCCCGGCACCCGGGCGCCATCCTGATTTGACCTGCAAAGGAGCCCCCATGACCGACACCGCCTTCGCCCGCACCATCACCGACCTGGACCACATCCGCCTGTACAAGCTGCTGCAGCGCCAGGGCGCCGCCGACGACGCCCCGCTGGCCGAGCTGATCGACGCCGCCGAGGTCGTCACGCCGCAAACCGTCGCCCCCGACGTCGTCACCATGCTCAGCCGCGTGCGCGTGGCCGACCCCGCCGGCAGCGCCGAGCGCAGCCTGACCCTGTGCTACCCGCCCGAGGCCGACGCCGCGCGCGGCTTCATCTCGGTGCTGTCGCCGCTGGGCACCGCCCTGCTGGGCCTGCGCGTGGGCGAAACCGCCCGCTGGCGCGGCGCCGACGGCCGCGAAACCGCGCTCATCCTGCGCGCCGTCGAGTTTCAGCCCGAGGCCAACGGGGACTACACCGAGTGATGGCGGCACACCATCGGCTCAGCCCAGCCTGATCAGTACCGGCTGGTGATCGGAGACTTGCGTGATGCCGTCGATGCGCATCTCGTGCACATGAGGGGCTAGGCTGCCGCTGACAAAAATGAAATCGCAGGTCACCGGATCGGGACCGAAGCGGCGGTCGAATAGCCGAAAGGTCGGTGCTTGCGGCACCATGCCGTACAGCAGCAGCCAAGCGTTTTGCAGTGACCACTCGGCGCGGCCGGTTTCGTGCGCGTGTGGCGTGAGGATACGGGCATAGGCAGGGTCGTCCGACTGCATGTTGAAGTCTCCACACAGCACGGTATGCGGCGTGTGCGCCTTGGTCCGAAACGGCCAGGTTGTGTGCTCGGGTAGCGGCTTGGGGGGTGCGTTGATGTGTGCACAGGCTTCAAGGTGCAGGGCGCGCAGCGCATCGGCCTGGGCGTTGCGTTGAATCTGGGAGTAGTACTCCAGATGCGTCGTCATCACGCGCACCGGACCGAGCAGTGGATCCTGCACAGTCACCACGGTGCACATGCGCGGCATGCTGGGTACGTCTCCTTCGGCTGGCCACGGCAGCATGTGGTGGGCCACTTGTTGCACTGGCAGACGCGTCGCCACCAGATTGCCAAAGCGCTGGCGGTGGTTGTCTTGGCTGAGTTCGTCCACGGCGGCGCCAAAGAACAGTTGATAGCCCGGCAGCAAGGCCGTCAACTCGGCCGGTTGGTCGCCCGGATGGCCGGGCAGGTCGGCATATCCTTGGGCAATTTCCTGCAGGCATAGCACATCGAAGCCGTCGGTGCCGGCCAGTTCGTGCGCACTTTCCACGATCCGCTGCGGGCTGACCACACCATCCAGACCACAGCACCATTGCGTGTTCCAGGTCACGATTTTCATGGTGAAGACCTTGCGGAGATGATGGCTACTTGATTCCGGCGCGCATGAAGCTTTGCACGAACTGCCGCTGGAACAGCAGAAAGGCGATCAAAAGCGGGGCGGCCGTCATCAGGGTGGCGGCGGTGATGACGGACCAGTCCACACCTTGGTCGACCGATGAGAAAACCTGCAACCCCACGGTAAGAGGGCGGGCGTTGGTGCTGTTGGTGACGATCAGCGGCCACAGGAAGTTGTTCCAATGAAAGCTCACCGACACCAGCGCGAAGGCGGCGTACACCGGCTTGGCCAGCGGGACGTACACGCGCCACAGAATTTGCAGCGGCCCGGCGCCTTCTACGCGTGCAGCCTCGTCGAGCTCCTTCGGAATACCCATGAACGTTTGGCGCAGCAGGAAGATGGCGAATGCGGAGGCGAAATAGGGCAACCCGATGCCCAGCAGAGTGTCCACCAGGCCCAGCTGCGCCGTGGTCTTGTAGTTCTCGACCAGCAGGATGTCCGGCACGATCATGAGTTGCACCAACACAAGAGCGAAGGCGACGTTGCTGCCGCGAAAGCGATAGCGGGCAAAGGCGTAGGCCGCCAGTGTGGACAGCACCAGTTGCAGCGCCAGGATCATTGCCACCAGCAGCGTGGTGTTGAGGAAGTAGCGCGCAAACGGGGCCGCAGCCCAAGCGCGGCGGAAGTTGTCCAGCGTGAGCGGCGCGTCCCAGGCGAAACGGGTTGAGAACTCGCCAGGGTGAAACGCCGTCCAAACCGCGTAGACCAGCGGCAGGATCCACAGCAGCGCCAGCAGCCAGGCTGCCAGCTTGTCGAGCCAGGTCGGGTCGCCCAGACTCGCAGGGCGTGCGCGTGGGGAGTCCATTTACTTGTAGTGCACGCGCTTGTCGAGCACGAAGAACTGCAGCAGCGCGATGGCCGTCAGAACCACCACCAGTACCACCGTGATGGCCGCGGCGTACCCCGTGTCCCAGAAGCTGAAGCCCACTTCGTAGAGGTAGTACAGCAGCAGGGTGGACGCGTTGTCGGGCCCGCCGCGCGTGAGGATGAACAGATGGTCGACCATGCGAAAGGCATTGATGAAGGCATTGACCAGTACGAAAAGAGTCGTCGGCATCAACAGGGGCCATTGCACACGCCGAAAAAATTGCCAGCGCGAAGCCCCTTCGATACTGGCAGCTTCACGCAGGCTGGGGCTGAAGGTTTGCAGTGCGGCCAGGTAGAAGATCATGAAAAAGCCCGCTTCCTTCCACACCGTCACGGCGATCACGGCACCCAGCGCGGTGGACGGGTCGCCCAGCCAGTTTTGCGCTTCCAGGCCCAGCGCGCCGCGCACCTGCTCCAGCAGGCCATATTGCGGCGTGTAGAAGAACAGCCAGATGTTGGCCACCGCGATCATTGGCAGCACCGTGGGCGTGAAGTACGCCATGCGCAGGAAGGCGCGGCCGGCGATGCGCTCGTTGACCCACAGCGCCATGACCAAGGCGAGCGCAATCGAACAGGGGATGGTGATGCCGGCAAACCACAGGTTGTTGCGCACCGCCTTCCAGAACACCGGGTCACTAACCATGGCCCGGTAGTTCTCCAGCCCGACCCAGGCCGCGGCATGCCCGGCGCGCGGGGTGTCGCGAAAGCTGTCGATGAAGGTCTGGACTGCCGGATAGTGCGTGAAGGACACCAGCAGCACCATGGCCGGCAAGAGCAGCAGCCAAGCGTGAATGGCTGGCATACCAGCATAGGCGCGGGCGGAAGAAGGCGTCATTTACTATCGAAAAATGAGCTTCTCGCGCTTGATGAAAGAGCCTCAGGTGCCATTGCGGAAGAAAATTACTTGTAGCGACGGAGGATCCGATCGGCTTCTCCCTGTGCGTCCTTGAGCGCCCCTGCTGGAGTCTTGGTACCCGTCAGTGCGGCCTGCAACGCGTCGTTGAGTACCTTGGTTACGCGCTGATTTTCGTGCGTCGAGAATTCGGCCACCGAGAACGGCAACTGATCGCGCGCAACCAGAGCCGGCGGGAAGTCCGCTGCGTAGCTTTTGAGTACCGGTGTTTCATAGGCGGCCGGTGCAGTGGCCACATAGCCGGTATCGATGCTCCACTGCGCAGCGCGCTGGGGCTGGGTGATCCACTGGATGAACTTGAATGCCGCCTCCTGTTGCGCCGCCGTCGCCTTCTTGAAGATGTAGAAGTTGCCGCCCCCGGTGGGCGAGCCCTTGCGCTTGTTGGCCGGGATCATGCCGACGCCGAACGGGAAGGGTGCATTTTTGCGAATGTTGGTCAGATTACCCGTGGTGGTGTAGATGATCGCGGTCTTCTTTTCGAAGAAGTCCTTGGGCGTGGTGCCCCACTCGACCACGCCGGTGGGGTGTACCCCGGCCTTGCCCAGATCCACCCAGTACTGAAGTGCCTCAACGACGCGCGGGTTGTCAAAAGTGACCTGATTGCCCGCGTCATTGGCCAGAATCACGTCGTTGGTGGTGGTGAGCGTCTGAAACAGCCAGTAGGGAAAGCCGCTCGATGGGATCTGCACGCCGTACTGCGTCACCTTGCCGCTGGCGTCCTTCTTGGTCAGCTTGGTCGCCATCTCCTTGAGCTCGGCCCACGTGGTCGGCGGCTGGTCCGGATTCAGGCCGGCCTCCTTGAACGCCTCCTTGTTCCAGTACATCACCACGGTGGAGCGCTGGAACGGTATGCCCCAGGTCTTGCCGCCGGTGCGGCTGTTGAGCATGAAGGCGGGGTAGAAGCTGTCCAGCCAGGCCTTGTCTTGGGCGGTCTTGGCAAAGCCGTCAAAGGGCACGATGGCGTCTTCATCGATCAGGGTGAACATGTCGGTCGACAGCAGTACCGAGGTGACCGGCGGCGTGCCGGACTTGTGCGCGGTGAGCGCCTTGACGATGGTTTCCTGATAGGTCCCGGCATAGATGGGGGTAACCTTGATGCCGGGGTTGTCCTTCATGAAACCCTCGGCAAACCCATCCATGGCCTTGGCAATCGGTCCGCCGACCGCCACCGGGTAGTAGAACGAGATCTCCACCGGCCCCTGGGCCTGGGCCGGCGCCACGGTCAGCCAAGCGGCTGCTGTCGTGGCCACCAGCGTCGATGCCGCGCGCTGCAGGAAGGTTTTTCTCAGCATGGTTGTGATCTCCTGGTTCAGGTTGGGAAGTGGAGCGAAAGGCGGTGCTCGTGCACATCGAAGGCGTGGGTGTCGGCCGCGTCCCAGTACAAGCCGATCGACTGGCCTGGTTCCACAGCCAAGCGGCCGTCGGCGCGCACCAAGAGGTGCTGCTGCTGGCCCACCGCGCAGCGGATCACGCGGTCGGCACCCAAGTATTCGGTGTCGGCGATGGTGGCACGCACGGTGTTGGCCTGGTCAGCGCGTTCGAGGCGCACGGCTTCGGGGCGCACTCCCAGCCACGCGGCCGTCTGGGGCAGGGGCAGGGCAATGTCGCTGCCCGCGATGCGGCCGTCTTCCAGCGCCAGCAGATTCATCGGCGGCGTGCCGATAAAGCGCGCGGCAAAGATGGTCGCCGGCTCGGCATAAAGCCGTGGCGCGCTGGCCACTTGTTCCAGTCGGCCACCGCGCAACAGAACCACCTGGTCGGCCATGCTCATGGCTTCGGCTTGGTCGTGAGTGACGTAGATCACCGTCAGGCCCAGCTGGCGCTGCAATTCACGCAATTCGTGGCGCATTTCTTGGCGCAGCTGCGCGTCCAGGTTCGACAGCGGCTCGTCCATCAGGCACACGCCCGCCTGTGAAACCAGCGCGCGCCCCAGCGCAACGCGCTGCTGCTGGCCGCCGGAGAGCTGACTGGGCTTGCGCTCGAGCAGCGCGCCCAGGCCCAGCAGCTCGGCCGATTCGGCCAGCCGGCGGGCGCGCTCGGCGGCATCCAGTTTGCGCACGCGAAGGCCGAAGGTGATGTTATCGGCCACAGTCAGGTGGGGAAACAGGGCATAGTTCTGAAACACCATCGAGATGCCCCGTTGTGATGGCGGAAGTGCCGTCACGTCGCGCTCGCCAATGAGAACGCACCCCGAACTGGGCGTCTCCAGCCCGGCGATGATGCGTAGCGTGGTTGATTTGCCGCAGCCCGAAGGTCCGAGCAGGACGCAAAAGCTGCCCGATGGAACGTGGAGGTCAATGCTCTCCAGCGCGGTGCTTGCGCCCCAGAGCTTTCCAATGTCTTCAAGTGAAACGGATGCCACGACGAGACGTTAGCTTGGATATGTGACAAATCTAAGGAGCGCCGCTGTGCCATGCCGAGCGATGCCACCGGAGCGGTGGGTGGGTGCCCGCGCCGCAATTTGCCCGGTGAACAGCATTCTGGCCGAATCAGGTGCCAGCGTGAACTATCGAATATATAGCTGCTTCAACACGACAGTATTGGGGAAAACCTCATTTGGCTTGCAATTGAGCGTGAGGCGGCTATCCGACCTGCAATGCGAAAATCGCCCCATGACCGCCCCGCAGACCCTCACCCTCACCCGCCCCGACGACTGGCATTTGCACGTGCGCGACGGCGCCGCCATGGCGGCGGTGGTGCCGCACACGGCGGCGCAGTTCGGCCGCGCCATCATCATGCCCAACCTGCGCCCGCCGGTCACCACCACGGCGCAGGCGCTCTCATATAAAGAGCGCATCGCGCAGGCGGTGCCTGCGGGAACGGCCTTCGAGCCGCTGATGACGCTGTACCTGACCGACAACACGCCGCCCGATGAAATCGCGCGCGCGGCGGACGCCGGCATCGTCGCCCTCAAGCTCTACCCGGCCGGCGCGACGACGAACAGCGACGCCGGCGTGACCGACGTGCGCAAGACCTACCAGACGCTGGAGGCCATGCAGCGCGCGAACCTCTTGCTGCTGGTGCACGGCGAGGTGACCGACCCCGAGATCGACCTGTTCGACCGCGAGGCCGTGTTCATCGACCGCGTGCTGGCGCCGCTGCGCCGTGACTTCCCCGAGCTGAAGATCGTCTTCGAGCACATCACCACGCGCGAGGCCGCGCAGTACGTCCGCGACGCCGACGCCCACACCGCCGCCACCATCACCGCGCACCACCTGCTCTACAACCGCAACGCCATTTTCCAGGGCGGCATCCGCCCGCACTACTACTGCCTGCCCGTGCTCAAGCGCGAAGTGCACCGCCAGGCGCTGGTGCAGGCGGCCACCAGCGGATCGCCGAAATTCTTCCTCGGCACCGACTCCGCCCCGCACCCCGCGCATCTGAAGGAGCACGCCAGCGGCTGCGCCGGCTGCTACACGGCGCACGCCGCGCTGGAGCTGTACGCCACCGCCTTCGAGGCCGCCGGCGCGCTCGACAAATTGGAAGGCTTTGCCAGCCACCACGGCCCCGACTTCTACGGCCTGCCGCGCAACACCGGCACCGTGACCTTGACGCGCGAAAGCTGGACGCCGCCCGAGAGCTACCCCTTCGGCGACGCGGTGGTCAAGCCGCTGGCGGGCGGCGAGGCGCTGGCGTGGCGCCTGCAGGCCTGAGACGGTGAAGGAGACAACGATGAACGAGACCGAGCCGCGCCCCCTGCACATCGCCCTCCTGATCGACGCCGACAACGCGCCGGCCGACCTGATCGACGAGATCCTGACCGAGCTGTCGACGCTGGGCGTGATCAACATCCGGCGTGCCTACGGCAACTGGACCAAGCAGGCGCTGCACGGCTGGCAGGAGCGGCTGCTGGACTTCGCCATTCGGCCGATGCAGCAGTTCGACTATTCCAAGCGCAAGAACGCCAGCGACATGGCGATGACGGTGGACGCGATGGAGCTGCTGTACACCGAGCGGCCCGACGCCTTCGGCATCGTCTCGTCCGACGCCGACTTCACGCCACTGGTGATGCACCTGCGCGCCAAGGGCGCCGCCGTGTACGGCTTCGGCGCCGCGCAGACGCCCATGCCCTTCGTCAACGCCTGCTCGCGCTTTCTGTACCTGGAGGCGCTGGCCGAGGCGGGCGGCGAGGGCGAGTCCGACATGGGCAGCGTGTCGACCGCCGCACTGGACGCCGAACGCGCCGCCGCCAAACCGTCGGCCAAGGCGGCGTCGGCACCCGCCGCCACCGCCGCGCCGGCGCCGCAGCGCATCCGCGTGCCGACCGCGCAGCTGCGCCAGGACTCGGCCCTGATGAACCTGCTGCGCGACGCCGTCAACGCCATGCAGGACGAGTCGGGCTGGGCCCGGGTGGGCGCGGTCGGCACGCAGATCAGCAACAAGGCCAGCTTCGATCCGCGCAACTACGGCTACGCCAGCCTCAGCAAGCTGCTGGCGGCGACCGGCGCGTTCGACTTTCGCGACGAGGGGACCTCGCGCGTCAGCGTGCGCGACAAGCGGGCCGCGCGCGCGGCCTGAACGTCAGGTGCCGGGCGCGCCGCCGTGGGCGGGCTGCCGCGCCCGCCGCCGCTCCTGCGCCACGATCATGACCACCGGCCCCAGCGACAGCAGCAGCAGGCCCCAGGGCAGCGGCAGCCCGCGCGCCACCGCCAGCGGCCCCAGGCCGATGCATGCCAGCACCAGCGCCAGCAGGGCCAGTTGCCGCTCGGGCCCGCGCGTGGCGTGGCGGTGCAGCGCCCAGATCGAGGCCACGTAGATCGCCTGCGGCACGGCCACCGCGCCGACGGCGGCCAGCGCGCTGGCGCCGCCGTCGGGCTTCATCGCGTCGGCTACCCCCTCCAGCCCGCTGCCGACGGCGGCCAGGGCGGCAAAGGTGACGTAGTGGCCATAGCCCCAGCCGAAGCTGCGTTCGCGGTGCGCGTGCAGCGCCGCGCCCGAAGGCAGCAAAAAGTACATCCACCACAGGCAAAAGGCCAGCAGCGCGCCGCCCAGGCCCACCAGCGCCAGCTCGGCCGTCAGCCCGTGCGCCTGCACCAGGTTGCTGACGGCGTTGGTGGCACCCAGGATGCTCTCGCCCAGGATCATGATGGCGAAGCCGCTGTAGCGCTCGGCGATGTGGTGCGCGTGCCAGGGCGTGGGCGGGCCGCGCGTCTCGGCCCACACGGGCACCGCCAGCTCGGCCAGCACCAGCACGCCGATGGCCGGCCAGGCCAGGCCGGCCGGCAGCCAGCCGCTGGCGGCATCGTTGATGATCCACAGCGCCTGCACCGCCGCCACGCCGCCGGCATAGCGCAGGCAGGTCGCGCGCCGCGCCGCATCGCCCCGCGCCGCGCGCAGCCACTGCACGCACAGCGGCAGGCGCATGGCGGCGTAGCCCACCACCGCCAGCTGCGTCCGGCCCTCGAACAGGCCGGGCACGCCGGTGGCGAAGATCAGCACGCCCGTCATCTGCATCAGGGTCAGCACGCGCCAGACGGCGTCGTCGGTGTCGTAGGCCGAGCTCAGCCACGTGTAGTTCATCCACGCCCACCAGATGGCGAAAAACGCCAGCAGATAGCCCGGCAGCGCCGCCAGCACGTGGTGCGCGCCCTCGGCGTGGTGCAGTTGCGCGGCGGCCAGCGCGACGCCGACCACGAAGGTCAGGTCGAACAGCAGCTCCAGCGGCGTGGCGGTGCGCCCGGCTTCGTGGATGTCGCGCCCGCGCGGGGCGTGCGGGTGCCGGGCGGCGGGCGCGGGCGAGGTCATGGGCGGCGGCGGGCGTGTGGCACGATCGGCCGTGATGGTACGTGAGGACACCGCCGCGCCGCCGGCCTGGCCCCAGCCCCAGCCGGACTGGGTGGCGCCCTGGTTCGCGCCCTGGCGCGGCGTGGGCCGCGCGGTGTGGCGCCGCGCGGGTGCGACGGCGCCCGGCGCGGTGGCCGCGGCGCTGGGCGCCAGCGCGCCGCCCGGCCTGCCGGTGCGCTTCGTGCCGGCATCCCGCTTGCCGGCCGACGCGGCCTACGAAGCCTTCATCGCCCATCAACGGGCCGTGCCCACGCGCGACAACGCGCACGACGCCTTCAACGGCCTGGTGTGGCTGCGCCTGCCCGCCACCAAGGCGCGCCTGAACGCGCTGCAGGCGGCCGAGATCGCGCGCGACGGCGTGCGCGCCCGGCGCGGCCCGCTGCGCGACGCCGCCACCGTGTTCGACGAAAACGCCGTGCTGCTGCACGCCCCGGACGCGCTGTGGCAGGCGCTGGCCGGGCGCCGCTGGGCCGAGCTGTTCGGCCCGCTGCGCCCGCTGTGGCGCGCGGCCAGCGTGCTGGTGTTCGGCCACGCCGCGCTGGAAAAGCTGGTGACGCCCTACAAGTCCATCACCGGCCACGTGTGGCGCGTGGCGCAGCCCTTCGATGCGGCGGGCGAGCTGGCTGCGCTGGACGCCTGGCTGGCCGCCGACCTGACGCCCGACAAGCTGGCGGCCAAGCCCTTTGCGCCGTTGCCGCTGCTGGGCGTGCCGGGCTGGTGGGCGGCCAACGAGCAGGCCGCCTTCTACGACGATGCCGAGGTGTTTCGGCCCGCCAGGCAACACCGTAAATATTGACCAAATCAAGTTCCGGCGTCCGTCCATCAAGCGCCAATAGCTATCAATTTGATATTGACTCCGTAGGCTGGGTTGAGGAACGAAACCCAGCAGCGGCGTTGAACATTCGCTGGGTTACGCTGCGCTGACCCAGCCTACGCCTACTACTACGCCTGCCACGCCTACTTGACCCAGCCGCCGGAGGGCACCTCGCCCGGCCCCTGCAGCGGCAGCCACAGCGTGAACACGTTGCCGCCGCCCGCCTGCGGTGCCCAGTCCACGTGCGCGCCCAGCGCCTGCGCGCGCGCCTGCACGTTGCCCAGACCCTTGCGGCCGGGCTGGCGCGCCTCGGGCGCCGGTGGGGTGAAGGGGCGGCCGTCGTCCTGCACCTGCACCTGCACGCCGGCCACGCCGCCGCGCGCCGCCGGCGCGGTGCGCAGCGTGATGGTGCGCGCGCCGCTGTGCTTGACGATGTTGGTCAGCACCTCCTGCACGATGCGCAGCACGTGCAGCGCGTTTTGCGCGTCCAGCCAGGGCAGGGGCGGCAGGTCCTGCACTTGCCAGTGCAGCGCCAGGCCCGCGCCCTCCAGCCGCGGCCCCAGGCGATAGCGCAGGCTGGCCAGCAGCGCCAGCAGGTCGGCGTCCACCGGCTCCAGCGAGTCGATGGAGATCTTCAGGTCGTCGATGCTCTCGCGCAGCACCTGCGCCACGTCCACCGCGCCCGGGCCGCCGTGCTCCACCCAGCGCAGCGCGCTCATCAGCGACGAGCCCACGCCGTCGTGCATCTCGCGCATCAGGCGCTGGCGCTCGTGCAGCAGGGTTTGCGCGCGCTCGGCGGCGCGCAGGCGCGCGTGGGTCTCGTCCAGCGCCTGCTGCTGCGCGGCCAGGCGTTCGGCCAGGGTGTCGTTGGCGCGCTCGGCCACGCCCAGCGCGCGCAGGTAGCGCGCGTGGGCGATCACCAAAAACATGGTGAACAGGCCCACGTAGATGTAGGGCGTGAAATAGATGTGCTCGATGTCGATGCGGTAGCTCTGCAGCGCCAGGTCGTGAAAGCCGAGCGGAAACGACAGCACGATCCACGCTGCCAGCAGCAGCGACGCGGGCGTGCGCCGCAGCCACGCGCCCCACAGCGCGGCCGCCGCCACCGCCAGCGCCGTCGGCACCAGGGCCAGGCGCAGCAGGGGCAGCACGCGGTCCAGGTGCAGGCCCAGCGGCGGAAAGGTCAGCGCCGCCACCAGCGCCACGTACAGCACCAATGCCTGCGCCAGCCGCCGCCAGCGCAGGGCGTTGATGGCGCGCAGAAAGTAGAACGAGGCCAGGGCCGAGCCCAGCGTGCCCACCACGTGGGTCAGCCAGGCGAACCAGGGGTCGGGCAGGTCGATCATGCCCTGCTCGTCCACCAGGTAGGGCAGGGTGTTGAGCATCTGGAACACCGCCATCAGGAAGAACCAGGCGTAGATCGATTCGCCGTGGCGCCGCCGCGCCGCCCACAGGCCCAGCGCGAACACGCCCAGGATCAGGTACGAGCCGCGCATGAAGCCCACCAGCGTGGTCTGCAGCACGGTGCGCGCCCGCCAGCCGGGCTGCAGCGCCTCGGCCGGGCCGGCCCACAGCGTGGACAGCGCGCCGCCCACGCCGGGCAGGCTGGCCATGCGCACGTGCACGCTCAGCGACTGGCCGGGCGGCGGCAGCAGGCCGCCCAGGTCGATCCACACCGGGTGGTTGAAGCTGTTCCACACCCGGCTGCCGTGCGTTTGCCACACCAGGTCGTCGTCGACGTACACCGCCACCGTGCCCACCGTCTGCCAGCGCGGGATGTACAGGCGCGGCCCTTGCGGCGTCGGCGTCAGCGCCGCGGCCGGCAGCTGCACGCGATACCACACCACCTCGGGCGGCGGCGTGGCGCCGCGGGGGTCGGTGGCGGCCTGGCGCGCGCGCGCGTGGGGCAGGGCCACGGCGGCCCAGGGCGTGCGCGCGGCGTTCACCCCGTCGCTGGCGGCGGGCAGGCTGGGCGGCGGCGCCCAGTCGCTGCTGGGCGAGGCCCAGAACTCGGCCTGCACCAGGTGCGCGGGTGGCGGGCCCGCGGCCGGCGCGCAGCCGGCCAGCAGCAGGCCCGCCAGCAGGCCCGCCAGCAGCAGCAGCCATCGAAGCACCGCGAGCGCCCCGCCCGAGGGCGCCCGTTCATTCATCCAGCCACCCCTGCCGCGCGGCGGCGCGCACGGCTTCGGCGCGCGTGCCCACCTGCAGCTTGTCGTAGATGCGTCGCACGAAGCTGCGCACCGTGTGGCGCGACACGCCCAGCGCCTGCGCCACCTCCTCCAGCGTGTGGCCGCGCGCCACCAGGCGCAGCACCTCGGCCTCGCGCGCCGACAGCGCGCTGGCGGGGGCCGCGGGCGCCGCCGGCCCGGCCGGCGTGTCTCCGCCCACCGTGCGCAGCAGCAGCTTGCGCGCCACCATCGGGTTGATCGGGCTGCCGCCCGCGTGCAGGCTGCGCACCTCCTCCAGCAGGGCCGGCGCGTCGAGGTCTTTCAGCAGATAGCCCATGGCCCCCGCCTCGATCGAGCGCAGCACGTGCGTCTCGTCGCCAAAAATGGTGCTCACCATCACCGCGCAGTCGGGCCACTGCTGGCGCGCGGCGGCAATCACCTCCAACCCCGAGCCGTCGGGCAGGCCCAGGTCGACCAGCAGCACGTCCAGCGGCGTGTCGGGCAGCAGCGCCAGCGCCGGCGCACGCGCGGCGGCTTGCCAGGCCAGCCGCATGTCGGGCGCCGCCTGCACGGCCTGCACCACCGAGGCGCGGCAGGCCGCGTCGTCCTCCACCACCGCCACGCGGATGGCGGCGGTGCGGCTGGGCGCGGGGGTGGACGGCGGCGGCATGGTGGACGGTTGGGGGCGCAGTTCGACATCATCGCCCAGCGCACGGCCTTTGGCATGTCGCCCAAACGGGCGACACGGCCGGCGCCGTGGCCCGTTCGGGCTACATACAATACGACACAAATATCCTAGATTCGACACGCTGCAGACCGGCGGGCGACCAGGCGTCACAGGGAGTGCTATCGAATAACAGCGCCCGGCGCCCGCCCGGCCTGGGCTAGCGCGGCTTGCGGCGGCGCGCCTGAAGTGCGCGTCGCTCCCCTGAAGGTTTGAAGGCAAATCTGCCGCTGGCGCCCGTCCATAAAGCGTGGGCAGCTATCATTTCAGGATCAATCGGCGGGCGGCAAGGCGGCGTCCCAGTGCGCCCAGTCCACCGGCGCGTCGGTGTCGATGCGCAGCGCGTGCGCGGCTTCGTCGGCCGCCAGCGGTTCGCGCTGGGCCAGCTGCCTGAGCAGCACGGCTTCATCGGCTTCCGAGGCGTCGCCGCCGCTGGCGTGGCGGCGGCGCACACGCTCGCGCAGCACGGCTTCGGGCGCGTCGAAGGCCAGGATGCGCCAGGGCAGGCCGAGCGATTCGGCCAGCGCGACGAAGGGCTCCCGGCGCGCGCGGCGGATGAAGGTGGCGTCCACCAGCACCGGCTGGCCGGCCTGCAGCAGCGCGCGCGTCGCATCGAGCAGGTGGGCGAACACGCGCTCGCTCACGTCTTCTCCATAAATGCCGCCGGGCACGGCCGCGCTGCTGGCTTCGGGCGCCAGGCCGAACAGGCGCTTGCGTTCGACGTCGGCGCGCAGGCGCACCAGGCCGCGCTGCTCGATCAGCGCCTGCGACTGGCTGCTCTTGCCGGAGCCGCTCACGCCCAGGGTCAGCGCCAGCCAGGGCCGGCGCGGCGCGGCCAGGCGGGCGGCCAGGCGCACGTAGCGCTGCGCTTGGGCCAGCGCGGCGGCGCGGTCGGCGGCGTGCTGGCACTGCGCCACGCGCAGCGCCGCCACCTTGGCGCGCACCAGGGCGCGATACACCGCGTCCCAGGGCAGGCGCGCCACGGCGCCAAGGTCGCCCGTGTGCTCCAGCCAGGCGTTCAGAAAGCGCCAGGCCAGCGGCGCCAGGTCGTGGGCGTGCAGGTCCATGACCAGGAAGGCGATGTCGCCGGCGGTGTCGATCCAGCGCAGCGCGGGGTTGAATTCGATGGCGTCGAACAGCCGCGCGCGGCCATCCAGCCACAGCAGGTTGCCCAGGTGCAGGTCGCCATGGCCTTCGCGCACGCAGCCGGCGGCGCGGCGGGCGGCCATCAGCGGGGCCAGGCGGGCGCCTTCGGCTTGCGTCCATTGCTGCAAAAATTGCAGCTGGCCGCGCTGATCGGACAAGGGCTGGAGGTCGAAAAGAGGCTTGAAATTGTCCTGGGCCAGCTGCGCCAGGTCCTCGGGCCGGCCCCAGGGGCTGTCCGGCGCCGCCACGGCGGCTTGGGCCTGAAACGCGGCCACCTCGCGCGCCAGGGCGTCGATGTGCGCGGGGCCCAGTGCGCCGCGCGCCGCCCGCGCGGACAGCAGCGCATGGTCCGGAAAACGGCGCATGTGCACGGCCCAGTCGATGGCCTGTGCGGGGTCGCCGCCCAGGCGCGGCGCCTCGGGCGTGCCGGTGACGGGCAGCACCTGCAGGTAAAGATCGGGCGCGCTGCGGCGGTTGATGCGCAACTCTTCCTCGCAGGCCGCGCGGCGCTGGGCCCCGGTGGCGAAATCGAGGAAGTCGAGCGTCAGCGGCTTTTTCAGCTTGTAGGCGTCGGCGCCGGCCAGCAGCAGCCAGGAGATGTGGGTTTCGATGCGCTGCACCTGCGCGCCCGGGTGCTGCGCGGCCAGCTGCCGTCGCAGGGCGTCGACCAGGCGTGTCGTGGCGGCTTCAGCGGGGGTGGCCATGGCACGTCCCGCGCCAGCGCGCTGCGCGATTCGCGCGGGTGAGCGGACCGGCGGGCGTCCTCAGCACAAGGATTCGGCCATGCGCCGCAAGAAGCGGTCGCACTGCGCCAGCTGCTCGACCTCGACCCATTCGTCGGCCTTGTGCGCCTGCTCGATGGAGCCCGGGCCGCACAGCACGGCGGGGATGCCGGCCTGGCTGAACTGGCCGGCCTCGGTGCCGTAGGCGACCTTGCGCACGGCGCGGTCGTCGGTGAGGGCGCGCACCAGGGCGGTGATGGCGGCCTGCTCGCTGGCGTCCAGCGTGGGCACGGCGGCGCCGCATTCGATGTCGATGCGCGCGCCGGCGTATTCGCGCCGCATGCGCGGCAGCAGCTCGTCGTCCACATAGCGCTGCACGTCAGCCTGGATGCCTTCGGCGCTGTGGCCGGGCAGGTGGCGAAAGTCGAAGCTGAAGGCGCACGACTCGGGCACGGTGTTGATGGCGATGCCGCCGGCGATCAGGTTGGTGGTGATGGTGGTGTGCGGCACGTCGAAGGCGTTGTCGTACGGCCCCTGGGCGCGCCAGGTGTCGGCCAGGTCGCGGATGTGGCAGATCAGCCGCGCGGCGTATTCGATGGCGTTGCAGCCCTGCGGCGTGAGCGAGGAATGCGCCGCCTTGCCATGCACCTTGCAGCTGAAGAAGTAGCCGCCCTTGTGCGCCACCACGGGTTTCATCGAGGTCGGCTCGCCGACCACGCAGCCGTCGGCGCGAATGCCGCGGCGCTGCAGCTCGGCCAGCATGACGGGCGCGCCCACGCAGCCCACCTCCTCGTCGTACGAGAAGGCCAGGTGCAGCGGCTTCTTGCGCGGCATGGCCAGCGCCTGCGGCACCAGCGCCAGGCTGGCGGCGATGAAGCCCTTCATGTCGCAGGCGCCGCGCCCGTACAGGCGGCCGTCGCCCTTGTCGGTCAGCTTGAAGGGCTCGCTCGTCCAGTCCTGGCCGTCGACCGGCACCACGTCGGTGTGGCCCGACAGCACGATGCCGCCCTGGGTCTGTCCGTCCTGCGCCGGCAGGGTGCAGAACAGGTTGGCCTTGCTGCCTTCGGCGTTGGCGGCCAGCCAGGGCGTCAGGCCGTGGCCGGCCAGCGCGTCGCGCACGGTCTCGATCAGGCCCAGGTTGGAGTTGCGGCTGGTGGTGTCGATGGCGACCAGGCGTTCGAGCCAGGCGAGGGTGTTCATGAAAAATCCTCAGGGGGTGAATCAGACCGATTAAAACAGCCGAACGCAGAGGGCGCAAAGAAAACGCAAAGGACGCAGAAGAAACCTGACCGAAGTGGATTGTGGATTTTTCTGCGCCCTCTGCGAATCCTTTGCGCCCTCTGCGTTCAGAGGCTTTTTGAACCGAGTCAAGCAGGCCCCCTCGGAACCTCGGGGCTTGAATCGGCTCCAATTGCCCCTACCATTCGCGCCAGCCCCGGCACTCGACCGACGGCGGCCATTCTCCGAGGGACTTCATGAAGCGCATCGCACTGTTCGTGCTGACCAACATCGCCGTGATGGTGGTGGTCGGCATCGTCTCCAGCCTGCTGGGCGTGGGCCGCTACACCGGCACCAACACCGGCCAGCTGATGATCTTTTCGCTCATCGTCGGCTTTGCCGGCGCCATCGTGTCGCTGCTGATGAGCAAGACCGCCGCCAAGATGAGCATGGGCGTGCACATCATCCAGGCGCCGCAAAACGCTGACGAAGCCTGGCTGGTGGAGACCGTGCGCGGCTTTGCCGACAAGGCCGGCATCGGCATGCCCGAGGTCGGCATCTACGAGGGCGAGCCCAACGCCTTCGCCACCGGCGCGTTCAAGAACTCGTCGCTGGTGGCCGTGTCCACGGGCCTCTTGCGCGGCATGACGCGCGAGGAGGTCGAGGCCGTCATCGGCCACGAGGTGGCGCACGTGGCCAACGGCGACATGGTGACCATGGCGCTGATCCAGGGCGTGATGAACACCTTCGTGGTGTTTGCCAGCCGCGTCATCGGCTCGCTGGTGGACGGCTTTCTGCGCCGTGGCGACGACCGCAGCGGCCCGGGCGTGGGCTACTACATCACCACCGTGGTGCTCGACATCCTGTTCGGCTTTCTGGCCGGCATCGTGGTGGCCTGGTTCTCGCGCCAGCGCGAGTTTCGCGCCGACGCCGGCTCGGCCCAGCTGACGGGCAGCGCGCGCAACATGATCGCCGCGCTGCAGCGCCTGGGCGGCATGCACGCCGAAGGCCAGGGCATGCCCAAGAACCTGGCCGCCATGGGCATCGCCGGCGGCATCGGCCAGCTGTTTTCGACCCACCCGCCGATGGAGCAGCGCATTGCCGCGCTGCAGGCGCTGGGGCGCTGATCGAGGGTCTTATCGCCCTCTGGCGCTTGTTGGACAAGCGTCGGCAGCTACAAAAACCGCAGCGCGATGGCCGCGTCTGCGGTTTTGTTGTTTTTGGGGCAAATTAGGTCAATCGCCCTAGTTTTTGATGGTTTTTGGTTGGCAGACCCTAGGGTTTACCCGCGACAATCATCCCATCGCCATCGTGCATGGCTTGTTTACCAGGAGCTTTCACATGACCAAGCAAACCCTTTCCGCCATCGAGAACCTCGCCGCCGCCAACACCCGCGTGGTCGAGTCCTACAACGCCGCCGCCAAGACCTTCGCCGCCGCCTATTGCAAGGGCGTGCAGGGCGCGCTGGCCCGCATTGCCGCGCGCCAGAACGCCTTTCGCGCGCACCAGCCTTCCGTGCTGAGCGACGCCGCCCGTGACCAGTGGCTGCAGACCGGCGCCAAGTGGAGCGACATGGTGCTGCAGCGCCTGGAGGCCGGCACCAACACCGCCGTCACCGTGTTCGACCGCGTGGCCGTGGCCGCCACCAGCGGCATCGACGCCGCCACCCAGCGCGCCGTGATGATCGATTCGCCCGCCGTGCGCCAGTTCGTCAACGGCGTGGTGTCGCTGCAACTGCCGGTGGCCGAGCTGTCGGCCAAGCTGGCCGACAAGGTCGCCGCCGGCGCCCAGCGCGTCGAAGAGCGTGCCGAGGCCTTCGTCGCCAAGGCCGAGCAGGCCGAGGCCGAAGTGACCGACGTGGTCGCCAAGCCCGTGCGCTCCGCCAAGCGCCCCGCCGCCCGCCGCGGCGCGCGCAAGGCCGCCTGATCGGCCGCCCGGTGGCCCGCACCGGGCCATCGTCAGCGTCAGGTCCCCGGAGAAGGCCTGCGCCCATGCGTCGCTTGCGACCGTGGGCGCAGGCCTTCTCCCTTATCCTCGGGTCTTCAGCAGGAGTCATCCATGGCCAGCAAGACCACCGCGCCCACCCCGCCGCGGCGCCAGCGCGCCACGGCCCCGGCCGCTGCGCCCGCCCCGGCGGAGCCGCCGCACGCCGCCGCCGGCCTGCCCAGCACCGAAGAGCTGCTGCGCGCCGGCCTGAAGGCCTTTCGGCTGGACAACCTGCTGGGCCTGGGCCCGCACGCCAAGGCCACGGGGGCGCCGGCGCCCGCGCCGGGCCTGGGCTTTCCCTCGCTCGACAGCTTCGGCTTTCGCAAGTTCGAGGACGTGTTCGACCAGCGCGTGGCCGGCGCGCTGCAGCGCCTGGGCTGGCCCGGCCCCGACGAAGTGGCCGCCCTGCGCGCCGAGATCGCCCAGCTGAAGGCCGAGCTGGCGCAATTGCGCAAGGCGCCGCGCAAGCCCGCCGCCAAGACCGCGCCGCGCGCCGGGCGCGCCAAGGATTGATCGCCCGCCGCCGCGCGCCACCATGGCCACCTCCACCCGCGAGCGCATCCTGGCCACCTGCCTGGCGCTGTTCAACGCCGAGGGGCTGGCCACGGTGTCCACCCACAAGATCGCGGCCGAGCTGGGCATCAGCCCCGGCAACCTGCACTATCACTTCAAGACCAAGGAGCAGATCGTCACCGTGCTGTTCGCGCGCTTCGAGCACAAGCTGCAGGCGCTGGGCAGCGGCACGCAGCGCATCGCGGCGGTGGACGACTTCTGGCTGGCGCTGCACCTGCACTACGAGACCATTGCCGAATCGCGCTTCATCTACCGCGACATGGCGCACCTGGCGCGCGAATACCCCGAGCTGGGCCGCCGCACCCAGGCCCTGACGGCGGGCAACCTGCTGTCGGCGCAGGCGCTGGTGGCGCAGCTGATGGCGGCCGGCGTGTTGCAGGCCAGCCACGAGCAGGCGCGCATCCTGGCGCTGCAGATCGTCTTCACCACCACCTGCTGGCTGTCCTTCGAGGGCTTCATCCCCGGGCGCGACGGGCGCGACGCCGACCCCGGCCTGGCCGCGTTCTACACCTTGACCCTGGTGTCGCCCTACATTTCCGGCGAATCGCGGGCTTATCTGGATTACCTGAAGAGCAAATACCTCGGATAACCGCGTGGTACCGTCTTGACCTGAAGGGGAAGCTTCATGAGCGCTGTCACGTACGACCGACCGATTGCACCGCCCTCGCGCCTGCTGCTGCTGGCCGAGGGCCGCGCCCTGTGGGAAGCCGCCGCCAGCGTGGCCTGGTGGCCGCTGCTGCGCCTGGCGCCCAAGGGCGACGGCCACGCGGTGCTGGTGCTGCCGGGCCTGGTGGCCAGCGACGCCTCCACCGGCCTGCTGCGCCGCTACCTGCGCTACCGTAACTACGAGGTGCACGGCTGGGGCCAGGGCCGCAACCTGGGCCCGCGCCCGGGCGTTGAAAAGGGCATGGCCGACCTGCTGAAAAAGCTGGCCGACGACAGCGGCCAGAAGGTCAGCCTGGTGGGCTGGAGCCTGGGCGGCATGTACGCGCGCATGCTGGCGGCCGAGCACACCGGCGAGGTGCGCGACGTCGTCACCCTGGGCAGCCCGTTCGCCGGCAGCGGCCGCGCCACCAACGCCTGGCACATCTACGAGGCGGTGAGCGGCCGCAGCGCCGAAGACGAGGCGCTGTGGAGCCAGGTGCGCCCCACGCCGCGCGTGCCCACCACCTCCATCTACAGCCGCAGCGACGGCGTGGTGGCCTGGCAGTGCAGCCTCGAAAAGGCCGGCGCGCGGGCCGAGAACATCGAGGTGCTGGCCAGCCACCTGGGCATGGCCGTCCACCCCGCCGTGCTGTATGCCCTGGCCGACCGCCTGGCGCAGCCCGAGGGCCGGTGGCAGCCCTTCGACGGCGCGCGCCTGGGGCCCTGGATCTATCCGCGGCCGGCCGAGCGCGCCTGACCATCGGGCGCGCGGCGCAAGAGGCCGTCAGGCGGGCAGGTAGCCGTCCACCGACAGATAGCGCTCGCCCGTGTCGTAGTTGAAGCCCAGCACGCGGCTGCCCGCGGGCAGTTCGGGCAGCTTTTTGGCGATGGCCGCCAGCGTGGCGCCGCTGCTGATGCCCACCAGCAGGCCTTCCTCGCGCGCGCTGCGCCGGCCCCACTCGCGCGCCTCGTCGTTGTCGATGGTGATCACGCCGTCGAGCAAACTGGTGTCGAGGTTCTTCGGGATGAAACCCGCGCCCAGGCCCTGGATGGTGTGCGGGCCGGGCGCGCCGCCGCTGATCACGGGCGAGCCGCTGGGCTCGACGGCAAACACCTTCAGCTGCGGCCACTTGGCCTTGAGCAGGCGCGCGCAACCCGTCAGGTGCCCGCCCGTGCCCACGCCGGTCACCAGCACGTCCAGCCCCTCGGGAAAGTCGGCCAATATCTCCTGCGCGGTGGTGCGCTGGTGCACGTCGGCGTTGGCCGGGTTGTCGAACTGCTGCGGAATCCAGCTGCCCGGGGTTTGCGCCGCCAGCTCCTGCGCGCGGGCGATGGCGCCGTTCATGCCCTTGTCCTTGGGCGTCAGGTCGAACGTGGCGCCATAGGCCAGCATCAGGCGCCGGCGCTCGATGCTCATGCTGTCGGGCATCACCAGCACGATCTGGTAGCCTTTGACGGCGGCGACCATCGCCAGGCCGACGCCGGTGTTGCCGCTGGTGGGCTCGATGATGGTGCCGCCCGGCTTGAGCGCGCCGCTTTTCTCGGCCGCCTCGACCATGGCCAGCGCGATGCGGTCCTTCAGCGAGCCGCCGGGGTTGGCTCGCTCGCACTTGATCCACACCTGGTGGCCGGGGCCGAACAGGCGGTTGATGCGCACCTCGGGCGTGCGGCCGATGGTCTGCAGGATGTTGTCGAATTTCATGGTCGTTCGGTCCCGTGTCGTGGCTGAAAGCGCGCATTGTGGCCGGCGAAGGCGACGCCGTCACCCCGATGGTTATGCGCAGCCGCGATAATGCAGCCCGTGAAGCTCACCAGACCGCCGCTGGCGCAAGTCCCGAAAGGGCGCGCTGGAGGAACGTCCGGACTGCACAGGGCAGCGCAGCAGCTAACGGCTGTCCACCGTGAGGTGAGGATCAGAGCAACAGAGACGAGCCGATTGAGTTCGGGTGAAACGGGCAATCTCTGCGCGCAGCAACACCAAGTAGGCCAGCGTTGACTTGACCCGAGGAGCTGGCGGGTAGGTGGCACCGAGCCGTCCGGGCGACCGGCGGCCCAGATTGATGGCGGTCACGTGCCGGGCAACCGGTGCGCACAGAATCCGGCGTATCGGTGGGCTTCACTTTTTTCTCCCTCGCCCCTTTGGGGAGAGGGTTGGGGTGAGGGGCTTGTGGCGTTGGATGCATCGGCTGGCCGGGATATGCGCCCGGCGGCGCACCCACTTTCTTTTGCGTCGCCAAAAGAAAGTAGGCAAAGAAAAGGCGACCCCACTGGCCGTGTCCCTGCGCTTCGCTGCGGGCAACCTGCGATGCTCGCGTCTGGGGCGGTGCTGCGGAACTCGCTTCGTTCACTGCGCTCACTTCGCTCAGACAACCGCAGCAAGTCAGAACACGAAGCATGGGCATGCTGCGCTGCCCATGCCCGCCCCAGCCGCTGCGCTTCTCGGCACGGCCAGAGGGGAGTGGAAACCCCACACGGGCCATCGCTGCGCTCGGCCTCGGCAAGTACCCGTATCAAACCCCTGTGGCTGCGCCTGCGGCGCGGTGATTGCGGGGTGGCGCGTGCACCGCAGGATGCACGCGCTTCGTGCTCTGACTCGCCGCGGTTGTTTGAACGGAGCGCGCCAGCGCGCAGTGAGTTCTGCGGCGCACCCCGCAAGCGCCGTGACGCAGGTCTGCCCCGTAGCAACGCGAAGGGGTCGCAGACTTGGGGGCGCTTTCTTTTGCCTACTTTTCTTGTGCGCACAAGAAAAGTAGGTGCGTCGCCGGGCGCACATCCCGGCCGACGGCGCTTCCAACGCCCAAAAGCCGCTCAATCATTGCCCGGCGCCGTCGCCTGGATGCGCTCCACGTGCGCCAGCAGCGAGCGCTTGGCCACGGGCCACACCTGCGGTGGCACGTCGTCGTAGACCTTGGCCACCCAGTCGTCCATCGTGCCGTCGGGGTCGGCGCGCATGGCGGCCAGCACCTTGGCCTCGCGCGCCAGGCGGTGCGCCTTGAGCTGGGCGATGACGCGGCGCGCAAAGCCCAGCACGTGGCCGTGCGCGGGCAGGATGAAGTCGACGCCGTGTTCGGCGCAGGCAGCATCCAGCCGATCCAGCGAGTCCAGATAGGCCGTCATGTCGCCATCGGGCGGGTCGACGACGGTGGTGCTGCCGTTCAGGATGTGGTCGCCGCTGAACAGCAGGGCGTCTTCCTGCAGCAGCAGGCACAGGTGGTTGGCGGCGTGGCCAGGCGTGTGGATGACGCGCAGGGTATGGGTGATTTCGCCTTCCGGCCCTTGCCCGACAAGCGCGATCAGCTCATTGTTTTGTAGCGACCGATCGGGCGTGAAGGCGCTGTTGGCGCGCGCCGTGGGCTGCGAGGGCAGGCCCAGGATGGGCGGCTTGCCGGCGCACAGGCGCTGCAGCAGGGGCGCGCCGGGAGCGTGGTCGGGGTGCGAGTGGGTGCAGACGATGGCGCGGATGTCGCCACCCGCCGCGCGCCACAGGCGCTCGATGTGGGCGGCGTCGGCCGGGCCGGGGTCGATGGCGATGTGGCCGGTGCGCGGGTCGCCCACCAGGTAGCTGTTGGTGCCGGGGCCGGTCATGAAGCCGGGGTTGGGCGCGGTCAGGCGTTGCAGGTTTTTCAGCAGCGGCACCGGGCGCTCGGTCTGCCAGTCCAGCGCGTGCACGATCTGCCCGTCGGGGCTGACCAGCTGCAGCTCGCCGTAGGGCATCTCGTGCTCCATGTAGCGCGCCTCCTTGCCGGCGAGAAAGCCGGCGCGCGGGCAACTGGTCCACAGCGGCTGCTCGCCCGCGCAGGCGGCCAGCACGGCGTCCACCGTCGCGTACTTCTGCAGGCGCTCCAGCGTGCGGATGGTGGGAAAGATGATGAAGAACTCGCCCGCCGCGTGGCGCGCCAGCGCGTCGGCCGGGCGCAGCCACACCGGCTCGAACTGCTCGGCCTCGTCGGCCACCGGCGTTTGCCCCGGGGGCATGCGGGCCACCAGAAAGGGCACGTCGAAACGGCGCGGCAGGTCGCGGTCGGTGATCCAGTGCGCCAGCACGTAGACATTGGCCGCGGCCAAGGTCAGGCCGCGCGCGGCGCATTGGGCGGCCAGCGGCTGCTCGCGCTGCAGGGCGGCGATGTCCTCGGGCGTGGCCAGGCTGCCGTCGGCCCGGTGCGCCAGCAGCACGCCCAGCTCCTCGAAGCTTTCGCGGATGGCGGCGATGGCCTGCGTCAGGTGCGCGTCGCTCTGCGTCGGCCGGCGCGTGGCCAGCGGGTGCGCGGCGGCATCGGCGGCGTCGATGCCGCCGCCCGGAAACACGTAGGCGCCGGGCGCGAAGCTGGCTGTTTTCGAGCGCCGCGTCATCAGCACCTGCAGCCCATCGGCGGCATCGCGCAGCAGCAGGACGGTGGCGGCGGGGCGGGTGGGCGCGGGTTCGCGCTGGGGATGCAGAAGCTGGCTGGGGCGGGGCATGCGGGCATTATGGGTGGTGGCCGCGGCCGGCGCCTGATGGCGGGGACTTCCGAGATCCAGCTTGCACGAGGCGGGCAAGCGGCCCTGCCGGCGAAGCAGGGCTTGTCAGGCGCCCAGGGGTGCGTCACACTGAATCGCGCTGCCGCGGGCCGACCCGCGCGGCGCCCAGGAGATCGACGTGCGAAGCCACCGACCCGCGCCCGATGACGCCGACTGGCGAGGGGCCGAGGCCGCGCGCCTGCGCTGGCGGCGCGAGCGCATCGGGCAGCCGGCCGATGCGCCGCGCGCGGGGCTGGCCCTGTCGGGCGGCGGCATTCGCAGCGCCACGATCTCGCTGGGCGCGCTGCAGGCGCTGGCGCGCGCCGGCCGGCTCGACGGCTTCGATTACCTGTCCACCGTGTCGGGCGGCGGCTATGCCGGCAGCTTCATGGGCAGCCTGTTCACGCCGGATGCGGTGCGCCGCGGCGCCAGCACGCCGCCGTCGCCGGACGAGCTGATGCAGGCGCGCGCCGACGCGCTGGCGCGGCTGGCCGCGGTCGAGCAGCGCGCCGAGGACGTCGGAGGCAGCCGGGCATCCGAGGCAAGCGCACTGGAATGGCTGCGCGACAGCGGCCGCTACCTGGCCCCCAACGGCGGCGGCGACTATTTCTACATGCTGGTGCTGTGGCTGCGCAACCTCATTGCGGTGCACTACGTGATCGGCATCTCGCTGCTGCTGCTGCCGCTGGCGCTGCTGGTGGTGCTGAACCTGGCTTCGGCGCCGGTGCTGGCCGGGTGGCTGCCGGCGCTGCCGGGCGCGTGGGCCGCTGGTGCGCTGTATCTGTGGCTCGCGCTGGCGGTGGCGCTGCTGGCGGTGCTGCCGCTGGGGGTGGGCTACTGGTGCACCGAGTTGCCGGCGCAGGCGGGGGGCTCGGCCGGGGCGCGCTGGGCGGCGGGGCTGCTGACGCGCTCGTCGATCCTCGCGTTCGTTGCCGGGCCGGTGATTGCCGGCGCCGGCTGGGGCCAGGCCTGGGCCCGGTGGGCGGTGCTGGCCGGCGTGGTGGCCTGGCTGGGCTGGCTGTGGTTCGCCATTGGCTGGACGTGCGGCGCGCTGGCGCCGGAAGGCGGCGGTGCGCGCGAAGCGATGCGGGTGACGCGCACGCGGCTGACGCAGTGGCTGACGCGCGCCACACGCATCGCCCTGTCGTTGCTGGCGGTGGCGCTGGTGCTGGTCGCGGCCACCGCCGCCTGGCGCTGGATCGAGTCGGGGCCCGGCCCCAACGGCGCCAGCGTGGCCGCGTTTGCGGCCGTGCTGCTCAGCCTGCAGAAACTCTGGCCGTCCGGTGGCGCAGCGGCGCCGGACGCCGGTGCCAAGCGGATGCTGATGCGCGTGGTGCCCATGCTGCTGGCGCTGCTGCTGGGGCTGTGGCTGCTGCTGATGTGGGGCGCGGCCGCGGTCTGGCTGGCGGGCGAGGATCTGCAGCGGGTGCCCTGGCCGGCGCTGGGGGTGCTGCTGGCGCTGGGGCTGATCACCGGCGTGACCCTGCAGTTTCTGAATCTGTCGACACTGCAGAACCTGTACACGGCCCGCATCGTGCGCGCCTACCTGGGCGCCAGCAACGCGGGGCGCGCCGCCACTGCGCGCGGCGCCGCCATCACCGAGGCGCATCCGCGCGACGACATGTCGCTCGACCAGTACTACGGCAAGCCGGGCGGCGAGCCCTGCTCTCTGGCGCCGCTGCACCTGATCAACGTCACGATCAACGACACGGTGGTGTCGCGCAGCGCGCTGGTGTACCAGGATCGCAAGGGCCTGCCGCTGGCGGTCACGCCCGCGGGCTATCTGGTCGACGGCCGCTTGCACGCGCGCAGCGACGCCGGGCCGGGCGGCTTCGAGCGCCTGTCGCTGGGGCGCTGGATCGGGGTCTCGGGCGCCGCGTTCGCACCGGGACTGGGGCGCGGAACCACGCCCGAGCGCGCGCTGCTGGCGGTGCTGCTGAACATGCGCCTGGGCTACTGGTGGCGGGCCGCCGCCGCGCGCGCCCACGATGTCGGCGCCTGGGTGTTCGCGACCCAGCTGCACCTGTACCGCGAGCTGCGTGGCCAGTTTTTCGGCATCGGCGAGCGCTTCTGGTATCTCACCGACGGCGGGCATTTCGACAACACCGCCGTCTATGAGCTGCTGCGTCGGCGCGTCGACTTCATCCTGGCGCTGGACAACGGCGCCGACCCCGACTATCGCTTCGGCGACGTCGCCAACCTGATGCGGCTGGCGCGCGTGGACTTCGGCGCGGTGTTCGAGCCGCTCGCGCCGCCGGCCGAGATGGTCGAGCTGTTCGGCAATCCGGGCGGCTTCGAGCGCGGTTCACGCCAGGGGCATCAGTACCTGCTCGGCTACCGGGTGGCGCTGCCGGCCGCGGGCGACGTGCCGGCCGCCATCTGCACCCTGGTGTTCGTCAAGCCCCGCCTGACGCAGGACGCCAGCCTGGATTTGGTGCAATACCAGGCCACGCACCCGGACTTTCCGCAGGAGTCGACCGCCGACCAGTTTTTCGACGACGCGCAGTGGGAGAGCTACCGCAAGCTGGGGTTGAGTCAGGCCGAATCGCTGCTGGAGCGCCTGCCGGCTGGACCGGATCCGTGGCGCGTGATCACGGGACGATAATTGGGGTCAGATCACAATTTTGACCCGAGGTGCCTCATGGCCCGCCACGCCCGACTGACCGTCCCCGGCTATGCCCATCACATCATCCAGCGCGGCAACAACCGACAGGTGGTGGTGCTGGACGACGAGGACCGGCGCCGGCTGCTGGAGGGCATCCAGGAGTACGGTGCGGCGGCGCAGGTCGCGGTGCATGCCTACGTGCTGATGAGCAATCACCTGCACCTGTTGGTGACGCCGGCGACGGCCGAAGGGGTGCCGCGCCTGATGCAGGCGCTGGGGCGCAGCTATGTGCGCCACTTCAACCGCCGCCACGAGCGCAGCGGCACGCTGTTCGAGGGGCGCTACCGCAGCACGCTGATCGAGTCCGAGCGCTACCTGCTGGCGTGCATGGCCTACATCGACCTCAATCCGGTGCGCGCCGGCATGGTGGCCGGCGCGGCGGACTATCCCTGGTCCAGCTACGGCCATCTGGTGGGCCTGCGCGTCGATCCGCTGATTTCGCCCCACCCCTTGTATTGGGCGCTGGGCAACACCCCGTTCGAGCGCGAGCGCGCCTATGCGCAACTGGTGGAGGCGGCGCAGGGTTCCGCCACCCAGGCCGAGCTGGCGCAGGGCGTGCATGCGGGCCGTGCGCTGGGCGATGCCGCCTTCATCGCCGATCTGGAACGCCGCACAAAGCGCCGCTTGCAGCAGGCCCGCCGCGGGCGGCCACCCAGGGCGACGGGGTGAGGCTGCGCATTCAGCATCGTGACGGCGATAGTGCGCCATAAATTGATATGTCCCTATTTAATGGACATCGTCAGAAATAAAAAATTAATTATGATCTGACCCCATTTAAAGTGCTTGGCAATTTTGCTGCGGCGCAATATGCTCGGGTCCCTTTTGTGTTGCGATTGATGGAGCCCTCGATGTCCACGCCGACTGAACAAGAACATTTGCGCGCCCGTGGCCTGTACGACCCGGCGCATGAGCACGACGCTTGCGGGGTCGGTTTCGTGGCCCACATCCGGGGCGAGAAAAGCCACGCCATCATCGGCAACGCGCTCAAGATCCTGCAGAACCTCGACCACCGCGGCGCGGTGGGCGCCGATGCGCTGATGGGCGACGGCGCGGGCATCCTGATCCAGCTGCCCGACGCGCTGTACCGCGCCGAGATGGCCAAGCAGGGGGTGGAGCTGCCGCCGCCCGGCGAATACGGCGTGGGCATGATCTTTCTGCCCAAGGAGCACGCCAGCCGCCTGGCTTGCGAGGAAGAGCTGGAGCGCGCCATCAAGCTGGAGGGCCAGGTGCTGCTGGGCTGGCGCGACGTGCCGGTCAACCGCGAGATGCCGATGTCGCCCACGGTGCGCGACAAAGAGCCGATCATCCGCCAGGTGTTCATCGGCCGCGGCCACGACGTGATCGTGCAGGACGCGCTGGAGCGCAAGCTCTACGTCATCCGCAAGACCGCCAGCGCCCACATCCAGGCGCTGGGGCTGCGCTACAGCAAGGAGTATTACGTCCCCAGCATGAGCAGCCGCACGGTGATCTACAAGGGCCTGCTGCTGGCCGATCAAGTGGGCACTTACTATCTGGACTTGCAGGACGAGCGCTGCGTTTCGGCCCTGGGCCTGGTGCACCAACGCTTTTCGACCAACACCTTCCCCGAGTGGCCGCTGGCGCACCCCTACCGCTACATCGCGCACAACGGCGAGATCAACACCGTGCGCGGCAACTACAACTGGATGCGCGCGCGCGAAGGCGTGATGAGCTCGCCGGTGCTGGCTGCCGACCTGCAAAAGCTCTACCCGATCAGCTTTCCGCACCAGTCCGACACCGCCATCTTCGACAACTGCCTGGAACTGCTCACCATGGCCGGCTACCCGCTGGCGCAGGCCATGATGATGATGATTCCCGAGCCCTGGGAGCAGCACACCACCATGGACGAGCGCCGCCGCGCCTTCTATGAATACCACGCCAGCATGCTCGAGCCCTGGGACGGCCCGGCCTCCATCGTCTTCACCGACGGCCGCCAGATCGGCGCCACGCTGGACCGCAACGGCCTGCGCCCCAGCCGCTATTGCATCACCGACGACGGCCTGGTCATCATGGGCTCCGAGTCCGGCGTGCTGCCGATTCCGGAGCACAAGATCGTCAAGAAATGGCGCCTGCAGCCCGGCAAGATGTTCCTGATCGACCTGGACCAGGGCCGCATGATCGAGGACGAGGAGGTCAAGGCCACGCTGGCCAACGCCAAGCCCTACAAGCGCTGGATCGAGGACTTGCGCATCCGCCTGGACGACGTCGTCAAGCCGGTGGCCGGCGCCGACGCCTACGAGCTGCCGATCGACGAGACCGAGCCGCAGTCCAGCGGCGTCGAAAGCACCTCGCGCGCGCTGCTCGATTTGCAGCAGGCCTTCGGCTACACGCAGGAAGACGTCAAGTTCCTGCTCAGCCCGATGGCCGCCAACGGCGAGGAGGGCATCGGCTCGATGGGCAACGACAGCCCGCTGGCCGTGCTCTCCAGCAAGAACAAGCCGCTGTACAACTACTTCAAGCAGATGTTCGCGCAGGTCACCAACCCGCCGATCGACCCGATCCGCGAGGCCATCGTGATGAGCCTGGTCAGCTTCATCGGCCCCAAGCCCAACCTGCTGGACATCAACCAGGTCAACCCGCCGATGCGGCTTGAAGTGAGCCAGCCGGTGCTGGACGCCGCCGACATGGCCAAGCTGCGCGATATTCGCAAGCACACGCAGGGCAAGTTCAGCTCGGCGGTGCTCGACATCACCTACCCGCTGGCCTGGGGCGCGCGCGGCGTGGAGGCGCGCCTGGCCAGCCTGAGCGCGCAGGCGGTCGACGCCATCAAGGGCGGCCACAACATCCTCATCATCAGCGACCGCGCGCTGGGTCGCGAGCGCGTGGCCATCCCGGCGCTGCTGGCGCTGTCCAGCATCCACCAGCACCTGATCCGCGAGGGCCTGCGCACCAACGCCGGCCTGGTGGTCGAGACCGGCAGCGCGCGCGAGGTGCACCACTTCGCCGTGCTGGCCGGCTATGGCGCCGAGGGCGTCTACCCCTGGCTGGCCATGGAGTCGCTGGCCGCCATTCACAAGGACCTGCCGGGCGACTTGAGCGCCCACAAGGCGATCGCCAACTACGTCAAGGCGATCGGCAAGGGCCTGTCCAAGATCATGTCCAAGATGGGCGTGTCCACCTACATGAGCTACTGCGGCGCGCAGCTGTTCGAGGCCATCGGCATCAACAGCGACACGGTGGACAAGTACTTCACCGGCACCGCCAGCCGCGTGCAGGGCATCGGCGTGTTCGAGATCGCCGAGGAGGCCATCCGCTGCCACCGCGCCGCCTTTGGCGGCGACCCCACGCTGGCCACCATGCTGGAGACCGGCGGCGACTACGCCTGGCGCACGCGTGGCGACGAGCACATGTGGACGCCCGACGCCATCGCCAAGCTGCAGCACGCCGCGCGCGGCGGCAACTGGAACACCTACAAGGAATACGCGCAGATCATCAACGACCAGAGCCGCCGCCACATGACGCTGCGCGGCCTGTTCCAGTTCAAGGTCGATCCCGCCAAGGCGATCCCGGTCGACGAGGTCGAGCCGGCCAAGGACATCGTCAAGCGCTTCGCCACCGGCGCCATGTCGCTGGGCTCGATCAGCACCGAGGCGCACGCCACCCTGGCCGTGGCCATGAACCGCATCGGCGGCAAGAGCAACACCGGCGAGGGCGGCGAGGACGCCGCGCGCTATCGCAAGGAGCTGAGCGGCATCGCCATCAAGAAGGGCGAGACCCTGGCCTCGGTCATCGGCCCCGACGTGGTCGAGGTCGACGTGCCGCTGCAGGACGGCGACAGCCTGCGCAGCCGCATCAAGCAGGTGGCCTCGGGGCGCTTCGGCGTCACGGCCGAATACCTGGCCAGCGCCGACCAGATCCAGATCAAGATGGCGCAGGGCGCCAAGCCGGGCGAGGGCGGCCAGCTGCCCGGCGGCAAGGTCAGCGACTACATCGGCCGGCTGCGCCACAGCGTCCCCGGCGTGGGCCTGATCAGCCCGCCGCCGCACCACGACATCTATTCGATCGAGGACCTGGCGCAGCTGATCCACGACCTGAAGAACGTGGCGCCGCACAGCGACATCAGCGTCAAGCTGGTGAGCGAGGTGGGCGTGGGCACCATCGCCGCCGGCGTGGCCAAGTGCAAGAGCGACCACGTGGTGATCGCCGGGCACGACGGCGGCACCGGCGCCTCGCCCTGGTCCAGCATCAAGCACGCCGGCAGCCCGTGGGAAATCGGCCTGGCCGAGACGCAGCAGACCCTGGTGCTGAACCGCCTGCGCGGCCGCATCCGCGTGCAGGCCGACGGCCAGATGAAGACCGGCCGCGACGTCGCCATCGGCGCGCTGCTGGGCGCCGACGAGTTCGGCTTCGCCACCGCGCCGCTGGTGGTCGAGGGCTGCATCATGATGCGCAAGTGCCACCTCAACACCTGCCCCACCGGCATCGCCACGCAGGACCCGGTGCTGCGCAAGCGCTTCACCGGCCGGCCCGAGCACGTGGTCAACTACTTCTTCTTCGTCGCCGAGGAAGTGCGCCAGATCATGGCGCAGCTGGGCATCCGCAAGTTCGATGATTTGATCGGCCGCAGCGACCTGCTGGACATGAGCGAGGGCATCGCCCACTGGAAGGCCAGGGGCCTGGACTTCTCGCGCCTGCTGGCCCAGCCCCAGGCGCCGGCCGAGGTGGCGCGCCACCACGTCGAGAAGCAGGACCACGGCCTGGCCCATGCGCTGGACGTGCGCCTGATCGAGAAATGCCAGCCCGCCATCGAGCGCGGCGAGGCGGTCAAGATCATGGACACGGCGCGCAACGTCAACCGCTCGGTGGGCGCCATGCTTTCGGGCGCGGTGACCAAGGTGCACCCCGAGGGCCTGCCCGACGAGACCATCCGCATCCAGCTGGAGGGCACGGGCGGACAGAGCTTCGGCGCCTTCCTGTGCCGCGGCATCACGCTGCAGCTGATCGGCGACGCCAACGACTACACCGGCAAGGGCCTGTCGGGCGGGCGCATCGCCGTGCGTCCCAGCCTGGACTTCGGCGGCAAGGCGCACGACAACATCATCGTCGGCAACACCGTGCTGTACGGCGCCACCAGCGGCCAGGCCTTTTTTGCCGGCGTGGCCGGCGAGCGCTTTGCGGTGCGCCTGTCGGGCGCCTCGGCGGTGGTCGAGGGCACGGGCGACCACGGCTGCGAATACATGACCGGCGGCACCGTGGTGGTGCTGGGCAAGACCGGCCGCAACTTCGCCGCCGGCATGTCGGGCGGCGTGGCCTACGTGTACGACGAGGACGGCCAGTTCGCCCAGCGCTGCAACCGCGCCACCGTCGCGCTGGAAAAGGTGCTGCCCGCGGCCGAGCAGAAGGCCGGCGGCGAGCCCGGCCACTGGCACCGCGGCCAGACCGACGAGGAGCAGCTCAAGGCCCTGATGGACGAGCACCTGCGCCGCACCGGCAGCCGCCGCGCGCGCGAACTGCTGGACGACTGGGCCGCCACGCGCGCGCGCTTCGTCAAGGTGCTGCCCACCGAGTACCAGCGCGCGCTGCATCACATGCACGAGAAAAAATCGGCCGCGGCCCAAGCACACAAAGCGCCGAAGGCTATCAAAAAAGAAGTATCCGCGGCCAAGTGAGGCGCTGGCACAGGATCAAGGAATCACACCATGGGAAAGATCACCGGCTTTCTGGAATTCGACCGCATCGAGGAGGGTTACGCCCCCGTCGCCGAGCGCGTCACCAATTACAAGGAATTCGTCATCGGCCTGACCGAGGACCAGGCGCGCCAGCAGGGCGCGCGCTGCATGGACTGCGGCACGCCCTTTTGCAGCAGCGGCTGCCCAGTCAACAACATCATTCCGGACTTCAACGATCTGGTCTACCGCAACGACTGGAAGAACGCCTTCACGGTGCTGGACTCGACCAACAACTTCCCCGAGTTCACCGGCCGCATCTGCCCCGCGCCCTGCGAGGCCGCCTGCGTGCTCAACATCAACAGCGACCCGGTGGGCATCAAGAGCATCGAGCATGCCATCATCGACCGCGCTTGGGCCGAGGGCTGGGTGGTGCCGCGCCCGGCCGCGCGCAAGACCGGCAAGGCGGTGGCGGTGGTCGGCTCGGGCCCCTCGGGCCTGGCGGCGGCGCAGCAGCTGGCGCGCGCCGGCCATGCGGTGACGGTGTTCGAGAAGAACGACCGCATCGGCGGTCTGCTGCGCTACGGCATCCCCGACTTCAAGCTCGACAAGTCGCACATCGACAAGCGCGTGGCGCAGATGCAGGGTGAGGGCGTGGTGTTTCGCACCGGCGTGCTGGTGGGCGGTCTGCCCGGCGAGGGCCCGGGCGCCAAGGTCACCAATCTGTCGCGCGAGACCGTCTCGGCCGCGCAGCTGATGCAGGAGTTCGACGCCGTGGTGCTGGCCGGCGGCGCCGAGCATTCGCGCGACCTGCCCGTGCCGGGGCGCGAGCTGGACGGCATCCACTTCGCGATGGAAATGCTGCCGCAGCAAAACCGCGCCAATGCCGGCGACAAGGTGGCGGGTGCCATCAGTGCCAAGGGCAAGCACGTCATCGTCATCGGCGGCGGCGACACCGGCAGCGACTGCGTGGGCACCAGCAACCGCCATGGCGCGCTGAGCGTGACGCAGTTCGAAGTCATGCCCATGCCGCCCGAGCACGAGAACGGCCCGCTGACCTGGCCCTACTGGCCGATCAAGCTGCGCACCAGCTCCAGCCACGAGGAGGGCGTGCAGCGCGAGTTCGCCATCGCCACCAAGACCTTCCTCGGCGACGGCAAGGGCGGCAAGACCGGCAAGGTCAAGGCCCTCAGGACCGTGCAGGTGCAGCTGCAGGACGGCAAGTTCAACGAGGTGCCCGGCACCGAGAAGGAATGGCCGGCCGACCTGGTGCTGCTGGCCATGGGCTTCACCAACCCGGTGGCCAGCGTGCTGGAGGCTTTCGGCGTGGCCAAGGACGCGCGCGGCAACGCCAAGGCCACCACCGACCTCAAGGGCTGCTACACCACCAACGTGAACAAGGTGTTTGCCGCCGGCGACATGCGGCGCGGACAAAGCCTGGTGGTGTGGGCGATTCGCGAGGGCCGCCAGGCGGCGCGCGCGGTGGATGAGTTCCTGATGGGCGCAAGCGATCTGCCGCGTTGAGGGCCCGATCGATCAGGGGTGCATGCGCGCGCCCTTGGTGATCTTGTCGACGATCTTCTTGTCTTCGCGCAGCGCCAGGCCCACCACCTTGGCGCCGTCGGGCCCGTGCTGCGCGAACACCGCGCGGTTGGCGGCGTCGTGCCCGGTGGAGAACATCTCCTCGATGTACAGGCCGTGCGGCACCTTGCGCTCCAGCGCGCGGCGGTGGATGGCCTTCAGCGTTTCGCCGTCGGCCGCCAGCACGATGACGGGCTGGATGCACAGGCTGTGATAGCTGTTGCCGGCCGCGTCGCGATAAGGCTCGCCCAGGATGTCGGGCGCGGCGCCGGTGATGCCGCTCATCAGGAAGGCCGTGACGTTGAGTTTTTGCCAGGTGGCCAGATCGTCGCGCACGACGATGGCGATCTTGGTATCGAACATGGGTTTCTCGGTGAGTTGAATGAACGATGCGCGCGTAGAGCGCTCGGCGCGCCGGCTCAGGCACGCGCGCGGCGCGCCTGTCGCTCCGCCTCAAAGGCGTGGCCGAGCGTGACGTTCACGTCCTTCGGCCCGAAGGGCTCCTCGCACGAAGGGCAGGTCAGCCGGATCCGCGCCGGGTGGCCGCAATGGCGGTGCACGATGCTCAGCGCGGGCCTGGCCTTGGGCGCGAAGCCGCCCCATTTTTCGCCCCAGGCCTTCAGGCTCAGCAGCAGCGGATAGAAGTCCAGTCCCTTGTCGGTCAGCCGGTACTCGTGCCGCACCGGCCGCTCGCTGTAGGGGCGCCGGGCCACGATGCCTTCGGCTTCCAGGCGCTTGAGGCGCGTGGACAGCAGGTGCGAGGACATGCCCGTCTGCAGCTGGAACTCCTCGAAGCGCTTCACGCCCAGGAACAGCTCGCGCAGGATCAGCACCGTCCAGCGGTCGCCGACCACGGCCAGCGCGCGTGCGATGGGGCATACCGTGTCGCCCACTTCGGACCAGCCCATGTTGACTCCATTCAAAAATTGAAGTTACTATAGTGCACATCGCATCCAGACCGCAAGGACATCGACATGCCCGCCACCGAGCCGCGCTATCTCGAAGACTTCGAGGTCGGCGACCGCATCGAGACCGACGCCGTCACCGTGACGCGGGACATGATCCGCGCCTTTGCCCAGCAGTACGACCCGCAGCCCATGCACCTGGACGAAGCCGCCGCGCAGGGCACCGTGTTCGGCGAGCTGGTGGGCAGCGGCTGGCAGACCCTGGCGCTCACCATGCGCCTGCTGGTCGACGCGCGCCTGCTGGGCGGCACGCCCATCGTCGGCGCCGAGTTCAAGGACATGCGCTTTCATGCGCCCATGCGCCCCGGCGACAGCCTGCGCGCCAGCGCCGAGGTGCTGGCGATCCGGCCGTCGAAGAGCCGGCCCGAGCGCGGCTTCATGGACCTGAAGGTGACGACCACCAATGCCGCCGGGGCCCCCCTGGTCACGCAGAGCTGGCGCCTGGTGGTGCCCTCGCGCGCCGCGGCTGCGCCTTGATGGCCGAAGCTGCGGGCGGACGGGACATCAGCCCGTCCGCTTCAGTCGGTGCCGCCGCCCGTGCGAAAAATTCAAGCCAAATCGGGCTCTGGCCCAGGTAGAACAAGCGCAGCAAGCTATATAAACAATAGTGATTCGCGCCGTCGGGCGGCATCCGGGGCAAGCCGGTATCATGCAAGGTCCGGCCTCGGTGGCCGGTTTTTGTTTTTCATGGACCCCGCACCGCCCCACCCCCAAGCCCTGGTCGAACTGCGCGACGTCACCTTCGGGTACGGCGAGCGCGCGGTGCTGTCGGGCGTGTCCTTCGCCGTCCCGCGCGGCCGGGTCACGGCGGTGATGGGTGCCTCGGGCGGCGGCAAGACCACGGTGCTGCGCCTGATCGGTGGCCAGCAGCGCGCGCAGCAGGGCGCCGTGCTGTTCGACGGCCAGGACGTGGGCCGCATGGACGAGCCCGCGCTGTACGCCGCGCGCCGGCGCATGGGCATGCTGTTTCAGTTCGGCGCGCTGTTCACCGACCTGTCGGTGCTGGACAACGTGGCCTTTCCGCTGCGCGAGCAGACCGATCTGACCGAAGAGCTGATCCGCGACATCGTGCTGATGAAGCTGGACGCGGTGGGCCTGCGCGGCGCGCGCGATTTGATGCCGGCGCAGATTTCGGGCGGCATGGCGCGGCGCGTGGCGCTGGCGCGCGCCATCGCGCACGACCCGGAGCTGGTGATGTACGACGAGCCCTTCGCCGGGCTGGATCCGATCTCGATGAACACCGCCGCGCGCCTGATCCGCCAGCTCAACGACGCGCTGGGCATCACCAGCGTCGTGGTGTCGCACGACGTGGCCGAGACCTTCGCCATTGCCGACCAGGTGGTGATCCTGGCCGACGGCGGCGTGGCCGCCAGCGGCACGCCGGCCGAGTTGCGCGCCAGCAGCAACGCGCTGGTGCGCCAGTTCATCGGCGCCACCGAGGACGGGCCGGTGCGCTTTCATTACCCGGGGCCGACGGTGGAAGAAGACTTCGACGCCGAGGTGGCGCGATGAGCTGGTGGCGCCCATCCGACGTCGGCTTCGCGGTGCGCTCGCGCCTGGCCGCCATGGGGCAGGGGGCGCGCTTTTTCGGCCGCCTGCTGGCGCTGCTGGGGCCCACGCTGCGGCGCTTTTCGCTGGTGCGCGACCAGATTCACTTCTTGGGCAACTACTCGCTGGCCATCATCGCGGTGTCGGGGCTGTTTGTCGGCTTCGTGCTGGCGCTGCAGGGCTACAACATCCTGCAGCGCTACGGCTCGTCCGAGGCGGTGGGCCTGATGGTGGCGCTGTCGCTGCTGCGCGAGCTGGGGCCGGTGGTCACGGCGCTGCTGTTTGCCGGGCGCGCGGGCACCTCGCTCACGGCCGAGATCGGCCTGATGAAGGCGGGCGAGCAGCTGTCGGCGATGGAGATGATGGCCATCGACCCAATGCGCCGCATCGTGGCGCCGCGCTTTTGGGCCGGCGTCATCACCATGCCGCTGCTGACGGCGGTGTTCAACGCGGTCGGCGTGCTGGGCGGCTGGGTGGTCAGCGTGTGGATGATCGGCGTCGATCCGGGCGCCTTCTGGAGCCAGATGCAGGGCGGCGTGGACGTGTGGGCCGACCTGGGCAACGGCGTGCTCAAGAGCGTGGTGTTCGGCGTCGCCGTCACCTTCGTGGCGCTGCTGCAGGGCTACGAGTCCAAGCCCACGGCCGAGGGCGTGTCGCGTGCCACCACGCGCACGGTGGTGATGGCCTCGCTGGCGGTGCTGGGACTGGACTTTGTCCTGACCGCGCTGATGTTCAGTTATTGAAATGACCCACCCCCAGTCTCCACACGCTGCGCGTTGTTGCGTCTCCCCCCTGCGAGGGGGCGCACCCGGTGGCCGGGGACACCCCGGCCACGGCTGCCCTGGCGCGGCCTGCTCCGCGGCCCTCGGGCTCTTCGGGTTTCGTGCGTTGCCGATCGGACAGCAGTCAGAGGCAATCAATATTTCATTTCGTGACGTTCAATCGGGGAAGGTACGCCATCATGGGACGCAGTAAGAATGACGTCTGGGTCGGCCTGTTCGTGATGCTGGGGCTGGCGGCGCTGGTGTTTCTGGCGCTGCAGTCGGCCAACCTGTTGTCGCTGAGCTGGCAGTCCACCTACCGGGTGACGGCGCACTTCGACAACATCGGCGGCCTCAAGCCCAAGGCGGCGGTCAAGAGCGCCGGCGTGGTGGTTGGGCGGGTGGCCTCGATCGGTTTCGACGACGAGCGCTTTCAGGCGCAGGTGGCACTCGACATGGACACGCGCTACAAGTTTCCCAGCGACAGCTCGCTCAAGATCCTGACCAGCGGGCTGCTGGGCGAGCAGTACGTGGGCATCGAGGCGGGCGCGTCGGACACCAACCTGAAGGCTGGCGATAATGTCAGCAACACGCAGTCGGCGGTGGTGCTGGAGAACCTGATCAGCCAGTTTCTCTACAACAGCGCGGCCAGCGGCAGTTCTTCCGAGGCGGGCGGCAAGCCGGCGCCCGGCAAGGGCAAGTAGACGGTTCAAGAGTGAGGACCGGCGCGCCAGACCTGGGTGCGCGCCGGCAGATGGGCAGATTTCAAACATGACATTCAACACAGCGACGGCCCTGCGCCGCGTGGGCGCGGCGGCGGGTTTGCTGGCCGCCCTGCTGCTGGCCGGCTGCGCCACCGTGGCGCACCCCGACCCGCGCGACCCGTGGGAGAGCTACAACCGCGCCATGACCAGCTTCAACGACGGCGTGGACAAGGCGGTGATCAAGCCGGTGGCCACCGTCTACAAGGAGGTGCTGCCCAGCCCGGTGCGCACTGGCGTGGGCAACTTCTTCGGCAACCTGGGCGACGTCTGGTCCTTCGTCAACAACGTGCTGCAGGCCAAACCCGAGGGCGCGCTGAACTCGTTCTGGCGCGTGGTGGTCAACACCACCATCGGCATCGGCGGCCTGTTCGATCCGGCCACCGAGATGCACCTGGTGCGCCACCGCGAGGACTTCGGCCAGACCCTGGGCTACTGGGGCGCCGACTCCGGCCCTTACCTGGTGCTGCCCCTGCTGGGCCCGTCCACCCTGCGCGACACCATCGCCCTGCCGGTCGACTACCTGGGCCGCCCGCAGGGGCAGATCAACGACGTGCCGGTGCGCAATTCGCTCACGGTGCTGGAGGCGGTCGACACGCGTGCGCGCCTGCTGGGGGTGGAGCAGCTGCTGAACCAGGCCGCGCTGGATCCCTACAGCTTCCAGCGTGACGCCTTCCTGCAAAAGCGCCGCAACGACGTGCGCGACGGCGAGCCGGTCGACGAGGAGCGCTACGACCTCGACGAGCCGCCCGCCAGCGCGCCGCCCGCCACGCCCGCCCAATAAGGGGGCGCGGCGCGTGCAACGCCTTGTCACCCCGCGCCCGGGTGCCCGGTTTATGCTTGACCGATCCGCCCCGCGTGGCGCCCCGACGATACCGACGATGAACATGAGCCTGACCGAACGCCGCCGTTTCCTGCAATCTTCCGCCGCCGCCTTGGCGCTGCTGGCCGGCGCGAGCGGCGCCTGGGCCGCCGACGAGGCGCCCGACGCCATGATCGGCCGCCTGTCCAACGAGGTGCTGGCCCTCATCCGCAGCGACAAGGCGCTGCAGAACGGCGACATCGACCGCGTGATCAGCGTGGTCGACAGCAAGATCATGCCCAACGTCAACTTCGTGCGCATGACCGCTTCGGCCGCCGGCCCGGCCTGGCGCCGCGCCACGCCCGAGCAGCGCCAGCAGCTGCAGACCGCCTTCAAGGTGCTGCTGGTGCGCACCTACGCCGGCGCGCTCAAGCAGGTCAGCGATCAGAAGGTCGAGGTCAAGCCGCTGCGCGCCGGCGCCGACGACAAGGAGGTGACGGTGCGCACCGAGGTGATCGGCCGGGGCGACCCGATCGAGCTGGACTACCGGCTGGAGCGCACGCCCGGCCAGGGCGCGGGCTGGAAGATCTACGACCTGAACGTGCTGGGTGTGTGGCTGGTGGCCAACTACCGCTCGCAGTTCGCCGAGCAGATCAACAAGTCGGGCATCGACGGCCTGATCAAGGCGCTGGACGAGCGCAACCAGGCCAACGCCACGGCCTCTGCCGACAAGCGCTGACCATGCTGGTGCTGCCGGCCGAATTGACCCACGTGCAGGCCCGCGCCGCGCTGGCGATGCTGCGCCAGGCGGCGGCGGTCGAGCCCGGCCCCGAGGTGGTGGTCGACGCCACCGCGCTGGAGCGCTTCGATTCCTCGGCCCTGGCCGTGCTGCTGGGCCTGCGCCGCAGCTGCCGCCACGCCGGCCACACGCTGGCCGTGCGCGGCCTGGCGCCGCGGCTGCGCACCCTGGCCGGCCTGTACGGCGTGGGCGCCTTGTTGCCCGAGGCCGCAACCCCGGTCTGAAAACCCCCAAAATCGTACAATCGAGGGCTTCATGCCCGCGATCAGCTTTCAATCGGTTTCCAAGGTCTACGCCAGCACCGGGAAACACGCTCCACCCCCGTTCAAGGCCCTCGACGACGTCAGCTTCGACATCGAGGAGGGCGAGTTCTTTGGCCTGCTGGGGCCCAACGGCGCCGGCAAGACAACCCTGATTTCCATCCTGGCCGGCCTGGCGCGCGCCAGCGGTGGGCGCGTGCTGGTGCATGGCTACGACGTGCAGAAGGACTTCGTGGCGGCGCGCCGGCACCTGGGCATCGTGCCGCAGGAGCTGGTGTTCGACCCCTTTTTCACCGTGCGCGAGGCGCTGCGCTTTCAGGCCGGCTACTTCGGCCTGCGCCACAGCGACGACTGGATCGACGAGCTGCTCGACGGCCTGGGCCTGTCCGACAAGGCCGGCGCCAACATGCGCCAGCTGTCGGGCGGCATGAAGCGGCGCGTGCTGGTGGGCCTGGCGCTGGTGCACAAGCCGCCCGTCATCGTGCTGGACGAGCCCACCGCCGGCGTCGACGTCGAGCTGCGCCAGACGCTGTGGCAGTTCATCTCCAACCTCAGCCGGCGCGGCCACACCGTGCTGCTGACCACGCATTACCTGGAGGAGGCCGAGGCGCTGTGCCAGCGCATCGCCATGCTCAAGCTGGGGCGCGTGATCGCGCTGGACCGCACCAGCGCGCTGCTGGCCAAGGCAGCGGCCAAGGTGCTGCACTTCAAGACCGACGACGCCCTGCCGCCCGCGCTGGCGGCGCAGGCGCGCGTCACCGGGCGCATCGTCGAGCTGCCCGCGCCCGTGGCGGCCGAGGTGGAGCACCACCTGGCCGCGCTGCGCGAGGCCGGCGTGCGCATCGAGGACCTCGAAATCCGCAAGGCCGACCTGGAGGACGTGTTCATCCAGCTGATGAGCGGCCCGGCCCCGGCGGCGGTGCCGGCACTGGAGCACGCGCAATGAGCACCGAACAGGCCATCACCCCCGCGCAGCCCGGCGCCCCCCACCTGCACGCCCTGCCGGCCCCCGAGGACGGCTGGAAGATGCTGCTGACCAAGGAGGTGCTGCGCTTTTGGCGCGTCGCCACCCAGACCATCGCCGCGCCGGTGCTCACCAGCGTGCTGTACCTGCTGATCTTCGGCCACGTGCTGCAGGGGCGCGTGCAGGTGTATCCGGGCGTGGGCTACGTCGCTTTTCTGGTGCCCGGCCTGGTGATGATGAGCGTGCTGCAGAACGCCTTTGCCAACAGCGCCTCCAGCCTGGTGCAAAGCAAGATCATGGGCAACCTGGTGTTCCTGCTGCTGACGCCGCTGAACGCCTGGCACTGGTTCATCGCCTACGTCGGCGCCGCCGTGCTGCGCGGGCTGATGGTGGGCGTGGGTGTGTACCTGGTCACCCTGTGGTATGCGCCGCCGCAGGCCGCCGCGCCGGGCTGGATCCTTGCCTTTGCCGTGCTGGGCGCGCTGCTGATGGGCGTGCTGGGCCTGCTGGCCGGGCTGTGGGCCGACAAGTTCGACCAGATGGCGGTGTTCCAGAACTTCATCGTCATGCCCATGACCTTTCTGGCCGGTGTGTTCTACTCCATTCACACCCTGCCTGCCGTGTGGCAGACGGTGAGCCGCTTCAACCCGTTCTTCTACATGATCGACGGCTTTCGCTACGGCTTCTTCGGCGTCAGCGACGTCTCGCCCTGGTTCAGCCTGGGCGTGGCGGTGGTCAGCGTGCTGGCGGTGTCGGCGCTGACGCTGCACCTGCTGAAGACCGGCTACAAACTCAGAAACTGACGCTCATGGACGCTGAACAAATCCAACAGATCATCGCCGCCGGCCTGCCCTGCGAGCACCTGCAGGTGGAGGGCGATGGCCGCCACTGGTTCGCCGTCATCGTCTCGCCGCGGTTCGAGGGCCAGCGCACCATCGCGCGCCACCAGCTGGTCTACGCCACGCTGGAAAGCCAGATGCAGTCCGAGGCGGTGCACGCGCTGTCCATGCGCACCTTCACGCCCGCCGAATGGGCGGCGCAGGGCCAGTAATACTATATATTTGATAGCTGATGGCGCTTGTCTGTTGGGCGCTGGAGGCCGATTTGACTTAAGAATAACGGCCACGATGGATCAATTGCTCATCCACGGCGGACGCCCGCTTTCGGGCACGGTGACGATCTCGGGCGCCAAGAACGCCGCCCTGCCCGAAATGTGCGCGGCGCTGCTGACGAGCGAGCCGGTGCAGCTCACCAACGTGCCGCGCCTGCACGACGTGCGCACCATGCGCCGCCTGCTGGAGCACATGGGCGTGGTTGTCGAAACCCATGGCGAGCGCGGTGGCATGGGCTTTGCCGCGCCCGACACGCTCAAGCCCGAGGCGCCCTACGAGCTGGTCAAGACCATGCGCGCCTCGGTGCTGGTGCTGGGGCCGCTGTTGGCGCGCTTCGGCCGCGCGCGGGTGTCGCTGCCGGGCGGCTGCGCCATCGGCTCGCGCCCGGTCGACCAGCACATCAAGGGCCTGCAGGCCATGGGCGCCGAGATCACCGTCGAGCACGGCTACATGGAGGCGCGCCTGCCGGCCGGCCGCACGCGCCTCGCCGGCGCGCGCATCACCACCGACATGGTCACCGTCACCGGCACCGAGAACCTGCTGATGGCCGCCTGCCTGGCCGAGGGCGAGACGGTACTCGAAAACGCCGCGCAGGAGCCCGAGGTCACCGACCTGGCCGAGCTGCTCATCAAGATGGGCGCGCGCATCGAGGGCCAGGGCTCCAGTCACATCCGCGTGCAGGGCGTCGATCGCCTGCACGGCTGCACGCACCGCGTGGTGGCCGACCGCATCGAGGCCGGCACCTTCCTGTGCGCGGTGGCCGCCTGCGGCGGCCAGGCGCTGCTGCAAGATGCGCGCGCCGACCACCTGGAGGCGGTGATCGACAAGCTGCGCGACGCCGGCGTGCAGGTCACGGCCGAGGCCGATGGCCTCCGCGTGGCCAGCGGCGGCGGCGCCCGGCTGAAGGCGCAGGGCTTTCGCACCATGGAGTACCCGGGTTTCCCGACCGACATGCAGGCGCAGTTCATGACCTTGAACCTGGTGGCGCAGGGCACGGTGAGCGTGACCGAGACCATCTTCGAGAACCGCTTCATGCACGTCAACGAGCTGATGCGCCTGGGCGCCGAGATCATGGTCGACGGCCGCGTCGCCACCGTGGCCGGCGGCGCCCGGCTGTCGGGCGCGCGCGTGATGGCGACCGACCTGCGCGCCTCGGCCAGCCTGGTCATTGCCGGCCTGGTGGCCGAGGGCGAGACCGTGGTCGACCGCATTTACCACCTGGACCGCGGCTACGACCAGATGGAAGAAAAGCTGCGCGGCCTGGGCGCCGACATCGAGAGGGTCGCCGCATGATCACGCTTGAAACACAGGAGGCGAAATCGTGATCACGCTTGAAAAAAAGGAGACGCAATCGTGATCACGCTTGCTTTGTCCAAGGGCCGCATCTTCGATGAAACCCTGCCGCTGCTGGCGGCCGCCGGCATCACGGTGACGGAAGACCCGGAGACCTCGCGCAAGCTCATCCTGGCCACCAACCGGCCCGAGGTGCGCGTGGTGCTGGTGCGCGCCACCGACGTGCCGACCTATGTCGAGTACGGCGGTGCCGACCTGGGCGTGACCGGGCTGGACACGCTGATCGAGCACGGCGGCGCGGGCCTGTACCAGCCGCTGGACTTGCGCATCGCGCGCTGCCACATGGCGGTGGCCGCGCCCGAGGGCTTCGACTACGCCAGCGCCGTGCGCCAGGGCAGCCGCATCACCGTGGCCACCAAGTACCCGACCATCGCGCGGCGCTTTTTTGCCGACAAGGGCGTGCACGTGGACCTGGTCAAGCTGTACGGCAGCATGGAGCTGGCGCCGCTCACCGGCCTGGCCGAGGCCATCGTCGACCTCGTCAGCACCGGCAAGACGCTGGCGGCCAACCACCTGGTCGAGGTCGAGCACATCATGGACATCAGTTCGCGCCTGGTGGTCAACCAGGCGGCGCTCAAGCTCAAGACCGCGGCCATGCGCCCCATCATCGACGCCTTTGCGGCCGCGGTGTCGCCGGAGGTGGTATGAATTTGATAGCTGCCCCCGCCCGTCTGTCAACGGCCGAGGCCGATTTCGATCAAAAATTTCAGCAACGCCTGCACTGGAGCGCCGAGCAGGACGCCGCCATCGAGGAGCGCGTGGCCGCCATCCTGGCCGACGTGCGCGCGCGCGGCGACGCGGCGGTGCTGGAGTACACCGCGCGCTTCGACGGTGTGCAGGCCACCAGCATGGGCGCGCTGCAGCTCAAGGCCGACGAACTGGCCGCCGCCTTCGACGGTCTGCCCGTCGAGCAGCGCCAGGCGCTGCAGGCCGCGGCCGGTCGCATCCGCCGCTTTCACGAGTGGCAAAAGACCCAGGGCGGCGAGACCGCCATGTACCGCGACGAGGACGGCACCCTGCTGGGCCAGAAGGTGACGCCGCTGGACCGCGTGGGCATCTACGTGCCCGGCGGCAAGGCCGCGTATCCGTCATCGGTGCTGATGAACGCCATCCCCGCGCACGTGGCCGGCGTGCGCGAGATCATCATGGTGGTGCCCACGCCGGCCCGCAGGGACGGCTCGTCGAAGGACTCGAAGGGTGACCGGAACCCCCTGGTGCTGGCCGCCGCGCACGTGGCCGGCGTCACGCGCGCCTTCACCGTCGGCGGCGCGCAGGCCGTGGCGGCGCTGGCCTACGGCACCGCCGCCATTCCCAAGGTCGACAAGATCACCGGCCCCGGCAACGCCTACGTGGCCAGCGCCAAGAAGCGCGTGTTCGGCACCGTGGGCATCGACATGATCGCCGGCCCGAGTGAAATCCTGGTGCTGGCCGACGGCAGCACGCCGCCCGACTGGGTGGCGATGGACCTGTTCAGCCAGGCCGAGCACGACGAGCTGGCGCAGGCCATCCTGCTTAGCCCCGACGCCGACTACATCGAGCAGGTGCAGGCGGCCATGAACCGCCTGCTGCCCACGCTGGCGCGCGCGCCGATCATCGCCGCCAGCCTGGCCGGCCGCGGCGCGCTCATCCACACGCGCAGCATGGAAGAGGCCTGCACCCTGGCCAACCGCATCGCGCCCGAGCACCTGGAGATCGCCAGCCGCACGCCCCAGCGCTGGGAGCCGCTGCTGCGCCACGCCGGCGCGATCTTCCTGGGCGCCTACACCAGCGAAAGCCTGGGCGACTACTGCGCCGGCCCCAACCACGTGCTGCCCACCAGCGGCACGGCGCGCTTTTCCTCGCCGCTGTCGGTGTACGACTTTCAAAAGCGCAGCAGCCTGATCGAAGTCAGCGAGGCCGGCGCACAGCAGATCGGCCGCATCGCCAGCGTGCTGGCGCATGGCGAGGGCCTGCAGGCGCACGCGCGCGCGGCCGAGCTGCGCCTGAAGCCCTGACGGCGCGCTGCGCCTGGCCCGCCCCCAGCAGGAGGGGGTCGGCTGAACTGTCTACGGCCTTTCGGCGGGCCGGCGGGCATTGACGCGGGCGATGAATCGGGTACCGTGCCCTTCTTCCCACGACGGAGCCCTGTCATGAACATCGCCGATCGCGCCAAGGCCATCTTGCTCAACCCCCGCCCCACCTGGGGCCTGATCGAGGCCGAACCGGCCACGCCGGCCGGGCTGTACAAGGGCTACCTGATGTGGCTGGCCGCCATTCCGGCGGTGTGCGGCTTCATCGGCATGTCGCTGATCGGCGTGGGCGGCTTCGGCTTCACGGTGCGGCTGTCGCCGTTGGCGGGGCTGGGCAACGCGGTGCTGTCCTACGTGCTGAGCCTGGTCGGCATCTACGTGCTGTCGCTGATCGCCAACGCGCTGGCGCCGCGCTTCGGCGGGGTGCAAAGCCCCATCCAGGCGCTCAAGCTGACGGTGTACGCCAGCACGGCCGCGCTGGTGGGCGGCGTGTTCAGCCTGCTGCCCATGCTGTCCATGCTGGGGCTGCTGGCGGCGCTGTACTCGATCTACCTGATCTACACCGGGCTGCCGGTGCTGATGAAGAACCCGCCCGAAAAATCGGCGGTCTACACCCTGGTGCTGATCGTGGCGTCGATCGTGCTGGGCGTGGTCTTCGGCGCGCTGCTGGCGCTGTTTCGGCCGCACCACCCGATGATGGGTGGCGGAGTGTCGATTACCACGCCGCAGGGCAAGGTCGCCATCGACTCGGCCGCGCTGGCGGCCGCCGGCAAGAAGATGGAGGAGGCCACGCGCCAGATGGAGCAGGCGCAAAAGAGCGGCAACCCGGCCAGCGCCGCCGCGGCCGCCGGGCAGGCCGCGGCGGTGGCCATGGGCGCGCTGGGTGGCGCGCAGGGTAGCGTCGACGTGCAGGCGCTCAAGGCCGCGCTGCCCGATCAACTGGCGGGCCTGCCGCGCACGGCGCTGGAGGTGCAGAACAATCAGGCCATGGGCGTCAGCATGGGCCAGGCGCAGGCCGAGTACGGCAGCGGCGACAAGCATCTGCGCGCCGAGATCATCGACATGGGCGGCCTGTCGGGCCTGGCGCAGATGGCCGGCCTGGTGCAGGGCGAGAAGGAAAGCGACGGCCGCATCGAGAAAACCTGGCAGGCGGGCGGGCGCACCCTGCACGAGGACTACCGCAAGGACGGCAGCGAGGCCGACGCCAAGACCATCCTGAAGAACGGCCTGGTGGTGAGCGTGGAAGGCCGCGGCGTGCCCATCGACGGCGTGCGCGGCGCCATGGGCCAGCTCGACCTGGCAGCGCTGGAGGGGCTGCAGCGCCAGAAACCCTAGCGCTTGAATTGGCAACACGAATTTCGTGTAACACGAAATTCGTGTAGACTGGCGGGCATGAAGAACCTCACCATCACCGTCGAGGAAAGCGTGCTCGAATGGGCGCGCATCGAGGCGGCCAAGCGCGGCAGCAGCGTCTCGCGCATGGTGGGCGAGTTGCTGGCCGAGAAGATGCGTCAGGAAGACGCTTACGCGCAGGCCATGCGCGAGGCCTTGCGCTTCGAATCCTGGGGCGTGAGCGACGGGCCTTACCTGAGCCGCGACGAGATGTATGAGCGCGCTCGTTTTCGTTGACACCAACGTCTTTCTCTACACCGTGGACGAGCGCGATCTGCCCAAGCAGGCGCGCGCGCGCGAGTGGGTTCGCTGGTGCTGGACGCGGCAGAGCGGGCGCATCAGCACCCAGGTGCTCAACGAGTTCTACAACAATGCCATCACCAAGTTTCGCGCCGTGATGCCGGTGCAGCAGGCGCGCGCGCAGGTGCGCAACCTGCGCCAGTGGCAGCCGCCGCACCTGGACACCTACGTGATCGACGGTGCCTGGGCGTTGCAGGACCGCTATGCGCTCAGCTACTGGGACGCGCTGATCGTGTCCTCGGCCCAGCAGCAGGGTTGCCGCTTTCTGCTGAGCGAGGACCTGCAGCACCAGCAGCGCTTCGAGACCGTGCAGGTGCTCAACCCGTTTCGAACCGGCCCGGACGACTTGCCCCCGGGCCAGGAAGACTGACATGAACGCTCCGATTTCCTCCGCTACCCCCAAGCCCCTGGCCCGCATCCGCCACGACGTGCAGGGCATGCACGCCTACGCGGTGCAGGATTCGCGCGGGCTGATCAAGCTCGACGCGATGGAAAACCCGCACCGGCTGTCGCCCGCGCTGCAGGCCGAACTGGGCGCGCGGCTGGGCCAGGTGGCCGTCAACCGCTATCCCGGCGAGCGCATCGATGCGCTGAAGACCGCGCTGTGGGGCCACGCGCAGCCGCCGGCCGACTGGTCGCTGATGCTGGGCAACGGCTCGGACGAGCTGATCAGCCTGCTGGCGCTGGCCTGCGACCTGCCCGGCGCGAGCGTTCTGGCGCCGCTGCCGGGCTTCGTCATGTACGCCATGAGCGCGCAGCTGCAGGGTCTGGCCTTTCACGGCGTGCCGCTCACGGCCGACTTCGAGCTGGATGAAGCGGCCATGCTGGCGGCGATTGCCCGGCACCGCCCGGCCATCGTCTACCTGGCCTACCCCAACAACCCCACCGGCACGCTGTGGGACGAGGGCGCCATCGCCCGCATCATCGCCGCGCAGGGCGCGGCCGGCGGCCTGGTGGTGATGGACGAGGCCTACCAGCCCTTTGCCGCGCGCAGCTGGATCGAGAACGTGCGCGCCGCGCCGGCGCAGCACCGCCACGTGCTGATCCTGCGCACCCTCAGCAAGTACGGCCTGGCGGGCGTGCGCATCGGCTACCTGCTGGGCGAGGCCACGCTGGTGGCCGAGCTGGACAAGGTGCGCCCGCCCTACAACGTGAGCGTGCTGAACGCCGAATGCGCGCTGTTCGCACTCGGACATTCCGATGTTTTTGCCGCGCAAGCGCAGGACATCCGTGCGCAACGCGCTCTTCTTTTTGAAGCGCTGGCGCAGCTGCCCGGCGTGCACGCCTTTCCCAGCCAGGCCAACATGATCCTCGTGCGCGTGCCCGATGCCACCAAGGCCTTCGAGGGCATGCGCGCGCGCGGGGTGCTGGTCAAAAACGTTTCTAAAATGCATGCTCTGCTGGCCCAGTGCCTGCGCCTGACGGTGGGCACCGCCGACGAGAACGCGCAGATGCTGGCCGCCCTGCAAGCCGCCCTATGACGACCCCAGCCCGCACCGCCGAGGTTTCGCGCGACACCGCCGAAACGAAGATCCATGTCCGCCTCGACCTGGACGGCAGCGGCCGTTCCCGGCTGGCCACCGGCATCGGCTTTTTCGACCACATGCTCGACCAGATCGCGCGCCACGGCCTGATCGACCTGGACATCGAGGCCCAGGGCGACCTGCACATCGACGGCCACCACACGGTGGAAGACGTGGGCATCGCCCTGGGCCAGGCGGTGTGCCAGGCGGTGGGCGACAAGGCGGGCATCACGCGCTACGGCCACAGCTACGTGCCGCTGGACGAGGCGCTGTCGCGCGTGGTGGTCGACTTCTCGGGCCGCCCCGGCCTGGTGCTGGACGCGCGCTTTTCCAGCGGCATGATCGGCGGCCTGGACACCCAGCTGGTGCACGAGTTCTTCCAGGGCTTCGTCAACCACGCCCACGTCACGCTGCACATCGACAACCTCAAGGGCGTCAACGCGCACCACCAGGTCGAGACCATCTTCAAGGCCTTCGGCCGCGCGCTGCGCATGGCGCTCACGCCCGACCCGCGCGCGGCCGGGCAAATCCCGTCCACCAAAGGGGTTCTTTAAGCCAAATCGGGCCCCAGCCCGCGTCCAGCAAGCGCGAGCAGCTATGAATTCAAGAGTCAACCAAACCGTTGCCGTGGTCGACTACGGCATGGGCAACCTGCGCTCGGTGGCGCAGGCCGTGATGCACGCCACGCAGGACACGCACGTCAACGCCGTCATCACCTCCGATGCGGCCCAGGTGCGCGCCGCCCACCGCGTGGTGCTGCCCGGCCAGGGCGCGATCGCCGACTGCATGCGCGAGCTGCGCGAGTCGGGCCTGCTCGAATCGGTGCTGCAGGCGGCGGCCAGCAAGCCGCTGTTCGGCGTCTGCGTGGGCATGCAGATGCTGCTGGACCACAGCGCCGAAGGCCCCACGGCGGCCGGAACCCAGGGCCTGGGCCTGATTGCCGGCGAGGTGCTGCGCTTCGAGCTGGCCGGCCAGCACGCGCCCGACGGCAGCCGCTACAAGGTGCCGCAGATGGGCTGGAACCGCGTGTTCCACCGCCGCCCGCACCCGGTGTGGGGCGAGCAGGCCGACGGCCAGTGGTTCTACTTCGTGCACAGCTTTTATGCCCGGCCCAAGGCGGCGGCCCACGGCGCGGGCGAGACCGAATACGGCGTGCGTTTTGCCTCGGCCATCGCACGCGATAATATTTTTGCCACGCAGTTTCACCCCGAAAAAAGCGCGGCGCAGGGCCTGCAGCTGTATCGCAACTTCCTGCACTGGGACCCCTGATCGGCGGTCACTCTTCTTTTCATAGTATTTCGCGCAAGCACATCAAGCGCAACCAGTCATTTTCTTTCTCAACCGATCATGCTGCTGATTCCCGCGATCGACCTCAAGGACGGCCATTGCGTGCGCCTCAAGCAAGGCGACATGGCCCAGGCCACCACCTTCAGCGAAGCCCCGGCCGAGATGGCCGCGCACTGGCTGGACCAGGGCGCGCGCCGCCTGCACCTGGTGGACCTGAACGGCGCCTTTGCCGGCAAGCCGCAAAACCTGGGCGCCATCAAGGCCATCCTGAAGGAAGTGGGCGAGGACATCCCGGTGCAGCTGGGCGGCGGCATTCGCGATCTGGACACGATCGAGAAATACATCGACGCCGGCATGCGCTACGTCATCATCGGCACCGCGGCCGTCAAGAACCCGGGCTTTCTGAAGGACGCCTGCAGCGCCTTCGGCGGCCACATCATCGTCGGCCTGGACGCCAAGGACGGCAAGGTCGCCACCGATGGCTGGAGCAAGCTCACGGGCCACGCGGTGGTCGACTTGGCGCGCAAGTTCGAGGACTGGGGCGTCGAGTCCATCGTCTACACCGACATCGGGCGCGACGGCATGCTCTCGGGCATCAACGTCGAGGCCACCGTCAAGCTGGCGCAGGCGCTGTCCATCCCGGTGATCGCCTCCGGCGGGCTGTCGAGCATGGCCGACATCGAGGCCCTGTGCGCGGTCGAGGGCGAGGGCGTCGAGGGCGTGATCTGCGGGCGCGCCATCTACTCGGGCGACCTGGACTTCGCCGCGGCGCAAGAGCGCGCCGACGAGCTTGCGCAATAGCATGACCTGCCCCCACGCTCCGCACTTCGTGTCTTCGCTGCCCCCCGAGGGGGCGCGTCAGCGCCTTCGGGCGGCCGGGCGGCGCTGACATGCTGGCCAAGCGCATCATCCCCTGCCTGGACGTGACCGGTGGTCGCGTGGTCAAGGGCGTCAATTTCGTCGAGCTGCGCGACGCGGGCGACCCGGTCGAGATCGCCGCGCGCTACAACGAGCAGGGCGCCGACGAGCTGACCTTTCTGGACATCACCGCCACCAGCGACGGGCGCGATCTGATCCTGCCCATCATCGAGGCGGTGGCCAGCCAGGTCTTCATTCCGCTCACCGTGGGCGGCGGCGTGCGCACCGTGGCCGACGTGCGCCGGCTGCTCAACGCCGGGGCCGACAAGACCAGCTTCAACTCGGCCGCCATCGCCAACCCGCAGGTGATTCGCGACGCCTCGGGCAAGTACGGCGCGCAGTGCATCGTGGTGGCCATCGACGCGCGTCGACGCAGCGGCGACGAGCTGGCCGCGCGCGGCGCCGGCTGGGACGTCTACAGCCACGGCGGGCGCAAGAACACCGGCCTCGACGCCGTGGCCTGGGCGTGCCAGATGGCCGCATACGGCGCCGGCGAAATCCTGCTGACCAGCATGGACCGCGACGGCACCCAGATCGGCTTCGACCTGGAGTTGACGCGCGCCGTGAGCGACGCCGTCGACGTGCCGGTGATCGCCTCGGGCGGCGTGGGCACGCTCGATCACCTGGCCGACGGCATCCAGACCGGCGGCGCCGACGCCGTGCTGGCCGCCAGCATCTTTCACTACGGCACCTTCACCATCGCGCAGGCCAAGCAGCATCTGGCCGGGCGCGGCATTCCGGTGCGCTTGTAGCTTGCAGCTTGCACGCGCGCCATGGCCAGTTTCATTTCCAGGAGATTCTTTTGACCACCCAAAGCCTTGAAGATTTCATGGGCGCCATCCAGCGCCGCGACCCCGGCCAGCCCGAGTTTCTGCAGGCCGTGCGCGAGGTCGTGATCTCGCTGTGGCCCTTTCTCGAAAAGAACCCCAAGTACCGCGAATACGGCGTGCTCGAGCGCCTGTGCGAGCCCGACCGCGCGATCCAGTTTCGCGTGACGTGGGTGGACGACAAGGGTCAGACGCAGGTCAACCGCGCCTTTCGCGTGCAGCACAACATGGCGGTCGGCCCCTACAAAGGCGGCATGCGCTTTCACCCCAGCGTGAACCTGTCGATCCTGAAGTTCCTGGGCTTCGAGCAGACCTTCAAGAACGCGCTGACCACGCTGCCCATGGGCGGCGGCAAGGGCGGCAGCGACTTCGACCCCAAGGGCAAGAGCGACGGCGAGGTGATGCGTTTTTGCCAGTCGCTGATGTGCGAGCTGTACCGCCACCTGGGCGCCGACACCGACGTGCCCGCGGGCGACATGGGCGTGGGTGCGCGCGAGGTCGGCTTCATGGCCGGCATGATGAAAAAGCTGGCCAACAACGCCAGCAGCGTGTTCACCGGCAAGGGCATCGCCTTTGGCGGCAGCCTGATGCGCCCCGAGGCCACGGGCTACGGCACCGTGTACTTCGCGCAGGAGATGCTGCGGCGCAAGCAACTGGGCTTCGACGGCCGTACGGTCAGCATCTCGGGCGCGGGCAACGTGGCGCAGTACGCGGCCGAGAAGGCGCTGGAGCTGGGCGCCAAGGTGGTCACGCTGTCCGACTCGGGCGGCACCCTGGTGCACGACCACGGCATCAGCCACGGCCTGCTGCAGGACCTGATGGAGTTCAAGAACGTGCAGCGTGGCCGGCTGGCCGATTTCTGCAAGAAGAACAAGCTGAAGTTCGAGCCCGGCAAGCGCCCCTGGCACGTGCCGGTGGACATCGCGCTGCCCTGCGCCACGCAAAACGAGCTGGAAGCGGGCGATGCCAGGACGCTGATCACCAACGGCGTGGTCTGCGTCGCCGAGGGCGCCAACATGCCCAGCACGCTGGAGGCGGTGGACGCCTTCCTGGCCGCCGGCACCCTGTACGCGCCCGGCAAGGCCAGCAACGCCGGCGGCGTGGCCACCTCGGGCCTGGAGATGAGCCAGAACGCCATGCGCCTGTCCTGGTCGCACAGCGACGTCGACCTGCGCCTGCACGAGATCATGAAGGACATCCACGGCAACTGCGTGCGCCATGGCGAGCGCAAGGACGGCACCGTGAACTACGTCGAGGGCGCCAACATCGCCGCGTTCGTCAAGATCGCCGACGCCATGCTGGCGCAGGGCGTGTATTGACCACCCCCGTTGCTGCACTCGCTGCGCGATGTTGCGCCTCCCCCCTCGAGGGGGCGCCGCCTGCGGCCCGGCAAAGCCGGTTCCGCGGCGGCTGCTGGCAGGGCCTGCTCCGTGGCCGTTCGACGCGTTCTTGATCGGGTGCCGCCGACGCGTAGAGGTTTTCAAGTCAAACCGGGCGCTGGCGCCCGTTGATGAAGCGCGAATAGCTATTTATTTAATAGTAAATTCCGCAGCACCGACAACGCTTGGTGAATCGCGCACAATCCCTGCATGAACTGGTTGGACGAAGTCAAGTGGGACGTGCAGGGCCTGGTGCCGGTGATCGCGCAGGAGGTTGGCACGGGCGACGTGCTGATGTTCGCCTGGATGAACCGCGAGGCGCTGGCCAAGACGGCCGAGCTGGGCCGCGCGGTGTACTTCAGCCGCTCGCGCCAGCGCCTGTGGTTCAAGGGCGAGGAATCGGGCCACGTGCAGCAGGTGCACGAGATCCGCATCGACTGCGACCAGGACGTGGTGCTGCTCAAGGTGACGCAGCTGGGGCACGATCCCGGCATTGCCTGCCACACCGGGCGTCACAGCTGTTTCTTCAGCGTGCTGAAAGACGGCGTCTGGACGGCCGTCGATCCGGTCTTGAAAGACCCCGAATCCATCTATAAATAGGGGCCATGTCGCAACAAGACGTCCTGGCGCGCCTGAGCGCCGTCATCGAAAGCCGCAAGCCGGCCGCCGGGGGCAACCCCGACACCAGCTATGTCGCGCGCCTGCTGCACAAGGGGCCCGACGCCTTTCTCAAGAAGATCGGCGAGGAGGCCACCGAGGTGGTGATGGCGGCCAAGGACGCCGAGCATGGCGGTGCGCCCGAAAAAATCGTGGCCGAGATGGCCGACCTGTGGTTTCATGGCATGGTGGCGCTGGCGCATTTCGGCCTGTCGTCGGCCGACGTGGTGGCCGAGCTGGCGCGCCGCGAAGGCTTGTCGGGCATCGAGGAAAAGGCGCTGCGCAAGGTGCGCGAGCGCGAGCAGAGCGAGTCCACGCACGGAGGTCCCCACGCATGAGCAACAACGACATCATCGACGTCGAGCCCAAGGGCCAGACGCAGGCCGACAACCTGCGCACCTGGGGCTGGGTCAGCTACATCCTGCACCTGGTGGTGGCGGTGGGCGCGGTGTTTCCGGGCGCGCAGCCCAGCATCGCCCTGCTGCTGGTGGCGCTGATCATCGACCTGGTCAAGAAGGACGAGGCCGCCGGCACCTGGCAGGCCAGCCATTTCAGCTGGCGCATCCGCTCGGTGCTGTGGGCCGGCTTCTGGTATGTGCTGACCGCGCCGCTGTGGCTGCTGTTCGCGCTGCCGGGCTGGATCGCCTGGGTCCTCATCTCGATCTGGTTCCTGTACCGCATCGTCAAGGGCATGGTGCGCATGAACGCCGGCCAGGCCGTCGATGCCTGAGGCCGCGCGCACCGGCGCCGCCAAGGCCGGCGAGGCGCCGCGCTCGGTCGACCTGGCGCTGCAGGGCGGCGGCTCGCACGGCGCCTTCACCTGGGGCGTGCTGGACGCGCTGCTGGAGGACGGCCGCATCGTGCCCGATGGCGTCAGCGGCACCAGCGCCGGCGCCATGAACGCCGTGGTGCTGGCCCACGGGCTGGCACGCGCGCGCCACGACGGCCTGAAGGGCCAGGACGTGCACGAGGCCGGGCGCAAGGCGCTCAAGCGCTTCTGGGAAAACGTGGGCCTGCTGGGCAACTTCAGCACCGGGCTGCCGCTGCCGGCGGCGCAGGCGGTGGCGTCCTGGTTTTCGCAATGGATCTCGCCGGCGCAGGCCAATCCGCTGGGGGTCAACCCGCTGCGGCGCCTGCTGCTCGACCAGGTCGATTTCGAGCTGCTGGACACGCCGCAGGCCATGAAGGTCTTCGTCTGCGCCACCAACGTGCGCACCGGTGTCGGCGAGGTGTTCAGCGGCAAGCGCCTGACGGTGGACGCGGTGATGGCCTCGGCCTGCCTGCCCACCATGTTCAAGCCGGTCGAGATCGAGGGCGAGTTGTACTGGGACGGCGGCTATTCGGGCAACCCGGCGCTCTATCCGCTGATCTACAACACGCGCAGCAACGACGTGGTGCTGGTGCAGATCAACCCGGTGGCCGTGCCCTTCAAGGCCGACGCCAACGCGCAGGACATCATGGAGCGCGTCAACGAGATCACCTTCAACGCGCCGCTGCTGGCCGAGTTTCGCGCCATCGAATTCGTTGCCCGCCTGCTCGACGAGGGCCGGCTGGACCCGGGCCGCTACAAGAAGATGCTGCTGCACCGGGTGGACGGCGGCGCGGCGCTGCACGGCTACGGCTCGGCCAGCAAGATGCGCGCCGACATCGTCTTTCTGCACCAGCTGTTCGAGATCGGCCGCCGCATGGGCCAGCGCTGGATCAAGACGCACTTTCGCAATCTGGGCGTGCGCGGCACCGCCATCGATTCCCCCTGACCGCCCCGACCGGAGAACGCGCATGAGCGGCGCCACACCCCACGACCCCGACTGCATCTTCTGCAAGATCGTTGCCGGGCAGATTCCCTCGCGCAAGGTCTACGAGGACGAGGAACTGTTCGCCTTCCACGACATCGCGCCCTGGGCGCCGGTGCACTTTCTCATCATCCCCAAGGCGCACATCGGCTCCATGATGAGCGTGGGCCCCGAGCACGAGCGCCTGCTGGGCCGCATGATGGCGCTGGCCCCCCGGCTGGCGATGGAGCAGGGCTGCAACCCCTATCCCGCGGGCGGCTTTCGCCTGGTGGTCAACACCGGGGCCGAGGCCGGGCAGGAGGTGCATCACCTGCACCTGCACGTGATCGGCGGGCCGCGCCCCTGGCTCAAGGGTTGACCCCCATCCGGCTGCCGGAACCGCCTGCGCGCCCCGCAGTCTAAAATTCACATCAACGCGCCGCTTTCGCCCGGTGCAAGGAGTATCACCATGGGTTCGTTTTCTATCTGGCATTGGCTGATCGTGTTGCTGATCGTGGTCATGATTTTCGGCACCAAGAAGCTGAAGAACATGGGCACCGACCTGGGCAGTGCGGTCAAGGGTTTCAAGGACGGCATGAAGGACGGTGCGACCGATGCGCCCGCCGCCGATGCGCCGGCGGGCCAGGTCACCAACGCCACCGCGCACAAGGACACCATCGACGTCGAGGCCAAGGAAAAGAGCTGATCGGCAGCTTGGGCGGGGCGTTGATTCGTGCTTGATCTCGGCATCTCCAAAATGGCCCTGATCGGTGCCGTGGCACTGATCGTCATCGGCCCCGAGAAACTGCCGCGCGTGGCCCGCACCGTGGGCACGCTGCTGGGCAAGGCGCAGCGCTACGTGGCCGACGTCAAGGCCGAGGTCAACCAGGCGATGGACCTGGACGAGTTGCGCAAGATGAAGGAGACGGTCGAATCGGCCGGGCGCGACGTCGAGAAGGGCATCCGCGAGACCACGGCCGACTTCGAGAAAGACTGGAACGAGGCCACCGCCGGCCTGAGCCACCCCGACGACCCGCTGCCCGACGGCGGCTGGACGCCGCCGCCCGAATACCGCCGCCCCGACAAGAACTGGCGCCTCAAGCGCGGCGCCACGCCGCAGTGGTACAAGGCGCGCCACGGCGTGCGCCGACAGGTGCAGTCGGGCGCGGCACGCGTGGCCCGCTTTCGTCCCAAGAAATCCAATCGCTGAGCCTTTCTGGCGGCGCCGGGCCCGGGCGCTGCCACTTCCTGAACGACCCTCGGGCCCCGCATGACCGACTCGACCCAAAAGCCAGACCCCGAAGACGAACTCGCCGGCACCGAGCAGCCCTTCGTCGCCCACCTGATGGAGCTGCGCGACCGGCTGATCAAGTCCATCGTCGCGGTCGGCATCGTCGCCATCGCGCTGGCCATCTACCCGGGCCCCGGCCATCTGTACGACCTGCTGGCCGCGCCGCTGATCGCCCACCTGCCGCACGGCGCCACGCTGATCGCCACCTCGGTCATTTCGCCCTTCATGGTGCCGCTGAAGATCCTGCTGATGGCGGCCTTCATGATCGCGCTGCCGGTGGTGCTCTACCAGGTCTGGGCCTTCGTGGCGCCGGGGCTGTATTCGCACGAGCGGCGCATGGTGCTGCCGCTGGTGGTCTCCAGCACCCTGCTGTTCTTTGCCGGCGTGGCGTTCTGCTACTTCCTGGTGTTCGGCCGCGTGTTCGCCTTCATCCAGAGCTTCGCGCCCAAGAGCATCACGGCGGCGCCGGACATCGAGGCTTATCTCAGCTTCGTGCTGACCATGTTCCTGGCCTTCGGCCTGGCCTTCGAGGTGCCGATCGCGGTGGTGGTGCTGGCGCGCCTGGGCGTGGTGAGCGTCGAGCAGCTCAAGCACTTTCGCGGCTACTTCATCGTGCTGGCCTTCGTGGTGGCGGCCATCGTCACGCCGCCGGACGTGGTGTCGCAACTGTCGCTGGCCATTCCCATGTGCCTGCTGTACGAGGTGGGCATCTGGGCGGCGCGCGCCTTCATCAAGAACACCAGCGCGCCGGCGGACGAGGCCGAGACGGCCGGCTCCTGAGCGGCGCGCGGCTTTTAAAGCCGAATCGGGCTGCAGCGCGCGCCAGTCAAGCGCGAGTAGCTATCAATTAAATAGTATTCAGCGCTGTGGCTGCGCGCGCGGGCGCGGCCGCTGCACCGGCGTCACGGTGGCCTGGCTGGTTTCGCCGCGGCGCAGCAGGGTGAAGGCCACGGGCTGGCCCGGCACCAGGGCGGCAATGCGGCTCAGGAGCTCCGACACGGTGCGTACCGGCTGGCCCGCCACCTCGCTGATCACGTCGCCGGGCCGGATGCCGGCCTGCGCGGCCGGGGCGCCGCCCAGCACGCCGGTCACGATCACGCCCTGGCCGGTGGCCACGCCGAAGGTCTGCGCCAGCTCGGGCGTCAGCTCGCCGGGCTCGACGCCGATCCAGCCGCGCACCACTTGGCCGTTCTTGATGATGCTTTCCAGCACCTGCTTGGCGGTGTCCACCGGAATGGCGAAGCCGATGCCCAGGCTGCCGCCGGTGCGCGAGTAGATGGCGGTGTTGACGCCCATCAGGTTGCCCTCGACGTCGACCAGCGCGCCGCCCGAGTTGCCGGGGTTGATGGCGGCGTCGGTCTGGATGAAGTTCTCGAAGGTGTTGATGCCCAGCTGGTTGCGCCCCAGCGCGCTGACGATGCCGCTGGTCACCGTCTGGCCGACGCCGAAGGGGTTGCCGATGGCCAGCACGCGGTCGCCCACCTGCAACTGGTCGGAGTTGCCCAGCACCATCACCGGCAGCTTGTCCAGCCCGATCTTGAGCACCGCCAGGTCGCTTTCCGGGTCGGTGCCGATGACCTTGGCCGGCGCGCTGCGGCCGTCGGCCAGCACCACCTCGATGGCGTCGGCGCCCTCGACCACGTGGTTGTTGGTCAGGATGTAGCCCTCGGGGCTCATGATCACGCCCGAGCCCAGGCCGTTTTGCTGCTGCTCGGCGCCGCGGTCGCCGAAGAAAAAGCGAAACCAGGGGTCGTTGCTTTGCGGGTTGTGCGTGGTGGTGCTGGTGTTGATGCTGACCACCGCCGGCGCCGCGCGCCGCACGGCCGCGTTCAGGCTGCCCGGCGCCGTCACGCCGACCGGCGTCTCGGGCGCCTGCAGGATCGAGATGGTGCCCAGGCTGCCCGCCATCGGCCCCGCGCGGCCCAGCCACTGCGGCTTGAGCGTGAGCACCACGAAGAAGGCGGCCAGCAGCACGGTCACCACTTGCGCGAACAGGAGCCACAGACGTTTCATGGCCGCCATTGTGGGGCATGGCCGCGGGCCGCACGACGGCTTTGCGCGAGACGCGGCGCCATGGCCGACAATGCCCGCATCGCCTATGCCCGTGCTCGTGCCCGCTTCGACATGACCGTCTCCCGCTCCCAATTGCTCGCCACCCTGAACGCCGAGCTGCAGCCCGAGCGCTTTCGGGACTACGGTCCCAACGGCCTGCAGGTGGAAGGGCGCGCGGAGATCGGCACGCTGGTCAGCGGCGTCACCGCGAGCCGCGCGCTGATCGACGCCGCCATCGCGGCCGGCGCCGACGCCATCCTGGTGCACCACGGCCTGTTCTGGCGCGGCCAGGACGGCACCGTCACCGGCTGGATGAAGCAGCGCCTGCAGCGCCTGCTGGCGCACGACATCAACCTGTTCGCCTACCACCTGCCGCTGGACGCGCACCCCACGCTGGGCAACAACGCGCAACTGGGCGCGCGCCTGGGCCTGCAGGCCACGGGGCGCTTCGGCGAGCAGGAGCTGGGCTTCATCGGCCGGCCGGCCGACGGCGTGCCGCTGCAGGATGCGGCGGCCCTGGCCCATCGCCTGGAATCTGTGTTGAATCGGCCCGTCGTCCAGGTGGGACAAGCGCCAGAAGCTATTGAAACAATAGCTTGGTGCAGCGGCGGCGCGCAGGGCTACTTCGAGGCTGCCATCGCCGCCGGCGCGCAAGCCTTCATCACCGGCGAAATATCCGAGCCGCAGGCGCACCTGGCGCGCGAGTGCGAGGTGCTGTTCTACGCTTGCGGCCACCACGCCACCGAGCGCTACGGCGCGCCCGCGCTGGGCGCGCACGTGGCGGCGCAGCTGGGCATCGCCCACCGCTTCATCGACATCGACAACCCCGCCTGACGGCTTGTTTCGGACATGCCTTCCGCCGCTTCTTCTGCCCCCGGCCCCGCCCGGCCGATCGCCATCACCCTGGGCGACGCCGCCGGCATCGGCCCCGAAATCATCGCCAAGGCCTTTCGCGATGCGCCCGAGCTGCTGGCCGGCTGCTTCGTGGTCGGCGACGTGGCGTTGATGCGCCGCGCCGCCGGCTGGGTGCAGGCCGGCGACGTGAGCCTGCCGGTGGCGCAGATCACCGAGCCGCGGCAGGCCCTGCAGGCGCCGCCGCGCTGCGTGCCGGTGCTGCAGCCGGGGTCGCCCGTGGCCCTGCCCGAGCCCGGCCGCATCAGCGCCACGGCCGGCCGGCTGGCGGGCGACTGCGTGGTGTGGGCGGCGCGCGCCGCGCTGCGCGGCGAGGTGTCGGCCCTGGTGACGGCGCCGCTGCACAAGGAGGCGCTGGCCGCCGCGGGCGAGCCGTACGCGCGCTACCCCGGCCACACCGAGCTGCTGCAGGCGCTGGCGGCCGAGCACGCGGGCGTGCCGGTGGCGGCCATGCCGGTGCGCATGATGCTGGCCAACGACGAGCTGCGCACCGTGCTGGTGAGCATCCACGTGTCGCTGCGCGAGGCGATCGCCCTCGTAACCGAAAGCAACGTCCTGCAGACGCTGCGGATTTCGCATCAATCCGTTGGTGCCGCGCTACACCGGGCGCCGCGCATCGCGGTGGCCGGACTCAACCCGCATGCGGGCGAAGGCGGCCTGTTCGGGCGCGAGGAGATCGAAGCCATCGCGCCGGCCATCGCCCGCGCCCGCGCCGAGGGCATCGACGCGCAGGGCCCCTTCGCGCCCGACACGGTGTTCATGCGCACGCGTGGCGGAGCCGAGTTCGACCTGGTGCTGGCGATGTACCACGACCAGGGCCTGATCCCGGTGAAATACCTGGGCGTGGAGCGTGGCGTCAACGTCACCCTGGGGCTGCCGCTGGTGCGCACCAGCCCCGATCACGGCACCGCCTTCGACCTGGCCGGCACGGGCCGCGCCGATGCCGGCAGCCTGCTGGCGGCGCTGCGCATGGCGCGCCAGCTGGTCGAATGAAAAACGCCCGTCGCGCAGAGCGGACGGGCGCTGGCAGCTATGGATAAAGGAACGACTGACTCTTGCCTTGTCAGCGCTTCAGGCTGTCGCGGATTTCGCGCAACAGCTGGATGTCCTCCGGCGGCGCGGCGGGCGCGGGCGCCGGCTCTTCCTTCTTCAGGCGGTTCATCTGCTTGACCATCATGAAGATGATGAAGGCCAGGATGATGAAGTTGACCAGGATGGTGATGAAGTTGCCGTAGGCGAACACGGCGCCGGCCTTCTTGGCCTCGGCCAGCGCCAGGCCTGCGGGCTGGCCCGACAAGGGGATGTAGTAGCTGGAAAAGTCCAGTCCGCCGAACAGCTTGCCGACCACCGGCATGATCAGGTCGCCGACGATCGAGTCGACGATCTTGCCGAATGCGCCGCCGATGATCACGCCGACCGCCAGGTCCATGGCGTTGCCCTTGACGGCGAACTCGCGAAACTCTTGCATCATGCCCATGGTGAAACCTCCTGAGTTGTTGAACGGACGGCCAGTATTGCGCGCCGTCAGGGAATGTCAATCCGGGCGGCCCGGCGCGGCGCATGTGGCCGCCACACCGCACGGGGGGCCAAGTTGCTCCGCTACAATCCTTGGCTGGTTCGCATAAAAAAACACATCCCTGCCGATTCAGAGGACAGCCATGAGTGACGCTCCACCCAGCAATTTCACCCCTGCGCCCATGGACAGCAGCAAACGCACCTGGCTGATTGCTTCGGGTTGCGCTGGCGCTGTGGGTACCGTGGCCTTGGCCACCCCGTTTGTCGAGAGCTTTTCGCCGTCCGAGCGTGCCAAGGCCGCCGGCGCGCCCGTCGAGGTGGACATCTCCGCCCTGCAGCCGGGCGAGCGCATGATCGTCGAATGGCGCGGCCAGCCGGTGTGGGTGTTCAAGCGCACGCCCGAGATGCTGGCCACGCTCAAGACCACCGACAGCGAGGTGGCTGACCCGCTGTCCAAGCGCACCGACTTTCCGACGCCGGTGTGGGCGCAAAACGAAGACCGTGCGCCCGAGGCCCACAAGGACATCCTGGTGGTGGTGGGCATCTGCACGCACCTGGGCTGCTCGCCGGTCGAGAAGTTCAAGGCCGGCCCCCAGCCCTCGCTGCCCGACAACTGGGTGGGCGGCTTCTTCTGCCCCTGCCACGGCTCGACCTTCGACTTCTCGGCGCGCGTGTTCAAGAACAAGCCGGCCCCGGCCAACCTGCTGGTGCCGCCCTACACCTACCTGTCCGACACCCGCTTGCTGATCGGCGAAGACAAGAAAGCATAAGAGGCGGTCATGGCTGAATTCAAGGAAATCTCCCCGAACGCATCCGCCGGTGCCAAGCTGTACAACTGGCTGGACAACCGCTTCCCGACCCTGTTTGCGGAATACCGCAAGCACATGTCGGAGTACTACGCGCCCAAGAACTTCAACTTCTGGTATTTCTTCGGCTCGCTGGCGCTCTTGGTGCTGGTGATCCAGGTGGTCACCGGCATCTTCCTGGTGATGCACTACAAGCCCGACGCGGCCAAGGCCTTCGAGTCGGTCGAATACATCATGCGCGACGTGCCGGGCGGCTGGTTCATCCGCTACATGCACTCGACGGGGGCCTCGGCCTTCTTCATCGTGGTGTACCTGCACATGTACCGCGGCCTGATCTACGGCAGCTACCGCAAGCCGCGCGAGCTGGTGTGGGTGTTCGGCTGCGCCATCTTCCTGTGCCTGATGGCCGAGGCCTTCATGGGCTACCTGCTGCCCTGGGGCCAGATGTCTTACTGGGGCGCGCAGGTGATCGTCAACCTGTTCTCGGCCATACCGTTCATCGGGCCCGACCTGTCGCTGCTGATCCGCGGCGACTACGTGGTGGGCGACGCCACGCTCAACCGCTTCTTCAGCTTCCACGTCATCGCCGTGCCGCTGGTGCTGATCGGCCTGGTGGTGGCGCACCTGCTGGCGCTGCACGACGTGGGCTCCAACAACCCCGACGGCATCGAGATCAAGAAGGGCCCCAAGGGCAACCGCTGGTCGCCCGACGCGCCGACCGACGGCGTTCCGTTCCACCCCTACTACAGCGTGCACGACATCGTGGGCGTGGGCGTGTTCCTGATGATCTACTTCGCGGTGCTGTTCTTCGCGCCGGAGATGGGCGGCTACTTCCTGGAGTACAACAACTTCATCCCGGCCGACCCGCTGGTCACGCCCGCGCACATCGCGCCGGTGTGGTATTTCACGCCCTTCTACTCGATGCTGCGCGCCACCACCGACACCATGGTCAACGTGCTGAGCCTGATCGTGGCGCTGGCCACCGTGCTGGCCTGGCTCAAGGGCCGCGGCTCGATGAAGTCCAAGATCATCCTGACCGTGGCGGCCATCGTCGGGATCGTCCTGCTCAAGACCTTCGATCCCAAGTTCTGGGGCGTGATCGTCATGGGCGGCTCGGTCATCATCCTGTTCTTCCTGCCCTGGCTGGACCGCAGCCCCGCGCGCTCGATCCGCTATCGCCCCGACTGGCACAAGACGGTGTACGCGGTCTTCATCATCTGGTTCATCGTGCTGATGATCCTGGGCATCATGGTGCCGGGCCCGATCTTCGCGCAGCCCTCGCTCGAATGGCTGACCAACGAGCGCGTGGCGCTGGTGGGCACGCTGGTGTATTTCGGCTTCTTCCTGCTGATGCCGTGGTGGAGCCAGCTGGGCACGCCCAAGCCGGTGCCCGATCGCGTGACCTTCAAGCCCCATTGATGTCGGCCGGAGTACAACAACCATGACCATGTGGAAAAAGATCATCCTCGGGCTGACTCTGGCGCTGGGACTCGGTGCCGCCGCGCAGGCGTCCACCGGCGGCATTTCGTGGGACAAGGCGCCCGGCAAGCTGGACGACAACGCCTCGCTGCAGCGCGGCGCCAAAATCTTCGTCAACTACTGCCTGAGCTGCCACTCGGCGGCCTTCATGCGCTTCAACCGCCTGCAGGACATCGGCCTGACCGACGATGAAATCAAGGACAACCTGCTGTTCGTGGGCAGCAAGGTCGGCGACATGATGAAGGCCGCCATCGACCCGGTCGAGGCAAAGGCCTTTTTCGGCGCCAACCCGCCCGACCTGACCCTGGTCGCGCGCTCGCGCTCGGGCGCGGGCGGCACCGGCGCCGACTACCTCTACACGCTGTTTCGCACCTACTACCGCGACGACTCGCGCCCCACGGGCTGGAACAACCTGGCCTTTCCCAACATCGGCATGCCGCACCCGCTGTGGCAGCTGCAGGGCGAGCGCAAGCCGATCTACCACACGGTCGAGTCGCACGGCAAGGAAGAGCACAGCTTCAGCGGCCGCTGGGAGCAGGTCACGCCCGGCACCCTGACGCCGCTGCAGTACGACCAGACCGTGGCCGACCTGGTCAACTTCCTCAAGTGGATGAGCGAGCCGGCCCAGTCCAAGCGCGTGCAGATCGGGGTGTGGGTGCTGATCTTCCTGGCCCTGTTCACGCTGATTTCGTGGCGCCTGAATGCGGCGTACTGGAAAGACGTCAAATAAAGCACATCGATCATCCGGGCGCCCGCGCCCGGGCATTTTTTCGGAGTGGGGCACGCCCGGGTGTTGGCGAGCTTCCACTCCTTCGGTTTTAAGGAGTTGACCTGCCATGATGGTGCTGTATTCAGGAACCACCTGCCCGTTCTCGCATCGCTGCCGCTTCGTGCTGTTCGAGAAGGGCATGGACTTCGAGATCCGCGACGTCGATCTCTACAACAAGCCCGAGGACATCAGCGTGATGAACCCCTACGGGCAGGTGCCGATCCTGGTCGAGCGCGACCTGATCCTGTACGAGTCGAACATCATCAACGAGTACATCGACGAGCGCTTCCCGCACCCGCAGCTGATGCCGGGCGACCCGGTGGACCGCGCGCGCGTGCGCCTGTTCCTGCTCAACTTCGAGAAGGAGCTGTTCACGCACGTCAGCGTGCTGGAAAACCGCGCCGCCCGCAGCAACGAAAAGGCGCTGGAGAAGGCGCGCGGCAACATCCGCGACCGGCTCACGCAGATGGCCCCGGTGTTCCTGAAGAACAAGTTCATCCTGGGCGACAACTTCTCGATGCTGGACGTGGCGCTGGCGCCCCTGCTGTGGCGCCTGGACTACTACGGCATCGACCTGTCCAAGAACGCCGCGCCCCTGCTCAAGTACGCCGAGCGCATCTTCTCGCGCCCGGCCTACATCGAGGCGCTCACGCCCTCCGAAAAGGTGATGCGCAAGTAAGGCCCCCGGCGCGGCAACGACGATGAACGCCCTCGAATCCGCCTCCACCCGCCCGTATCTCATCCGCGCGCTGTACGAATGGTGCGCGGACAACGCGCTCACGCCCTATGTCGCGGTGTTTGCCGACGACAGCGTGCAGGTGCCGCGCGAATACGTGCAGAACGGTGAGATCGTGCTGAACGTCAGCACCGATGCCACCAGCGGCCTGAAGATCGGCAACGAGTTCATCGAGTTCCGCGCCCGCTTCGGCGGCGTGCCGCGCGAGATCATCGTGCCCATCGACCGCGTGATGGCCATCTACGCGCGCGAAAACGGCCAGGGCATGGCTTTCCCGCTGCAGGCGCGCGCCGCCGCCGCGCCCGGCGTGCCGCCCGCGCCTGCCGCCAGCCCGCTCGGCGTGGTCGAGGCCGCCAGCGCGCCCGAGGGCGGACCGGACGACACCGAGCCGCCCGGGCCCGCCGCGCCCGACGCGCGCAAGCGCCCCGCGCTCAAGCGCATCAAGTGAGGGTGCCGCCCGGGATGCGGGCGCCCGTCCTCTAGAATTTCGCCCGTTTGCCGCCTTAGCTCAGTTGGTAGAGCAACCGCCTTGTAAGCGGTAGGTCGTCCGTTCGATTCGGACAGGCGGCACCATTCATCTTCCTAACGTCCGACTGGGTCCTGGTGCACCCGGATGCGGATGTCGCGCCGCGGGTGGCCGGCGGCCTCCAGCGCCGCGCGCAGCGCCGGCAGCAGCTGCCGGATCTTGGCCGCCGCGGCCGAATGCGGCACCAGCAGGCACCATTCCTCGTCGTCGATCGGCCCCGCCAGCACCGCGCGGCGCAGGGCGGCGGGCAGCAGCGGGCGGATGGTGTCCAGTCGGGCGGCCGAGGCCGCCAGGCGCGCGCGCAGCGGCTGCAGGGCCGCGGCGGCGTCCAGGGCTTGTCCCACCGAGGCGCTGCGATGGGACTTGGGAGGCATGGGCATGGTCGGGTTGCGGCGCCCGGGCGGGCGGTCGCCGATGGGTAGAATGGGGAGTTTGTCGCGACGATGGCCGGCGGGCGCTGCCCGATGTTGTATACGGCGGTTTCGCCCCAATCTTCGCACCATCTTGAACTCACTGGGACCGCTGGTCGCCACTGCCCGGGCGCTGCGCGCGCGGCGGCGACCGCTTACGCATGGCCACGACCTTTCTCACCAAGATTTTCGGCAGCCGCAATGACCGGCTGCTGAAGCAGTATCGCAAAGTCGCCGCCCGCATCAACGCGCTGGAGCCGCAATTCGAGAAGCTCGACGACGAAGCCCTGCGCGGCAAGACGCAGGAGTATCGCGACCGGCTGGCCGCCGGCGAGACGCTGGATGAGCTCCTGCCCGAGGCCTTCGCCACCGTGCGCGAGGCCTCCAAGCGGGTGATGAAGATGCGCCACTTCGACGTGCAGCTGGTGGGCGGCATGGCGTTGCACGACGGCAAGATCGGCGAGATGCGCACCGGCGAGGGCAAGACGCTGACCGCCACGCTGCCGGTGTACCTGAATGCCCTGGAGGGCAAGGGCGTGCACGTGGTCACCGTCAACGATTACCTGGCCAACCGCGACGCGCAGTGGATGGGACGGCTGTACAACTTCCTGGGCCTGTCGGTGGGCGTCAACCTGCCGCAGATGCCGCGCGAGGAAAAGCAGGCCGCCTACAACGCCGACATCACCTACGGCACCAACAACGAATACGGCTTCGACTACCTGCGCGACAACATGGTCTATGAGACCACCGACCGCGTGCAGCGCAAGCTGCACTACGCCATCGTCGACGAGGTGGACTCGATCCTGATCGACGAGGCGCGCACGCCGCTGATCATCAGCGGCCAGGCCGAGGACCACACCGCCATGTACGTGGCGATGAACCAGGTGGCGCCGCTGCTGGTGCGCCAGGAGGGCGAGGCCGACCCGCGCACCGGCGAGGGCGTGACCAAGCCGGGCGACTTCACGGTCGACGAGAAGGCGCACCAGATCTACCTGACCGAGCAGGGCCACGAGACCGCCGAGCGCGTGCTGGCCGAGCGCGGCCTGATCGCCGAGGGCGCCAGCCTGTACGACGCGGCCAACATCGCTCTGATGCACCACCTGTACGCGGCACTGCGCGCGCATTACCTGTACCACCGCGACCAGCACTACGTGGTGCAGCCCGGCGAGCAGGGGCCCGAGATCGTGATCGTCGACGAGTTCACCGGCCGCCTGATGAGCGGGCGCCGCTGGAGCGAGGGCCTGCACCAGGCGGTGGAGGCCAAGGAAGGCGTGCCGATCCAGGCCGAGAACCAGACCCTGGCCTCGATCACCTTCCAGAACTACTTTCGCCTCTACGGCAAGCTGGCGGGCATGACGGGCACGGCCGACACCGAGGCCTACGAGTTCCAGGAAATCTACGGCCTGGAAACCGTGGTCATTCCGCCCAACAAGCCGCCCAAGCGCGACGACCAGCTCGACCGCGTCTACAAGACCACGCCCGAGAAGTACAACGCCGCCATTGCCGACATCCGCGAATGCTACGAGCGCGGCCAGCCGGTGCTGGTGGGCACCTCCTCGATCGAGAACTCCGAAATCATCGCCGACCTGCTGGACAAGGCCAAGCTGCCGCACCAGGTGCTCAACGCCAAGCAGCACGCGCGCGAGGCCGACATCGTGGCGCAGGCCGGCCACTCCAAGATGATCACCATCGCCACCAACATGGCGGGGCGCGGCACCGACATCGTGCTGGGCGGCAACGTCGAGAAGGCCATCGAGGCGCTGCAGCAGGACGCCAGCCTGGACGAGGCCGCGCGCGCCGCCCGTGCCGCCGACATGCGCGCGCAGTGGCAAAAGGACCACGAGCAGGTCGTCGCCCTGGGCGGCCTGCGCATCATCGCCACCGAGCGGCACGAGAGCCGCCGCATCGACAACCAGCTGCGCGGCCGCTCGGGCCGCCAGGGCGACCCGGGCTCCTCGCGCTTTTACCTGAGCCTGGACGATCCGCTGATGCGCATCTTCGCCGGCGACCGCGTGCGCGCCATCATGGACCGCCTGAAGATGCCCGAGGGCGAGGCCATCGAGGCCGGCATCGTCACGCGCAGCATCGAGAGCGCGCAGCGCAAGGTCGAGGCGCGCAACTTCGACATCCGCAAGCAGCTGCTGGAGTACGACGACGTCTCCAACGACCAGCGCAAGGTGATCTACCAGGAGCGCAACGACATCCTGGACGCCAAGGACCTGACCGAGCAGATCGACGCCTTTCGCGAAGGCAGCATGACCGACCTGGTGCGCCAGTACGTGCCCGCCGAGTCGGTCGAGGAGCAGTGGGACATCCCCGGCCTGGAGAAGACCCTGGCCGAGCAGTGGCAGATCGCGCTGCCGCTGGCGCAGGAGGTCGAGGCCTCCAGCGCCATCACCGACGAGGACATCGTCGAGAAGGTGGTGGCCGCCGCCAACCAGGCCTACGCCCAGCGGCTGGAGCTGGTCGGGCCCGACAACTACCACCCCTTCGAGCGCGCGGTGCTGCTGCAAAGCATCGACATGCACTGGCGCGAGCACCTGGCCGCGCTGGACTACCTGCGCCAGGGCATCCACCTGCGCAGCTACGGCCAGAAGCAGCCCAAGCAGGAATACAAGCGCGAGGCCTTCGAGCTGTTCGGCCAGTTGCTGGACGTGGTCAAGAACGACGTCACGCGCACGCTGATGACGGTGCGCATCCAGTCCAGCGAGCAGATCGAGCAGGCCGCGCAGGACTTCGAGGCGCGCGGCGAGCGCTTGAGCAACGTCACCTACACCGCGCCCACCGAAACCGGCGAGGCCGAAAGCGTGCCCGAGGCCGCCGCGCGCGGCATGACGGCGGCCGCGGCCGCCGGCGCCGCCGCCGTGCCGCGCGTGGGCCGCAACGACCCCTGTCCCTGCGGCAGCGGCAAGAAATACAAGCATTGCCACGGTGCCTTGACATGACCCACCCCCAGTCTCCACACGCTGCGCGTTGTTTCGCCCGGTGCTCGCCGCCGGAGGCGGCGGCCCTTCGGTCTGTCCAGACCTGCGCAGGCAGGTCTGGAGCCGCAGACCTCAGCCCCCTCGAGGGGCATCGCCTCTGGCCGGGGAGACCCCGGCCACGGCGATCGCTGGCCTGGCCTGCTCCGCGGCCATTGGATCGCGCGGTGGCGAGCCCTGGTCTGGCGCCTTGTGCCGCTGAGCCGCAGGATTCGCCCTTTTCTCCCGTTTTTTCTTCCACCCCACCGCCATGCCCGTCAACCTTACCGCCACCGATCCCGCGCAACTCCTTCCGGTCGCCGGCGTGCGACTGGGCATCACGCAAGCCGGCGTGCGCAAGGCCGGCCGTGACGATTTGACGGTGCTGCTGCTGGACGAGGGCGCCAGCGTGGGCGGGGTGTTCACGCAAAACCGCTTTTGCGCCGCGCCGGTGCAGGTGTGCCGCGAGCATCTGGCGGGCGGCGCGCCGATCCGCGCCATCGTCGTCAACACCGGCAACGCCAACGCCGGCACCGGCGAGGACGGCCTGCAGCGCGCGCGCCACCTGCGCGGCGCTGGCTGGCCTGCTGCGCGTCGAGCCGCGCCAGGTGCTGCCGCTGTCCACCGGCGTCATCATGGAGCCGCTGCCGGTCGAGCGCATCGAGGCCGGGCTGCCGGCCGCCATCGCGGCGGCGGGCGCCGACCAATGGGGCCGCGCCGCCAGCGCCATCATGACCACCGACACGGTGCCCAAGGCCTTCAGCACCAAGCTGCGCATCGGCGGCGCCGAGGTCAGCGTCACCGGCATCAGCAAGGGCGCCGGCATGATCCGCCCCAACATGGCCACCATGCTGGGCTTTGTCGCCACCGACGCCTGCATAGCCCCGGCGCTGCTGACACCGCTGGCGCGCGAGCTGGCCGAGGGCTCGTTCAACCGCGTCACCGTCGATGGCGACACCTCCACCAACGACAGCTTCCTGCTGATCGCCACCCAGCGCGCGGGCCACGCGCCCATCACCTCGCTGGCCTCGGCCGAAGGCCAGGCGCTGAAGGCGGCCCTGCTCGACGTGGCGCGCCAACTGGCGCAGGCCATCGTGCGCGACGGTGAGGGCGCCACCAAGTTCATCACCGTGCGCGTCGAAGGCGGGCGCGACACCGCCGAATGCCGCCAGGTGGCCTACGCCATCGCGCATTCGCCGCTGGTCAAGACGGCGTTTTTCGCCAGCGACCCCAACCTGGGCCGCATCCTGGCGGCGGTGGGCTACGCCGGCATTCTTGATCTCGACCAGACCCGCATCGACCTGCACCTGGACGACGTGCACGTGGCCACCGGCGGCGGGCGCCACCCCGCGTATCGCGAGGAAGACGGCCAGCGCGTGATGAAGCAGGCCGAGATCACCGTGCGCGTGGGCCTGGGCCGCGGCGCGGCCAGCGACACCGTGTGGACCTGCGATTTGAGCCACGACTACGTCAGCATCAACGCCGACTATCGGTCTTGAATAAATACTACTGATTTGATAGCTGTCGGCGCTTGTTGCATGGGCGCCAGAGGCCAAAATGACTGAAAACCTGACGCGCCTGATGGAACGGGCGGAGCAACTCATCACCCGCATCGAGGCGGTGCTGCCCCAGCCGCTGGGCGCCCCCGACTGGAGCCAGGCCGTGGCCTGGCGCTATCGCAAGCGCGCCTCGGGCATGGGCGTGCTGGAGCCGGTGCGCCATCTGGCCGCGATGCGGCTGGCCGATCTGAAGGAGATCGACGGCCAGAAGGACAAGATCGAGCGCAACACGCGCCAGTTCGTCGATGGCCGGCCGGCCAACAACGTGCTGCTGACGGGCGCGCGCGGCACCGGCAAGTCCTCGCTCATCAAGGCCTGCCTGAATGCCTTTGCGCCGCAGGGCCTGCGCCTGATCGAGGTGGACAAGGCCGACCTGGTGGACCTGCCCGACATCGTCGAGGTGGTGAGCGAGCGGCCCGAGAAATTCATCGTCTACTGCGACGACCTCAGCTTCGACGAGGGCGAGCCCGGCTACAAGGCGCTGAAAAGCATCCTGGACGGCAGCGTGGCGGCCAGCACGCCCAACGTGCTGGTGTACGCCACCAGCAACCGGCGCCACCTGCTGCCCGAGTACATGAAGGAAAACCTCAGCTACACCCACACCGAGGATGGCGAGGTGCACCCCGGCGAGGTGGTCGAGGAAAAAATCTCGCTGTCCGAGCGCTTCGGCCTGTGGGTCAGCTTCTACCCCTTCACCCAGGCCGAATACCTGGCCATCGCGGCCCAGTGGCTGAGCGCCCTGGGCGCCAGCGCCGCGCAGATCGAGGCGGCCCGTCCCGAGGCCCTGGTGTGGGCGCTGGAGCGCGGCTCGCGCTCGGGCCGCGTGGCCTGGCAGTTCGCGCGCGACTTCATGGGTCGCGGCGCGGCGTGAGCGACCCCACCATCCGCGCCGACGCCCACCTGCCGCGCCAGGGCACGGCCGAAGGCGGCGCGCGCCCGGTGGTCGAGGTGGCGGTCGGCATCCTGCTGCAGCCCGATGGGCGCTTTCTGCTGACCTCGCGCCCGCCGGGCAAGGTCTACGCCGGCTACTGGGAGTTTCCGGGCGGCAAGCTGGAGCCGGGCGAGAGCGTGGCGCAGGCGCTGGCGCGCGAGCTGCACGAAGAACTGGGCCTGCGCATCGAGCCGGCGTCCGTCAGCCGCTGGCGCGAGCAATTGGTGGACTATCCGCACGCCCTGGTGCGCCTGCATTTTTGCCGCGTCACTGCCTGGCAGGGCGCGCTGCAGATGCGCGAGGGCCAGCAGGCGGCGTGGGAGCGCCTGCCGGTGCGCGTGCAGCCGGTGCTGGCGGGCACGCTGCCGGTGCTGCAGTGGCTGGGCGAGGAAGCGGCCTGCGACAAGCCGCCGACGTGACCGTCTTCTTCAGGCCCTGAGCGCGACTTCAGTGCGGCGGGACGTGCGGCACTGGCGGCGCGGGCGATGGATCGTCGGCGTCCTGCGCCTCGACGCGAAAGCGCTCGTTGGCCCAGTCGCCCAGGTCGTGCAGCTTGCAGCGCTGGCTGCAAAACGGCCGCCAGGGGTTGTCCGCGGCGTAGCGGCTGGGGCCGCCGCAGGCCGGGCAGCGCACGGTGCTTGCGCGGGGCGTTATTCCATTTCCATATCAATAGATCAATAATATCCATGTCACCGATCCCGCAAGGAGAACGACATGGCAAGAACAGCCCGAGGTGCCGACAGTCTGGAGTCGGCCCGTCAAATGCTGGCCGGCGCACAGACCGCTGAGCAGCTTCGCCAA
>JAFKGE010000030.1 GCA_017307865.1 Burkholderiales bacterium | reverse complement strand
CCAGCGCCTGATGACACTCAGTGTTGCCACGTCTATCACTCCTGGTCTCCTGCTGCTCAACAAAGCAGCAGGTTAGGGTTAGTACGTGGGTCAGGTTTGGATGGAAATCCTGGGGGTCAGTGGGTCACTTCTGCGTGGAAATCAACAGGCAGTTCACCGGCGAAGCAGATAGAGACTATATTCAGTTCTTATTTGAGGCCGTCCAACACCATGCGCCCCTCTCAAGTCAAGTCCATCAGCTATCTCAAGGCCAATGCCGCCGAAGTCCTGATGCAACTCGCGGAGCAACGCCAACCCGTGGTCATCACCCGGAACGGCGAGGCTAAGGCTGTTCTACAGGACCTCACATCGTTCAAGAAATCTCGGGAAGTGCTAGTGCTTCTTAAGGCGATCGCGCTCGGCAGCCAGGACGTTGCTGCTGGTCGGATTAAGCCCGCTGCCGCCGTGATTTCCCGTTTGCGCACGAAGAAGCTGCCTGACTAATGGAGAGCAGACCGCCTGGCTTCGAGGTCCAGGTCGCGCAGGACGGAGCAGGACGTGGAGTTCATCCACGACTGCATCGCCGATGCATGACTCGCTGGCCGACGCGGATCAGGTTTTCGGCGAGTTCGAGAAGGTCAAGGAGAGCCTGTCCCGATCTCCGGAGCGTCGCAACCACCCGAAGACCTGACAATGCTGGGCATCAGGGATATCGCGAAGTGCATTCAAGACCTAGCGCGTGATTTATCAGACGCTGGAAGCTCAGGCGCCGGTACGGGTACGCGCTGCGTGCGAGGGCCATTGAGCAAGCCGCCACGAGAGCACCGGCGTCCTTGCCCAAGACTGGCTGGTGCAGAACCGCCCAAGAACTTCTTCTGGCATGAAATCAACGGTTTCATATCACATCGTTGGTGTCACGTTGCCCCACCTCCCGCGCGCGTGGAGAATTTATTGAGGCGCGTCCGTGCCTTAGCCGCCGTTCGATGTTAAGAGGGGACAAGTCCTCCGTTCTCCGTCGACCTTTGGATCCTAGCCGCGGCCGAGCCTAGCGCGCCGCAATTCACTACCTACTCACTCGATTAGCCTTTAGTAGGCTAGTCGCACTAACTCGGACGAGAGTAGGGCAGTCGCAATAACTAGCGTTCGCCAGTCGCAACTTTGTGTCGCGAGTCGCAAATACTTTGGCGCCCTACGACGGACGGTCGGTCTCAAACGTCGATGTTGCCCGCCCGCAGCGCATTCGTCTCGATGAATGCCCGCCTTGGCTCCACGTCGTCGCCCATCAGGGTGGTGAAGACCTGGTCGGCGGCGATGGCGTCTTCGATCTGCACGCGCAGCAGGCGGCGCACCGCCGGGTCCATGGTGGTTTCCCACAGCTGATCGGGGTTCATTTCGCCCAGGCCCTTGTAGCGCTGGCGGCTGGTGGTGCGCTCGGCTTCGGCGATCAGCCACTGCATGGCCTCGCGAAAAGTCGCCACGGCCTGCTCGCGCTGGCGCTCGCCCTCGCCGCGCGTGACGCGGGCGCCCTCGCCCAGCAGGTCCTTGAAGGTCTGCGCGGCGGCCACCAGCGCGGCGTAGTCGCCGCCGTGCACGAACTCCTGCGGGATGACGCTGCTCTTGATGTTGCCGTGGTGGTGGCGGCTGATGCGCAGCACGGTGCGGTCGGTGCGCGGGTCCTGCACGGCGGCCACTTCGGGCGCGCCGCCGTTGGCCTGCTGCTCGTGCAGGTGCGACTGCAGCTCGCGCGCACTGGCGGCGGCCGCCTCGGGCGTGTCCATGTCGATGACCACGCCGCTGGCGATGGCGCGCAGCGCCTCTTCGTCCATGAAGAGCGACAGGCGCGCGATCACGCCCTCGGCGACCTGGTGCTTGCGCGCCAGCTCGGCCAGCGCCTCGCCGGTGATGGGCTGCGCCGTGCCGCCCGGGTGCACCACGGCGTCCTTCAGCGCCACGCGCAGCAAAAAGGCGTCCAGCGCGGCGTCGTCCTTCAGGTACAGCTCTTCCTTGCCGGACTTGACCTTGTACAGCGGCGGCTGGGCGATGTAGATGTGGCCGCGCTCGACCAGCTCGGGCATCTGGCGATAGAAAAAGGTGAGCAGCAGGGTGCGGATGTGCGCGCCGTCGACGTCGGCGTCGGTCATGATGATGATGCGGTGGTAGCGCAGCTTGTCGATGGCGAAGTCGTCGCTGGCGCTCTTGCCGTTGCCGTCCTCGGCCGCCTTGCCGATGCCGGTGCCCAGGGCGGTGATCAGCGTCACGATCTCGTTGCTGGACAAGAGCTTCTCGTAGCGCGCGCGCTCCACGTTCAGGATCTTGCCGCGCAGCGGCAGGATGGCTTGGAACTTGCGATCGCGCCCCTGCTTGGCGCTGCCGCCGGCGCTGTCGCCCTCGACGATGTAGATCTCGCACTGGGCGGGGTCTTTTTCCTGGCAGTCGGCCAGCTTGCCGGGCAGGCCGAAGCCGTCCAGCACGCCCTTGCGGCGCGTCATCTCGCGCGCCTTGCGCGCCGCCTCGCGCGCGCGCGCGGCCTCGACGATCTTGCCGCAGATGATCTTGGCGTCGTTCGGCCGCTCTTCCAGGTAGTCGGTCAGCGACTTGGCGACGATGTCCTCGACCGGCGCGCGCACCTCGCTGCTGACCAGCTTGTCCTTGGTCTGGCTTGAGAACTTGGGCTCGGGCACCTTCACCGACAGCACGCACACCAGGCCCTCGCGCAGGTCGTCGCCCGTGACGTCGACCTTGGCCTTCTTGGCCAGCTCGTTTTGCTCGATGTACTTGGTGATCACGCGCGTCATGGCCGCGCGCAGGCCGGTCAGGTGCGTGCCGCCATCGCGCTGCGGGATGTTGTTGGTGAAGCAGAGCACCTGCTCGTTGTAGCCGTCGTTCCACTGCATGGCCACCTCGACGCCGATCTCGGTGCCGGGGATGCCGCCATAGCTTTCGGCCGGGCGCGAGCCGGTGGCGTAGAACGGGTTGGGGTGCAGCACCTTCTTGCTGCCGTTGATGAAGGTGACGAAACCCTGCACGCCGCCGGCGCCGGAGAAGTCGTCCTCCTTGCCGGTGCGTTCGTCCACCAGGCGGATGCGCACGCCGTTGTTCAGAAACGAGAGCTCGCGCAGGCGCTTGGCCAGGATCTCGTAGTGAAAGTCGTTGTTTTCCTTGAAGATCTCGGTGTCGGGCAGAAAGCGCACCTCGGTGCCGCGCTGGTCGGTGTCGCCCGTCACGCGCATGGGCGAGACCTCGACGCCGTCCACGGTCTCGACCAGGCGGTTCTGCACGAAGCCGCGGCTGAACTCGATCTCGTGCTTCTTGCCCTCGCGCCGCACGATCAGGTGCAGCCGGCTGGACAGCGCGTTGACGCAGGAGACGCCCACGCCGTGCAGGCCGCCCGAGACCTTGTAGCTGTTCTGGTTGAACTTGCCGCCGGCGTGCAGCTCGGTCAGCGCGATCTCGGCGGCCGAGCGCTTGGGCTCGTGCTTGTCGTCCATCTTCACGCCGGTCGGGATGCCGCGGCCGTTGTCGACCACGCTCAGGGACCCGTCGGCGTGGATGGTGACCACGATGTCGTCGCAGTAGCCGGCCAGTGCCTCGTCGATCGAGTTGTCGACCACCTCGAACACCAGGTGGTGCAGGCCGGTGCCGTCGCTGGTGTCGCCGATGTACATGCCGGGGCGCTTGCGCACCGCCTCCAGCCCTTCCAGGATCTGGATGGCGCCCTCGCCATAGCCGCCGCTGGCGCCGGCGGACGACGGGGAATCGGGGGTGGGGTTGGCATCGGTCATCGCATTCTTTCCATCAATTGAAGCTCAAAACCCGCCAACACGGGCGGGTTTGTTGCGCAAGCAGCTCTCAAAAAGCGAGCATACTCAGATGCGCATCGGCATCACCACATACTTGAAGTTGTCGTTGCCGGGCAGGGTGACCAGCGCCGAACTGTTGCCGTCGGCCAGCTCGATGCGGATCATCTCCTCCGCGCTCATGTTGGCCAGCGCGTCGATCAGGTAGGTGACGTTGAAGCCGATCTCGATCGAGTCGCCGCCGTAGTCGATGTCCAGCTCGTCGACGGCCTCTTCCTGCTCGGCGTTGTTGGACGCGATCTGCAGCGTGCCGGGATCGAAGGACAGGCGCACGCCCTTGAACTTCTCGCTGGTCAGGATGGCGGTGCGCTGCAGGCTGGCCAGCAGCGGCGCGCGCCCCAAGGTGACGTGGTTGCGGTGGTTCTTGGGGATGACGCGGTTGTAGTCGGGGAACTTGCCCTCGACCAGCTTGGTGACGAACTCCATGCTGCCGAAGCTGAACTTGGCCTGGTTGGCGGCAAACTGCATCTCGATCATGGGCGCGGCCTGGCCCTCGGGGGCGCTGGCGTCCGACAGCAGGCGCTGCAGCTCGATCACGGTCTTGCGCGGCAGGATCACCTCCTGCTTGGGCACCTCGGTGTCCAGTGTGGCGCTGGCAAAGGCCAGGCGGTGGCCGTCGGTGGCGACCAGGCTGAGCGTCTTGCCCTCGGCCACGAACAGGATGCCGTTGAGGTAGTAGCGGATGTCGTGCACCGCCATGGCGAAGGCCACCTGGCCCAGCAGGTTCTTGAGCGTCTTTTGCGGCACGCTGAAGGCGGGGCCGAAGCCGGGCGCCTCCTGCACCAGCGGAAAGTCCTCGGCCGGCAGGCTGGCCAGGGTGAACTTGCTCTTGCCGCCCTTGAGGATCAGCTTGGCCTGCTGCGCCTCCAGGCTGACGCTCTGGTCGGCCGGCATGGTGCGCAGGATGTCGATCAGCTTGCGCGCGCCGACGGTGATGGCCAGGCTGCCGCTGTCGCCACCCAGCTCGGCCTGGGTGCGGATCTGGATCTCCAGGTCGCTGGTGGTCAGCTGCACGCTGGGGCCGTTCTTGCGCAGCAGCACGTTGGCCAGCACGGGCAGCGTGTGACGCCGCTCCACGATGCCCGAGACCGACTGAAGGGCCGCCAGCAGGGTGTCTTGGGTGGTCTTCAGAATGATCATGTCTTCCTCTGGGTTATGGGCACGGTCGAAACCCGGCGCCGCGCACGGGAGCGCCATGGGTGGCAAACCCCATATTGTCGCTGCTTTTGCCAGCGGTTTCGGCGGCGTCGGGGCATGGTGGCGGTCAGCCTTTCAGGGTCTGCTCCAGCACGTGCAGCTGCTGGTTGAGCTCGGTCAACTGCTGGCGCTCGCCGGCGATCTTGCGCACGGCGTGCAGCACGGTGGTGTGGTCGCGCCCGCCGAACAGCTCGCCGATCTCGGGCAGGCTTTTTTGCGTCAGCTCCTTGGCCAGGTACATGGCGATCTGGCGCGGGCGGGCAATGCTGGCCGGACGCTTCTTGCTGTACATGTCGGCGACCTTGATCTTGTAGTAGTCGGCCACCGTTTTCTGGATGCTCTCGACGCTGATCTGGCGGTTCTGGATGGACAGCAGGTCGCGCAGCGCCTCGCGCGCCAGCTGGATGGAGATTTCGCGCTGGTTGAAGCGCGAGTACGCCAGGATCTTGCGCAGCGCGCCCTCCAGCTCGCGCACGTTGGAGCGCACGTTCTTGGCGACGAAGAAGGCCACCTCCTCGGGCATCTGCGCGCCTTCGCCGCCGGCCTTGTTGATCAGGATGGCCACGCGCATTTCCAGCTCGGGCGGCTCGATGGCCACCGTCAGGCCAGCGTCGAAGCGCGACACCAGGCGCTCGTGGATGTCCGTGAGGCCCTTGGGGTAGGTGTCGCTGGTCATCACGATGTGGCTCTTCTTGGCCAGCAGCGCCTCGAAGGCGTTGAAGAATTCTTCTTGCGTGCGGTCCTTGTTGGCGAAGAACTGCACGTCGTCGATCAGCAGCAGGTCCAGCGAGTGATAGCGCTGCTTGAACTCGTCGAAAGTCTTGCGCTGGTAGCTTTTGACCACATCCGAGACAAATTGCTCGGCGTGGATGTAGAGAACCTTGGCGTCGGGGTGGTCGGCCAGCAGCCGGTTGCCCACGGCGTGCATCAGGTGCGTCTTGCCCAGGCCCACGCCGCCGTAGATGAACAGGGGGTTGTACAGCCGCCCGGGCGCGCCGGCCACGTGCAGCGCCGCCGCCCGCGCCATGCGATTGGCCGAGCCTTCGACCAGCACGTCGAAGGTCAGCGCGCTGTTCAGCCGGCTGCGGTGCGCGCCCTCGGCGGCTTCGCGCGCGGGGGCGCCGGCGGGCTCGCCGGGCGGGGTGCTGGCGGGCTCGGGACTGGCGCCATTGGACGCCCCGTTGGGCATCGACGAAGGTTTGCTGGCGCTGGCTGCGCGCGGAGCAAGCGCCAACTCCAGTTGCACCGGGTGGCCGGCCAGCTGCTCCAGCGTGGCGACGATGCGGGCGGCATATTGCGCCCGGATCCAGTCCATCTTGAAGCGGTTGGCCACCAGCAGGGTCAGGCGCGAGCTGTCGGGCGCCGCTTGGGCCGACAGCGGCTTGATCCAGGTGTTGAACTGCTGCTCGGGCAATTCCTGCGCCAGCACGTCCAGGCAGCCCGGCCACAGGGTTTGACTTGAATCGGAAATCACGAAAATGTGTTGTATTGTTTCTAAGGCGCGCGTGTCCGAATTGTGGACAACTGGCCGCTCCCGTGCCCGTCCATTGTAGGGAGCCGGCCACTTGTCCACAAGGGCGAATGGCGGTCGAGCCCGGTCTTTGTGCACCCGGCCGCCGCCGCCTCGCGCGCAAGGCATTGGCCGCATTGCAAATTTTTGCGATAATCGGCGGTTTTCCTCGACGGGCGGGCTTTGGGCCAGCGGGCAGTGCCTGCGCCGCCTGCCGCGTGCGGGGCGTTCGGCGGCGGTTGGGCCGAGCCCGACGCACGCCACATCCAGATTCCTCAAGGGGCGATCCATGAAACGTACTTATCAGCCTTCCAAGACGCGCCGTGCGCGCACGCACGGTTTTCTGGTGCGCATGAAGACGCGCGGCGGCCGCGCGGTGATCAACGCGCGCCGCGCCAAGGGACGCAAGCGCCTGGCGGTCTGAGCCTGGCTGCCCACGCCTGTGGCTGCCGGGCTTGCCGCATCGCCCCCTGAGGGCGCGCCGGCCCGCGTGCAGCGGCTGCGCACGCGTGCGCAGTTTCAGGCGCTTCTGGCGCATCGCCCCGTGGCCCGCACGGCCCATTTCGCCCTGCATCGCCTGGCCTTGCCGGCCGAGCGCGCGCCCGAGGCCGCGTTGTTCGGCCCCACGCCCGCCAGCTGGCTGGGCGCCATGGTGCCCAAGCGCTGGGCGCGTCGGGCGGTCACGCGCAATGCCATTCGCCGCCAGGTCTATGCCCTGGGCGGCGCGCAGCCGTGGCCACGACCGGCGGCGCGCCTGGTGCGCCTGCACACGGCGTTTGCGCCGGCGCAGTTCGCCAGCGCCAGTTCGCCCGCGCTGCGCCGTGCCGTGCGCGCCGAGCTGCGCGAGCTGATGAAGCGGGAGCCGGCATGATGCGGATGCAGCGGTTGCTGATCGGGCTGGTCAAGGGCTATCGGCTGCTGCTCTCGCCCTGGCTGGGCTCGGCCTGCCGCTTCGAGCCCACCTGCTCGCGCTATGCGCTGCAGGCGCTGGAGCAACATGGTGCGGCCATGGGCAGCTACCTGACGCTGCGCCGCCTGGCGCGCTGCCACCCCTGGTGCGCGGGCGGCTGCGACCCGGTGCCGGCCGAGCGCCCTCGTCTTTTCACCGGCCTGCCGGGCGTGCGCTCCAAGCCGCCGGGCGAGCATTCCGAGTCAACATGAACGACATCCGCCGCACCATTCTCTGGGTGATCTTTGCCTTTTCGCTGGTCATGTTGTGGGACCAGTGGCAGGTGCACAACGGCCACAAGGCCACGTTCTTCCCCAGTGCCTCGTCGGTGGCGGCCAAGCCGGGCGCCAGCGCGTCGGCCGTGCCGCCGGCCGCCGCCGCCAGCACGCCGGCGGCGGTGCCCGCGGGCAGTGCCGTGGCCGCTGCCTCCGGCCAGCCGCCGGTGCCCGAAGGCGCGGCGGTGGCGCACGAGCGCATCACCGTCCGCACCGACGTGCTCCAGCTCACCTTCGACACCGAAGGCGGCTCGGTGATCGAAAGCGAGCTGCTGAAGTACCCCGACGACACGCAGACCGACCGCCATGTGCTGCTGTTCGACAGCCAGGGCAACGAGGTGTATCAGGCGCAGTCGGGCCTGATCGGCGGCGCCTTTCCCAACCACAAGACGCCGATGAGCTTCAGCGGCGACAAGGCGCTGGCCGACGGCGCGCAGCAGCTGGTGCTGAGCTTCACCTCGCCGGTGGTGGGCGGCGTCAAGCTGGTGCGCACCTACACCCTCACGCGCGGCTCCTACGTCATCGGCGTGCGCAACGAGGTCATCAACGAGGGCAGCCAGCCGGTGCACCCGCAGCTGTACGTGCAGCTGGTGCGCCACGGCGCCGAGCCCGGCAGCAAGACGCCGTTTTATTCCACCTTCACCGGCCCGGCCTTCTATACCGAGGCCAAGAAGTACCAGAAGGTCAGCTTCAGCGACATCGAGAAGGGCAAGGCCGAGTTCGTCAAGCAGGCGCCCGATGGCTACGTGGCCATGGTGCAGCACTATTTCGCCAGCGCCTGGATGTTCGCGCCCGACACGCCGCACGACAACTTCGCGCGCCAGATCGGCCCCAACCTGTACGCCGCCGGCATGATCGCGCCGCTGGCCGAAATCGCCCCCGGCGCGCACCAGACCGTGGACACGCGCCTGTTCGTCGGCCCGCAGGTCGAGACCATGCTGGAATCGGTCACGCCGGGGCTGGAGCTGGTCAAGGACTACGGCTGGGTCACCATCGCCGCCAAGCCGCTGTACTGGCTGCTCGACCAGATCCACAAGGTGCTGGGCAACTGGGGCTGGTCGATCGTGGCGCTGGTGCTGCTGCTGAAGATCGCCTTCTACTGGCTCAACGCCAAGGCCTACGGCAGCATGGCCAAGATGAAGGCGCTCAACCCCAAGATCACCGCCCTGCGCGAGCGCCTGAAGGACAAGCCGCAGCAGATGCAGATGGAGATGATGCGCATCTACCGCGAGGAAAAGGTCAACCCGCTGGGCGGCTGCCTGCCGATGGTGGTGCAGATTCCGGTGTTCATCGCGCTGTACTGGGTGCTGCTGTCCTCGGTGGAGATGCGCGGCGCGCCCTGGATCGGCTGGGTGCACGACCTGTCGGCCAAGGACCCGTACTACATCCTGCCGGTGGTGATGACCCTGACCACGCTGCTGCAGACGGCGCTGAACCCGGCGCCGCCCGACCCCATGCAGGCCAAGATGATGTGGATCATGCCGCTGGTGTTCAGCGTGATGTTCTTCATGTTCCCGGCCGGCCTGGTGCTGTACTACGTCACCAACAACCTGCTGTCCATTGCCCAGCAGTGGATCATCAACAAGCGCATGGGCGTGCCGCCGCAGTTCAACCTGCCCAAGTTCTCCTGATCGGGACAAACCCCGAGCCTCGCCAGGCCGCCTGCGGGCGGCCTTTGTGTACCATGCTTCGCTCCATCCAAACCCCTTTTTGTGCGAGGAGCGCATGCACCCCATCACCAAGCTCAGCCTGATCGCCGCGGCCACCCTGGCCCTGCTGCAACCCGTGGGCGCCGCCACGCTGCGCATCGGCGGCGCCAACGACATCCTCACCTTCGACCCGCACGGGCAGAACCACCAGACCACGCTGGCCTACCAGCAGATGGTGTACGAGACCCTGGTGCGCTACAACGAGAAGTTCGAGGTCGAGCCCGGCCTGGCCACGAAGTGGACCTTCGTCACGCCCACGCAGCTGCGCTTCGAGCTGCGTCAGGGCGTCAAATTCCACGACGGCGCGCCCTTCACCGCCGACGACGTGGTGTTTTCCATCACCCGTGCGATGACGCCGCCCTCCAACATGGGCGCCTACGTGCAAAGCGTGAAGGAGGCCAAGAAGGTCGACGAGCACACGGTCGATTTGATCCTCAAGGGCCCCAGCCCGGTGGTGCTGCGCGAGCTGACCGGCTCCTACATCATGAACAAGGCCTGGGCCGAAAAGAACAACAGCGTCAAGGCGCAGGACTACAAGGCCAAGGACGAGAACTACGCCTCGCGCAACGCCAACGGCACCGGCCCCTTCATCCTGGTCGGCTGGCAGCCCGACACCAAGCTCACGCTGAAGAAAAACGACGCCTGGTGGGACAAGCCCAAGGGCAACATCGACGAGGTGGTGTTCACGCCCATCAAGTCGGCCGCCACGCGCTCGGCCGCGCTCATCTCGGGCCAGGTCGACCTGGTGCAGGACCCGCCGGTGCAGGACATCGAGCGCATGCGCCGCGACCCCAACCTGAAGGTGCTCGACGGGCTGGAAAACCGCACCATCTTCCTCGGCTTCGACCAGTTCCGCGACGAGTTGCCGGGCGTCAAGGGCAAGAACCCGCTGAAGGACAAGCGCGTGCGCCAGGCGCTCTACCAGGCGGTGGACATCGCCGCCATCGAGCGCAACGTGATGCGCGGCCTGGGCAAGCCCACCGGCACCATGATCGCGCCCATGGTCAACGGCTGGACGCAGCAACTGGCCACGCGCGCCTCCAAGTTCGACGTCGAGGCAGCCAAGAAGCTGCTGGCCGACGCCGGCTACCCGGACGGCTTCGAGCTGACGCTGGACTGCCCCAACGACCGCTACGTCAACGACGAAGCGATCTGCCAGGCGGTGACCGCGATGTGGACCAAGGCCGGCATCAAGACCAAGCTGCAGACCAACCCGATGTCGATCCACTCGGCCAAGATCCAGCGCTTTGAAGTCAGCGCCTACATGCTGGGCTGGGGCGTGGCCACCTTCGACGCGCTGTACACGCTGGACTCGCTGATCCACACCGTGGACCCGAAGGGCGGCACCTCGGGCAACTTCAACAACGGGCGCATGAGCAACCCCAAGGTCGACGCGCTGATCGACGGCATCAAGGTCGAGATGGACGCCAAGAAGCGCGACGGCATGATCCACGAGGCGCTGCAGATCGTGAAGGACGACTACAACTACCTGCCGCTGCACGACCAGGTGCGACCCTGGGCCATGCGCAAGAACGTGAACACCATCCACCGCGCGGACGACCGCCCGATGCCGATCTGGACGACTATCAAATAAATAGCTGTTCGCGCTTGTCCAGCAAGCGCTACAGCCCGATTTGACTTGAAACCCCGGCCCGCGTGCCGGGGTTTTTCATGGCGGCGGCGTGTTGAAGCGCAGCTGCCCGCCCTGCATCACCAGCGCGATGCGCTCGCCGGAGCCAGCCAGGCATGCCAAATCTTGCAAGGGGTTGCCGTCCACCAGCAGCAGGTCGGCGCGCGCGCCCGGCGTCACCTCGCCGATCTTGCCCTGCTGCCCCAGCAGCTCGGCGCCGATCAAGGTGGCGCTCTGCAGTACCTCCAGCGGGGTCTGCACCTGCGCGCGGATCAGCAGCTCCTCGCTTTGCAGCGGGTGCGAGGCGCCCAGCAGGTCGGTGCCCAAAGCCAGCTTCACGCCCGCCGCCTTGAAAATTTCCAACGAGCGCAGCCCCGCCGCGCGCACCTGCTCGATCTTGGCCACGCTCTCGGGCCCCAGGCCCAGCCGGGCGCCGTCGCGCGCCAGGGCTTCGTAGGTGATGAGCGTGGGCACGGCATAGGCGCCCTTCTCGGCCATCAGCGCGGCGGTGGGCGCGTCGATCAGGTTGCCGTGCTCGATGCTGCGCACGCCGCATGCCACCGCACGGCGGATGGCGGCGGGCGTGTAGGCGTGCGCCAGCACATCCGTGTGGTGCGCGGCGGCCTCGTCGACAATGGCGCGGGTTTCGTCCAGCGAATAGCCCAGCGCGTCGATCGGGTCGGTGGGCGAGGCCACGCCGCCCGAGGACATGATCTTGATCTGGTCGGCGCCCATCTGCAGCAGCTCGCGCACCGCGCGCCGCACGGCGTCCACGCCGTCGACCACGCGCGTGCTGGCCAGCCGCTGGCAGCCACAACCCACGGGCTGCAGGCGGTCGCTGCGTGGGCGAAAGTCGCCGTGCCCGCCGGTGGGGCTGAGCGCCGGGCCGCTGACGAACAGGCGCGGGCCGATCACCGTGCCGTCCATGCCGTCCTCGACCGCCTGCTTGAGCGCCCAGTCGGCCCCGCCGCAGTCGCGCACCGTGGTGAAGCCGCGCCGCAGCATGCCGCGCAGGATGGGCAGCGCGCGGTAGGCCAGCGTGGTGTTGGGCGTGCCCGCCAGCAGGCCCAGGTTGGTGTGCGAGAAGGTGACGTGCACGTGGCAGTCGATCAGCCCCGGCATCAGCGTGCGGCCGCCGCCGTCGATCACGCGCGCGCCGGGGCGGGTGATGGGCGTGTCGCTGACTTCGCGGATCGCATCACCCTCGACCAGCACCTCGTGCGCTTCCAGCAGCGCGCCTTGGCGCACGTCCAGCACGTGCACGTTCTTGAACAGGGTCGGGCTCATGGCGGCGTGGGGCAAGCGGCAGTCGCGGACAATCATGCCATGCATGCCGCGCCCGACCCCATCGTCGCCATCGCCACCGCGCCTGGCCGCGGCGCGGTGGGTATCGTGCGCGTGTCCGGGCGCGGCCTGCTGTCGCTGGCGCGCGCGCTCACCGGGCGCACGCCGGCGCCCCGTCACGCCAGCTATGGCGCGTTCGCGGACGCCGACGGCAGCCCCATCGACCACGGCCTGGCGCTGTACTTTGCGGCCCCGCAGTCCTACACCGGCGAGGACGTGCTGGAGCTGCAGGCGCACGGCGGCCCGGTCGTCTTGCAGCTGCTGCTGGCGCGTTGCCTGCAGGCGGCGGCTCAAATCGAACCCGCCAGCGGTCAGCCGGTGCTGCCGCGCCTGCGCCTGGCGCGGCCGGGCGAGTTCACCGAACGCGCGTTCCTGAACGACAAGCTCGACCTGGCGCAGGCCGAGGCGGTGATGGACTTGATCGACGCCAGCACCGAGCAGGCCGCGCGCTCGGCCAGTCGTTCGCTGGCGGGCGACTTCTCGCGCGAGATCGAGCGGCTCACCGACGGGCTGATCCAGCTGCGCATGCTGATCGAGGCCACGCTGGACTTTCCTGAAGAAGAAATCGACGTCCTGTCGGCGCACGACGTGCGCGGGCAGCTATCGAAATTGCAGCAAACCCTGCGCGACGTGCAAGCACGCGCACGCCAGGGCGCGCTGCTGCGCGAGGGCATCCAGGTGGTCATTGCCGGCCAGCCCAACGCCGGCAAGAGTAGTCTGCTGAACGCGCTGGCCGGCGCCGAGCTGGCCATCGTCACTCCCATTGCCGGCACCACGCGCGACGTGGTGCGCCAGACCATCCAGATCGAGGGCGTGCCCCTGCACGTGCTGGACACCGCCGGCCTGCGCGCGGCCGGCGACGCGGTGGAGCAGATCGGCATCGAGCGCGCCTGGCAGCACATCGAGCAAGCCGACGCCGTGCTGTGGCTGCACGACCTGACGCGCCAAGGCGAGGCCGACTACGCCGCCGGCGAGCAGCACATTGCCGAGGGCCTGGCCACGCGCAGCGCCGCTGGCGTGCCGCTGCTGCACCTGTGGAACAAGCACGATGCGGCGCCGGACGCGGCCGTGCCCGAGGGCGGCATCGCCCTGTCGGCGCGCACCGGCGAGGGCCTGGACGCGCTGCGCCAGCGCCTGCTGCAGCTGGTGGGCTGGCAGGGTGGCGCGGGCGAAGGCCTGTTCATCGCGCGCGAACGCCACCTGCAGGCGCTGGCGCGCGCCGCTGCGCATTTGGAGGCAGCCGGCGCTCATCTGGCGGGCGCTGCGCCCATGCTCGACCTGTTGGCGGAGGAGCTGCGTCTGGCGCAGAACGCGCTGGGCGAGATCACCGGCCAGTTCACGGCCGACGACCTGCTGGGCGTCATCTTCGCGCGCTTTTGCATCGGCAAGTAGGCCGGCGCCGGGCTGGTATCCGCGCCGGCAACGGGACTTCTCGGCTTGCGCTACGGTGCCCGCATCATCTTCGGAGCGACGTCATGGATTCCACCCACCCCAGCCAATGGCTCGAAGCGCAGCACCGCCAGATCGACGAGGGCCTGAAGGCCGCGCTGCGCGGCAGCGCCAGCGACGCGGTGCTGGCCGACGCGCTGCGCCTGCTGCAGGAGCACATCCATCTGGAAGAGGCGGTGCTGTTCCCGCCGCTGGAGCGCGCGGGCCTGAGCATGCCGATTTTCGTCATGCAGCGCGAGCACGGGCAGATGTGGCCGCTGATCGAGACCCTGCTGGCTTCTGGCGCGGCGGCCGCGCACGAGCCGGGCCGCGAACTGTTCCAGATGCTGCAGATCCACAACCCGAAGGAGGAGCAGATCCTCTACCGCGCCGCCGACCAGCTGCCGCAACAGACCGAGGATGGCGCGCTGCTGCGCGCCCTGCAGGACGCGCGCATGCCCGCCGGCTGGGCCTGCGCGATGGCGCCGCGCTGAGGCCCTGCCCGGCTCAGGCTGCGGTCACAGGCTGTCGTCGAACACGATCACGCCGCGCGCATTGCGCCCGGCCTGCAGGTCGGCAAAGGCCTGCGGCGCCTCGGCGATCGGGTAGGTGCGGGTGATGAGCTCGTCCAGCTTGAGCTTGCCGGCCTTGTACAGGCCCAGGATGCGCGGCGCGTCGACGCGCGGGCGGGCCGAGCCGAAGTAGCTGCCGCCGATGCTTTTCTCGTCGAAGGTGAGGCTGGCGGTGCGCAGCGTGGTGGTGTCCTTGGGCCGCGCCACGCCGACCACCACCGCCTGCCCGCCCTTGCGCAGCACGCCGTAGGCGGTGGCGGCCAGCTCGCCCGAGCCCACGCATTCGAAGGCGTAGTCGGCGCCGCCGCCGGTCAGCTTGCGCAGGGTCTTGACGATGGCCTCGTCGCCCTTGGAGTTGACGGTGTGCGTGGCGCCCAGGGTCTTGGCCAGGCCGAGCTTGAAGTCGTCGATGTCGACCGCCACGACCATGCGCGCGCCGGCCACCGCCGCGCCCTGGATGGCCGACAGGCCGACGCCGCCGGCGCCGAACACCACCACCACCGAGCCCGGCGCCACGCGCGCGGTGTTGGTGGCGGCGCAAAAGCCCGTCATCACGCCGCAGCCGACCAGCGCGGCCGAGCGCAGCGGCGCGTCGCCGGCGATCTTGATCAGGCTGCGGGTGTCCAGCGTGGCGTACTCGGCCATCACGCCGCAGCCCGAGAACACGCTGAGCGGCTGGCCCTGGGCGTCGGTGGTGCGCAGCGCGCCGCTGGGCAGGGTGGTCAGGGTGCGCGCGCCCAGTTCGCACAGCGCCGGCCGGCCGATCGTGCAGTAGTGGCACGTGCCGCACATGGTGACGAAGGAGGACAGCACGTGGTCGCCGACGGCGAAGTCGCTCACGCCGGGCCCTACCTCGACCACCACGCCGGCGCCTTCGTGGCCCAGGATCAGCGGCGGGGCGAAGGCGATGGTGCCGTTGGTGGCCGACAGGTCGCTGTGGCACACGCCGCAGGCCGCCAGCTTGATCATCACCTCGCCGGCCTGCGGCGGCGCGACCTCGATGGTCTCGACCACGACCGGCTGGTTCAGTTCGCGGCAAATCACGGCTTGGGCTTTCATGGGGGTGAATCTCCTGACAAGGCTTGAAGGGTTGACAAAGGGGAGCGGCGCGCACCGCAGCGGCGTGCCGGGTGAAAAAAAGTCGCTCAGTGACCGGCGAAGTCGACCAGCGTGAACAGTTCCAGGCCGGCCTCGCGCAGGCGCCTGGAGCCGCCCAGTTCGGGCAGGTCGACGATGGCGGCGCCTTCGGTGACGGTGGCGCCCAGCTTTTCCAGCAGCTTCTTGCCGGCCATCATGGTGCCGCCGGTGGCGATCAGGTCGTCGATCAGCAACACGCGCTGGCCCGGGGTCACGGCGTCGGTGTGCAGCTCCACGGTGGCGCTGCCGTATTCCAGCTCGAAGGTTTCCTGCACCGTGGTGTAGGGCAGCTTGCCCTTCTTGCGGATGGGCACGAAGCCCAGGCCCAGCTCGTAGGCGATGACCGAGCCGATGATGAAGCCGCGCGCGTCCAGCCCGGCCACCACCTCGGGGCGCCGCGCCGGCTCCATGTAGCGGTGCACGAAGGCATCGATCAGCACGCGGAACACGCGCGGGTCCTGCAAGAGCGGCGTGATGTCGCGAAACTGCACGCCCGGCGCCGGCCAGTCGGGCACGGTGCGGATGTGCTGGCGCAGGTAGTCGGTGATGGCGAGCGGTGCGGTCATGGGCGGGCCAGGTCGGCGGGGCGGTCGAAGGGCCATTGTGCCGCGCGGAGGGCGCGCGGGGGCAACTCAAGGGGCCAGCGCCTGCTCCGCGCGCGACAGCGCCTCGGCCTTGCCCGACAGCACCAGGGTTTCGCCGCCTTCCAGCGTGAAGGCCTCGTGCGCGGTGACAGGAATGCCCAGGCGGCTGCGCAGGCGCACCACGCGCAGCGCGCCGCCGCCGTCTGTCGCATGGCCCAGCACGTCGACCAGGCGCTGCCCGGCGGCCGCCGACGGCACCGTCAGCGTGGCCAGGCGTTCGGCCTCCAGCTCGTCCTCGTGGCTGTCGGCGGCGCCGTGAAAGAAGCCGCGCAGCAGGCCGTAGCGCTGCTCGCGGTACTGCTGCACGATGTGGATCACGCGCCGCATCGGCACGCCCACCAGCGCCAGCGCGTGGCCGCCCAGCATCAGCGCGCCCTCCTGCGACTCGGGCACCACCTCGGTGGCGCCGGCGGCGCGCAGGCGCTCCAGGTCGCGGTCGGTCTGCGTTCGCACGATCACCGGCGTGTGCGGCGCCAGGGCGCGGATGGTGGCCAGGGTCTTGAACACGGTGGGCGTGTCCAGGTAGGTCAGCACCACGGCGCTGGCGCGCGTCAGGCCGGCGGCCGTCAGGGCCGGCGCCTTGGTGGCGTCGCCGAAGGCCACCGCCTGGCCGGCGGCGCGCGCCTGCTGCACGTGGTCGGGGTCCAGGTCCAGCGCCATGGTGGCGATGCCCTCGTGCTCCAGCATGCGCGTCAGGGCCTGGCCGCTGCGACCGAAGCCGAGGATCAGCACGTGGCCGCTGGTGTTGATCGACTCCACCGCGATGTGCGTCATCTGCAGCGATTGCTGCAGCCATTCGCTGGCCACCAGGCGCAGCACGATGCGGTTGCTGGCCATGATGATGAAGGGCGTGGCCAGCATCGACAGCACCATCGCCGCCAGGATGGGGTGAAACAGCTCGGGTGCCACCAGGCCCTCGCGGCGGCTGAGCGTCAGCAGCACGAAGCCGAACTCGCCCGCCTGCGCCAGGTACAGGCCGGTGCGCAGCGCGGTGCCGGCGTTGGCGCCCAGCACGCGCGCCAGCGCGGTCACCAGCACCAGCTTGAAGGCCACCGGCACCAGCAGCAGCACCAGCACCAGCGGCCAGCGCAGCAGCACCTGGTGCACGTCCAGCAGCATGCCGATGGTGATGAAGAACAGGCCCAGCAGCACGTCGTGAAAGGGCCGGATCTCGGACGCCACCTGCACGCGAAACTCGGTCTCCGAGATCAGCACGCCGCAGATGAAGGCGCCCAGCGCCAGTGACAGGCCCGCCTGCTGCGTCAGCCAGGCCAGGCCCAGGGTCATCAGCAGCAGGTTGAGCATGAACAGCTCGGGGCTGCGCCGGCGCGCCACGATGGTCAGCCAGCCGCGCATCAGGTGCTGGCCGCCCCACAGCAGCAGCGCGATCAGCACGGCCGCCTTCAGCGCCGCCAGGCCCAGCGCGGCCAGCAGTTGCTCGGGCGGCGATTTCAGCGCCGGAATCAGCACCAGCAGGGGCACCACCGCCAGGTCCTGAAACAGCAGCACGCCCATCACGCGCTGGCCGTGCTCGGACTCCAGCTCCAGCCGGTCGGCCATCATCTTGACCACGATGGCGGTGCTGCTCATGGCCATGGCGCCCGACAGCACCAGGGCGGTCTGCCAGCTCATGTGCCAGACGGTGGGCAGCAGCCAGGCCAGCGCCATCGAGCCGCTGGTGGCCAGCAGCATGGTCCACAGCACCTGCGCCAGGCCCAGCCCGAACACGTGGCGGCGCATGGCGCGCAGCTTGGGCAGGTTGAACTCCAGCCCGATCACGAACATCAGGAACACCACGCCGTATTCGGCCAGCTGGCGGATGCCCTCGGCGTCCTGCCCGAAGGCCAGGCCCAGCGTGTGCGGCTCCATCATCACGCCCGCCAGCAGATAGCCCAGAATGGGCGGCAGCTTGGCCCAGCGGCACGCCGCCACCCCCAGCACGGCGGCCAGCAGGTACAGCAGCGTCAGCTCGAGCGAACTCATGCCCGATGGTAGTGCACCGAATGGTGCGCACATCGAGGTGCCCGATAGAATTTGGCGCATGAAAGTCAACCCCAAGCAGGCCCTGCGGCTGGCGCGCGAGGCGCTGGCCATCGAGGCCGACGCCGTGCGCGCCCTCACGCAGCGCCTGGGCGACGGCTTCGTGCAGGCGGTGCAGCTGATGCTGGACGTGCGCGGCCGCGTGGTCGTCATGGGCATCGGCAAGAGCGGGCACGTGGGTCGCAAGATCGCCGCCACGCTGGCTTCCACCGGCACGCCGGCCATGTTCGTGCACCCGGCCGAGGCCAGCCATGGCGACCTGGGCATGATCAAGCCGGTCGACGTGGTGCTGGCCATCTCCAACAGCGGCGAGAGCGAGGAGCTCAACGTCGTGGTGCCGCTGGTGCGCCGTCTGGGCGCGCCGCTGGTGGCCATGACGGGGCACGTCGACTCCACCCTGGCCCACCACGCCGACGTGGTGCTCGACAGTGGGGTCGAGAAAGAGGCCTGCCCGCTCAACCTGGCGCCCACCGCCAGCACCACCGCGCAGCTGGCCCTGGGCGACGCGCTGGCCGTGGCGCTGCTGGACGCGCGCGGCTTCAAGGCCGAGGACTTCGCCCGCTCGCACCCCGGCGGCGCGCTGGGGCGGCGCCTGCTCACGCGCGTGCTCGACCTCATGCGCGCGGGCGAGGACGTGCCGTGCGTCGGGCCCGACGCGCCCTTTGGCGAGCTGATGCGCGAGATGACGCGCAAGGGCCTGGGCGCCTCGGCCATCGTCGCCGCCGACGGCCAACTGCTGGGCATCTTCACCGACGGCGACCTGCGCCGTCTGGTCGAGACCGGGCGCGACTTGCGCGCGCTCACCGCTGGCCAGGTCATGCACGCCGGGCCGCGCACCATCAACCCCGGTGCGCTGGCGGCCACCGCCGCCGAGCAGATGGAGCGCCACCGCATCACCGTGTTGCTGGTGACCGACGACGCGGGCCAGTTGGTCGGCGCGCTCAACACCAACGACCTGATGCGGGCCAAGGTCATATGACCCACCCCCAGGCTCCACACGCTGCGCGTTGTTGCGCCTCCCCCCTCGAGGGGGCAGCGCCAGTGGCCGGGGAAACCCCGGCCACGGCGCTTGCTGGCATGGCCTGCTCCGCGGCCTTTGGGCTCGCACCGTTTCACGCGTTGCGGGCAGCACCTCAACGCCAAGGCTCCTGAGATGCAAGTTGCCCAGACTTGGCCGGCCGAGCTGCTGCTGCGCGCGCAGGGCATTCGCCTGCTGCTGCTCGACGTCGACGGCGTGCTGACCGACGGCGGCCTGTACTACGGCGAGGGCGGCGAGGTGCTCAAGCGCTTTCACACGCTGGACGGTCACGGCCTGAAGCTGCTGGCGCGCGCGGGCATCGCCGTGGGCGTCATCTCGGGGCGCGACTCGCCGGCGCTGCGCCAGCGCCTGGCGGCGCTGGGCATCCAGCACGCCCGGCTGGGCACCGAGGACAAGCTGCCCGCCGCGCAGGCCCTGCTGCAAGAGCTGGGCGTGGACTGGCCGCAGACCGCCGCCATGGGCGACGACTGGCCCGACCTGCCTCTGCTGCGCCACGCCGGCTTTGCCTGCGCACCGGCCAACGCCCACGCCGAGGCGCGCGCGCTGGCTGCCCACGTCACCGCGCTGGCCGGCGGCGCGGGCGCGGTGCGCGAGCTGTGCGACCTGCTGCTGGCGGCCGGCGGCCATTACCGGCGCCTGCTCGATCAACACCTGGGGCCGGCATGAACAGCGCCCGCCTGTGGCGCCACGGCAAGGAGCAGTTCTTTGCCTGGCTGCCGGCGCTGATGATGGTGCTGTTCGCCCTGGGCACCGGCTGGCTGGTGCGCCACACGCCCGACTTCACCGCCGCCAGCACCGTGCCCGGCCCGCTGACGCACGAGCCCGACTATCAGATGCGCTCGTTCGCGGTGCGCAGCTTCGACCCCGCCGGGCGCATGACCTCCGAGCTGCGCGGCGTCGAGGGCCACCACTACCCCGACACCGACACGCTGGAAGTCAGCCAGCCGCGCGTGCGCTCGTTCGACGCGAAGAACCAGCTCACCGTGGGCCGCGCCGAGCGCGGCGTGTCCAATGGCGACGGCTCCGAAATCCAGCTCTACGGCCAGGCCCAGGTGGTGCGCGAACCCAGCACCGGAGCCGACGGCCGGCCCACGCCGCGGCTGGAGTTTCGCGGCCCCTACCTGCATGCCTGGGTCAAGGACGAGCGCGTCAGCTCCGACCAGCCGGTCGAGCTGCTGCGCGGCCCCGACCGCTTTACCGGCGAGCGCTTCGACTACGACAACCACAGCGGCGTGGCCAACCTGATCGGCCAGGTGCGCGGCGTGATCCAGCCGGCGCGGCGCTGAAGGCAGGGCATGAGCGCGCCGGGCCGCTCCCAAGCGCGAATCCCGCAGCGCGCAGCGCGGAGGGTCATCCAGTGAGCGTTGCGCGAGGACTGGTCTTCATCACCGGCGCCTCCAGCGGCATCGGCCAGGCCCTGGCCCGGCGCTACGCGCAGGAAGGCTGGCGCCTGGCCCTGGTGGGGCGCCGCGCGGCCGAACTGACGGCCTGGGCCCAGGCCCAGGGCTGGCCCGGCGAGCGCTGGCGCGTGTATGGGGCCGACGTGGCGCAGGTGGACGCCATCGTCGCCGCCGGCCAGGCCTGCCTGGCGCAGCAGGGCGTGCCCGACGTGGTGATCGCCAGTGCCGGCATCAGCATCGGCGTGGACACCGCCGAGCGCGGCGACCTTCAAGTCATGACGCGCATCTTCGCCACCAACAACCTGGGCCTGGCGGCCAGCTTTCAGCCCTTCATCGCGCCCATGCGCCGGCGCGGTAGCGGCACCCTGGTGGGCATCGCCAGCGTGGCCGGCATCCGCGGCCTGCCGGGCCACGGCGCCTACTGCGCCAGCAAGGCGGCCGTCATCGCCTATTGCGAAAGCCTGCGCGGCGAGCTGCGCGGCAGCGGCGTGCGCGTGGTCACCCTGCTGCCCGGCTTCGTCGACACGCCGCTCACGCGCGGCAACCGCTACGCCATGCCCTTTCTGATGACGCCCGAGGCCTTTGCCCGGCGCGCCCAGCGCGTCATTGCCAAGGGCGCCAGCTACCGCGTCATCCCCTGGCCCATGGGCGTGGCGGCCAAACTGCTGCGCCTGCTGCCCAACGCGCTGTTCGACCGCGTGCTGGCGGGGCGCCCGCGCAAGGCGCGGCAGGGGGCCGGCGGGGAGCCATGAAACCATGAAAAAGGGCTCCCGCAGGAGCCCTTGGTTCAATCACGGCCAAGCCGGATCGGTTGGACGATCAATAGTCGTCGCGACCGCCACCGCCGTCACGGCGGCCACCGCCGCGCGGGCCGCTGCCGTAGGGGCTGCGAAAGCCGCCGTCGTGGCCGCCACCGCCTTCGCGGCGTCCACCGCCGTAGCCGCCTTCACGCGGCGCACCGCCACCGCCACCGTAGCCACCTTCGCGGCGTCCGCCGCCGTAGCCGCCGCCGCCACCACCATAGCCGCCACCGCCGCCGCCACCGCCGCCGCCGTAGCCGCCGCCACCGCTGCGGGGGGGACGCGGCTCCATCGGGCGCGCTTCGTTGACGACCACGTTGCGGCCGCCCAGCGACTGGCCGTTCATGCCGTCGATGGCGGCCTGCGCCTCGGCGTCGCTGCCCATCTCGACAAAGCCGAAGCCCTTGGAGCGGCCGGTGTCGCGCTCCATCATGACCTTGGCGCTGCTGACCGCCCCGAACTGGCTGAACGCCTGCTCGAGATCCTGGTCACGCACGGAATACGGCAGGTTGCCGACGTAAAGTTTGTTGCCCATCGAACTGGGACTCCTCAAGAACAATGAAAACGCGATGGAGTCCGCAAAACGCCTTCGACGAAGCTGCTCAAGGCTGAGAGCGAAGGGAAACTGACTGCTTTCACCGCAGGGTCAAACAAGGGTTGAATGTTTGGGAATGTGTGCAGGGTGCACACCCGCGCGATTATGCGTCAGAAATCCCGCCGTCAAGCAGGAAAAAATCAACCCTTGAAATCAGTCGGATATTCGTTTGGGCGCGGGGCGGCGAGCGATTCCCGTGCGCGCCGTGCCTGAACGCCTGCTCGGTGCAGTGTGACATCGCCGCTACATTCGCCGCGCCCGCGGCGGCGAATCGGCGCTTCGCCATGCCGCCCATCCGGACATTGCGAGGGCCGTCGGCGCGGCGCTATACTGGGCTCTCACAGCGCCGATTTGCTTCCTGCTTGCGGGCGCTTTTACAAATGCAGCTAAAGACGGACAAGCGCAAACCCCGGCTTTCCGCCTCTTTGGCGAGCCGGGTTTTTTCATGTCCTTCATTGTCCAGCCGCACAGCCTGCACTTCGAGGTCCCGCTGCCGCTGCAAAGCGGCGCCTCGATCCGCGGCTACGACCTCAGCTACGAGACCTACGGCCAGCTCAACGCCGCGCGCGACAACGCGGTGCTGATCTGCCACGCGCTCAACGCCTCGCACCACGTGGCCGGCTGCTACGCCGGGCAGGACAAGAGCGAGGGCTGGTGGGACAACATGATCGGCCCCGGCAAGCCGGTCGACACCGAGCGCTTCTTCGTCATCGGCATCAACAACCTGGGCTCGTGCTTCGGCTCCACCGGGCCCATGCACGTCAACCCCGACACCGGCCGCATCTACGGCGCCGACTTTCCGGTCGTGACGGTGGAAGACTGGGTCGATGCGCAGGCGCGCCTGCTGGACGAGCTGGGCGTGCGGCAACTGGCCGCCGTGATGGGCGGCAGCCTGGGCGGCATGCAGGCGCTCAGCTGGACGCTGCAGTATCCACAGCGCGTGCGCCACGCCGTGGTGGTGGCCAGCGCGCCCAACCTGAGCGCCGAGAACATCGCCTTCAACGAGGTGGCGCGCCGCGCCATCGTCACCGACCCCGACTTTCACGGCGGCCACTTCTACGAGCACGGCGTGCTGCCCCAGCGCGGCCTGCGCATCGCCCGCATGATCGGCCACATCACGTATTTGTCGGATGACGTGATGAATGAAAAATTTGGCCGCGAGTTGCGCGAGGCCGTCACCCAGCACGCCAGCGGTTATCGCTACAGCACGCAGGACGTGGAGTTCCAGATCGAGAGCTACCTGCGCTACCAGGGCGACAAGTTCAGCCAGTACTTCGACGCCAACACCTACCTGCTGATCACGCGCGCGCTCGACTACTTCGACCCCGCGCGCGCCTTTGGCGGCGACCTGACGCGGGCGCTGGCGCGCGCGCAAAGCAAATTCTTGCTGGTGAGCTTTTCGACCGACTGGCGCTTCGCCCCCGCGCGCTCGCGCGAGATCGTCAAGGCGCTGCTCGAAAACCGCCGCGCCGTCAGCTACGCCGAGATCGACGCGCCCCACGGACACGATGCGTTCTTGCTGGATGATCCGCGTTACATGGGCGTCGTGCGCTCTTATTTTGAAAGCATTGCGGGAGCACGGGCATGAGCGACTTGCAACTGCTGAACACCATCGCCGAGCTGGTGCCCGCCGGCAGCCACGTGCTCGACCTGGGTTGTGGCGACGGCGCGCTGCTGCAGCAGCTGACGCGGGACAAGGGCTGCACCGGCTACGGCATCGACATCGACGACGCCAACGTGCTGGCCTGCGTGCGCCGCGGCGTCAACGTGCTGCAGGTCAACCTGCACCAGGGCCTGACGTCCTTTGCCGACCAGAGCTTCGACGTGGTGCTGCAGATCAACACCCTGCAGCACCTGCGCAACGCCGAGGTCATGCTGCGCGAGACCGCGCGCGTGGGCCGCGTGGGCATCATCGCCTTTCCCAACTTCGCGCACTGGGCCAACCGCCTGTCGGTGCTGCGCGGGCGCATGCCGGTGACGGCGCGCCTGCCCTACCAGTGGTACGACACGCCCAACATCCGCGTCGGCACCTTCAAGGACTTCGAGGTGCTGGCCGAAAAGAACGGCCTGAAGCTGCTGGACGCCTTCGGCCTGGACGAGCAGCGCGTGGTGCGCCGCTGGCCCAACCTGCTGGCCGGCACGGCGGTGTTCAAGCTGCAACGCTAGATTTCAAGCCAAATCAGCCTGCAATGCTCATCAATCAAGCGCGAGCAGCTATCAAAACATGATCAACCTGCCCACCCTCGAACAACTCGCCGCCCAGCTGGCGGCCGGCACCCGCACCGCCGAGGACCTGCTTGAAGCGGCGCTGGCGCGCGCGCACGACGCCGCCGGCGAAGGCGCGCGCGTGTTCACCCACGTCGCCATCGAGCGCGCGCGCGCCGCCGCCCGCGCCAGCGATCTGCTGCGCGCCGCCGGCATCGTGCGCTCGCCGCTGGAGGGCATCCCGGTCTCCATCAAGGACCTGTTCGACGTTGCCGGCGAGGTCACCACCGCCGGCTCGGCCGTGCTGCGCGGCGCCGCGCCCGCCAGCCGCAACGCGCCCGTGGTCGAGCGCCTGATCGCCGCTGGCGCGGTGATGGTCGGGCGCACCAACCTGAGCGAGTTCGCCTTCTCGGGCCTGGGCCTCAACCCGCACTGGGGCACGCCGGCCAACCCCTGGGACCGCGCCACGCGCCGCATTCCGGGCGGCTCCAGCAGCGGCGCGGCGGTGTCGGTCAGCGACGGCATGGCGGCGGTGGCCATCGGCACCGACACCGGCGGCTCGGTGCGCATCCCCTCGGCGCTGTGCGGGCTCACCGGCTTCAAGCCCACGCAGCGGCGCGTGCCGCGCGAGGGCGCGCTGCCGCTGTCCACCTCGCTCGACTCGGTCGGCCCGCTGGGCGCCAGCGTGCGCTGCTGCGTCATCACCGACGCCATCCTGGCCGGCCAGCCGGTGCCCGCGCCCGCCGCGCGCGAGCTGGCCGGCGCCCGCCTGGCGGTGCCCGAGACGCTGGTGCTCGACGGCCTGGACGCCTTTGTTGCCGCCGCCTTCGAGCGCGCGCTGGCGCGCCTGTCGGCCGCCGGCGCGCGCATCACCCGCCTGGCGGTGCCCGAGTTCGCCGAGTTCGCGGCGCTGAACGCGCGCGGCAGCCTGACCGCCGCCGAGGCCTGGGCCTGGCACCGCGCGCGGCTGGCCGAGCACGCCGCCGACTATGACCCGCGCGTGGCCAGCCGCATCCGCGGCGCCGAGGCCATGAACGTGGCCGACTACATCGACCTGGTGGCCGCGCGCCGGCGCTGGATCGCCCAGGTGCAGGCGCGCATCGACGGCTTCGACGCCCTGGCCCTGCCCACCGTGCCGGTGGTCGCCCCGCCCATCGCCGAGCTGCAGGCCAGCGACGCGGCCTACTTCGCCGCCAACAGCCTGATCCTGCGCAACCCCACGCTGATCAACTTCCTGGACGGCTGCGCGCTGTCGCTGCCCTGCCACGCGCCGGGGCAGGCGCCCGTGGGGCTGATGCTGGCGGGACTGGGCGGGCGCGACCGCGAGATCCTGGCGCTGGGCGCGGCGGTGGAGCCGATCCTCGCGGCCTGAACCGGCGCCGTGGCGCATGTCGTGCGCCAGAAACTATCATTGATATAGCGTATTGCGCCCAGCCCACGCGGGCTGGAGGCATATTTCACACTTGATCCCGAAACCCGGCGCCCAGCGTCAGCGGGCGCTCGCCGTCGCGGCACAATTGCTTACCGGTCTGAATCGAGCCGGGGAAGAGCGAGGGACACATGGCCGAGGATGAAGTCGTCGAGCGCGCGTGGGTGCGGCGGGTCGGCGCGCCGCTGGAAGGGGGGGCGCTGTCGCTGGCCGCGCTCGAGCGCGTGCAGACCGCGCTGTATGGCGCGGTGGGGCGCGACGACGCCTGGCCCGAGGCGCTGCGCGTGCTGGCGCACGAGTTCGACGCCCACATCGCGCTGCTGGTGGCCGCCGGCCAGGGCCAGCGCGACCAGAGTTTCTATGCCGCCTGGAACCAGACGGAAGCGGCCGCGCGGGCCTTTTCGGACCACTGGTGGCAACACGACCCCTGGCTGGCGCAGGGCATCGCGCAGGGGCTGTTTCGGCACGGCGTCATCCGGCGCGGCAGCGACATCGTCGCGCCGGCGGCGCTGCGCGCCAGCCGCTACTACCGTGAATACCTGAGTACCCTGCCGGCCGAGCACCTGCTGGCCTGCGTGGTGTCCGACGGCAGCGTGCCCGGCATGGCGCCGGCCTCGCACCTGAGCCTGTTTCGCCGCCCGGATCAGGACGACTTCAGCGCGCAGGACGTGCAACGTCTGCGGGCCTGCTACCCGCACCTCCTGCGCGCGTTCGACCTGCACTGGTCGCACCGCCGGCTGGCCGACCAGGTGATGCTGCTGCACCGCTTTCTCGACGCCTTCGAGTTCGGCGTCGTCATGCTCGGCCCCGACGCGGCCGTGCTGCATGCCAACCGCAGCGCGCGCGACATGGTGGCCGAGCCCAGGCTGGCGCGCTGGCTGGGCAGCCTGCCCGCGCGCGTGGCGGGGCACGAGCCGCTGGGCCCGCTGGTGCACGAGGGCCTCCGCGGCCAGGGCGGCGGCGGGGTGCTGGGCGGCGCGCGGCCGGTGCTGATGGCGCTGGCCCTGCCCGTGGGCGCGGCCGCGGCGCAGCCCGGCGCGTGCATGCTGCTGCTGACGCGCTATGCCCAACTGACCGAGTCGGCGCTGGACTTCGTCATGCGCACCTTCGCCCTGAGCGCGGCCGAGGCGCGCCTCTTGCCCCTGCTGCTGCGCGGCAGCACGCCGGCCGACATGGCGGCGCAACTGGGCATCAAGCTCGGCACCGTGCGCAGCCAGCTGTCGGCCATCTTCGCCAAGACCGGCGCCGTGCGCCAGCAGGACTTGATTCGGCTGCTGGGCAGCGTGCCGCCGGTGCGACTGTGAGCGCCGTTCAGGCGCCGGTCTCGCGCGCCACGTCGGCCGCGAAGTCGCTGTGTGCGCCCATGCCCTGCATCCAGGCGCCGTAGACGCGGTGGAAGTCGGCGGCGATGCGATCCAGCGGCAGGTCGTCGAAGGCGCCGCGCTGCTGGACGTATTCCATGTGCCGCTTGCCGCTGGCGTCGAAGGCGTGATAGATCGAGTCGTGCACGCCGTCGAAGTCCAGCGGCAGCAGGCCGAACTTCTCGCACAGCTCGATGTTGAAGGCCGGCGTGGCCTTGCGCCAGGCGCCGTCGAGCCACAGCTCGGTGTAGCCGTGCCAGATGAACAGGTCGGTCTGCATGGTCTGGCGCATGCGCTCGGTCGACAGGTGGTTGCGCACGTCGGCAAAGCCCAGCCGCGCCGGGATGCCGGCCGCGCGCGCCACCGCCGCCAGCAGCGTGGCCTTGGGCACGCACCAGCCGTAGCCGTGGGCCAGCACCGTGCTGGCGCGCATGCCCTGGGGCGAGAGGTCGATGCGATACGGGTCGTAGCGAAAGCCGTCGCGCACCGCCAGCACCAAGGCGACGGCGCGCTCGCGCTCGGTGGCGCCTTGTGCGTGCTCGCGCGCGAAAGCCTGCACGGCGGGATGGTCGCGGTCGATGGCCGGCGTGGCGGCCAGGTGGGCGGGGGTCGGGTGATCGGTCATGCGGCTACCGTAGCAGATCGGGGTTACCGCCGCCAGAACGCGGGCGTGAACAGCACCAGCATCGACAGCAGCTCCAGCCGCCCCAGCACCATGGCCAGCGCGCACAGCGCCAGCTGCGGGTCGGTGAACGAGGCGTAGTTGCCGGCCGGGCCGATGCGGCCCATGCCGGGGCCGATGTTGTTGACGTTGGCGATCACGGCACTGAAGGCCGTCACCACGTCCAGCCCCGAGGCCAGCAGCGCCATCGTCAGGCCTACGGTGACGCCGCCGTAGATCAGCATGAAGGCCATCACCGTGGCCACCACGTCGTTGGCGATGCGCGCGCCGCCCAGCGTCACCGGATGCACCACGCGCGGGTGCAGGATGCGCAGCAGTTCGCGCTGCGCCAGCCGCACCAGCACCAGCATGCGCACCATCTTGATGCCGCCACCGGTCGACCCGGCGCAGGACACGAAGCTGCCCAGAAACAGCAGCAGCACCGGCACGAAGGTCGGCCAGGTCAGGTAGTCGCCGATCGAGTAGCCGGTGGTGGTGGCCACCGACACCACCTGGAACGCGGCGTGCCGCACGGCGCTGGGAAAGTCTTCGTACACGTCGTGCGTGACCAGCATCGCCGCCACGCCGGCACTGGCCAGCAGCAGCACCGTGACATAGGCGCGCACCTCGGCGTCGCGCGTCAGCGGCGCCAGCGAGCGCAGCTGCCACAGCAAAAAGTAGCGCGCAAAGCTGACGCCGGCCAGCGCCATGAAGAGCACCGCCGTCCACTCCAGCTGCGGCGAGGCCCAGAAGGCGAAGCTCTGGTCGTGCGAGGACAGCCCGCCCAGCCCCACCGTGGTGCACATGTGCATGAAGGCGTCGGCCCAGCTCATGCCGCCCCAGCGGTAGGCCAGCAGGCAGGCCATCGACAGCACGAAGTACACGCCCCACATGCCGCGCGCCGTCTCGGCGATGCGCGGCGTCAGGCGCGAATCCTTCATCGGCCCGGGCATTTCGGCCTTGAAGATCTGCAAGCCGCCCAGGCCCAGGAAGGGCAGCACCGCCAGCGCCAGCAGCATGATGCCCAGCCCGCCGATCAGCTGCAGAAAGCAGCGCCAGATGTTGATCGAGGTGGCCAGCACGTCCAGCCCCGCCAGCGAGGTGGCGCCGGTGGCCGTCAGCCCGCTCATGGCCTCGAAATAGGCCTGCACCACGCCGATGCCCGGCACCGTGAACCACAGCGGCACGGCGGCGTAGGCGGGCAGCACCAGCCACACCAGGTTGACCAGCAGAAAGCCGTCGCGCACCGTCAGCTCGGCCGAGTGCCGGCGCGTGCGCCACCACAGCCACAGGCCGGTGAAGAAGGTCAGGCCGAAGCTGCCCAGCCAGATGCGCAGATTGCGCCCGCCTTCGCCCCACCAGTCCCAGGCCAGCGGCACCCAGAAGGCGAACGAGAAGCCCATGACGACCCAGGACAGGATCAGGAAGGCGGGGGCGAAACGGGTCATGGCCTGGAGCCGCCAAGTTCCCGATGCAGGGTGAACTGGCATGGCCCGCTGCGCATGAAAAACAAAGAGCCAAATGGCCGCGGAGCAGGCCATGCCAGGGCACCCCTGGCCGGGGTCTCCCCGGTCAGTGGGTGCGCCCCCTTGCAGGGGGGAAGCGGAGCGGAACGCAGTCCGCGCAGCTTGGGGGTGGTCATAGGAATGTCGCCCGCACCTGAAACAGCTTTTCCACCTCGCGCACCATGCGCTTGCTGGGCACGAAGATGATCACGTGGTCGTTCTCCTCGATCACGGTGTCGTGGCGCGGCACCAGGGTGCGCGCGGCATCGTCCTCGCCGCGCACGATGGCGCCCACGCGCGCGCCGGCGGGCAGCTTGATTTGCTCCACGCGCCGGCCCACCAGGTGCGAGGTCTTGGCGTCGCCGCGCGCGATGCCCTCCAGCGCCTCGGCCATGCCGCGGCGCAGGCTGTGCACCGCCGCCACCGCGCCGCGGCGCACGTGCAACAGCAGCTCACCGATCACCACCTGCGAGGGCGAAATGGCGATGTCGATGGTGCTGCCCGCCAGCAGCTCGGCGTACACGCGGCGGTTGACCAGGCTGATCACGCGCCGCGCGCCCAGGCGCTTGGCCAGCATCGACGACAGGATGTTGTCCTCGTCGTCGCTGGTCAGGGCGATGAACAGGTCCATGCCGCCCACGTCCTCGTCCTGCAGCAGGTCTTCGTCCGAGCCGTCGCCGTGCAGCACCAGGGTGTCGGCCGGCAGCTCGCCGGCCAGGTAGTCGCAGCGCTTGCGGTCGGCCTCGATGATCTTGACCACGCAGCGGCCCGCCAGCTGGCGCGCCAGCCGCAGGCCCACGCGGCCGCCGCCGGCCAGCATCACGCGGCGCACCTGGCGATCCGGGTTGCCGATGACGTGCAGCGCGCCGCGCAGGTGCTCGCGCCCGGCCAGCACGAAGATCTCGTCGCCCACCAGCACGCGCGTGTCGGGGCCCAGCGGCTGCTCGGTGTCGTCGCGGTAGACGGCGACGATGCGCATCGGCAGCTCGGGCTGGCGGGCGCGAAACTCGGCGATGCTGCGGCCGGCCAGCGCGCTGCCCGCCGCCACGCGCACCACCGCCATGTGCGCCTGGCCCTGCGAAAAGCGCACCACCTGCAGCGCCTCGGGGTAGTCCACCAGCAGCTGCAGATACTGCGTGACCGACTCCTCGGGGCAGATCACGCGGTCCACCGCGAAGCCTTCCTTGCCCAGCAGCTCGCCCTCGCCGAACTCCATCGAGCGCAGGCGCGCGATGGTGGTCGGGATGCCGAACACGTCGTGCGCCACCTTGCAGGCCACCAGGTTGGTCGGGTCGTGCCCGGTGGCGGCGATGAACAGGTCGCAGTCGTCGGCGCCAGCGCCGCGCAGCACCGAGGGCAGGGTGCCGTTGCCGGTCACGCCGCGCAGCTCCAGGCGCTCTTCCAGCTCGCGCAGGCGCTGCGGTTCGTCGTTGATCAGGGTGATGTCGTTGGCCTCCGACACCAGGGTCTCGGCCACGCTCTCGCCCACGCGGCCGGCGCCGAGAATCAGGATGCGCATGGCGGCTGCCCCGGGTCAGAATTAACTATCATTATTATAGCTGTTGGCGCTTGATGCACGTGGGCTGCAAGGCGAAATCATTCTAAAGCAAGACGCCATCGACATAAAACCAGCGCCACGCGCCGTCCGCACGCTCGCGCACGAAGCGGCTGCGCTCGTGCAGACGCTGCGCCGGTCCGCCACCCACGCGCGAGCGGGCCACGAACTCGACCTCGGCGTGCGTGTCGTCCAGCCGGTGGTGCGCGCGTACCTGCAGCCCCAGCCAGTGCACGCCGGCCTCCAGCGTCAGCGTGGCCGGGCGCGTGCTGGCGTGCCAGCTGGCCTGCAGATAGGCGGCATCACCGCGCACGAAGGCCGAGTAGCGCGAGCGCATCAGCGCCTCGGCGTCGGGCGCGGGGGTGTCGGCCCAGTGGTCGATGTAGCGGCCGCAGCAGGCGTCGTAGCCGGCGCCGGCAGGGCAGCCGCCGCAGGGGCAGGCGTCAGGGTTCGGCGCGCGTGTCATCGCTTGCGATGCGTTCGAAGCTGGTGGCGAGATACTTCGTCCACTGAGGCTTGCAGTAGTCTTCGGCCACGCTGGTGATCTTGTTCTTGCGGCGGCCGTTGAACCAGATCGAGCGTAGACCAGCGTTCTTGCCGCTCTTGTTGCGCACGGCCTCGCGGTCGAACTCCTCGGAGCTCATGATCCAAATTTGGTTCAAACCTTCGGAATAAAAAACGAACCAGTAGTCCTTGAGGACTTCGGAGTGTGGGATGGCTGAAAACCGTGCCGCAGCGCCAGCCTTCACGGTGCGCGAACGGGCCTTGATCTGCACCTGCGCAATTGATCCGTCCTTGCGCTTGACGATGGCGTCGACGGCATGGTCGTCCACCAACGGGACGTAGACGTCCATCCCTTCCTTGAGCATCAAGCCGATGATCCAGTATTCGATGCGCTTGCCGAAGCCGGCGCTGTGCCTAAAGCTGGGATATGGAGTCATCGTGTCGCTATGTCACAGCGCCCGCGTGATGATGATCTTCTGCACGTCGCTGGTGCCCTCGTAGATCTGGCACACGCGCACGTCGCGGTAGATGCGCTCCAGCGGAAAGTCGCTCACGTAGCCGTAGCCGCCCAGGGTCTGGATGGCGGCGCTGCACACGGCCTCGGCGGTTTCCGTGGCGAACAGCTTGGCCATGGCCGCTTCCTTCAGGCAGGGGCGGCCGGCGTCGCGCAGGGCGGCGGCATGCCAGATCAGCTGCCGCGCCGCCTCCAGCCGCGTGGCGCAGTCGGCCAGCCGGAAGGCCACCGCCTGATGGTTGATGAGGGTGGTGCCGAAGCTCTCGCGCTCCTTGGCGTAGGCGATGGCCACCTCCAGCGCGCTGCGCGCCATGCCCACGCTTTGCGCGCCGATGCCGATGCGCCCGCCCTCCAGCGCCGACAGGGCGATCTTGTAGCCCTCGCCTTCGTCGCCGATGAGGTTGGCCGCCGGCACGCGGCAGTCGACCAGGTTGATTTGCGCCGTGTCGCTGCTGTGCTGGCCCAGCTTGTCCTCCAGCCGCGCCACCTGCCAGCCCGCATTGCCCAGCTGGTGCGTGGGCACGATGAAGGCGCTCATGCCGCGCTTGCCGGCGCCCTTGTCGGTCACGGCGATGACGATGGCGACGTGGCCGTTCTGCCCGCTGGTGATGAACTGCTTGACGCCGTTGATCACGTACTCGTCGCCCTGCCGCACGGCGCTGGTGCGCAGCGCCGAGGCATCGCTGCCCACGTGCGGCTCGGTCAGCGCAAAGGCGCCCAGCATCTCGCCGCGCGCGGCCGGCGCCAGCCACTGCTGCTTTTGCGCGTCGGTGCCGTACTTCATCAGGATGGCGTTGTAGGGGCAGTTGGTGACGCTGATGGGCGTGCTGGTGCCGCCGTCGCCGGCGGCGATTTCTTCCAGCACCAGCGCCAGCGTGAGGTAGTCCAGCCCCGCGCCGCCATAGGCCTCGGGCACGCAGATGCCGTAGGCGCCCAGCTGCGCCAGGCCCTGGTGCGCGGCCTGGGGAAAGGTGTGCGCCTTGTCCCATTCGGCGGCGTGCGGCCACAGCTCTTGTCGGGCAAAGGCGCGCACGGCGTCGCGGATCATTTCCTGGTCTTGGGTCAGCAGCATGGGAGCCTCTATCGTGTTGGGGCCTTGATCAGCCGCGCGCGCCGGCCCCGCTTGGCGGCGGCCCGAGCGCAGCGCGGGTCGAAAGTATGGAATTCGGCGCTCGCTGCTTCGGCGGTCGCCAGGTGCAGGGCGTCGGCAAAGTCCATGCCGGCGGCAAAGTCGCCCAGCGCCTGGGCCAACTGCTCGGGCTGCTCCAGGCGCACCTGCGGCAGGCCACACACGGCCATCAGGCTGCGGTGTATGGCGGCGCGCGACAGCCGATAGGCGGCGCGCAGCACCCATTCGGTTTCCAGCAGCACGCTGCGCGCGATGAAGGCGCCGCTCGGATGATCCAGCAGGTGGGCGGCCAGCGGTGTTTGCCGAGGGTCGTCGGCCACGATGCAGCGCACCAGCACGTTGGTGTCCAGTGCGACGGGGCCGCTGCTCAGCCCCGCCATTGGTGGCCTTCGGCGTCCAGCGCGCGGGCGATGTCGGCGTCGGACAGGGGTGGGCCCTTGTAGCGCGCGCTGCCCAGCACGCCGTCGATGGTGGTGGGCGGAAACAGCGTTTCCTGGGCGACCGGGCGCAGCAGCAGGCCCTCGGGCACTTCCTCCACCGTCAGGCTCATGCCGGCGTGCCAGCCGCGCGACTCGCGCAGCGCCTTGGGGATGACGATCTGGCCCTTGGTCGAAAGCAGGGTGGCGTTCATGGCATGAAGTAAGAGCGGTAAGACATGAAAGCCTAGCAGGCGTGCGAGCCAACGTCAAACCGACGCACGTTTCACCAGCCGTTCAGCCGGCTGCCGTCGTGGTTGAAGAACGCGCCGTTGTCGGCCGCCGTGGCGCTGGCCAGGGTGGCGCGCAGCTGCGTCACGCTGTCCTGGGTGCTGATGCCGGCCTGCGGGCCGCCCATGTCGGTGCGCACCCAGCCCGGGTGCAGCAGCACGAACAGCGCCCGCGGGTAGCTGTGGCGCGCTGCCGCCACGGCCATGTTCAGTGCCGCCTTGCTGGTGCGGTACAGCCAGGCGTTGCTGCCGCCGACTTCGCCGATGCGGCCCATGCTGCTGGTGATGAAGCCGAAGCGCCCGCGCGCGGCCTCGACCAGCGGGGCGATTTGCGGGATGGCCTGCATGGCGCCCAGCACGTTGGCGTGCATCACGCGGTCGAACTCCAGCTGCGCCGGCGGCAGGTGGGCGTCGGCGCGCGAGCCCATCACGCCGGCCACGTACCAGGCGGTGTCGATCTTCTCGCCGTCGAGCTGCCAGGACAGGCCGCTGATGCTGGCCGGCTCGGCCACGTCCAGCCGCAGCACCTCGGCGCCCAGCTCGCGCAGCCGCGCCAGGCCCTCGTCGCTGCGGGCGGTGGCGATCACGCGCTGATGCGCCAGCCGGCTCTGGCGCGCCAGCTCCAGGCCGATGCCGCGCGAGGCGCCGAGGATCAGGGTGGTGGGCATGAGAGTTTATGAACGAAAAATGGCTCCAGCGCTTGTTGAGCAAGCGCCAACAGCTATCGAATCAATAACAAGCCAAACGCCGAAACATAAAGGATTCGCAGCGAACGCGAAAAAAATCCATGGCTATTCTTCTGCGTCCTTTGCGCATCTTTTGCGTCCTCTGCGTTCGGCTGTTGGTATGGCGGCTTACACCAACTCCAGCGCCACCGCCGTCGCCTCGCCGCCGCCGATGCACAGCGTGGCCAGGCCCTTCTTCAGGCCGCGCGCCTGCAGTGCGTAAATCAGCGTCACCATGATGCGCGCGCCGCTGCAGCCGATGGGGTGGCCCAGGGCGCAGGCGCCGCCGTTGACGTTGACCTTGTCGTGCGGCACTTTCAAGTCGTGCATCAGCGCCATCGGCACCACGGCAAAGGCTTCGTTGATTTCCCACAGGTCGACCTCGCCCACCTGCCAGCCGGCCTTGGCCAGCGCCTTCTCGGTGGCGCCGATGGGCGCGGTGCTGAACCACTCGGGCTCCTGCGCGTGCGTGGCGTGGCAGACGATGCGCGCCAGCGGCTTGCAGCCGAGCTTTTTGGCCGTCGATTCGCGCATCAGCACCATGGCGGCGGCGCCGTCGTTGATGCTGGAGCTGCTGGCCGCCGTCACCGTGCCGTCTTTCTTGAACGCGGGTTTCAGCGTGGCGATCTTGTCGAGCTTGACCTTGCCCGGGCCCTCGTCGGTGTCGACCACCCGCTCGCCCTTGCGGTCCTTTACCGTCACCGGAGCGATCTCGGCCTTGAATGCACCTGTTTTGATAGCTGCCTGCGCCCGCTGCACGCTGGCGATGGCGAAATGGTCCTGCTGCTCGCGCGTGAAGTGGTACTTGGCCGCGCAGTCCTCGCCGAAGGTGCCCATGCTGCGGCCCGGCTCGTAGGCGTCTTCCAGGCCGTCGAGCATCATGTGGTCGAAGATGCGGTCGTGCCCCATGCGGTAGCCGCCGCGGCCCTTTTGCAGCAGGTAGGGCGCGCCGGTCATGCTCTCCATGCCGCCGGCCACCAGGACATCGTGCGAGCCGGCCACCAGCATGTCGTGCGCGAACATCGCCGCGCGCATGCCTGAGCCGCACATCTTGCTCAGCGTGACCGCGCCCGCGCTCTTGGGCAGCCCGCCCTTGAACGCGGCTTGGCGCGCCGGCGCCTGGCCCTGACCGGCCATCAGGCAGTTGCCGAACAGTACCTCGGTGACCAGCTCGGGCTGGATCCCGGCGCGCTCGATGGCGGCCTTGATGGCCACGCCGCCCAGGTCGTGCGCGGCCAGGTTGGCAAAGTCGCCCTGAAAGCTGCCCATGGGCGTGCGGGCGGCGGAAACGATGACGATGGGGTCGGACATGTTAACTCCTATTACAGTTAATAAATTACGGGCGCTTATTTTCGAAAACTGAAAGCTGATTCGCTATTTCCCTCAAACCATCTCTCAATTCGAACTTTAAATCCTGCAGCGCCCGGGCATTTGGATTAAAATTCGGATCGCTATGGAGAAATGGCTCTGTGTCAACAAGAAAATCCTTCGAAATACGATCTGTCGTGGTGGAGTAATTCGCGGTGATTATGAATTTTGCGCCAGCGGCACCATTAACCCCATCGAGAAGAGACGGACGACGGTCAACAATAAATCGAAGTTTTGAAGAAGGAGCGAAAGTCTGGATAGGTCGTGAAAAGGCGGGCAGAATTCTCAGGGCAGCCAGTTCAGGCGTATCAGCGTCTCCGATTTCCGGCTTAATGATCAATTCTAGATCATTGGCGGCGGTTTTTCCACAGTTCTCGATTTGGATGATAATGCATCGTGAGCTGTCATCCAAGTTGGGGGTCACTTGAATATGTGGACTCATGGCGGCTGCGTATTGAAGGCGCATTTCATCTACCGTAGCTTGGTTGGCTTTAGAAATTCGCCATGTTATCCAAGCATAGCCACCGGTAATAATCACAAGAGCCAGTGTTAGCCAATCTGTGGGATTCATTTATTTATCTCTTCATGAATTATTCTGATGGCGCCCCCGACGACACCGGCGCCAGCGCATCGACGCGATCGGCCGGCGTCTCCACGCTGGCGGCGCGCGGGTCGGGCAGCTCGGGCGCGCCCCAGGCGCCGCCGTTGAGGTCGAAGCGCCGGTGCGCGCCGTAGGGAAAGAAGTCGATCACCTCGCCGCTCTGGATGCGTTCCTTGTTCTGCTGCCAGAACTCGGGCGTCAGCAGGTCGGCATGGTGGCGCATGAAGGCGGCGCGCACGCGGGGGTTGCCCAGCAGGAAGGGGGCGAAGGTCTCGGGGAAGACGTCGCCCCGGGCCACGTGGTACCAGGGTTCGGCACTCAGCTCGTCCTCGTCGGTGCGCGGCGGCGGCACGCGGCGGAAGTTGCAGTCGGTGAGGTACTCGATTTCGTCATAGTCGTAGAACACCACCCGGCCGTGGCGCGTGACGCCGAAGTTCTTGTAGAGCATGTCGCCCGGAAAAATGTTTGCGGCCACCAGGTCCTTGATGGCGTTGCCGTACTCGATGACGGCGTGCTCCAGCTGCGCCTGCGCGGCGGCGTCCGCCTCGCCGGCGTCGAAGGCCTCCTGCAGGTACAGGTTGAGCGGGATCATGCGCCGCTCGATGTAGGCATGGGCGATGATGACCTCGGTCTGGCCGTCGCCGTCGCGGTCGGAAATCTCCAGCTGGCTGGGCGCGGCCCGCTGCAGCTCGGCGATCAAGTCATCGTCGAAGCGCTGGCGCGGAAAGGCCAGCAGCGAGAACTCCATGGTGTCGGCCATGCGGCCCACGCGGTCGTGGTGCTTGACCAGCTGGTACTTGGCGCGCACCTGCTCGCGCGTGGTTTCCTTGGGCGGCGCGATGCGGTCGCGAATGAGCTTGAACACGTAGGGAAAGCTGGGCAAATCGAACACCAGCATCACCATGCCCTTGATGCCGGGGGCGATGCGGAAGCGGTCGGTGCTGTGGCGCAGGTGCCACAGCAGGTCGCGGTAGAACAGGTTCTTGCCCTGCTTGGCCAGGCCGAGCGCGTTGTACAGCTCGGCGCGCGGCTTGCGCGGCATCAGGCTGCGCAAGAACTGCACATAGGCCGAGGGGATCTCCATGTCGACCATGAAGTAGGCGCGCGAGAAGCTGAACAGGATCAGCAGGTCCTCCTCGCCGAACAGCGCGGCATCCACATACAGCGTGCCCGGCTCGCGGTGCAGGATGGGCAGGGCGAACGGGATTTCGCGAAAGCCATTGATGATCTTGCCGACCAGGTAGGCACCCTTGTTGCGATAGAACAGGCTGCTCAGCACCTGGATCTGGAAGTTGCTGCGCGGCTTGTCCGCGCCCAGCTCGCGGCGCATGGCGGCGGCCACGTAGCCGGCGTCGCGCGCGAGGTCCTCGTAGCGGCAGCGCAGCTCGAAGGACTCGATCACCGCGCGCACGGTGCCCGCCAGCGCGTCCAGCGCCGGGTAGAAGGCGCGGAAGGTGGGGCGCGCGCGCGGGCCCTCGGTCTCCATGTACTCGGTGCTGATGGCCGGGCGCACGAAGATGAAGTCGTTCTGGAAATAGCTGCGGTGCAGGATCTTGGTGGTGACCGAGTTGAAGAAGGTCTCGGCCAGCTCGGGCTGCGGGTGCGTCACCAGCATGCCGATGAACAGCAGCTTGGCCTGGTGCCATACGGCCATGGGCTGCGCGCCGGCGGCGAACTCGCGCTCGAGCCGGCGCGTGCATTCGCGCACCCGCAGGTCGTAGAACTCGATGCGCTCGCGCTGCGCGCGCTGCTGGCCGTGCCAGTCGCCGGTCTCGAAGCGGTGCTTGCCGCGCGCCGACTCTTGCCGAAACAGCCGGTAGTGGCGGTTGAAGCCGTCGACCATCGCCTGCGCGAGGTCATGCGCCAGGGCGGCTTGCTCGGCCGTCAGCGCCACCGGCATGGGCCTATCCCGCTTTGTCCTCGGCCGCCTGGCGCGGATAGCGCTTGATGGCGTCGCTGTACACCTGCACCACGTGGTCGGGGCGCGTCATGGTCACGCCCAGGTTCTTCACCAGGCCGTCCTTCAGGCCGTAGCACCAGCCGTGCACCGCCAGCGGCTGGCCGCGCGCCCAGGCGTCCTGCACCACGGTGGTCTCGGCCACGTGGCCGACCTGCTCGATCACGTTCATCTCGCACAGGGTGCTTTCCTGGTCGGCGGTGCACAGGTGCATCCAGCGGCCGCGGTGGCGCTGCTTGACGTCGTGCACGTGGCGCAGCCAGTTGTCGCCCAGGCCGATGCGCTGCTCGCGCAGCACCGCCAGCACGCCGCCGCAGCCGTAGTGGCCCACCACCATGATGTGTTCGACCTTGAGCACGTCGACCGCGAATTGGATCACCGACAGGGCGTTGAGGTCCGAGCTGACCACCACGTTGGCCACGTTGCGGTGCACGAACACCTCGCCCGGCGCCAGGCCGATGACCTGGTTGGCCGGCACGCGGCTGTCGGAGCAGCCGATCCACATGTATTTGGGGTTTTGCTGCTGCGCCAGGGTCTGGAAGAACCCCGGGTGCTCGCGCTCGACCTTGGTGGCCCAGGCGCGGTTGTTGTCGATCAGGTGTTGCAGGGAGGATGGCATGGGGCGATTGTGCGCGCAGGCGGTGGTGCGTGTTTCAAGCCGTCTCGGCAAACAGCTCGCGTCCGATCAGCATGCGGCGGATTTCGCTGGTGCCGGCGCCGATCTCGTACAGCTTGGCGTCGCGCCACAGGCGCTCGACCGGAAACTCCTTGGTGTAGCCCACGCCGCCCAGTGCCTGGATCGCCTCGCCGGCCATCCAGGTGGCCTTTTCGGCCGAATAGAGAATGGCGCCGGCCGCGTCCTTGCGAAAGCTGCGCGCGTGCGCCGCGCGGTCGGCCGCCTGGCCCACCGCGTAGACGTAGGCGCGCGTGGCCTGCCAAGTGGAATACATGTCGGCGATCTTGCCCTGCATCAGCTGGAATTCGCCGATGCTCTGGCCGAACTGCTTGCGCTCGTGCACGAAGGGCACAACGGCGTCCATGCAGGCGGCCATGATGCCCAGCGGCCCGCCCGAGAGCACCGCGCGCTCGTAGTCCAGTCCGCTCATCAGCACCTTGGCGCCGTTGCCCTCGCCGCCCATCACGTTTTCCTCGGGCACCTCGCAGTTGTCGAAGAACAGCGGGTAGGTGTTGCTGCCGCGCATGCCCAGCTTGTCGAGCTTGGTGCCGGCCGAAAAGCCCTTGAAGCCCTTCTCGACGATGAAGGCGGTCATGCCGCGCGCGCCCATTTCGGGCTCGGTCTTGGCGTAGATCACCAGCGTGTCGGCGTCACCGCCGTTGGTGATCCACATCTTGCTGCCGTTCAGCACGTAGTAGCCGTTTTTCTTCTCGGCCTTCAGCTTCATGCTGACCACGTCGCTGCCGGCGTTCGGCTCGCTCATCGCCAGCGCGCCGACGTGCTCGCCGCTCACCAGCTTGGGCAGGTATTTCTTCTTTTGCGCTTCGCTGCCGTTGCGGTGGATCTGGTTGACGCACAGGTTGGAGTGCGCGCCGTAGGACAGGCCGACCGAGGCCGAGGCGCGCGAGACCTCTTCCATCGCCACGATGTGCGCCAGATAGCCCAGCTCGGTGCCGCCGTACTCGGCTTTTACCGTCATGCCGTGCAGGCCCAGCTCGCCCAGCCGGGGCCACAGCGCGTGCGGAAACAGGTTGTCGCGGTCGACCTGGGCGGCCAGCGGCGAGATCTGCTCCTGCGCAAAGGCGTGCACCGCCTCGCGCAGGGCGTCGATGTCTTCACCCAGGTGAAAGTCGAGGCCGGGCAGGTTGCTCATGGGGGGTCTCCTGTGAATGAGGGGAAGGGTTCAATAGGTGCGCGGCACCGGCACCAGGGTCTGCTGCATCAGGGCGCAGGCGCTGGTCTGGCCGTCGTCGGCCACGTGCGTGACCTCGGCGCTGGTGACGATCAGGCGCCGGCCGGGCTTGACGACGCGCCCCACGGCGCGCAGCGCGCCGCCCTGGCGGCTGCCCAGGAAGTTGATCTTGAACTCGGCCGTGGTCACTTCCATGTCCTCGGGCGCCACCGTCAGGCCCGCGTAGCCGCCGGCGATGTCGGCCAGCGCCCCGATGGCGCCGCCGTGAAAGCCGTCCTGCTGCTGCGTCACGCGGTCGGAATAGGGCAGCCACAGCTCCACCTCGCCCGGCGCCACGCGCACGAGAAGCGCCTGCAGATGGCGCATCAGGCCCTGGCGCGCAAAACTGACGGCCACGCGCTGGTGCAGCGCGGGGTGCTCGATGGGGGGGATGTTTGGGGTCATGGGCAAAAGAGCGGATTTTGATTGACGTTTACGTCAACGTCAATTGATCTCGCTGGAGGGTAGACGCGTGCGGGCGGCGCCCTTGCGCGCCAGGCCGCCCAGCAGCGCGCGGGCGTCCTTCTCGTGCTGGCTGACCTCGCGCAGCGTGGCCTGCAGCTCGGCCAGCTGGGCCTCGAGCTGCACGCGGTGCTGGCCCAGCACGCGCAGGAACTGCTCCAGCTGCGCGGCGGTGTCGCGCGGGCTGTCGTACATGTCGATCAGCTCGCGCGCCTCGATCAGCGACAGGCCCAGGCGCTTGGCGCGCAGGGTCAGCTTCAGGCGCGTGCGGTCGCGGTTGCTGTACACGCGCTGGCGCCCGCCGGGGCCGCGCCGCTCGGGCTGCAGCAGGCCCATGTCCTCGTAGAAGCGCATGGCGCGCGGCGTGAGGTCGAACTCGCGCGCCAGGTCGCTGATGGTGTAGGTGGCGGCCATGAAGGGGCGCGCTGTCGCGCGCGTGCTGGGCAAGGAAAGTGCGGTGTTCCTAAAATGATCGGCTCGATTGACGTTCACGTCAATTGCATCCGCATCCTACCCGAGACCTCCGGTCCGCCCCCTCATGTCCCTTTCCGCCGAACTCGAACGCGCCCTGCACTACCCGCTGGGCGACGAACTGCCCGCGCCCGGCCGCGCCATCACCCTGGCGCCCGGCCTCAAGTGGATTCGCATGCCGCTGCCCTTTGCGCTGGACCACATCAATCTGTGGCTGCTGCGCGACCGTTTTCAGGGCCGCGAAGGCTGGACGGTGGTGGACTGCTGCATCGACCGCCCCGAATCGCGCGCGCTGTGGGAGCAGGTGTTCGAGCACGAGCTGGAGGGCCTGCCCGTGGTGCGCGTGGTCGTCACCCACATGCACCCCGACCACATCGGCCTGGCGCACTGGCTGTGCGAGCGCTGGCAGGCGCCGCTGTGGATCAGCGGCACCGACTTCCAGGTCGCGCGCTACAGCTGCGAGGTGGTCAACAGCTTTGGCGGCGAGCGCCTGGCGGCGTACTTCCGCAGCCACGGCATGGTGAACGAGGGCGACCTGGAGCAGATCCGCAACCGCAAGAACTATTACCGCGGCCTGGTGCCCGCCGTGCCGCACAGCTATGCGCGCCTGATCGACGGCATGCAGCTGACCATCGGCGGCCAGGCCTGGCGCTGCATCGCGGGCTACGGCCACGCGCCCGAGCACATGGCGCTGTACTGTGAGGCACAGGGCATCCTCATCAGCGGCGACATGGTGCTGCCGCGCATTTCCACCAACGTCAGCGTGTACGAGATGGAGCCCGAGGCCGATTCGCTGACGCTGTTCCTGGACTCCATCGACCGCTTCAAGCCGCTGCCCGAAAGCACCCTGGTGCTGCCTTCGCACGGCAAGCCCTTCAAGGGCCTGCACACGCGCATCCAGCAGCTGCACGAGCACCACCGCGACCGCCTGGCCGAGGTGGTGCAGGCCGCCCATGAAAAACCGGTGAGCGCCTACGACATGCTGCCGGTGCTGTTCAAGCGCCCGCTCGATCTGCACCAGACCACCTTTGCGCTGGGCGAGTCGGTGGCCCACCTGCACCGCCTGTGGCACGGCGGCCAGCTGGCGCGCACGCTCGACGCCGCGGGCATCTGGCGCTTTGCGCCGACCTGACGCATGAGCGTCGCGCCGGGCCGCCCCAAGCAAGCTCGCACCGCAGTGCGCAGCACGAAGGTACTCCAGTGAACGCCGGCGCGGACCTCGTCTGCCAGCGCCAGGGCGGCCTGTTCGAGATCGCCCTGAACCGGCCCGGCCGGCTGAACGCGCTCACGCCGCCGTCGGCGCAGGCGCTGCTGCAGGCGGTGCGCCAGGGCCAGGACGATCCGGCCGTGCGCTTGCTGTTGATCCGTGGCGAGGGCCGCGCGTTTTGCGCCGGCAAGGACCGCGACGCGCCCGCCAGCGCGGCCTTCGTCGCCACGCTGCAGCAGCTGGCCGCCGCGCTGGTCGATGGCAAGCCCGCGATTGCGGCGGTGCAGGGCTGGGCGGTGGGCGCCGGCCTGGAGCTGGCGCTCAATTGCGATGTGGTCTTCGCCAGCGAGGACGCGCGCTTCGCGCTGCCCGAGGCGCAGCTGGGCCTGCCCGGCACCGGCGGCATCCACGCCCTGCTGCCGCGCCTGATCGGCCTGGGGCGCGCCAAGGCCTTGCTGTGGTCCGGCCAGGCCTTCGGCGCGCGGCAGGCGCACGACTGGGGCCTGGTGTGGCAGCTCACGCCGCCGGGCGCGCTGCTGGACGAGGCGCGCGCCTTCGGCCGGCTGCTGGAGCAGGCCGAGCCCGACACCCTGGCGCGCGTGAAGGCGCTGCTGCACGCTGCAGCGCTGCGCGACTTTGACGCGACACTGGTGGCCGAAGGCCGTTGAATTTCAGGCAAAGACAAAGAGAGACTGATGATGAACATCGACCAACTGTTTTCGCTGCGCGACCGCACGGCGCTGGTCACCGGCGGCTCGCGCGGCATCGGCCGCATGATCGCCGAAGGCTTTCTGCGCGCCGGCGCGCGGGTCTACATCTCGGCGCGCAAGGCCGACGCCTGCGACGCCACCGCGAAGGAGCTGTCGGCCATCGGCCCCTGCGTGTCGCTGCCGGCCGACGTGTCCACGCTGGACGGCATCCACCAGCTCGTCGCCGCCTACCAGCGGCACGAGCCCAGCCTGGACATCCTGGTCAACAACGCCGGCGCCGCCTGGGGCGCGCCCTACGACGAGTTTCCCGAAAGCGGCTGGGACAAGGTGGCCGACCTGAACATGAAGACGCCCTTCTTCCTCACCCAGGCGCTCACGCCCATGCTCAAGAAGGCCGCCGGCGACCACCTGGCCAAGGTGATCCACATCGCCTCGATCGACGGCATCAGCGTCAACCCGTGGGAGACCTACTCCTACGCCGCCAGCAAGGCCGGCCTGATCCACCTGACCAAGCGCATGGCGCTGCACCTGGCGCCCGAGCGCATCGTCGTCAGCGCCATCGCGCCCGGCCCCTTCGCGTCGGAGATGAACAAGACCGCGCGCGACCACGCCGAGGAAACCGCCGCGCGCGTGCCGCTGCGCCGCATTGGCCAGCCCGAGGACATGGCCGGCGCCGCCATCTTCCTGGCCTCGCGCGCCGGCGACTACGTGGTCGGCTCCACTTTGGTGGTGGACGGCGGCACCGCCTGGGGGCGCTGAGCCGGCCCTCGCTCCGCCGCGCCACAATGGGCGCATGGTTGCCGCCGCCCGCATCCCGCCCATCCAGGCGCTGCTCGCCTTCGAGGCAGTGGCGCGCTTGCGCAGCGTGACGCAGGCGGCCGAGGAACTCAGCGTCACCCCCAGCGCGGTCAGCCACCGCATCCGCCAGCTCGAAGGCCAGCTCGGCCTGAAGCTGTTCGCCCACCGCAGCGAGTTCCTGCCCAGCGCCGAAGGCGCCACCTACCTGGCGCGCGTGCGCGAGGCGCTGGCCGCGCTGCAGGAGTCGCCGCGCGCCGCCGGGCCCGGCCCGGCACACCTGCGCGTGGCCGTCACGCCCACCTTCTCGCGCCAACTGCTGCTGCCCCGGCTGGCGCTGTTCCGCCACGCCTATCCCGACATCGAGCTGATGCTGCAGGTGGCTATCCCGGTGCACAACGTGACCGCCGAGGAGGCCGACATCGAACTGCGTTTCGGCGCTGGACCCTTTCCCGGGCGCGAGTCCATGCACCTGCTGTCGGACGAGGTATGCCCGGTGTGCAGCCCAGGCTACCTGCACGAGGCCGGCCCCTTCGGCGATGGCTTCGAGACCGAGGCGGCGGTCAGCCGCGCGCACCTGATCCGCTCGCCGCTGGAGCCCTGGCGCACCTGGTTCAGCGCCTGCGGCATCGGCCTGCCCGAGCCGGCCTCCGGCAACCAGTTCAACGACCTGGGCCTGGTGCACGATGCCGCCGTGGCCGGCTTCGGGGTGGCGCTGATGCGGCTCAAGCTGGGCCAGAGCTGGCTCGACAGCGGGCGCCTGGTGCGCCTGTCGGCGCGCAGCGTGCGCTCGCCGCACGACTACTTCCTGTGCTGGAAGCCCGGCACGCTGGAGCGCTGGGAGTGCGCCAGCTTCGTGGACTGGCTGCGGCAGGCCATCAACGCATAGGGGTTTCTTGCCGGGGTGGGGCGCCTATTCCAGAATGGCGCACCCTGCGTTGAGAAATGGCTCCCCATGCTTCGCATGATGCGCAGCCGCTGCGGGGGCGTTTTTCATCTTGGGGCGGCCCGGCGTTGAAAAAATTTCACGCGCGGCGTCAGCACATTTCACGCAACGCCAGCGCCGGTGCTTCTACAGTGCCAGCCGGCACTTATCCGGGCGATCAGGTGGGTGGCACACCATTCCTGAGCCAGGGCCTCGCGTGCCCCCGCCATTGCGTACAACGACACCGAAGGAGACATCGCCATGACCTGGCAGCAGACCTACGACCCCATGGGCAGCATGGTGCTGTCCACTTGCCTGGCCGCCATTCCCGTGGTGGTGATGCTGGGCGCGCTGGGCCTTTTCCACATCAAGGCGCACATCGCCGCCGGCATGGGCCTGGCGGCCGCGCTGCTGGTGGCCATCTTCGCCTACGGCATGCCGGCCGACATGGCCGGGCGCGCGGCGGTGCTGGGCGCGTTCACGGGCCTGCTGCCGATCGGCTGGATCGTGCTGAACATCATCTTCCTGCACCAGCTCACGGAGCAGAACGGCAGCTTCCGCGTGCTGCAGGACTCGCTCTCGGGCATCACCGAGGACCGGCGCATCCAGCTCCTGCTGATCGCCTTCTGCTTCGGCGCCTTCTTCGAGGGCGCGGCGGGCTTCGGCACGCCGGTGGCGGTGACGGCGGCCATCCTGATCGGGCTGGGCTTCTCGCCGCTGGCGGCCTCGGGCCTGTCGCTGATCGCCAACACGGCGCCGGTGGCCTTCGGCGCGCTGGGCACGCCGGTCATCACGCTGGCCAAGGTGCACGGCTACGACCTGATGGAGGTCACGGGCATGATCGGCCGCCAGCTGCCGCTGTTCTCGCTGATGGTGCCGTTCTGGGTGGTGTGGGCCTTCGCCGGCCGCAAGGGCATGCTGGAAATCTGGCCGGCCATCCTGGTCACGGGCCTGTCGTTCGCCATTCCGCAGTACCTGGTGTCCAACTTCATGGGGCCGGAGCTGGTAGACATCATTGCCGCCATCGTCTCCATGGCGTGCCTGGTGGGTTTCCTGCGCGTGTGGCAGCCCAAGAAGGTGTGGACCTCGCCGTCGCTGCGCGGCCATGACCCCAGCGCCGCCGAGGCCAAGCCGCCGCAGCCGGTGACGCGCCACAGCACCCAGGCGCTGGTGGCCGCCTGGACGCCGTGGGTGATCCTGTCGGTGTTCGTGTTCATCTGGGGCCTGCCGCCTGTCAAGGCGTGGCTGAACGGCCTGTTCGCGCCCGCCTTCCCCATGGACGGCCTGCACAACCTGGTGCTGAAGTCGCCCCCGGTGGTGACCAAGCCCACGCCCGAGGGCGCGGTGTACGTGCTGAACCTGCTCTCGGCCACCGGCAGCGGCATTCTGCTGGCGGCCGTCATCAGCGGGCTGGTGATGAAGTACAACCCCGTCGCCATCGTGCGCACCTTCTTCAAGACGCTGTGGCTGGTGCGCTATTCGCTGCTGACCATCGTGCTGATGCTGGCGCTGGGCACGCTCACGCGCTTCTCGGGCACCGACACTACGCTGGGCCTGGCCTTCGCCAACACGGGCGTGCTGTACCCCTTCTTCGGCACGCTGATGGGCTGGCTGGGCGTGGCGCTGACGGGCTCGGACACGGCCAGCAACGTGCTGTTCGGCGGCATGCAGAAGGTGGCGGCCGAGCAATTGGGCCTGTCGGGCAACCTGATGGGCGCGGCCAACAGCGCGGGCGGTGTGATGGGCAAGATGATTGACGCGCAGTCGATCGTGGTGGCATCGACCGCCACGCGCTGGTTCGACCACGAGGGCGACATCCTGCGCTACGTGTTCTTCCACTCCATTGCGCTGGCCTGCCTGGTCGGCCTGTACGTGACGATGCAGGCCTACGTCTGGCCGTTCACGCTGATGGTGGTCAGGTAGCGCGCGGACCGGCCATGATCATCTCCTCCACCACGGACTACCGCGCGGCTGCGCAGCGGCGGCTGCCGCCCTTCCTGTTCCACTACGTCGACGGCGGCGCCTACGCCGAGAAGACGCTGGCGCGCAACGTCGCCGACCTGGCGGAAGTGGCGCTGCGCCAGCGCGTGCTCCGGGACATGAGCCAGCTTGACACCAGCATCGAACTGTTCGGCGAGAAGCTCTCCATTCCTACCGTGCTGGCGCCGGTGGGCCTGACCGGCATGTACGCGCGCCGCGGCGAGGTGCAGGCCGCCATGGCGGCGGACAAAAAGGGCATCCCCTTCACCCTGTCCAGCGTCTCGGTGTGCCCGATCGAGGAGGTCGCGCCCCGGCTGAAGCGCTCGATGTGGTTCCAGCTCTACGTGCTCAAGGACCGCGGCTTCATGCAGAACGCCCTGGAGCGCGCGCAGGCCGCCGGCGTCTCGGCGCTGGTGTTCACCGTGGACATGCCCGTGCCCGGCGCGCGCTACCGCGACGCGCACTCGGGCATGAGCGGCCCGGGCGCTGCCCTGCGCCGCTACGCGCAGGCCGTCACGCACCCGCACTGGGCTTTCAGCGTGGGGCTGTTCGGCCGCCCGCACACGCTGGGCAACATCTCTGCCTACAAGGGCAAGAACGTCAGCCTCGAAGACTACATGGGCTACCTGGGCGAGAACTTCGACCCCTCGATCTCGTGGAAGGATCTGGAGTGGATCCGCGACTTCTGGAAGGGCCCGATGCTCATCAAGGGCATCCTCGACCCCGAGGACGCGAAGGACGCGGTGCGCTTCGGCGCCGACGGCATCATCGTCAGCAACCACGGCGGGCGCCAGCTCGACGGCGTGCTCTCGTCGGCGCGCGCGCTGCCGCCGATCGCCGACGCGGTGAAGGGACAGATCAAGATCCTGGCCGACTCCGGCATCCGCAACGGCCTGGACATCGTGCGCATGCTGGCCCTGGGCGCCGACTGCACCCTGATCGGCCGCGCTTTCGTCTACGCGCTGGCCGCCGGGGGCGAGGCCGGCGTGACGAACCTGCTTGAGTTGCTCGAGAAGGAAATGCGCGTGGCGATGACGCTGACCAGTGTCCGGAACGTGGCCGAGATCACCGGCGACCTGCTGGTAGGCGCCGGCTGAGAGGTGTGAACGAATCCCCCTGACTCGGCGGGCGGCAGCGCCCTTACCAGCGCGGCACCGCCTCGTCGCGCAGCGCACCGCGCCGCTCGGCGTAGTCGGGCAGCACCGCTTCGACGTGGTCCCAGAAGCGCGGGCTGTGGTTCATCTCGCGCAGGTGGGCCAGCTCGTGCACCACCACGTAGTCGATGATGGACTCGCCGAAGTGGATCAGCCGCCAGTTCAGGCGGATCGAGCCGTCCGCGCTGGCGCTGCCCCAGCGCGTGCGCGCGGACGACAGGGTGAGCCGCTGCCAGCGCACGCCCAGCTGCGGCGCGAAGTGGTCCAGCCGGGCGGTGAACAGGCGCCGCGCCTGCCGCAGCAGCCAGGCCTGCGCCAGGTCGCGCAGCCGCTCGGCGGCGGCGTCGTGCGGCAGGCCCAGCCACAGGGTGGGCGGCTCCAGCACGGCGCCGGCGGGGCCGTGGCGCAGGCGCGGATCGAGCTGCAGCGTCAGCGTGCGCCCCAGGTAGGGCAGGGGCGCGCCGGCGCGCCAGTCGATGGGGGCGCCGGCCGGGCTGGCGTGCCGCTCGCGCGCCTGCGACAGCTTCTCCAGCACCCAGCGCGACTTCTGGCGCAGCAGGGCGTCGATCTCGGCCTGCGGCGTCCAGCCCGGCGCGCTGACCGTGAGGCCGTCGGCGTCGATCGACAGGCCGATGGTGCGCCGCCGGCCGCGCCGCAAGGCGTAGGCCACCTGCGCCGGGCCCAGCACGATGCGGCGGTTGGCGCGCGGGTGGTTGAACGCGGCCGGGGGCAGGGCCTGGCGCAGATCGAGCGGCGCCGGCTCGATTGCTATCGAATCGGGTGCTGCCGGCGCTTGACTGGCGGGCGCTGGAGGTCGATTTGGCTCAAAAACCGGGCGGGCGTCGCCGATGCCGAAGAGATCGAGCAGCAGCTGGCGCATGGCGGGCGGGGGGTCAGGCGCCGGGCCGCACCGCCGAGCGGGGCGTCTCGGCGTGGGGGTAGGCCTCGGGGTCCAGGCGCCGCATCTCGGCCTCGATCCACGCCTCGGCTTCGCGCGTGACCTCGTGCGCCTTGCGGCCGGCGGTGGCGATGGCCGGGCCGATGGCGATGTCCACGATGCCCGGCCGCTTGACGAAGGCCTTGCGCGGCCAGCAGCGCGCCGAGGTGACGGCGATCGGGATCACCGGCACGCCGCAGTCGATGGCCAGGCGCGCGCCGCTGCTCTGGTAGGTGCCCTTCTCGCCGCGCGGGATGCGTGTGCCCTCCGGGAACATGATGACCCACACGCCCTGGCCCAGCAGGCGCCGGCCCTGCTCGGTGACCTTGCGCAGCGCTTCGGTGCGGTGCTCGCGGTCGATGTGGATCATGTCCATCCGGCCGATGGCCCAGCCGAAGAAGGGGATGCGCAGCAGCTCGCGCTTGAACACGTAGGCCAGCGGATGCGGCATCAGCGGCGGCATGCAAAAGGTCTCCCAGGCCGACTGGTGCTTGACCAGCAGCACCGCGCCGTCGGTGGCGCCGGTGGGCAGGTTCTGCATGCCGCTGACGCGGTTGTGGATGCCCATGATCCAGCCCCCCGCGTGCATGGTCAGGCCCAGCCAGGCGCGGCAAACGCGGTACACCACGGGCTTGGAGGTGAAGGGCGCGATCAGCACCACCACCGTGGCCCAGGGGATGACGGTGAGCGCCATCCACAACAGGTGCAGGGCGGAGCGAAGGGCGTTCATGCGGCAGAGGACTGGGGCTCGGGGTGGGCGGCTTCGTCGGCCGCGATCAGGGCCGTGGCAAAGGCTGCCAGGTCGGCATGCACCTGGGTGCCGGGCGGAAACTCGGGCGGCAGCGGGTCGGTGCTCGCCGGCGCGCCGCGGCCCGTCAGCACCAGGTGCACGCGGCAGCCGGCCGCCTGCGCGGCCTGCGCGTCGCTGGCGCTGTTGCCCACCGCGTGCACGCGCGCCAGGTCAATCTTGTAGCGCTCGCCGATCTGGCGCAGCAGGCCCGGCTGCGGCTTGCGGCAGCTGCAGCCTTCGTCGGGCGCGTGGGGGCAGAAAAAGATCGCCTCGATGCGCCCGCCGGCCGCCGCCAGCTGCTTGTTCATGCGCGCGTGGACGGCGTTGACGCTGGCCATGTCCACCTGCCCGCGGCCCAGGCCCGGCCAGTTGGCGGCAATCACCACCTGGTAGCCGGCGTGGTTGAGCCGAGCGATGGCGTCCAGCGCGCGGGGCAGCGGCTGCCAGTCGTCGGGCGACTGCACGCCGCCTTCGCGCTCGATGTTGAGGGTGCCGTCGCGGTCGACGATGACCAGTTTCATGGCCACGATTATCCGCCGGCCGGCGGCCCCAGACGGCCCCAGCGGCCCCACCAGCGGCCGGCCTGCACCTGCAGCCGCGCCACGCGGCCGGGCGGCCAGGCGGCGGGCGACTGGCCCTCGGCCAGCAGGCGCTGCGGGGCCGGGGTGCCCGGCAGCTGCAGGTACAGCTCGACGCCGCCCGGGCTGTGCGCGCCGGGCGGCACGGCGCGCGCCAGCAGCACGCGTGCGTCGGGCTCGGCGACGGGGTGGCGGCCGGCCTGGTTGAGGTGGCTGGCCAGCAGACAGCCGCCGCCCAGCAGCCAGGCCAGCACCCACGCCGCCACCGCCCAGGGTCGCACGCGCGGCCAGCCGTGGCGGCGCAGCGCCGCGCGCAGGGCCCAGCGCAGCAGCAGCACCGCGACCAGCAGGCCCAGGGCGGTGAACATGAAGGGGCGCGCCGCCGCCCACATGGCCTGGTAGGGGTCGGCCACCAGCGTGGCGGCGCGCAGGGGCTGCAGGCCGCTGGCGTCGTTTTCGCCCTGCGCCTGCAGGCCGGCGCGCAGCAGCAGCACGCCAATCACCGGGCCGATGGCCCAGGCCAGGGTGCGCCAGGTGATCGAAGAGGACTCGGTCAAGGCCATTTCCGTTGTTCATGGCGCCGTGCGCCGGCCGCAGAGCATAAAAACTCAAAGGGTCGAGGGGCCGCGGAGCAGGCCAAGCGAGCGATCGCCGTGGAAGGGCTTGGCCCGCCCGCGGGCGATGCCCCCTTGGGGGGAGGCGCAACATCGCGCAGCGAGTGGAGCAACGGGGGGAGCGTCAAGTCGCCAGGCGCGAGAGGTCGGCCACGCGGTTCATGGCCTGGTGCAGCTGCTGCAGCAGCTGCAGGCGGTTGGCCCTGAGGGCCGCATCGTCGGCGTTGACCATCACGCCGTCGAAGAAGGCATCGACCGGGCCCTTCAGCGCCGCCAGCTGCTGCAGGCTGGCGGTGTAGTCGCCGCGCTCGAAGGCGGCATCGGCCTGGGGAGCCACGGTTTGCAGAGCTTGATATAGGGCCTGTTCGGCGTTTTCGACCAGCAGTTCGGGCTGGACCGCGCCGCCGACTTCGCCCTCGGCCTTCTTCAGGATGTTGCCGACGCGCTTGTTGGCGGCGGCCAGGGCGGGGGCCTCGGGCAACTGGGCGAAGGCGCGCACGGCGGCCAGCGCCTGCGGCAGCTGGCTGGCGCGCAGCGGCGCGGCAATGACGGCATCGGCCTCCTGCGTGCTGGCGCCCAGCTCGCGCAGGTAGCCGGCCATGCGCTCGTGGATGAAGGCCAGCAGCTGCGCGTTGCTGTGCGCCGGGTCGGCCAGCAGCGCGCCAAAGGGCTTGGCGGCGGCCTCCAGCAGGGCCGGCAAGTCCAGCGGCAGCTGCTGTTCGGCCAGCATGCGGATCACGCCCAGCGCGTGGCGGCGCAGGGCGAACGGGTCGCGGTCGCCGGTGGGCAGGCTGCCGATGCCGAACAGGCCGACCAGGGTCTCCAGCTTGTCGGCCAGCGCCACCACCGTGCCGACGGGGCCGCGCGGCAGTTCGTCGCCCGCAAAGCGCGGTTTGTAATGGTCTTCGATGGCGAAGGCGATGTCCTCGCTCCAGCCGTCGTGGCGCGCGTAGTAGCCGCCCATGATGCCCTGCAGCTCGGGAAACTCGCCCACCATGTCGGTCAGCAGGTCGGCCTTGGCCAGCTTGGCGGCATCGTCGGCGGCCTGGGCCAGCACCGCGCCGCCCCCTGGCTGGCCCGACGGTGCCAGCAGTCCCGCGATCGCGCGGGCGATGGCGCGCACGCGTTCGCTGCGCTCGCCTTGTGTGCCCAGCTTGTTGTGATAGACCACCTTGGCCAGCTGCGGCACGCGGCTTTCCAGGGTCTTCTTGCGGTCCTGGTCGAAGAAGAACTTGGCGTCCTGCAGGCGCGGGCGCACCACGCGTTCGTTGCCCTGGATGACGGCGCTGGCGTCGTCGGGGTTGATGTTGCTGACCACCAGGAACTGGTTCGTCAGCTGGCCTTGCGCATCCAGCAGCGGAAAGTACTTCTGGTTGGCCTTCATGGTCAGGATCAGGCACTCCTGCGGCACTTCGAGAAAGGCCGCCTCGAACTGGCACACCAGCACCTTGGGGCGCTCGACCAGGGCCGTCACTTCGTCCAGCAATGCTTCGTCTTCGATGGCTTGCAGCGCTTGTCCCGCACCGGCTGCAGCCGTTTTCAGCTGAGATTGAATGAGGGCGCGACGCTCGTCGAAGGAAGCGATCACGGCGCCCTGCGCGCGCAGCGTGTCGGCGTAGTGGTCGGCATGCGCGATCTCGATCGGCTCGCGCGCGGCCTCGAAGCGGTGGCCGTGCGTGACGCGGCCGGCGCTCAAGCCCAGCGCCGTCACCGGCACCACCTCGGCGCCGTGCAGCGCCAGCAGACCGTGCGCCGGGCGCACGAACTGCACGCTGTCCCAGCCCGGCAGCGGCGTGCCGTGCTGCAGCTGGTAGGTCATGACCTTGGGGATGGGCAGGTGCGTGAGGGCCTCGTGCAGCGCCTTTTGCAGCGCCGCAGGCAGGCTGGCGCCGGGGGCCACGCTGTCGTGGAACAGCGCCTCGGCCTTGCCGTCCACCGCGCGCTGCAGGCCGGGCACGGCGGCCGCATCCAGGCCCAGCGCCTGCAGCTTTTTCAGCAGCGCCGGCGTCGGCTGGCCCTGCGCATCCAGGCCCACGCTCACCGGCATCAGCTTGTGGCGCACCGGCTTGTCGGCGGCCCGCACCGCCACCTGGCTGATGTGCGCCGCCAGCCGGCGCGGGCTGGCAAAGGGCGTGACCACGCTGCCCGCGGCCGTCAGGCCCTGGGCCTTCAGCTGCTCGAACAGCTGGCCGGCAAAGGCCTCGCCCAGTTTCTTCAGGGCCTTGGGAGGGAGTTCTTCGACGAAGAGTTCGACCAGCAGATTCTGTGTGCTCATGGTGTCGGCTTGTGTCACGCGGCCCGCTTCTCGATCTCAGCCACCCACTCGCGCGGCGCCAGCGGAAAGCCCAGGCGCTCGCGGCTGTCGTAATAGCTGGCGGCCACGGCGCGCGCGAGGTTGCGGATGCGGCCGATGTAGGCGGCGCGCTCGGTCACGCTGATGGCACCGCGCGCGTCCAGCAGGTTGAAGCTGTGCGCGGCCTTCAGCACCTGCTCGTAGGCCGGCAGCGCCAGCTGCTGCTCGATCAGGTGCTTGGCCTGCTTCTCATGGGCGTCGAAGGCGGTGAACAGGAAGGCGGCGTCGCTGTGCTCGAAGTTGTAGGTGGACTGCTCGACCTCGTTCTGGTGGTAGACGTCGCCGTAGGTGAGGCGGCTGCCGTCGGCGGCCTCGGTCCACACCAGCTTGTAGACGTTGTCCACGCCCTGCAGGTACATCGCCAGGCGCTCCAGGCCGTAGGTGATCTCGCCGGTGGCGGGCCGGCAGTCGATGCCGCCGACCTGCTGGAAGTAGGTGAACTGCGTCACCTCCATGCCGTTGAGCCACACCTCCCAGCCCAGGCCCCAGGCGCCCAGCGTGGGGTTCTCCCAGTCGTCCTCGACGAAGCGGATGTCGTTTTTCTTCAGATCGAACCCCAGGGCTTCGAGGCTGCCCAGATACAACTCAAGAATGTTGTCGGGCGCGGGCTTGAGCACCACCTGGTACTGGTAGTAGTGCTGCAGCCGGTTGGGGTTGTCGCCATAGCGGCCGTCCTTGGGGCGGCGGCTGGGCTGCACGTAGGCGGCCTTCCAGGGCTCGGGGCCGATGGCGCGCAAAAAGGTGGCGGTGTGGCTGGTACCCGCGCCGACCTCCATGTCGTAGGGCTGCAGCAGCGCGCAGCCCTGCGCGTCCCAGTATTGCTGGAGCTGAAGAATGATCTGCTGGAAGGTGAGCATGGCAAGGGGAGACCGGGTCGAGACCAACCCGGTATTTTAGCGATGGCAGTCAAATAGGCCTCCAGCGCTTGCTGATCAAGCGCGAGAAGCTATCAATTTTGTAGTTTTCAGCCCCAGTGCCGCAGCACCAGGCAGGCGTTGGTGCCGCCAAAGCCGAAGCTGTTGGACAGCACCTGGCGCAGCGTGGCCGCGCGCGCCTGGGTCACCAGCGGCATGTCGCCGACGGCGGGGTCGGGCGTCTCGACGTTGGCCGAGCCGGCGATGAAGCCCTTCATCAGCATGATCAGGCTGAAGATGGCCTCTTGCACGCCGGTGGCGCCCTGCGAGTGGCCGGCCAGCGACTTGGTGCTGGAAAACGGCGGGATGCGGGCGCCGAACACCTTGCGGATGGCGTGCAGCTCGGGCACGTCGCCCACCGGGGTGGAGGTGCCGTGAGTGTTGATGTAGTCGATCGGCTCGGCCAGGCCCTCGATGGCCTGGCGCATGCAGGCCACGGCGCCCTCGCCGGACGGGGCCACCATGTCCTCGCCGTCGGAGGAGATGCCGAAGCCCACCACCTCGGCCAGGATGGCGGCGCCGCGCTGCTGGGCGTGCTCCAGGCTCTCCAGCACCAGCGCGCCGCCGCCGCCGGCGATGACGAAGCCGTCGCGGCCCGCGTCGTACGGGCGCGAGGCCTTGTCGGGCGTGGCGTTGTACTTGCTGGACATGGCGCCCATGCCGTCGAACAGCAGCGCCAGGCCCCAGGACAGCTCCTCGCCGCCGCCGGCGAACATCACGTCCTGCGTGCCCCAGGCGATCTGCTGCGCCGCCGCGCCGATGCAGTGCGCGGAGGTGGAGCAGGCCGAGGTGATGGAGTAGTTGATGCCCTTGATGCGGAAATTGGTCGCCAGGTTGGCCGACACCGTGGAGCCCATGCAGCGCGTCACCTGGTAGGGCCCGACGCGGCGGATGCCCTTGCTGCGCAGCGTGTCGGCGGCCTCGATCTGGTTGGCCGGCGAGCCGCCGCCCGAGCCCATGATGAGGCCGGTGCGCGGGTGGCTGATCTGCTCGGGCGCCAGGCCCGCCTGCTTGATCGCGTCTTCCAGCGCGATCTGCGCGTAGGCCGCCGCGTCGCCCATGAAGCGCAGCTGCTTGCGGTCGATGCGCGACTCGAGGTCGATCTCGGGCGCGCCGGCCACCTGGCTGCGCAGGCCCAGCTCGGCGAACTGGGGCGCTGCCTTGATGCCCGAGCGGCCCTGGCGCAGCGAGTCCTCGACCGTTGCCAGATCGTTGCCGAGGCACGAGACGATGCCCGCGCCGGTGATGACTACGCGCCGTTTGTTCATGGCGTTTCCTTGCTGTCGCCCTCGCGCAGAAACAGGCCCACGCGCAAGTCGTTGGCGACGTAGATTTCCTTGCCGTCGGCCAGCAGGCGGGCGTCGCCGATGGCCATGTTCAGCTTGCGGCGCACCACGCGCTTGATGTCGATCTCGTAGGTCACGCGCTTCACGTCGGGACCCACCTCGCCGGTGAACTTGACCTCGCCCGCGCCCAGCGCGCGCCCGCGGCCGGGCAGGCGCAGCCAGGTCAAAAAGAAGCCGATCAGCTGCCACATGGCGTCCAGCCCCAGGCAGCCGGGCATCACCGGGTCGCCGCGAAAGTGGCAGGCGAAAAACCACAGCTCGGGGTTGACGTCCAGCTCGGCCACGATCTTGCCCAGGCCGTGCGCGCCGCCGCTGTCGTCGATGTGCGTGATGCGGTCGAACATCAGCATGGGCGGCAGCGGCAGCCGCCCGGCCTCGGGCCCGAACAGGCGGCCTTCGCCCGAGGCGATCAGCTGCTCGTAGGAAAAGGATTCAGCCATAGAGGGCCGATTGTGCCTGAGCGCTGTCCGCGCCCATATGACAGCGCGGCAGCGCGCCGTCAATCCCCGCGCCGCCCGGCGGCGGCGGCCAGCACGATCAGCACTGCCGCGCCCCACAGCGGCGCCAGGCCCCAGCGCGCCACCCAGGCCGCGTAGGGCGTGATGCCGGTGCCGCCCTCGAAGGCGCCGTGCAGCACCCCGCGCGTCAGGCGCGGCAGCTGCTGCGTGACGCGGCCCTGCGCGTCGATGATGGCGGTGGCGCCGGTGTTGGTGGCGCGCAGCACCGGGCGCTCGAACTCCAGCGCGCGCATGCGGCTGATGGCCAGGTGCTGGTCGATCGCCACCGTGTCGCCGAACCAGCCGATGTTGCTCAGGTTGACGAAGGCCGTGGGGGCGGCGGCCGGGTCGGCAAAGCGCGCCGCCAGCTCCTCGCCGAACAGGTCTTCATAGCAGATGTTGGGCGCGAGAAGCTGGCCCTGCCAGACGAAGGACGGCTGGTTGACCGCGCCGGGGGTGAAGTCGCCCAGCGGGATGTTCATCAGCCGCACGAACCAGCGAAACAGCGGCGGGATGAATTCGCCGAAGGGCACCAGGTGGTGCTTGTCGTAGCGGTAGGGCGCGTCCTGGCCCGGCGCCAGGCCGACGGCCGAGTTGGTGTAGCCCGTTTCCAGGTCGCCCAGCGGCATGCCCAGCAGCGCCGCCTGGCCCGGCTGGGCATAGCGCGCCTGCAGCGCCGCCCAATAGCCCTCGGGCAGCTGGCGCGGCAGCAGCGGCAGGGCGGTTTCGGGTGCCACCACCAGCGGCGCGGTGTTGGCCTGCAGCTGCTCGCCGTACCAGCGCAGCGAATCGACCACGCCGGTGCCGGGGACGAACTTTTCGTCCTGCGGGATGTTGCCCTGCAGCAGCGCCACCTCCAGCCGCGGGCCGGCAGGCGGTGGCGACACGGGCAGCCAGGGCCGGGCCAGCCCCCAGCCCAGCAGCGCGGCGGCCAGCAGGACCGAAATAGCCAAGCCGCCGCGTGTCGGCCGCGCAGCGGGCGCCGTGCGCCGCCCCAGGGCCAGCGCCACCAGCGCCGCCAGCCAGGCGGCCGCAAAGCCGATGCCGTACACCCCCACCCAGCGGGCATAGGTGGCCAGCGCGCCGTCCACGTGCGCATAGCCGCCGGCGCCCCAGGGAAAGCCGGTGAACCAGCGCCCGCGCGCCAGCTCGGCCAGCGTCCACAGCGCGGCAAACAGCAGCGCCGCCGTCGCCGGCCGCGCGTGCCGCGCCCAGCGCACGAACAATGCGCCCGCCACGCCGTAGTACAGCGCCAGCAGGCCCGCCAGCGCCAGCACCGCCGCCACCGCCAGCGCCGCGTTCAGCCCGCCGTAGACGTGCATCGAGATGTACAGCCACCAGAAGGTGCCGGCCAGCCAGGCCAGCGCGAACAACCAGGCCAGTGCGAAGCCGCGCCGCCAGCGCCCGGTGTCCGTCGCCGGCATCAGCAGCGCCACCAGCAGCCCCAGGGCCAGCGCCTGCAGCCAGCCGTGGGCCTGGCCGGTCCAGGGGTCGGCCAGCGCCAGCGCGTGCAGCGCGCCGGCGGCCAGCGCGATCAGGGCGGCAATCACGCGGCGACGGCCGTGGGCGTGCGCGAGACCTTGTACCAGCGCACCGCGCCGCCCTTGGTGTGCAGCACCACGAAGTCCATGCCGCCCAGGCTGAAGCGCTCGCCGCGGCTGGGCACGTGGCCCATCTCGTGCGCGATCAGCCCGCCGATGGTGTCGAACTCGACGTCCAGGTCGCTGTCCGGGTCCACCCCCAGGTGCACGTCGAAGGATTCGTTGAAACGCTCCAGCGGCGTGTCGCCGGCCACGCGCCAGCTGTCGTCGGGCAGGGCGAAGATGTCGCCCGCGTCGCCCTCGATGTCGAACTCGTCCTCGATCTCGCCGACGATCTCCTCCAGCACGTCCTCGATGGTCACCAGCCCGGCCGTGCGGCCGAACTCGTCCACCACGATGGCCAGGTGGTTGCGGTTGGCGCGGAACTCGCGCAGCAGATCGTTCAGGCCCTTGCTCTCGGGGATGAACACCGGCGGGCGCAGCAGCGTGCGCAAATTCAGCTCGGGCGCGCGCTGCAGCTTGAGCAGGTCCTTGGCCAGCAGGATGCCGATGATGTTCTCGCGCTCGCCCTGGTAGACCGGAAAGCGCGAGTGCGCGGTGACGATGACCTGGCGCAGCAGCTCGTCGTAGGGTGCGTCGATGTCCAGCAGGTCCATGCGCGGCGCGGCCACCATCACGTCGCCCGCGCTCTGGCCCGACAGGCGCAACACGCCTTCGAGCATGACACGGCTCTCGGCGTCGATCAGCGACTTGTCCTCGGCCTCGGCCAGGGTCTCGATCAGCTCGTCGGTGGAGTCGGGCCCGGGGCGAATGAACTCGATCAGCTTGCGCAGCAGGCTGCGCTTGTCTTCGCGCTCATGGGGGCGCGCAGGGTGGGGGTCGGGCAAGGTGGCGGGGTGCAGGACGTGCGGTGGTTTTTGGGACGTCAAGGATAGCGGATGCGCGGGGGCGGGTCACTGGTGCCGTTGGCGGGGGCTCGCGGGGTTGGACGGGCTCGCTGGTCGTTCGATGTTCTGACTGCTCTGCGAGCACCGGCTGACCGGGATGTGCGCCCGGCGGCGCAGTCCCTTTCTTTGTCTCGCCAAAGAAAGGAACCAAAGAAAGGCGACCCCAAGTCTGCGACCCCTTCGCGTCGCTACGGGGCAAACCTGCGTCACGGCGCGTGCGGGGTGCGCGGTGGAACTCGCTGCGTTCACTGCGTTCTCTCCGCTCAGACAACCCCCGCGAGTCAGACCACGAAGCGCGTGCATCCTGCGGTGCACGCGCCACCCCGCAAGCGCCGCGCCGCAGGCGCAGCCACAGGGGTTTGGACACGGGCCATCGCTGCGCTCGGCCCCGGCTTTGAACTCCCCTCTGGCCGTGCCGAGAAGCGCAGCGGCTGGGGCGGGCGTGGGCAGCGCAGCATGCCCATGCTTCGTGTTCTGACTTGCTGCGGTTGTCTGAGCGAAGTGAACGCAGTGAACGAAGCGAGTTCCGCAGCACCGCCCCAGGCGCGAGCATCGCAGGTTGCCCGCAGCGAAGCGCAGGGACACGGCCAGTGGGGTCGCCTTTCTTTTGCCTTCTTTTCTTTGGCGACGCAAAGAAAAGAAGGTGCGCCGCCGGGCGCACATCCCGGCCGACGGCGCTTCCAACAAGCCCGCCAGCCCGAGGCAGCCGGTCAGCTCCCGCTCTTGTGCCGCCCCTCGCGCACGCCGTCGCGCACTTCCTGCACGGTGGCCAGCAGGCCGCGCAGGGCGGCGGCTTCGCTCTTGATCCAGTAGTCCACCTCGCCCACCTGGTCGGCCAGCAGCTGGTCCAGGCGGGTCTTGAAGGTGGCTTCGGGCAGGCGCAGGTAGGCCTCGCTCTCGCTGCCGGCGCGCTCGATCACGGCGCCGGCGTTGCGCGCGATCTTGAGCATGGCGGTGTTTTCGCTCAGCGCGTGGATGTACAGCGTGTCCACGCCGTGGTTGACGGCATGGATGGCGGCGCGCTCGAACAGCAGGCGGCCGTAGCCGCGGCCGCGCGTGTGCTTGGCGACCGAGACGCCGAACTCGGCAAAGCCGGCCTGCGCCATGTCGTCGGGATAGGCCAGGTGCGCCATCGCGATCATCTGCAGGCGGCGGTTGAAGATGCCGAACACCTGGTCGCGCTCGAAGTTGAGGCCGTCCACGTACTTGCGGATCTGCTCGTCGGTGGCCGGGTAGCCGAAGCGCAGGTAGCGGTCGTGCTCGTCCAGCGCGAGCAGGTGGCGCGTGATGCGCGCGCGGTAGCGCACACCGATCTCGCGGATCGGCACGATGGTGCTGGCCTGGGCGTAGGGCGATGCGGGCTTGGCGGGATGGACCGTCGGGCTCGCGGCCAGCGCAGGGTCTGCGGGGCGGGAGATGTCGGTGGTTTCCATGCACCCCATGTTAGGGCCCGGGCCTAGAGTTGCCACTCCAAAGAATGGGGAACCGACTCCAGCGTCAAATCGGCAACGCTGTGGTCGATTTGACCCGATCCATGACGAAGCTGGTCTTGCAGTCCTGCACGGCGGGGTGGCGCAGCAGGGTGTCCATCATGAAGCGCGAATAGGCCCCCATGTCCTGCACCACCAGCCGCAGCAGAAAGTCCATCTCGCCCGTCAGCGCCGCGCACTCGACCACCTCGGGCCAGTTCTGCACGCTGGCGCGAAACTCGTCCATCGGGTTGCGCTTGCCGTGGTCCTGGCGCTTTTCCAGCCGCACGTTGACGTAGGCCACCAGGCCCAGGCCCACCGCCTCGGGGCGCAGCAGGGCCACGGTGCGCTCGATCACGCCGCTGTCTTCCAGCCGTTTCACGCGCCGCAGCACGGCGCTGGCCGACAGGCCGACCTGCTCGCCGATGGCCTCGCAGGGTGCGCGCCCGTCGGCCTGCAGGCGCAGCAAAATGGCCCGGTCGAGCTTGTCGAGTGCGTTGGACGTCATGACGGCGCAATTTTACGGCTTGATTGACCCATCAGTCATCCCATATCAGGCTTGAATTTCGATGTCATGCAAAAAACGTGCATCGCACGGCCGATCGAATCCCGTTCTGTGCATCGGGGCGTTCTTGAGGCGCATCAAACGCTGGAAATCCGCCCTCCGTCCGGCCTACAGTGAGGGATGGGCCGCCTTGGCCCGCATCCCCCCCGGAGACAGCCCCATGACCGCAGCGCAACCATCCACCCCCGCCCCCTGGGACAACCCCATGGGCACCGACGGCTTCGAGTTCATCGAATACGCCGCGCCCGACCCCAAGGCCATGGGCGAGCTGTTCGAGCGCATGGGCTTCACGGCGGTGGCCAAGCACCGCCGCAAGAACGTCACCCTGTACCGCCAGGGCGAGATCAACTTCATCATCAACGCCGAGCCCGACAGCTTCGCCCAGCGCTTCGCGCGCCTGCACGGGCCCAGCATCTGCGCCATCGCCTTTCGCGTGCGCGACGCCAAGGCCGCCTACGAGCGCGCCATCGGCCTGGGCGCCTGGGGCTACGCCGGCCACGCCAACCCGGGCGAGCTGAACATCCCGGCCATCAAGGGCATCGGCGACTCCATCATTTATTTCATCGACCGCTGGCGCGGCAAGGACGGCGCGCAGGACGGCGAGATCGGCAACATCGGCTTCTACGACGTCGACTTCGAGCCGCTGCCCGGCGTGCACGGCGCCGCCGCCATCCACCCCGAGGGCTACGGCCTGACGGTCATCGACCACCTCACGCACAACGTGCACAAGGGCCGCATGGACGAGTGGGCGGGCTTTTACGAGCGCCTGTTCAACTTCCGCGAGGTGCGCTACTTCGACATCGAGGGCCAGGCCACCGGCGTCAAGAGCAAGGCCATGACCAGCCCCTGCGGCAAGATCCGCATCCCGATCAACGAAGAGGGCAACGACAAGAAGGGTCAGATCCAGGAATACCTGGACAGCTACCACGGCGAGGGCGTGCAGCACATCGCGCTGGCCAGCAAGGATATCTACCACGCGGTCGACCAACTGGGCATGGCCGGCGTCAAGCTGCTGGACACCAGCGATACCTACTACGAGCTGCTGCCCAAGCGCATCCCGGGCCTGAAGGAGCCCATCGGCGAGCTGCAGTCGCGCAACATCCTGGTCGACGGCCGGCAGGGCGAGCTGCTGCTGCAGATCTTCAGCGAGAACCAGCTGGGCCCCATCTTCTTCGAGTTCATCCAGCGCAAGGGCAACGAGGGTTTCGGCGAGGGCAACTTCAAGGCCTTGTTCGAGACCATGGAGCTCGACCAGATTCGCCGCGGCACGCTGAAAACGAGCTCCTGAATACCACGAATACCGAACGCAGAGGACGCAAAGGAATCGCAGAGGACGCAGAACAGAAATCAGATTGAAACTATGAATTTGATAGCTTTTGGCGCTTGCCACGCAAGGGCTATGGAGCGATTCAATCAAATTTTTTGTATTCTTCTGCGCCCTCTGCGAAATCTTTGCGTCCTCTGCGTTCGGCTGTTTGAAGCTCAGTTTCCCGACACCGGTTCCCGCCGCGGCAGCCCGAACGCCAGCGCTCCCAGCGCGCCCTGCGCCAGGCCGTACAGGCCGTAGATCACGCCCACGCCGACGGCCGCCGGCGCCGCCACGCCAAAGGGCGCCAGCGCGGCCACGGCGGCGGCCTCGCGCGTGCCCCAGCCGCCCACGCTCACCGGCAGCGCCGCCATCAAAAACACCGGCGCGACGGCCCAGGCCCACACCGCGGCCGGCTGCGTCACGCCCAGCGCCAGCCCGCCGCCGGCCAGCGCCGCCGCCGACAGCGCCTGCACCACGGCCGAGACCGCCGCCTGCCAGGCCCATTGGCGCGCAAAGTCGGGCCGCAGCGCCGCCGCGCGCAGCGGCGCCAGCCAGCCGCCCGCCGCCCGGCTGCGCCGCAGCAGCGGCGGCAGGCCCCAGGGCAGGGCCAGCCACAGCGCCGTGCCCGCCAACGCCAGCGCGGCAAAGCTGCCGGCCGGCAGCCGCAGCCAGGGCGCCAGCACCTCGGCGCAGGCCGCGGCCCCCAGGCCGCCGATGGCGCACAGCATCCACAGGCCGCTCACGCGGTCCAGCACCACCGACCAACTGGAGGCGGCGGTGTCGTGCCCGGCGCGGCGCAGCACCACGGCGCGGTAGACGTCGCCGCCCACCACGGCGCCCGGCAGCAGCGCGTTCAGCCCCATGGCCTGAAAGTACCAGCGGCAGGCATCGCCCGCGCCCAACTCGGCGCCCAGCCAGCGCGCCAGCGCGCGCCAGCGCAGGGCCGACACGAGGTTGGACGCCACGGCCGCCGCCAGCCCGGCCGCCAGCCAGCCGGGCTGCGCCTGGCGCAGCTGCGCCAGCACGCGCGCGGGGTCGGCCAGGGCCAGCACGGCGCCCAGCAGCGCCAGGCCCAACAGGCCGCGCAGAAGGGCCCGGCGTGCGCGTGTCACGCTATCGATTCAGAAGCTGCCGGCGCTTGTTGGGCGGGCGATGCAGCCTGATTCGGCACATATTCCTCGGCATGGAACTGCGGCGCGCCGCCGGCCTCGTGGTAGATGCGCATCAGCAGCTCGCCGATCAGCCCGGCGGCGATCATCTGCACGCCCATCAGCAGCAGCATCACCCCCACCAGCAGCAGCGGGCGCCCGCCGATGTCGTGCCCCAGCAGCTTGAGGCCGAACAGCCACAGCAAAATCAGCACGCCCGGCGCCGCCAGCCACAGCCCCAGCCCGCCGAAGGCGTGCAGCGGGCGCTGGCGGTAGCGCATGAAGAACACCACCAGGATCAGGTCCAGGATGACGCGGAAGGTGCGGTCGATGCCGTACTTGGACACGCCGCGCGTGCGCGCGTGGTGGCGCACCGGCACCTCGGTGATGCGCGCGCCGGCCTCACGCGCCAGCGAGGGGATGAAGCGGTGCAGCTCGCCGTACAGGCGGATGCGGTCGATGATGGGGCGCCGATAGGCCTTGAGCGCGCAGCCGTAGTCGTGCAGGTGCACCCCAGTGGCGCCGGAGATCAGCCGGTTGGCGATGCGCGAGGGCAGCTTGCGCGAGAGCTCGGCGTCCTGCCGGTCCTTGCGCCAGCCGCTCACCATGTCGACGTCGGGGTCGGTCTCCAGGCGCTGCAACAGCAGCGGGATGTCGCCCGGCTCGTTCTGCAGGTCGGCGTCCAGCGTCACCACGTAGCGGCCGCGCACGCGGTCGAAGCCGGCCTGCAGCGCGCTCGACTGGCCGTAGTTGCGCGCCAGGAACACCGGGCGCAGCCAGGCGCGCGTGGCGGCCAGCTCGCGCAGCCGGGCGCGGCTGCCGTCGCTGGAGCCGTCGTCCACCGCCAGCAGCTCGAAGGTCTGCGGCTGGCCGGCCATGGCCTGCGCGATGCGCTCCACCAGCTCGGGCAGGTTGTCGACCTCGTTGTAGATCGGCACCACGATGGAGACGTCGGGCGGGGGCGCGGGGGGCTGGGGCATGGGGCGCGAAGGGTGCACGGATAATCGAGCGGCCATTGTGCCTGCCGCGCAGTGCCGCGCCCCGCATGTCTTCCCTGCCCACCGCCTCGCCCCCGCTTCCGGCACCTGCCGCCGGCGCGCTGCCGGCCGTCATGCGCCGGCCCCTGCCCTGGCTGCTGGCCTGGGCGGCGGCGCACGTGGCGCTGCGGCTGGCGCTGTCGCCCGCGCTGCGCTGGGACGAGGCCGAGCAGACGCTGTGGTCGCAGCAGCTGGCCTGGGGCTACGGCATGCAGCCGCCGCTCTACACCTGGCTGCAGTGGGGGCTCAACGCCGTGCTGGGGCCCAGCCTGCTGTCGCTGGCGGTGCTCAAGCACGGGCTGCTGGCGCTGACCTACCTGTTCATGGGCCTGGCCGCGCGCGCCCTGCTGGCGCCGCGCACGGCGTGGTGGGCCGCCGCCAGCATGGTGATGCTGCCGCCGCTGGGCTGGTCCTCGCTGCACGACCAGACGCACACGGTGCTGGTCACGGCCGTCACCGCCGCCACCTGGTGGGTGGCGGTCCGGCTGGTGCAGTCGCCGCGCCCGGCGCGCTACGCGCTGCTGGGGCTGACGCTGGCGCTGGGCCTGCTGTCCAAGTACAACTACGCGCTGGTGGTCGCCGCGCTGGGTGCGGCGTCGCTCAGCGTGCCGGCGACGCGCCGGGTGCTGCTGGCACGCGGGCTGTGGATCACGGTGGTGGTGGCGGCGGTGCTGGTGGCGCCGCACGCGCTGTGGCAATACGGCCACTGGCACGAGACGGCGAGCGCCATCACCGACAAGATGGAGCTGCAGTCCCAGGGCGGCCTGCTCGATGGCCTGGGCGAGCTGGCGCTGACCCTGCTGGAGACCCTGCTGCTGTGGATCCTGCTGGCGGCCTGGGCGTTTCGCGGCGCCTGGCTGCGGCGGGCGCCGGCCGGCGCGGCGGCGCCGTTGCAAAAGGCGTCGTGGGCGCGGCCGCTGCTGGCGCGCTACCTGGTGCTGGTGCTGGCGGCGTTCGTCGCCATGGTGGTGCTGGGCGGCGTGACCGAGTTCAAGGAGCACTGGATGCAGCCGGTGTTCTGCGTGCTGCCGCTGGCCGCCTTCGTGTGGCGGCCGCAGCTGGAAGGGGCGCCCGGCGGCGGGCGCTTCACCGGCGCCGTGCTGGGCGTGGCACTGCTGTTTTTTCTGGCCACCGCCGCCTACCCCTGGGTGGCCGGGCTGCGTGGCCGGCCGGGCGAGCTGAACCAGCCGATCCGGGCGCTCACCCAGGACCTGCGCGCCGCGGGCTACGACGGCCGCAGCCCGATCATCGCCGCCGACCACATGCTGGCCGGCGCGCTGCGCACGCGCTTTCCCGCCGCGCCGGCCACCGACTGCGACGGCAACGAGCAGCCGGTGGCCGCTTGCGTGGCCGAGGAAACGGCCGATGCGCGCGCCGCCGGCCAGGGCTGGCTGCTGATCTCGCGCGACGACCGCCTGCCCTACGACTGGTGGGACGAGGCGCAGACCGTGCTGCCGGCCGGCGCCACGCCGCGTGTGCTGGCGCTGCCCTGGCGCTACGTGCCCGCCGGCAGCGCGCCGGAGCACTATCGCTTCGTCTGGCACCCGCCGCAGGGGAAAGCGCCATGATCCTGGTCACCGGCTGCGCCGGCTTCATCGGCATGCACTGCGCGCAGGCCCTGCTGGCGCGCGGCGAGCGCGTGGTCGGCATCGACAACCTCAACGCCTACTACGACGTGGCCCTGAAGCAGGTGCGCCTGCAGCGGCTGCTGCCGCACCCGGACTTCGCTTTCGAGCGCCTGGACGTGGCCGACCGCGCCGGCATGACCGAGCTGTTCGCGCGCGTGCGCCCCACGCGCGTGCTGCACCTGGCGGCGCAGGCGGGCGTGCGCTATTCCATCGACGCGCCCGACGACTACACCGACGCCAATCTGCTGGGCTTTGCCAACGTCCTGCAGGGCTGCCGCACGCAGCAGGTGGCGCACCTGGTGTTCGCCAGCAGCTCCAGCGTGTACGGCGGCAACACCCGGCTGCCGTTTTCCGAGCGCGATGCGGTGGACCACCCCATCAGCTACTACGCCGCCACCAAGAAGGCGGGCGAGGTGATGGCGCATTCCTACGCCCATCTGTACGGCCTGCCCACCACCGGCCTGCGCTTTTTCACCGTCTACGGCCCCTGGGGCCGGCCGGACATGGCGCTGTTCAAGTTCACGCGCGCCATGCTGGCGGGCGAGACCATCGACGTCTACGGCCAGGGCCGGCTGGTGCGCGACTTCACCTACATCGACGACATCGTGCAGGGCGTGCTGCGCGTGCTGGACAAACCCGCCACGCCCGATGCCGGCTACGACCCGCAGGCGCCCAACCCCGGCACCGGCACGGCGCCGTATCGCATCTTCAACATCGGCGGCGGCGCGCCCACGCTGCTGATGGACTACATCGGCGCGCTGGAGTCGGCCCTGGGCATCACGGCGCGCAAGCGCATGCTGCCGATCCAGCCCGGCGACATGCACAGCACGGCCGCCGATACGTCGGCGCTGGCGGCCTGGGTCGGCTTTGCGCCCGCCACGCCGGTGCGCGAGGGCGTGGCGCGCTTCGTCGATTGGTACCGGGGGTTTTATGAAGGGCCGTGATCAAGCCAAAGCCCCCAATCCGAACAGCCGAACGCAGAGGACGCAAAGGACTCGCAGAGGGCGCAGAAAAAACCAATTCTTTTTGGCTGTTCTTCTGCGCCCTCTGCGTAATCTTTGCGTCCTCTGCGTTCGGCTGTTCGTTTTCAAACCTTCCACAGTTCAATTGACATGAAAGTCACCATCTTCGGCACCGGCTACGTCGGCCTGGTTCAGGGCGCGGTGCTGGCCGACGTGGGCCACGACGTGCTGTGCGTGGACGTGGATGCGGCCAAGGTCGCCGCCCTGCAGGCGGGCCGGATCCCCATCCATGAGCCCGGCCTGCAGCCCATGGTGCAGGCCAACCAGGCCGCGGGGCGCCTGCGCTTCACCACCGACGCCAGGGACGGCGTCACGCATGGCCGGCTGCTCTTTTTGGCCGTGGGCACGCCGCCGGACGAGGACGGCAGCGCCGACCTGCAGCACGTGCTGGCGGTGGCGCGCACCATCGCCACCCACATGGCCGCGCCCAAGACCATCGTCAACAAGTCCACCGTGCCGGTGGGCACCGCGGACCAGGTGGCCGACACGGTGCGCACGGTGCTGGCCCAGCGTGGCGCGCAGATCGCCTTCGAGGTCGTCTCCAACCCCGAATTCCTCAAGGAAGGCGCGGCCGTGGCCGACTGCAAGCGGCCCGACCGCATCGTCATCGGCACCGCAAGCAGCACGGCCGAGCGCCAGCTGCGCGAGCTCTACGCCCCCTTCAACCGCAACCACGACCGCATCGTGATGATGGACGTGAAGAGCGCCGAGCTGACCAAATACGCCGCCAACGCCATGCTGGCCACCAAGATCAGCTTCATCAACGAAATCGCCGGCCTGGCCGAGCGCCTGGGCGCCGACATCGAGGCCGTGCGCCGCGGCATAGGCAGCGACCCGCGCATAGGCTACAGCTTCATCTACCCCGGCGCGGGCTACGGCGGCAGCTGCTTTCCCAAGGATGTGAAGGCCCTGATCCACACGGCGCAATCCATCGACTTCACGCCGGAACTGCTGCTGGCCGTGGAGCGGCGCAACGACGCCCAGCGCCAGACGCTGGGCGAGCGCATCGTCGCCCACTATGGCGGCGACCTGCGAGGCAAGATCATCGCCGTCTGGGGCCTGGCCTTCAAGCCCGAGACCGACGACATGCGCGAGGCCCCCAGCCGCACCCTGCTGCAGGCCCTGTGGGCCGCGGGTGCCCGGGTGCGCGCGCACGACCCGGCCGCCATGGGCGAGGCCCGCCGCATCTTCGGCGAGCGAGCCGACCTGACCCTGTGCGAGAGCCCCGCCGATGCCCTGCAGGGTGCGCACGCGCTGGCCATCGTCACCGAGTGGAAGATCTTCCGCGTGCCGGACTTCGAGCAGCTCGCGCAACGCCTGCGGGACCGCATGATCTTCGATGGCCGCAACCTGTACGACCCGGCGGTCGTCGCCGGCCACGGGCTGGGCTACGTCAGCATCGGGCGGCCGGGCGTGTCGCCGCCGGGCGAGGCGTGAGCGGGCGCGCGGTCATCCGACACCGATTTTTACCACAAAATGAGGCCCGAGCCATTGTCTGACCTGCGTCAACAGCTATCAAAACAATAGGCCCCGCGGGGTTGCCGCACACCGCGTAACATCGCTCCTTGGGCCGGCGGCGGCACGCGCGATCGCGCGCGCCGCCCGCCACGAGCCGGCCGGCCCCCACTCGACCCCATCCCGATCCGAGCCCACAGGAGTTTTCGCGCATGAGCACGCCGTCCACCATCATCTACACCCTGACCGACGAGGCGCCCGCGCTGGCCACGGCCTCCTTCCTGCCCATCGTGCGCACCTTCGCGCGGGCGGCCGGCATCGACGTGCAAACCAGCGACATCTCGGTGGCCGCGCGCATCCTGGGGCAGTTCCCCGAGCGCCTGAAGCCCGAGCAGCGCGTGCCCGACAACCTGGCCGAGCTGGGCAAGCTGACGCTCAAGCCCGAGGCCAACATCATCAAGCTGCCCAACATCAGCGCCTCGGTGGCCCAGCTCAAGGCCGCCATCAAGGAGCTGCAGGAGCACGGCTACGCGGTGCCCGACTTTCCCGAAAGCCCCGCCACCGACGAGGACAAGGACATCCGCGCGCGCTACAACAAGTGCATCGGCTCGGCCGTCAACCCGGTGCTGCGCGAGGGCAACTCGGACCGCCGCGCGCCGCGCGCCGTCAAGGAATACGCGCGCAAGCACCCGCACAGCATGGCCGAGTGGAGCCCCGCCTCGCGCTCGCACGTCTCGCACATGTTCGACGGCGACTTCTACAGCGGCGAAAAGTCGATGACGCTGGACAAGGCGCGCGACGTCAAGATGGAGCTCATCACCCAGAGCGGCAAGACCATCGTGCTCAAGCCCAAGGTCGCCCTGCAGGACCGCGAGGTGATCGACAGCATGTTCATGAGCAAGAAGAAGCTGCTGGCCTTCTACGAGCAGCAGATCGAGGACGCGCGCAAGACCGGCGTGATGTTCTCGCTGCACGTCAAGGCCACCATGATGAAGGTCTCGCACCCCATCGTGTTCGGCCACTGCGTGCGCATCTTCTACAAGGAGGCGTTCGCCAAGCACGCCAAGCTGTTCGACGAGCTGGGCGTCAACGTCAACAACGGCATGGTCGACCTCTACAACAAGATCGCCGCCCTGCCCAAGAGCGTGCAGGACGAGATCAAGGCCGACATCCACGCCTGCCACGAGCACCGCCCCGAGCTGGCGATGGTCGATTCCAGCAAGGGCATCACCAACTTCCATTCGCCCAACGACGTCATCGTCGATGCCTCGATGCCGGCCATGATCCGCAACGGCGGCAAGATGTACGGCGCCGACGGCCGCCTGAAGGACGTCAAGGCCGTGATGCCCGAGAGCACCTTTGCGCGCATCTACCAGGAGATGATCAACTTCTGCAAGTGGCACGGCGCGTTCGACCCCAAGACCATGGGCACCGTGCCCAACGTCGGCCTGATGGCCCAGCAGGCCGAGGAATACGGCAGCCACGACAAGACCTTCGAAATCCCCGAGGACGGCACGGCCAACATCACGGATCTCGCCACCGGCGAGGTGCTGATGAGCCAGCACGTCGAGGCCGGCGACATCTGGCGCATGTGCCAGGTGAAGGACGCGCCGATCCGCGACTGGGTCAAGCTGGCCGTCACGCGCGCGCGCCAGTCGGGCATGCCGGTCGTCTTCTGGCTCGACCCGTACCGCCCGCACGAGGCGCAACTCATCACCAAGGTCAAGATGTACCTGCACGAGCACGACACCAACGGCCTGCAGATCGAGATCATGAGCCAGGTGCGCGCCATGCGCTACACGCTGGAGCGCGTGATCCGCGGGCTGGACACCATCAGCGCCACCGGCAACATCCTGCGCGACTACCTGACCGACCTGTTCCCGATCATGGAGCTGGGCACCAGCGCCAAGATGCTCTCCATCGTGCCGCTGATGGCCGGCGGCGGCATGTACGAGACGGGCGCCGGCGGCTCGGCGCCCAAGCACGTCGAGCAGCTGGTGGAAGAAAACCACCTGCGCTGGGACAGCCTGGGCGAGTTTCTGGCGCTGGCCGTCAGCCTGGAAGACCTGGGCCACAAGAACCAGAACGCCCAGGCCGGCGTGCTGGCCAAGACGCTGGACGCCGCCACCGGCAAGCTGCTGGACGAGGACAAGAGCCCGCGCCGCAAGACCGGCGAGCTGGACAACCGCGGCAGCCACTTCTACCTGGCGCTGTACTGGGCGCAGGCGCTGGCCGCGCAGACCGAGGACCAGGCGCTGGCCGCGCGCTTCAAGCCGCTGGCCGACGCCCTGGCCGCCAACGAGAAAAAAATCGTCGGCGAACTGGCGGCGGTGCAGGGCCATGGCGCGGACATCGGCGGCTACTACCAGACCGACGAGGCCAAGACCGCGGCCGTGATGCGCCCCAGCAAGACCTTCAACGACGCGCTGGCGGCCGCCGCGCGCTGAGCGGCACCCTCACCACCGCATCCCGCGCTGCGACTCGCAGCCGCGCGCGGGGTGGCGTCGTGCCCTTGATTCGCCGCCCCCATGCTGCTCACCCTGCTCAACATCGTGCTGCCCGTGTTCGCCGTCGCGGGCCTGGGCTTTGCCTTTGGCCGGCGCCAGCGGCGCGAGCCCGACATGGGCTTCATCAATCACGCCAACGTGATGGTGTTTTGCCCGGCGCTGGTGTTCTCGGCGCTGCTGGGGCATCCGGTCAGCCTGCGGCACAGCTGGCCGCTGGTGGCCGCCGGCGTGGGGATCATCGTGCTGCCCGGCCTGCTGCTGGCGCTGGTGCGCCGGCCCGGCCTGGCGCGGCCGGGCTTTCTGGTGACGGGGATGTTCCGCAACACCGGCAACCTGGGCATTCCGCTGATGATGCTGGCCTATGGCCAGCAATTGCTGGGCGACATCGTCATCCTGTTCGTCATCTCCAACCTGCTGCAGTTCTCGCTGGGGCTGATGCTGCTGTCGCGCGCGGCCGGGCGCTGGCAGTGGCTGCGCAACCCCAACGTCTGGGCCGCCGTGGTGGGCGTGGCGCTGGCGCCCTGGCGCGAGGATGTCCCGGGCTTCGTCACCACCACGGCCGAGCTGGCCGGCCAGCTGGCCATTCCGCTCATGCTGTTCGGGCTGGGCGTGCGCATGTCGCGCGACCGCATCGAGCAGTGGGCGCTGCCGCTGCGCGTCAATGGCCTGTACCTGCTGGCCGGCCTGGTCACGCTGCCGCTGGTGCTGTGGCTGCTGCCGCTCACGCCCGAGTGGTCGCGCCTGGTGGCGCTGTCGGTCATGCTGCCGCCGGCCGTGCTCAACTACCTGCTGTGCGAGCAATACCAGGTCGACCCCAAGGCCGTGGCCAGCGTGGTGTTGGTGGGCAATGCGCTGTCGCTGGTCACCATCCCGCTGGTGGTGTGGGCCACGCTGACCTGGCTGTAGGGGCGTGGCGCCTATGATGCAGGCGCACCCTCTTGCACCCCGACGATAGGAGAGCACCCATGCCCAACACCCACCTGCTCATCGGCACCGGCGCGCACAAAGTCATCGCGCTGCACGGCTGGTTCGGCCACGCGCACGGCTGGGGGCCGTTCACCCGGCACCTGAACGGGCGCGACTTCAGCTACGCCTTCATGGACCAGCGCGGCTACGGCGGCATGAAGGGCAAGGGCGGGCCCTACACGGTGGAGCAGATCGCGCAGGACGCGCTGGCGCTGGCCGACCAGCTGGGCTGGCGGCGCTTTTCGCTCATCGGCCATTCGATGGGCGGCAGCGCCATCCAGCAGGTGCTGGTGGCCGCGCCCGAGCGCGTGCGCGCGCTGGTCGCCATCACGCCGGTGTCGGCCGCCGGCGTGCCCTTCGACGACCAGGGCTGGCAACTTTTCACCGCCGCCGGCCACGACGTGCAAGCACGCCGCACCATCATCGACTTCACCACCGGCAGCCGCCTGACCGGCACCTGGCTCGACGCCATGGCCGCCAGCACGCAAAAACAGTCCGACGACGAGGCCGTGGCCGGCTACCTCGGGTCGTGGGCCAAGACCGCCTTCGTCGACAAAATCCAGGGCCAGAAATTGCCCGTGCTGGTGCTGCCCGGCGAGCACGATCCCGCCCTGGGCGAGGCCGCCTGCCGCGCCACCTGGATGCAGCACTACCCCAACGCGCAGCTGCAGGTGCTGGCCAACGCCGGCCACTACCCGATGGACGAGACGCCGGTCATCCTGGCGACGTGGGTGGAGCAGTTTCTGGCCGGCGTGCCGGCATAGGCGCGCGGGTCGGCTCCCTGCGGGCGTGCGACCCGGCGAAATGCTCATCCCTCCAGTCTTACGCAAGGAGAACCCATGCCGATTCATTCCGCCATCGCCGCTCGGGCACTGGCCGTGCTGCTGGCCGCCAGCCTGGGCGCCGGCGCCGCCTGGGCCGACAAGCCCGAATGGGCCGGTGGCGGCAAGGGCCGCGACGGCTCGCACGGCCAGGTCAAGCAGCGCGGCGACCATGGGTCGCGTGCCGACCACCGTGGGCCGCGCGGCGACCGCAATGACCAAGGCGAGCGCCGCCGTCAGGCCGACGAGCGCCGTCCGCGCGCCGAGCGCGATCATCGGGATCGCCGCGACCACCGCGATCGGCGTGACGCGCGCCCGCCGGTGGTCGTGCTGCAGCCCGGCCACTACTTCAACGACGGCCAGCGCCGCGATGCCCGCCAGTGGTACGGCGACCAGTACCGCACCGGCCGCTGCCCGCCCGGCCTGGCCAAGAAGCACAACGGCTGCCTGCCGCCGGGGCAGGCCAAGAAGTGGCACGTCGGCCAGCGCCTGCCGCCGGGCGTCGTCTATTACGCCGTGCCGCAGCCCGTGGTGGTGCAACTGGGCGTGCCGCCGGCCGGCTACCGTTACGTGCGGGTCGCGGGCGACATCCTGCTGCTGTCCATCGGCTCGGGCATCGTGGTCGACGCCATGGTCGACCTGAACTTCGGGTTCTGATGGCACCCGCCGCCTCGGCCCCGACGCGCCGTCACTTTCAGCGCCTGCTGGGCGCCGCCGCGCTGGGCGGCCTGCTGCCCACCCTGGGCGCCTGCGCCGCCGGCAGCGGCGCGCCCGGCTACACCGTGTCGCGGCAGCGGCTGAACGAGTTGCTGGCGCATAGCTTTCCGGTCACGCGCGCGCTGCTGGGCGGGCTGGCCGAGCTGACGCTGTCCTCGCCGCGCCTGAACCTGCTGCCGGCCTCCAACCGCATCGCCACCGCGTTCGACCTGGCGCTGCTCGAGCGCCTGGCCGGCACGCGCCACACCGGCGCGCTGGACCTGGACTGCGGCCTGCGCTTCGACCTGGCCGAAGGCGTGGTGCGCATGGTCGACGTGCAGGTCAACCGCCTGAGCATCGACCGCCTGCCGCCCGCGCAGCAGGCGCTGGTGCAGCAATACGCGCCCGGCATCGCCCAGCATCTGCTGCAAAACCTCGTGCTGTACCGCGTGCCCGCCGAGCAGCTGGCGCTGGCGCGCAACCTGGGCTGGACCCACGCCGCGCTGCGCGTGCTGCCCGATGCGCTGCGCATCGAGTTGGGGCCGACGGCGCCGCGCTGACGGGTGCGCCGGAATTTATTAGCCAAATCGGGCTCTGGCCCGCGCGGGACAAGCGCGAGCAGCTATATAAATGATAGTCGAGTGGCGCGCCCTACAACGCAGGCTGCCGCGTGCTGCCTGTCAGGTAGCCCACGGCCGCCCCGAACTTGCCCTTGTAGTTGGCCTTGATCAGCGGGTCCAGCTGGTCCTTGACCACCTTGTGGATGCCGCCCCAGTCGCCGGCGTGCTGGAAGTTGCTCATGATGTAGGTCCAGCCGTTGATCTCGTCCACGGCGTGCAGGCCGGTCGATTCGCCGCCTGCGGGGATGGACATGATGCGTGATTCCATTTCTAATTCAATAGCGCATCAATAATCCACGGCCAGGCGACGATGGATCGGATCCGTTCGCAGTTGCTCTCGAAGTCTCGCAGGGCGAGCTCAAGGTGATCTTCGAGCGCCTCCAGGCTGTCGAAGACGCGGTTGTGGA
>JAFKGE010000081.1 GCA_017307865.1 Burkholderiales bacterium | reverse complement strand
GCTGGGCGGGGAGAAAACGCGAGGGACATGGCCTCGAACGAGGCGCATGTCCCTCATGGGGTCCCGTGAACGCAGTGATGAAGGTGTGCCAGGGACCGGCTCACCAACCGCTGTAGTTCAGCAGCAGGTCGGCGATCACCTGGCGACGTGGCAGATCGAGGCCGTCGAAGTCCGACAACCCGTTGAAGTGGCAGCGCTTGAGCATGGCACCGCCCTCGCGCGCGTTGTAGAAGCTGACCATCGCGGACAGGAACATGCGTTCCCCGCTGCTCAGGACGCCGAGGGCGTCGTTGAGGCGCAGCATGTCGGGACGCAGATCCCACTTGCTCTTGGCCTGGTTCAGACCTTCACGGGTGCCATCGCCAAACCATTGCGGGCCGGCGATCTCGACACCACGCTTCCATGCCTCGAAAAAGGCTTGGGGCGCGGCGCTGAAATGCCGTTCTTCCCGAACGATCTGATCGACGACTTCCTGTGGCAGTAGCTGGTTCATGACGTGATTCCTCCAGTTGGATCAGGGAATGGCGAGCTGGGACCAGCCGCCTCTTTCGAGGGCACGTTGAGCCGCGGCATGGCTGCGGAAGTACTCACGAGATTCCCGCGAGACGGGACCTTCGGTATCGCGCGTGCCGATGTAGTGGCCGGCGGCGCTGTGCAGGACTTCGAGCGGCAGGAACTTGCCGCAGTAGGTCAAGGCCAATTGACCGAATCGGCCGAAAGAGGCTTGCTGGGACATGGATGGGCTCCTTGGAAAAGCGGGGCCCTGTCCCTCACGGGATGGCAGCTCCCGCACGCGGTTGAAAAAAAGCATCAGCGTCTTGGGGACGCGCGTCCGCGCAATGGATGCGATGCGGACTGGTGGGTTGCGCGGAGAGAACCCCGCGGCAGCCTGAAACCCTGGCTGCTGGCATGTGCTGACGAATCAGCGAACATGCGGACAGCTTCGTGAGGGTGCCGCGCCACGTCAGTTGGAAATCGGCATCTGGTCCAGCCCCGATTGATGTGCGCAGGGACAAAGAAAAGCCCCGCAACGAGTGCGGGGCGGTCATGACGGTGCGGTGAGGCTGGATCAGCGGGGCTTGTCGCCCAGGACATGCTGCTTCCAGATGGCGAATGCCTCGTCCGCTGGCAGCTCGGCCAGGATGACGATGGGCTGGTCCTGTCGGCTGCGCAGCTTTGCGAAATATGCCGCGCGTTCGGCAATGGCCTTGAGCTTGATGCCCTTGAGGAACAGCAGCCGGCCGTCCTTGATGAACAGCACCTTGTTGCCGATGTCGCGGTTGAACGCGGTGCGCAGCTTGCGCTCTGCGTGCATGGCATCGGCCAACTGGTCCACGAGGAAGTCGAGCGTCATGTCGATGAGAAGTGGCTCGTCGTCCTCGCGCTCGACGTCGAGCGATGCCGGCGGCAGGCTCTTGGCAAATTCCTCGGCTTGGGCCAGCAGCGCGGCCTGGCCTTGCAACGCGCGCACGAACGTCGAGCCGCCGTGTCCGTCATTGCGGGCTTCGGCGATGGGCCTGCCGTCGAACATGACGGTGGCGGTGAAGCACAGCGTTTCCTCGCTCGCGAAATCCGCGACCTTGAGGTTCTTGAGCGTGATGCGGTCTTGTCGGGTGATGGTGTCCATGGAAAGTCCTGATATCGACCGGGTTGACGACACGCCCCTGACGGGACGCGGCATACATCCCGTGGGTTGGAGGAAGGTGGCATCGATGCCCGGTGGGCAGCGTTCGCCGGAGAGATGCCGGGGCGAACTGGCGGGTGGCGTGGGAGGAACCCACGGCAGCCTTGACACCCTGGCTGCTGGCTGTTGCCGATGCGTCGGCAATGCAGGAGGGAGGATCACGCGGCCCGCCGGCCGCGTCGTGCATCAATCCGAAGCGCTCGATCCCGTCTTGTGCAGGCACTGCACCAGCCGCTGGCCCAGCCACGCGACGCACGGCACGGCCATGGAGTTGCCGATCGCCTTGTAGCGCGGCGCGTCGGCGGAGGGCCTGCCGCGGTACGGCACCAGCGTGTAGTCGTCGGGCATGCCTTGAAGCCGCTCGCATTCGACCGGCATCAGCCGACGCACCCGCCACTGCGACCAGTCGCCCGGACCGGGGTTATTCCAGTCGTAGCGGAAATGTGCCTCGAAGTCCGGTGCCAGCACATGGGGCTTGTCGGCACCGCCGCTGCTGGTGCGCAGCGCGGTCGAGACGCCATCGCCCAGTTCAGCGGCCAGGCCTTCGGTGCGACCGCGCAGCGCCACGCCGATCACCATCGGCCGGCCTTGGCCCGGCTTGCCGCCACCCGTGGAGAGCGTCCCGGCAAGCTGGCCGTGGCCGGATTCCAGCCGCAGCTCGCCGCGCGAGTTCTGCGCGAACGCGATGGCCGGCACCACGCCGGCGTTCGCGTGGCTGAGGCGATGTCTGCCGGCACGCAGCGTCGGTGCATGGTTCGTCGTCGCATCCGCCCCGCAGCCCTGTGCGGTGAAGGCAATGATCGGCACACCCTTGCCGGTGCCGTCCTCGCTGCAGCCCTTGCCGCCGTTGGCGGTGCTGAGCGTGTGGCTGATGCTGCCCGCGATGGACTGCGCCACGAAGGTCTCGACCTCGAAGTCGTTCTTCGGGCCGGGCGCCGCGGTCAGGCAGGCCGCGACGTCGATGGGTCCTGCGGTCTTGCCCCCGCCGAATCCGAACGTCACCGTGGCCTTGCCGTAGGGCTGCTTCAGTCCTGCATATCCCGAGTACCAGCCTGCTGCCGCAGCGCCCGATCCAGCAGCGCCGGCAGCGTCTTGCCACGGCGCGAAGCCCGGCGAAGAATCCCCGCGCAGGCCTGGGCGCTCAAAAAGTACCTCGGCGGGATCGACGCCACCTCCACCACTTGCCACAAGAAACACGCGACGGCGCCGTTGGGCGACGCCGAAATATTGAGCATCGAGCAAGCGCCAGGCGATGCGGCGCCGGGGTCCAGACACACAACCTGCGTGCGCCCATTTTTGCCCTGGCGGTTCGAGCGCACGGCTTTCGCCGGCCAGTGCGCCCAGGAAGTGTCCGAAGGCGTTGCTGCAGTCGCTGAGGACGCCGGGGACGTTTTCCCAGACGAGCGTTGCCGGCGGGCGGCGGTCTTGGCGGCGGGTTTGGTCGATGGCATTTGCAAGCTCCACATAGGCAAGGGTCAGGGCGCCGCGCGGGTCAGCCAGGCCACGGCGGGCGCCGGCCACGCTGAACGACTGGCACGGCGTGCCGCCGACCAGGAGGTCTGGCGCGGGCACGGTGCCGGCGCGGACCTGGCGGGCGATCGTGGTCATGTCGCCCAGGTTGGGCACGAGGGGGTTACGGTGGGCGAGCACGGCGCTCGGGAACGGCTCGATCTCGGCGAACCACGCGGCTTCGAGGCCGAGCGGTTGCCAAGCGAGGCTCACGGCCTCGATGCCGCTGCAGACGCTGCCGTAGAGCAGCGGCGTGTTGCGTGGCGGTGCGCAAAGTTTCGGGTGCATGTCGGTCTCCTGTTCGTATGGCGCAGGGCCATCGCCCTGGCCGGGGCGTTGAAAGGCAGGAGAAAGGCGCCGAAGGCCCCAGGGGCCTTCGGCTCGGGAGGAAAGAAGAACCACCCGTGGGCTGATTGGCAGGCCCGGTCGTCGCTAGAACCGTCTGCTCATCCAGCAATCACACCCGGCCCATGTCGTGGCTGGGGCCGGCATCGTCTGGCGCACATCCGCGCACAAAGGGAGCCCGTTTTTGCGCCGGCGGGCACCGGCACCGAATACCGCTGACCACGAAGGGTCTCCGGGTGGCTCGCACAGGCAAGCCATCGGGGGACCCTTCGCAGCGTGCGGAAGAGATGCGGACGGGGAGAACGCGCGGGGTGCGGTTCGCGGAGAAGCTACCTTCAGGTCCCGCGGCCGGGGGCGGCTGAACGGGACGCGCACACGGACAAGAAGGCGTTGCGCGCTGGGCGTCCCGCAGGGCATGCGGAACACGGGCCACGCCGCCGATGGCGGGCACGGCTCACGGGGAACGGGGGTCGGTCAGGAGCCTTTGCGGCCGCTCTTGCGTGGGCGCGAGGCACCACGCTTGGACGTGCCGGTTTCGACCGGCAGCGTGCCTTTGCAGTCGGGATAGCGACTGCACGACCAGAACGGGCCGCTCTTGCCGGTGCGTTGGCGCGTGGGCGCGCCACACTGCGGACAAGCCGGTCCTTGGGGCACCTTGATGGACAGGGACGTGCTGCCGTACTGCGCGATCAACTGCGAAATCCATGCAGCCTGCTTGCCGATGAACACATCCAGGGTGAGTTGTCCGGCCTCGATCATGTCCAGCGCCTGTTCCCAGACGGCGGTGGTGCCGGGGTCGGCAATCGCCGCGGGCACGGCGTCTATCAGCGTGAGCGCCGCATCCGATGCGCGGATGGAGCGTCCCTTCTTCACGATGTAGCCGCGGGCGATCAGCCCGCTGATGATGTTGGCCCGGGTCGCCTCGGTGCCGATGCCCGTCGTGTCCTTGAGCTTCTGCTTCAGGCGCGGGTCGGTCACGAAACGCGCAACGCCCTTCATCGCCTTGACCAGTTCGCCCTGGGTATAGGGCTTGGGCGGCATCGTCTTGAGGGCCTTGATGTCGGCCCCGGCGACCTGACATGCCATCCCGTCGCGCAATGCGGGCAGCACCTGGCTGCGCGGGGCATCGCCGTCCTCGTCGGCGCTGCCTTCACGTTCTGGCTCGGCCAGCACCAGGAGCCAGCCCTTGACGACGACCTGCTTGCCCGTGGCCACCAGCTTCTGCTGGCCGCAGGAGAGGTCCGCCACGGTGCGGTCGAACTCGTGGTGCGGGAGGAACTGGGCCAGGTAATGCGCCCGGATCAGCCGGTACACCGCCTGCTCCTTCTCGCTCATGGCGGAGAGGTTCGCGGGTTCGAGCGTCGGGATGATGCCGTGGTGCGCCGTCACCTTACTGTCGTTCCAGGCGCGCGAGCGCTGGGCGCGGTCGAGCTGGCCCATGATCGGGGCCAGCGTGGGATCGGTCTTGAGCAGGCTGTCCAGGACCGTGGGCACCTCGGCGAACATGCTTTCGGGCAGGTAGCCCGAATCCGAGCGCGGGTACGTCGTGGCCTTGTGCGTCTCGTACAGAGCCTGGGCGATCTCCAAGGTTTCCTGCACGTCCAGCCCAAGCTGCTTGGAACAGACTTCCTGCAAGGTGCCCAGGTCGAACAGCAGCGGCGGGCCTTCGCGCACGCGCTCGGTCTCGACCGACACCACCTGGGCACTGCCCGCGGCGCGGATCTGTTGCGCGGCCTGCTGTGCGACGGGCTGCTGCAGGCAGCGGCCGGCGTCGTCGGTGCTGGCGTCGGGTGCCACCCACTGCGCGGTGAACGTCTGACCGCCTGCGGACAGGGACACGTCGATGGCCCAGTACGGCACGGACACGAAGGCCGCGATCTCTCGGTCGCGGTCCACCACGAGTTTGAGCGTCGGGGTCTGTACACGCCCGACCGACAGCACGCCGTCGTAGCCGGCCTGCCGCCCGAGCACGGTGAACAGCCGGCTGAGGTTCATGCCGACGAGCCAGTCGGCGCGCGAGCGCGCCAGCGCCGAGTAATACATCGGCAGCGTCTCGGCCGAGGGCCGCAGCTTGGCGAGCGCGGTGCGGATGGACGCATCGTTGAGCGCCGACAGCCACAGGCGTGCTATGGGGCCGCGGTATCCGCACAGGTCGATGATCTCGCGGGCGATCAGTTCACCCTCGCGGTCGGCATCGGTGGCAATGACGAGATGGGTCGCCTTCGCCAGAAGCGTTTTGACGACCTTGAATTGCGTGGCGGTCTGCGGTTTGACCTCGACCCGCCACTGCTGAGGGATGATGGGCAACTGCTCCAACGACCAGCGCTTGAGCGCCGCGTCATAGACCTCGGGTGCTGCCGCTTCGACGAGATGGCCGATGCACCAGGTGACCGTGACGCCGGAGCCGTTGAGGCAGCCTTCACCGCGCTGCGTGGCGCCGAGAATCCGGCCGATGTCTTTGCCCTGGGAGGGCTTCTCGCACAGAAACAGCCGCATGTCCGTCCATCCGCTTCCCGTTGTTCATGGAGTTGCTGGGATCGAGGATGCCGAGCGCCTGTTGGGGCAGCAGCAAACAAGCTGCATGCGGCAGCGACCGCTTTCACGAGATGGGATGGCTGAGGCGGGGATGGCGTGCGGCCGGCGATGTGCGAGTCGGGAGCCGCGATGTTCGGGAGCGCGTGGAAGCCGGTGGACGCTGGTGGCGCTGTCCCCTGGGGATAGCTCGCGAGGACATGGGGGGCGGCAACGTACTGCGGCCGCCCCCCCGTCGGATCACTTCCTGCGCTTGGGCTCCTTCGGCGCAGCCGGTTCCTGGGCGGCCTGGGGCTTGGGCTGCGCGTCCTGTGCGGTCTCCTGCGATTTGGGGCTCAGGACGACGGACTCGATGCGGAACGGCAGGATGCCGACGCTGCGCGCGTTGATCTGCCAAGTCTCACGTGGCTGATCCTCGTTGTCGGTCCAGGGTTCGCGCTCCATGCGGCCGACGACCAGCACGCGCATGCCCTTCTGGTAGAGGTCCTTCCAGTGCGCGGCGTCGCGGTGCCAGATTTCCACCGGCGCCCAGAAGCCGCCGCGATCCTCATAGTCGCCGCCCTTGGTGGGAACGGGGTTGTCGAAATACACGTTCAGCCGCAACAAGCGCCGCGGTTCGTCGTTGCCGTTGGGGAACTCCCGGTACTCGGGGGGCGAGCCGATGTTGCCTTCGCCCGAAAAATGCGTGCTCATGTTGCAATCTCCTTGGTGGTTGAAATACCCGCACCTGGTCGGCGCCGGGCGCGTGCTGGGATGCCCGGCGCAATCACCGATCGCGCATTGCGGCGGGAAAGGACGTGAGCCGGCGCAGGTAGGCGTCTTCCGCCTCGGCGGCCTTGCTGGCGCACTCCTGCGCCTGCCTGCCCAGGGTGTGCAACAGGCTGATCTGCATGTTCAGCGTGATGCGCTGCAGCTCGATCGCGTGCAGGTCGGCCAGCAGGTTGACCGGCGTGCTGGTGCTCGCCATCAGCTCCTGCCACAGGGCCACGCCCATGGCCGAGCGGTCGTGCCTGCGCCAGCGCAGGAACGTCGTTCCCGCGCCAGTGGTCTGCTGGGCCAGTTCCACGGGCAGCAGGTGGAAGGGATGCCCACTGGCCTGTTGCAGCACTTGTCGCTGCGCCAAGCCGATCAACTCGTCGCGCATGGCGAAGCACTGGCCGGCCCAGGCCTCCAAGTCCCCTTTACCTTTAAAAGGCTTTAAAAGGCCTTTTATTCCATTTCTAATTCAATAGCGCATCAATAATCCACGGCCAGGCGACGATGGATCGGATCCGTTCGCAGTTGCTCTCGAAGTCTCGCAGGGCGAGCTCAAGGTGATCTTCGAGCGCCTCCAGGCTGTCGAAGACGCGGTTGTGGAA
>JAFKGE010000007.1 GCA_017307865.1 Burkholderiales bacterium | reverse complement strand
CGTGTCGTCGTCGACATTGATCGACAGCGTGCCGGTGGCCGTGTCGTTGTCGCCGTCCGTCACCACGTAGGAGACGGTGAAGCCGACATTGTCTTCCGTGCCCGGCGTCGTGCCCTGCGGATGGTTGACCGCCGCAAGCTGCTCTTCCTCGACAAAACGCGCCGCCAGCGTCCCGCCGGCAACCGGAGCGTCGTCGATCACACCCACCGTGAATGTCCCCGGCGCCGTCGTGTCGCCGTCCGAATCCGTCGCCGTGAACTGGAACGACAGCGTCAGCGTGTCCTCGCCCGCGCCATGCTGGTCGAGCACGTCGTACAGCGTGAAGGCGTACGACCCATGGGCGCTCGCATCCGACAGCGCAACCGTGAACACCACGCCCGCCGCAACCGCCGCCGCCGCCGTCGCCGGCACCGTGCCCGGCTCAGTCCCGGTATAGGCAACCAGCGTCGGTTGCCCGCTCGGCGACGTCACCACCGTATAATGAACCGCAGCTCCCCGCGACGTCAGCCCCGCCGGATCGGCGATGCCGGCGAACTGCACCGAACGGTCGCCCGGCTGCCCGTTGCCGTCGTTGGCGCGGTCCGCGCCCCACTCGATCCCGAGCGATCCCGACGTCTTGGCCGTCGTATCGTCATGCACGAAGGGGAACGTCAGGTCGATATGGTCCGCATCCCCCGCGCCCGTACCGTCCTCGTTGCCAGCTCCCGCGACACTCCCCTGCTCCTCTTCAACAAGGCCGGACCCGATCAACGAAGCGTCGATAATCGGCGTGTCGTCGTCGACATTGATCGACAGCGTGCCGGTGGCCGTGTCGTTGTCGCCGTCCGTCACCACGTAGGAGACGGTGAAGCCGACATTGTCTTCCGTGCCCGGCGTCGTGCCCTGCGGATGGTTGACCGCCGCAAGCTGCGTCACCGAATAGGCGCCGCTCAGCGGATCGGTGATCGTCAGCCGCACCACCGCCACCAGGCTCTCGCCCTGCTGCTGGCTGATCGTCAGCACCGTGCCGCCCGCCGTCACATGCGCCTCGAAGCCCGACGGCAGCGTCAGCCCCGACTGCGACCACAGAACCGAGGCCGTGCCGTCCGCGCCGCCGTCATGCGC
>JAFKGE010000064.1 GCA_017307865.1 Burkholderiales bacterium | reverse complement strand
GTTCGCAAAGCTCATCTGGTCGCCCAGTTGCAGGCGCGACACGCCCGTGAGCGAATACTTGCCGCTGCCGCGCTCGAAGCCGTCGGAATAGCCGTTGGGGTCGCGCGCATCGGCGGGCGGGCTGCCGCCTTGCATTTGCATGGCACCGTCGTCCATGCCCGCCATCGAGCCGCCGGACGCCGGCGCCGCGCCGTGCTCCATCGCGGAAGCGGGGCCGCTGTCGGCACCTTGGGATGGCGCGGGGCCGTGATCCATGCCCGGCATGACGCCATGATCCATGGTTGGCGCTCCAGGATTTGCAGCCGGGACGCTGCCTCGCATGGGCATGCTGCCGTGATTCATGGCAGACGCTTCATCCGCTGTCGGCGCACTGCCCGCCGGCATCGGCATGCCCTCATGATTCATGCCAGCCATGGACCCGGCCGCAGGCGCGGTGCTGGACTGTGCCGCAGCATCGTGTGCGCCATGCGCATCGTGATCCTGAGCCAGGGCGGACGTGGCAGTGGCCGTGAGGATCAGGGCCGTGGCCACCGGCACCAGCCGCAAGGCCACAGTGTGCGGGGCGAGTCGGTTCATTTTCAGGTTCTTTTTCATGCCACCACCACCTCGCGGAACATGCCCATTTCCATGTGAAACATCAGGTGGCAGTGCCAGACCCAGCGGCCGAGTGCGTCGGCACTGACGAGAAAGCTCACGCGCTGCGCCGGCTGCACGGGGATGGTGTGCAGCCGCGCGACGAATTCGCCCGAGGCGTTTTCCAGCTCCTGCCACATGCCGTGCAGGTGCATGGGGTGGGTCATCATGGTGTCGTTTTGCAGGATTACGCGCAGGCGCTCGCCGTAGCGGAAATGCACGGGGCGGCTGTCGGTGAAGTCAAGGCCGTCGAACGACCAGGTGTAGCGCTCCATGTTGCCCGTCAGATGCAACTCGATTTCGCGCTCGGGCCCGCCGGCATAGAGCGATCCGCCGACGGTCTTGAGATCGGCCAGCGTGAGCACGCGCCGGCCGTTGTCGCGCAGACCGACGCCGGGGTCATCCAGGTTGGTGCGCGGCATGTCCACGCGCATGTCGGCGCCGGGGCCCCACTCGGTGCGAGCGTGGCGCACGGTGGT
>JAFKGE010000063.1 GCA_017307865.1 Burkholderiales bacterium | reverse complement strand
CAGAGCGGCCCGTGTAGTTTGGTAGTCGCTGGGGTGTTCGAGCCCGTTTCTGAGTAGAGAACGCACGGCCGCCGAGCTGGTCTTCCTGAAGCCCGAACGGTTACACGCGCCGGCTGCGAGCGCGCATGCACAAGCAAGGGATCCGAAGACCATGTCTGCTTCCTCAGTGGTGGTAGGCATCGATGTGGCCAAGGCGCATGTCGATGTCTCGGTGCTGGGCGCCAAGTTCGATGCCCGGCGATTCGACAACCAGGCCCAAGCTCACTCGGCGTTGACGGCGGCCTTGAAGTCGCTGAACGTGGCGCTGGTGGTGATGGAGGCCACCGGCGGCTACGAGACGCAGCTGGCCTGCGCGCTGCAAGCTGCGGGCTTGCCGGTGGCGGTGGTCAACCCGCGCCAGGCGCGCGACTTCGCCAAGTCGATGGGCCGACTGGCCAAGACCGATGCGGTGGACGCGCGCATGCTGGCCGAGTTCGCTGCGGTGCTGCTGCGCCGCCAGGACCTCGCCCGCTTCCTGCGTCCGCTGGCCGACGCGCAGCAGCAATGGCTGGCCGCGCTGGTCACGCGCCGACGCCAGTTGCTGGCCATGATGCTCAGCGAGCGGCAGCGGCTGCAGATCACGCCCAAGGCCCTGCACCCGAGCATCGAGGCCATCGTGGCAGCCATCAAGGCCCAGCTCGACGACATCGAGCCCCAGATGGTCGCTCACGTGCGCGAGCACTTCGGCGAACTCGACCGACTTCTGCAGTCGGCCAGCGGCATCGGCCCGGTGGCCAGCGCCACGCTGATCGCCGAACTGCCCGAGCTCGGACGGCTCAACCGGCGCGAGATCGCCGCGCTGGTGGGCATCGCCCCGATGGCCAATGACTCCGGTTCCAGCAAGGGCCGACGACGCATCCAGGGCGGACGCTTCGACATACGTCGCGTGCTGTACATGGCCGCACTGACCGCCAGCCGCCGAAACCCCGTCATCAAAGCCTTCTATGAACGCCTGATCGCCGCCGGCAAGCTGCCCAAGGTCGCCCTGGTGGCCTGCATGCGCAAGCTGCTGACCACGCTCAACGCCATGGTCCGCACCAACCAACCCTGGAACAACTCCCTTCACGCGACTTGACTCGGAAGACGGTTACTCAGAA
>JAFKGE010000029.1 GCA_017307865.1 Burkholderiales bacterium | reverse complement strand
ACTGGATGGCTTTCTACAATCACCGCAGGTTGCATTCGTCGCTGGGCTACCTCAGCCCGATGCAATTCGAGCAACGCTGGTACGAGGCACAGCGTAAAAAGGCCGCGTAATCGTTGGGCTAAGAACTACACGGAACAGGGGCAAGGTCATTGATCCAGCTTGCCGCCCCCGACCTCTCGTCAAAGCGGCTAAAGAGGAGTATTGACATGTCCGTCAATCGCATTGGCCTGGCCCCGTTCGTGGAGGGCCGGTCATGAACCATCCCATCGACAAGCAACAGGCCGAAACGCCCTCGTCCATCCACCTGCTGCGCTACCTGCCGCAGCGACGCGACTTCAACTGGCGCGCGCTGGATCCGACTGCGGTTCGATCGGCAGGCGACTTGCCGCCCTACCTGATCCTGGGCGATCTGGACGAAGCCAGCTTCAAGCGCTCGGACGAGGGCTGGTCGGCGCGCTGGCAAGGCACCGGGGCCGACACCTGGTTGGAACTGGCACATGACGTCGCTCAGCAGCAGTGGGTGGCCGAGAACCGCTGGCGCGGCATCAAGGGCTCCATCACCATCTGCAAGACGTGCATCCCGCTGCCGGTGGTGATCGGCCAGGTCATGTTTGGCCGGTTCCCGGAGAAGTGGGACGCTGCAGTCAAGACGCTGCTCGAAGCAACGTACCAGCTGACGGTGCTCGTGCCGCCAAAGGAGGCGCCGTCGATATGCGGCATCCCGGACGGGCCTTTCAGGACGCTGGCCTTCCCGCTGGCGGTGAGTGAGTTGCGCGCGTTCCGTGACCGGCTCCGGCAGTGCCTGGAGCGCTGGCAGTTGCCCTACCCGGTGGCTGCCGAAGCCCGGCTGACCTACCAGGGGGTCTGCTGGCACGAGGGCGAGTCGACAGGCTGGCTCGACACCACCCGGCCCGAAGACGCCTTCCGGCAGTCGGTGCAGGACACCGGGCTCGTGCCGCTCGGTTTCCCACGGCGCACGCCTGTACCGGGCCAAGCGGCTGCCTGGACGCACGCGCGGGAGTTGTACTACGTGTACCTGACGTGTCCGTTCGCTGGCCTGACCGACTTGCTGCCTCGACTTGCCAGCAGCCAGGGGCCGATCCGCAAAGTTGATGATCCACGCTTGCGCTTCGAGTGGCGGCCGCTGGTGCTGTCGGCCGGGCTGGAGCACTTCGCGGCCGACCTCACCCTCTACGATGAGCCCAGAACCACGCTCATGTACCTGCGCTTCAAGCCGTTGGCGCAGTGGTGGGGCAAGGGCGAAACGGTCGGCCCGCTGGTCGACGGGATCCGCAGCGCCGAGGATGATCTGGCGCGCGCCGAGGCGATCAGCGCGGACGTCGTGGAGCACATCGAGCGTGTGGTCGAGCAGATCAACGACGAGGAGCAGGCATGAACCGGAGCCAAGAGTGGCTGGGCAGTTGACGCATACCGTTGGCATCGGCGAGATCAACTAACGGGCACCGAACGGGCACCAAGAAGCAGATTTCAACCAAAAAGAAGAAAGGGACTACAACTTTGATAGCTGTAGTCCCTTATGTGGATTGGTCGGCGTGGCGGGATTCGAACTCGCGACCCCTTGCACCCCATGCAAGTGCGCTACCAGGCTGCGCTACACGCCGACAAGCCTTTGATTATATAGCGCGAAAAAGCCTTGAATGCGCGTCGTCACCCTGCAACCGCGACATAAAAAAGAGCCTGAACGTCGTTCAGGCTCTTTTTTTCAATAAGTGGTGCGGCTGGCAGGATTCGAACCCACGACCCCTTGGTTCGTAGCCAAGTACTCTATCCAACTGAGCTACAGCCGCACAGGAAAGCACGCGAGTATACAACAAGATTTCCGCGCGGCGCGTGGGCGCCGGCACGCCACGCGCTTGCGGCATCATGCCCATCCATGTCCGCCGATCCGCACGCCCTCGCCGCCTTTGCCCGCCGCCATCCGCGCCTGCTGGTGCTGACGGGCGCGGGCTGCAGCACCGACAGCGGCATCCCCGATTACCGCGACGCCCAGGGCCAGTGGAAGCGCGCGCCGCCGATGACTTTCCAGGCCTTCACCGGTGGCGCGCAGGCGCGCCAGCGCTACTGGGCGCGCAGCCTGATCGGCTGGCGCGTGATGAGCGCCGCCCGCCCCGGTCCCGCGCACCGCGCGCTGGCGCGGCTGGAAGCGGCCGGCCACATCGAGCTGCTGCTGACGCAGAACGTCGACGGCCTGCACGGCGCCGCCGGCAGCCGGCGCGTGATTGACCTGCACGGGCGCATCGACACCGTGGTGTGCCTGGCCTGCCACGCGCGCCTGCCGCGCGCCGACTGGCAGGCGCTGCTGCACGCGCGCAACCCCGGCTGGCAGCGCCACCAGGCCGCCACCGCCCCCGACGGCGACGCCGACCTGGACGGGCTGGACTTTTCCACCTTCGAGGTGCCCGACTGCCCCCACTGCGGCACCGGCCTGCTCAAGCCCGACGTGGTCTTCTTCGGCGAAAGCGTGCCGCGCCCGCGCGTCGACGCCGCCTTTGCCGCGCTGCAGCGCGCCGACGCGCTGCTGGTGGCCGGCTCCTCGCTGATGGTGTATTCGGGCTACCGCTTTGCCCAGGCTGCCGTCGCCGCCGGCAAGCCCATTGCCGCCATCAACCTGGGCCGCACCCGCGCCGACGATCTGCTGGCGCTGAAGCTGGAGCAGCCGGTGGGCGCGGCGCTGCAGGCGCTGGCCGAGGCGCTGGAACAGCGGCCCGGCGTGTCGATCGCGTAGGTCGATCGGTCGACCATGGTCGCCCAAGCATGCGCACCCCAAGGTTTGGACCCGGATTGCCGTAACTACAGAACGAATCTACAATTAGACTGCCATGGAACTCGAATGAGACGCCGAGAAAGCCGCACGCAACCTGAGCAAGCATGGCGTCGCATTCGAGGATGCCGCGCTCGTCTTCTACGACCCTGGGCGCATCGAAGCGCATGACGGGCGGCACGACTATGGCGAAGATCGCTGGGCCACTATCGGGCGCGTGGACTCGGCCTTGCTGTACGTGGTCTACACCGTGCGACACGAAGACACCATCCGCCTGATTTCTGCAAGGAAAGCCAATGCCCACGAAAGAAAGCAATACCATCAAGCGAACGCTTGATCTCGGCAAGCCGCCGCGTCTGAGCGCCACGCAAAAAGCCCGGCTGGCTGCCGTGGCCGCCATGCCCGATGCGCAGATCGACTACAGCGACGCGCCCAGCCTGCCCCAAGCCACCTGGATGAAGGCGGCCGACCGCCTGCCGCAGTCCAAGCAGCAAATCACGCTGCGGCTGGACGCCGAAGTGCTCGAATTCTTCAAGGGCACGGGCCAGCGCTATCAAACCCGCATCAACGCCGTGCTGCGCTCCTATGTCGAGGCGCACAAGGCACATCCCAAATGACCGCCGTCGTTGCGTGAGCGCAGCATTCAAGGCCATCACGGGCGCAACGAGCGCCCCATCGCCTCACCCATGCGCGTGGCCCCACACCTTGACTGATGAAATGACGAGGATTGCCGCCAGCAGGGGCAGCAGCAGCGCGCTCGAGACGAGGCCCAGCAGGTGCCCGCCGATCCACGCGCCGATCAGCGAGCCGGCCGCCATCACCAGCACGAACGCCTTGTTGCGGCCCAGCACCGCAAAGCTGTCGTCGCGGCTGTAGCGCGTAAAGCCCACCACCATGGTCGGCAGGCTCACCGCCAGCGACAGGCTGCCGGCCAGCTTGATGTCGGCGCCAAAGAGCAGGATCAGCGTCGGGATCAGCAGCTCGCCGCCGGCCACGCCCATCAGCGACGCCACCACGCCGATGCCGAAGCCGGCCGCCACGCCCGCCACCATCTGGGCCGCGCCCGTCAGCACCGCGCCGCCCGCGACCTGCCCATGCCCCGCCAGCAGCACCCCCGCGATCAGCACCAGCAGCACGGCCAGCACGCGGTAGAGCGTCTGGCTTTTCATGCGGGTCGCCCAGCCCGCGCCCAGCCAGGCGCCCAGCAGGCTGCCGGCCAGCAGATTGACGATGATGGGCCAGTGCGCCGCGATCTCGGCCAGCGGCACGGCCTTGGCGCGAAACAGCAACGCCGACGCCACCACCACCAGGCTCATCGCCTTGTTGAGGATGACCGCCGACAGCGCGGCAAACCCGAACAGGCCGATCAGCAGCGGCAGCCTGAACTCCGCCCCGCCCAGGCCGATCAGGCCGCCCAGCGCGCCGATCGCCATGCCGCCCGCCAGGGCCAGCGCCAGCCGTGTGCCCGACGTGTTGGCGGTACCTGAATGGCTGGGTGGGTTCAAGGGATGTCCTTTGGCCATGTCATGCGCCCGCCCGCTCGCGGTTGAGCAGAAGCAGCCGGCGCAGGATTTCGTCGTCGGGCATGTCGGGGGTGTAGTCGGTCCAGCCGTAGGCGGCGGCGACGGCGGCGTCGAGCTGGGCGTGGGCCTGGGCCAGCCAGGCGGGGCGCTGGTTGTAGAGGTTCGTCAGCGTGCGCGCCTTGAGCGCCTTGGCGTCGGGCTCGCTCAGGCCGGGACGCGGCTCGATGCGGTCGGGGTAGGGCGACTGGCTCATGCCCAGCGGCACGACCTCGGGCACGGCCTGCGTCCACTCGGGCGGGTTGAGCCAGTTGCGGCGCAGCGTATCGAGCCGGTGCGCGGCCTGGGCGATGGCGGTGGCGGTCTCGCGTGTTACTATGTTATTGATAGCTGCTTGCGCTTGATGGGTGCCGGCTGCAGGCCGATTTGTCTTGAAATCACCACCGGGAAGACCGGCCGGGATGAGCGCGCCGCCGGCGATGGGCTCGGTGCGCTGATGGGCGGTGTCTTGCGGCGTGAGGCCGGCGGGGAAGGGAAACGTTTCCAGGGTCGAACTCGGCGTGTAGCGCGGATCATTTCCGACACCAAGCCATGAACAAGCCGCCAGTGACCACAGCTCGTGGAACCGTGAATGCAGCATCCCAAACGTTGCATCGTCCTCTCGGGCAATGGCAACCAAAGTCGCGTCTGGCAACGTTGTCGGATGCAGCCACACGAAGGTGCGGTACTTCGCGGTGATGGTGGTGGCGATGTAGCGGCGCAGCGGTTTGAGCGCTGCACGCATCTTGACGCGCACGCCGTCGTAGTGCCACCACTCGACCACCAGCCGCGGATTGCGGTTCTTGGCGCGCGTCGGCCTGACGCTCAGTCGGCAGTGCTCGAACGGGGCCTCGTAGAGCGAGGCCTCGCTTTCCTTCATGCCGGTGCCGAAGTCGATGATCCAGGTGTCCGAAGGACGGCGCGTGATGTCGAGCCCGTTTGACCAAGGTCGGACCACGTCGGCATTGGAGCGCCCGTGCGGGTTGGGCAAACGCAACCAGTGACGCGCCGTGGCTCCCGGTATGTCGAAGGGCCCGGAGCGGGTGGTGCCCTGAAACGCCACGCCCTTGTTGGCGGCCAGGGCCGTCGCTGTTGTCAGGTCGCTTGCCGCGTCCACCGCTTCCGAGAGGTCGGCAGCGATGGCGTGGACGTCGGCCCCGTTCAGACGCGGCGCCCTGCCCTGGCGCGAGAACGCCACCAGCGACACGCGAACGGCCGCGCCTTCGTTGATCCAGGGTTCATCGCTCCACGCGTCAATGATCGGCGCCGTCGCCATCACGCGCCGGAGCACCTCGCGCCCAAAGCCATCGCGGATAGAGTTGGTTGCCACCAACCCCGCAGCGCTGAGTTGGCCTGCTTCGATCTGCGCACGGCTTTTCTCGAACCAGTAGGTGACGAGGTCGGCCAAACCCGGGACGCGGCCAGAAAAGACTTCGCGCAGGGCTGCCGCATAGGGCTCGCCCAGTTCGCTCACGAACTTCTTGCCCCCCAAAAACGGCGGGTTGCCGACCACCACGTCGGCGCGGGGCCAGGGGGCTTCGGTGGCGGTTTTGGCTCCCTCGCCCGCTGGGGGAGGGTTGGGGTGGGGGCTGGCGGCGCTGGAATCTGGCGCTGCGGATGTGGATGCGCCGTGGCCCTCACCCCTGCCCTCCCCCAGCGGGGGAGGGAGAAAAGTCAAAAGCGCGTCGCGGCACTCGATCTGCTCCAGCGGCTCGAGCACGGGGTTGGTCTTGGGGGCGTAGCCGTGGGCGATGCGCCACTGGATTTCGCCGATCCAGACGCTGACGCGGGCCAGCTCGGCGGCGTATTCGTTCAGCTCGATGCCGAGCAGGTTGTGCGGGCCGGTGACGAGGTCTTGCTCGCGGTCGAGCCCCAGGGCGGCGGCCTGGGTGACGCTGATCAGCTCGACGTCTTTCAGCGCCTTGAGGCCCATGAACAGGAAGTTGCCGCTGCCGCAGGCGGGGTCGAGGATGCGGAAGGCGCGCAGCTGCTCCAGCCATTGCACGAAGCGCGCGTGGGCACGGCGGTAGGCGGCGTCGCCATTTTTGGTGATTTTGGCCGTCAGCCCGCTCAGGTCTTGCGCAACCAGCTCCCATTGTTGTAGCAACGGGCGGGTGATGACGGGGCCGGTGATGCGGGCGATGGTGGCCGGGTCGGTGTAGTGCGCGCCGAGCTGGCTGCGCTTGGCGGGGTCGAGCCCGCGCTCGAACAGGGTGCCGAAGATGCCGACGTCGATGGCGCTCCAGTTGAGCGCGGCGGCGTTGCGCAGCTCGGTGATGTCGATGATCTCGAGCCGGGGCACGGCGATGTGGGCAAACAGGCCGCCGTTGAACCAGGGGATGTCGTCGGGGCCGTACAGGCCGCCGCCTTGCATGGTGCCGAACAGGCTGGCCAGGCCGGCGGTGAGTTTGTCGCTGGTGAGCTGGCGGTTGCCGACCAGGCGCTCGAACATGCGGCCGGGCAGCAGGCCGACGTCTTCGGCAAAAAAGCAGAACAGGCACTGGGTGAGAAAGTGCGCCACGGCTTCGCCGGCGTGGCCGCGCGCGCGCAGCTGGGCGGCCAGGGTGGCAAAGCTGTGGGCGGCGGCCTCGGTGATGTCGCGGCTGGTGGTGCGCGGGCGAAAGCTCTCGGGGGCCAGCCACAGGCGGCGCAGCAGGGCTTGCGCATCGGGCTGGTCGAGCTGCTCGATGCGGACGGTGTGGGTTTCGCTGGGGTGGCCGTTGAACTGGGTGTGGATGCGAATCGTCAGGCGGTCGCACACCACCAACAGCGGCGGGTTGGCCAGCGCCAGGCTGTACTGCTGCAGCTGGCGCAGCGCGGCGTCGAGGTTTTTGCCGGGGGCCTTGTTCTCCCACGCGAAGTGGTCGCGGTAGAACACGTCGGCGTAGCCGCGCGCCTCGCCCAGCACCAGCGAGCGGCGCTCGAACACGTATTCGTCGGCCAGGCCCGCGCTGCCGGGCTTGGGCACGCCCAGCAGCTCGCACAGGTCAAGAAAATGGCTTTGCGCGCCCTGCTCTTCGTTGAGCTGCGCGGCGGGGCCGCCGGGGGCCCATTTGGCGATGAAGTCGGATGGCGTCATGCCGGCCCGGGCGGGTTTGAATTCAGGAGCATGTGGGGCTTGCCGGGTGGGCGCTGCAGGCCGATCGGGGTCATGGCCGCATTGTGCGGGATGCGCCCGCGCCGGGCGGCGTTGCGCTCAGCGCGGCTGGCCGGCGCGCGGGCGGGCGGGCGCGGCGGGCGCCAGGGCGGCGCGCAGGCGGTCGCGCGCGCTGGCGTTGTCGGCCAGGGTTTCGTCCAGCCGGGCGGCCAGCGCGTCGATGTGGGCGCGCATCAGGCGCTCGGCCAGCGCGTTGTCGCCGGCGGCCAGGGCGGCGACGATCTGGGCGTGGTCGTCGCTGGAGACCATGGCCTCGCTGCGCGACTGGTACAGCGCCGACACCAGGGTGGTGCGCGCCGACAGCTCGACCATCATGCCGGTCAGCAGGCGGTTGCCCAGGCATTCGGCCAGGCAGACGTGAAAGTCGGCCAGCAGCCAGCTGCGCGTGGCGGCGTCGCCGGCGGCGATGGCCTTGCGCTCGTCGGCCACGTGCTGGCGCAGGCGCTTGAGCGCGTCCTGCAGCGGCTGGCCGGCGTCGCGCACCATGCCGGGCTCGATGACGCGGCGCGCGGCGTAGGTCTCGCGCGCGTCGTCGAAGGAGGGCTCGACCACGTACCAGCCCATGCGCGAGCGCACCTCGACGAAGCCGCGCGTCTGCATCTGCATCAGCGCCTCGCGCACCAAGGTGCGGCTGACGCCGAACAGGTCGGCGATCTCCTGCTCGCCCAGGCGCTCGCCGGGGCGCAGCTTGCCGGTGAGGATGGAGTCGAGGATGCGTGCGGCGATCTTGTCGCTGGTGACTTTGGTGGCGGCGGCCATGGCTGCGGCCGATTCTAGGGCCCTGCCCGCGCCTCAGGCAGCCTGCACCACGGCCTTGGCGCGCGGCCGGGCCAGGGCCAGCACGTAGTACACGCCGCCGCCGATGGCCACGCCGATGAACCAGCCGAAGGTGCCCCACCACGCGGGCAGCAGGTTGGTGAAGTTGGGCAGGATGGTGGAGAAGATGCTGCCGATCACGGTGGCGGCGACGGCGTTCATGTTCCAGCCGCCCTGGTAGCGGTATTCGCCCTGCTCGTGGTACAGGGCCTCGACGTTGACGTGGCCGCGCGCGATCAGGTAGTAGTCGACCACGATGATGCCCAAGAGCGGCCCCATGGTGGCGCCGATGGCGTTGACGAAGTGGGCGGCGTTGCCTTCCCACGGCGCGAAGGGGTAGAGCGCGAGGGCGATCAGGGCGGCGATGTAGCCGCCGCGCTTGAAGCTGATCTGGCGCGGAAAGACGTTGGAGATGTCGAACGCCGAGGACACGAAGTTGGCCACCACGTTGATGCCCAGCGTGGCCACGGCGAAGGTGACGGCGGCCAGCAGCGCCAGGAACCAGCTGTCGAACTTGGCCGAGATCTGCTCGGGGTGCAGCAGCACCTCGCCATAGACCTGGAAGGCGGCGATGGTGGTGATGCCGGCGACGAAGGAGAACGCGATCAGGTTGATCGGCAGGCCCCACAGGTTGCCGCGCGTGACGGCCTGGCGGTTCTTGGCGTAGCGCGAGAAGTCGCAGAAGTTGAGGTACAGCGCCGCGAAGTACGTCACCCAGGTGGCGCCGACCGCCATCAGCGCCCAGAACGAGCCGGGCTGGCCGCTGACGCCGGCGTCCTTGGTTTTCTCCAGCAGCACGTCCATCGGGATGCCGTGCTCGAACGAGAAGCCACCGGCCTTGACCATCAGGCCGATGGCCAGCACCAGCATGGCCACCCACACCGCCGGGCCGGCCCAGTCCTGGAAGCGGCGCACCGTCTCCATGCCGCGCTGGATGATCAGCAGCTGCAGCGCCCAGATGAAGACGTAGCAGATCACCTCCAGCGTCGAGTGGCCCAGCAGATGCGAGTTTTGGTGGAACTGCAGCATGGCGTCGCTGCGCACCAGCAGCGCCACCACGGCGCTGGAGGCCGCCGCCGTCTGCGCGCCGTACCAGAAGATGGCGACGATGGCGCGCACGATGGCCGGCAGGTTGGCGCCCCACACGCCGAACGAGGAGCGCGCCAGCACCGGGTAGGGCACGCCGGTTTTCTCGCCGGCCCAGCCGATCAGGTTCATCAGGGCGAAGATGACCAGCGAGCCCAGGCCGATGGCCAGCAGGAAGTTGGTGAAGCTGCCGCACAGCAGGAACAGGCTGGCGGCCAGGTAGTAGCCCCACAGGCTGTGCACGTCCGAGGTCCAGACGTTGAAGATGCTGAAGGTGCCCCAGTTGCGCTCTTTGGCGGGGGCGAGGTCCTCGTTGTAGAGGCCGGGCGAGGGGTTGCGGATGTCCATGTTGTCTCCGGGCGGTTGAGGGGCGAGCGTCGGTGTCGGTGCGTGGACCGAATTCATGTCGATCTTTTTGTATACAAGATATTAATCAAGCGATCGACGCGCATCACGCGGGTTTACCCTTGGTCGAACGTTTTTTTGCGTTTTGGGCGTTTCAGGGGCTTGCCGGGGCGGGGGTACGCTCGGGGCGTGCAGGCCCGCACGGCCGCCGCCACGCCCAGCATGACCACCGACCCCGCAGCCGAGGCACCCCGGCGCCTCTTCACCGCCCTCTTCCCGGACGCCGCCGCGCGCGCCGCCATCGACGCCGCGCGCCAGGCCTGGGGCGGCCTGCCGCGGCGCCTGCGCCCGGCGCCCGAGCGCATGCACGTGACGCTGCAGTTCTTCGACGCGGTGGACGCCGAGCACGAGCGCGCCTGGCGCGCGGCGCTGGCGGGGCTGCGCTTCGACGCCTTCGACATCACGCTCGCGCGAGCCGAGCTGTGGCACGCGCCGCGCGGCACCATCGCCGTGCTGCGCGCCGCGCCCTGCCCCGCGCTGGATGCGCTGCACGCGGCCACCGACGCGCTGGCCCGCGCGGCCGGCCTGGCGCCCGATGCGCGCCCCTACAAGCCGCACCTGACGGCATTGCGCCAGGCCGAGCGCGTGCAGGGGGCGCGGCTGGCGGCGCCGATCACGTGGCGCGTGGGCGCGGTCAGCCTGGTCTGGTCGGAGCTGCAGGCGCAGCCGCCGCGCTATCGCGTGCTGGGCTCTTGCCCGGGGCGATGACGGCGGCCTCGGTGCCGCGAAAGAAGACCACGAACAGCAGCAGATAGCCCGCCTGCAGCGCCGCCCCCAGAAAGAAGGGCAGCGCCAGATGGCCGGCATGAAACAGCGCGCCGCCCAGCAGCGGGCCGATGGCGCGCGGCAGCTGCAGCGACAGGTTTTGCACGGTGCTGGCCAGGCCCCGGCGCTCGGCGCGCGTGAGGCCCGCGGCCAGCGCCTGGCGCACGCCGGCGGTGCCGCGGTTGCTGGCACCGCGCAGCACGTACAGCGCCATCGCGCCCCAGAACCAAGGCACCAGCGGCATGGCGACGAGCATCAGCAGCCCGGCGGCGCGCATCCAGACCACGGTGCGCAGAATGCCGTGGCGGTCGGCCGCGCGGCCGGCCAGCCAGGCGCTGGCGGCCGCCACCGCAAAGCCCAGCGCCAGACCGAGGCCGATGTGGTCGAGCCCCGACCGAAAGCGGACGGCGAACCAGTAGGCGATCAGCGGGCCGGTCAGGCCGATGCCCAGGCCGTTGAGCGCGTTGGCCAACATCAGGCGCGCCAGCAGGCGGTTTTCATCGCGGCGCAAACGGTGCTCGGCGGCGGGGTGCGCGGCGGGCGGCGCCTTGGCCAGCACGGGCTCGCGCGTGCACAGCAGCAGGGCGACACTGACCAGCGCGCCAGCCAGTGGCAGAAAAAACAACCAGCGGTAGTCGGCCGCGCGCAGGTCCGCGCCCAGCCAGGCGGCCGGCAGCGCCGCCAGCAGCGCGCCCACCCCCATGCCGGCAAAACCGATGGCGCTGTTGGCGCTGAACACGCGGGCGCGCTGCGACACCGGCAGCTCGATGGCCAGCCAGGCCTGCTCGACGGGCGCAAAAGCCCCGGCCGAGCCATTGGCGCCGCGGCCATACGCGCCCAGCACGGCGGCGGCCACCAGCAGCCAGGGCGTGGCGGTGAACAAGGCCACCAAGGCGGCCAGCGCCTGCAGCAGGTCGTAGCCGATCAGAAAGGCGCGCCGCCCGCCGCGGTCGCTGAGCGGCCCGACCAGCAGCGTCAGCGCGGCGCCCAGCAGCAGCGCGGCCGTCAGCACGGCGCCGATGTCGGTGGCGCCCCAGCCCAGCGCGTGCAGGTACAGCGCAAACGCCGCCACCATGGCGCCCTGCCCCACGCTGCGCGCCGCGCGCATGCCCATCAGCAGGCGCACGTTGCGGGGCCAGTCGGACCAGGGCATGGGCATGGTCGAGTGAATGGGGGTTGCGGCGTGCTCATCTTCACACATCGCTGCCGGCCAGGTGCGCGGCGCCGGACCTGGCCGGTGTATCGTGAAGCATCCTCATCGATCACGGAGACAGTCCATGGCATCCACGGTCTTCATCACCGGCTGCTCGTCGGGCATCGGCGCGGCGGCGGTGCGGCACTTTGCGGCGCAGGGCTGGAACGTGGCGGCCACGCTGCGCCAGCCGGGCACGGCGCGCTTCGAACAAGGCGCGGGCTGCGTGCAGGCGTTTGCGCTGGACGTGACCGACCCCGACTCGGTCGACGCGGCGGTGCGGCAAGCGCTGGCGCGCTTCGGCGCCATCGACGTGGCGATCAACAACGCGGGCTATGGCCTGTTCGGCCCCTTCGAGACGGCCACGCCCGAGGTGGTCGACCGGCAGATGCGCACCAACGTGGGCGGGGTGTTCGCCGTCACGCGCGCGGTGCTGCCGGGCATGCGCGAGCGCGGCCGCGGCGTGATCATCAACGTGGCCTCGCTGACCGGGCTGGTGGCGATGCCGCTGTATTCGCTGTACGCGGCGTCCAAGTTCGCGGTGGTGGGCTTTTCGCAGTCGCTCAGCCACGAACTGGCGCCGCTGGGCATCCGCGTCAAGGTGTTCACGCCGGGCGCGGTGGCCACGGACTTTTCGGGCCGCTCGCTGGCGCGCACCTTCGAGGGCGAGGGCGGGCCGTATGCGGATTCGATCCGCAAGGCGCAGGCCGCCTTTGCCGCCAACCGCGGCGCGGGCAACGCGATGGCGCCCGAGCAGCTGGCGCAGGCGCTGTACGGCGCCGCCACCGACGGCAGCGCGCAGGTGCTGTACGTGACGGGCGAGGACGCGCAGGCGGTGCTGAAGGCGCGCCACGAGCTGGGCGAGGAGGCGTTGCTGGCGGGGATGCGGCAGCGCTTTGGTCTGGGCGGCTGAAAGGCAGGACGCCGAGGACGCGAAAAAAGCGCAAAGGACGCAAAAGAATCCCGCCATGACAGGTTCAGTTTGGCGACGTGCGCCTCGTCCTGCCCCACACAGAAACTGCTTCTTCTGCGTCCTTTGCGAATCCTTTGCGTCCTCTGCGTTCGGCTGTCCAAGCCTTCACGCACCGCGCGTGATCACCACCTCCAGATAGGCACCCGGCACCACCAGTGAGTCGGCACCGGCGCGGTTGAAGCGCGCCAGCAGCTCCAGCATTTCGCCTTCGAGCCCCTTTTGCTCGTCGGGCGCCAGCGCGGCGAAGGCGCGGTGCACCGGGCCGTAGAAGGCGCGGAACACGTCCACCCAGTGCTGGGCCGATTCGTAGCGGAACATGAACTCGCGCGGCGTGGCCTGGATGCGCTGGCCGGGGAACAGCTCGCGCAGGCCGGCTTCGGTGCCCCAGCGCAGGGGCGAGTTCAGGCCGGCGGGCGGCGCCGGCAGGTGGCGGCCCACGGCCTTGAGCACCTGGCCGATGAAGCCATCGGGCGTCCAGCAGGCCAGGCCGATGCGCCCGCCGGGGCGCACCACGCGCAGCAGCTCGGCGGCGGCCTGCGCCTGGTTGGGGGTGAACATCACGCCGACGGTGGACAGCGCGACGTCGAAATGCGCGTCGGCAAAGGGCAGCGCCTCGGCGTCGGCGTGGCGAAAGGCGACCTGCAGGCGCTCGGCGGCGGCGCGCTCGCGCCCGCGCTCGAGCAGCGCGTCGACGTAGTCGGTGGAGGTGACGTGGGCAAAGCGGCGCGCCGCCGCCAGCGTGGCGTTGCCGTTGCCGGCGGCCACGTCCAGCACCTGGCTGCCAGCGCGCACATCGGCCGCCTCGCACAGGTTCTCGCCCATGATCTGCAAGGTGGTGCCCAGGATGGCGTAGTCGCCCGAGGACCAGACGGCGTGCTGGCGCTGCTTGAGCGCGGCGTAGTCGAGGGCGGGCGATTCGAGGGTGGCGGTGGACATGAGACTCTCCAACAAGAAGCGGCGTGAACCGGGACGCTCATGCTGCGCGGTGGACCTGGTCGCCTTCAAGTTCTGCAAGTGAACCGCGGTGGTTCAGCATCTGAACTGGCGCGCGAGGCCCAGGCGGCGTAGATTGACTGCTTGAGTGCCCGTGCCGGCACCGGAGAACGTCCATGTCCAACCTCAGCTACCGCCAGTTCTGCCCCGTGGCCATGGCCGCCGAGGTGCTGTGCAACCGCTGGACGCTGCTGCTGGTGCGCGAGCTGATGCTGGGCTCCAGCCACTTCAACGACCTGCGCCGCGGCGTGCCGCGCATGTCATCGGCCCTGCTGGCCAAGCGGCTGAAAGAGCTGCAGGCCTGCGGCATCGTGGCGCGCACGGCGCCGGCGCGCGCCGCCGACGCGCACCAGTACCACCTGACGGCGGCCGGCCAGGAGCTGCGCCCGATCGTCGAGGCCGTGGGCGTGTGGGGCCAGCGCTGGGTGACGACCGAGGCCACGCTGCGCCACCTGGACGCCAACCTGCTGATGTGGGACATCCGCCGCAACGTGCGGCCCGAGCCGGCGCCGGCGGCGCGCACCACCATCGAATTCATCTTCGGCGACCGCGTGCCGCCCGAGCGCAACTACTGGCTGCTGGTGGAGCGCGGGCACGAGCCCGACCTGTGCACCGTGGACCCCGGCTTCGACGTCGATCTGTACGTCAGCACCGACCTGCGCACGCTGACCGAAGTGTGGCTGGGCTACAGCGACTGGCCGCGCGCCCTGCACAGCGGCGCGCTGCGCCTGACCGGCCCGCCCGAGCGCGCGGCACAACTGCGCGCCTGGCTGCCGGGCAGCCCGTTTGCGGCGGTGGCCAAGCAGGCGGCGTGAGGCCGAGGCGTCGGTGCGGGGGCCTTTGCACGTAAAATCTGGTTGATTCAACCAATTTTCAAAAGGCCCGCCATGACCGCTGCCGCCATCGGCCTGTTCGAGGCCAAGACTCACCTGAGCGAACTGGTCGCCCGCGCCGAGCGCGGCGAGGAGGTGATCATCACGCGCCACAACAAGCCGGTGGCCAAGATCGTGCCCATCACCAGCGCGCCGGCGCACGTGGCCGAGGACATTCCGCCTTTCATCCAGCGCACCCACGACATGGGCGTGCCGAAAATGGATCTGCGCCAGGCCAACCAGCTGCTGGGCGACATGGATGCCGAGGAGTTTCTCAAATTGCAGGCGCGCCTGGAGGTCGAGCGCCAGCAGGGCAAGTCCTGACGCCCATGAAGCTGCCTGACACCAACCTGCTGATCCACGCGGCCAATCCGCTCAGTCCCGACCATGCAATCGCCCGCGCTGCATTGGATGACGCGGTGCGAGAGTCGGCCGGTATCGGCTTGGCGTGGCTGCCGCTGGTGGGTTTCGTGCGCTTGTCCACGATGGCGCGCGTCATGCCCAAACCGCTGTCGGTGGCCGACGCGCTGGGCGATGTGCAAGGCTGGCTGGAGCACCCCAACGCCCGCCTGCTGCAGCCGGGCGCGCGCCACATGGACATCTTGGCGCGCCTGCTGCTGGAATGCGGCACGGCAGGCAACCTCACCAACGACGCCCACATCGCCGCCATCGCCATCGAACACGACGCGGAGGTGCTGACCTTCGACAAGGACTTCGCCCGATTCACCGGACTTCGCTATCAATTGCTGAGCTGACCGCGCTTGCTGGACAAGCGCTGCAGGCCTATAACGTTTATGAAAACCAGCCAACCCCCCATGTCGGTCGCCGACATCCGCCAGAGCTTTCTGGACTTCTTCGTCAGCAAGGGCCACACCGTGGTGCCCTCCAGCCCGCTGGTGCCCGCCAACGACCCGACGCTGATGTTCACCAACAGCGGCATGGTGCAGTTCAAGGACGTCTTCCTGGGCACCGACCAGCGCCCCTACAAGCGCGCCACCAGTGTGCAGGCCTGCCTGCGCGCCGGCGGCAAGCACAACGACCTGGAGAACGTCGGCTACACCGCGCGCCACCACACCTTCTTCGAGATGCTGGGCAACTGGTCGTTCGGCGACTACTTCAAGCGCGAGTCGATCGAATGGGGCTGGGAGCTTTTGACCCAGGTCTACCAGCTGCCGGCCGAACGGCTGCTGGCCACCGTCTACCACGAGGACGACGAGGCCTACGACATCTGGACGAAGGTGATCGGCCTGCCGCCCGAGCGCGTGATCCGCATCGGCGACAACAAGGGCGGCAAGTACAAGAGCGACAACTTCTGGATGATGGCCGACACGGGGCCGTGCGGGCCGTGCAGCGAGATCTTCTATGACCACGGCCCCGACATCCCCGGCGGCCCGCCCGGCAGCCCGGACGAGGACGGCGACCGCTTCATCGAGATCTGGAACCACGTGTTCATGCAGTTCGACATGGCCGAGGACGGCAGCGTGACCCGCCTGCCCGCGCCCTGCGTGGACACCGGCATGGGCCTGGAGCGCCTGGCCGCCATCCTGCAGCACGTGCACAGCAACTACGAGATCGACCTGTTCCAGGCGCTGATCCAAGCGGCCGCGCGCGAGACGCACACCAGCGACCTGGCCAACCCCTCGCTCAAGGTGATCGCCGACCACATCCGCGCCACGTCCTTTCTGGTCAGCGACGGCGTGATCCCCGGCAACGAGGGCCGCGGCTACGTGCAGCGGCGCATCATCCGCCGCGCCATCCGCCACGGCTACAAGCTGGGGCAAAAGACCCCCTTCTTCCACAAGCTGGTGGCGCCGCTGGTGGCGCAGATGGGCGCCGCCTACCCGCGCCTGAAGGAGCAGCAGGCGCACATCACCAGCGTGCTGAAGGCCGAGGAAGAGCGCTTTTTCGAGACGCTGGCGCATGGCATGGAAATCCTGGATGCCGCACTGGCCGGCGGCCAGAAAACGTTGCCGGGCGAGGTCGCCTTCAAGCTGCACGACACCTACGGCTTTCCGCTGGACTTGACCAACGACGTGTGCCGCGAGCGCGGCGTGACGGTGGATGAGGCCGGCTTCGACGCCGCCATGCAGCACCAGAAGGACACGGCGCGCGCGGCGGGCAAGTTCAAGATGGACAAGGCGCTGGCCTACGAGGGCGCGGCCAACACCTTCACCGGCTACGAGCACCTGGCAGAAACCGCAAAAATCATAGCGCTCTACGCAGACGGCACGCCGGTGCAGGAGCTGAAAGCCGGACAAAACGGCGTGGTGGTGCTGGACGTGACGCCGTTCTACGCCGAGTCCGGCGGCCAGGTGGGCGACGCGGGCCTCATCAGCGCAGGCGGCGCGCGCTTTGCCGTCAACGACACGCAGAAGATCAAGGCCGACGTGTTCGGCCACCACGGCAGGCTCGAAGCGGGTGTGCTCAAGGTCGGCGACACGGTGCAGGCGCGGGTCGACACCGCGCGCCGCGCCGCCACCATGCGCAACCACAGCGTCACGCACCTGATGCACAAGGCGCTGCGCGAGGTGCTGGGCGCGCACGTGCAGCAAAAGGGCTCGCTGGTCGATGCCGAGAAGACGCGCTTCGACTTTGCCCACAACGCGCCCGTGACGGCCGCGCAGATCGCCGAGATCGAGCAGCGCGTGAACGCCGAGGTGCTGGCCAACACCGCCACGCAGGCGCGCGTGATGGACATCGAAAGCGCGCAGAAAACCGGCGCCATGATGCTGTTCGGCGAGAAGTACGGCGAGACCGTGCGCGTGCTCGACATCGGCTCCAGCCGCGAGCTGTGCGGCGGCACGCACGTGACGCGCACCGGCGACATCGGGCTGTTCAAGATCGTCGGCGAAAGCGGCGTGGCCGCCGGCGTACGGCGCGTCGAAGGCGTGGCCGGCACCAATGCCCTCGCCTACCTGCAGGGGCTGGAGGCCACGGTGCACGAGGCGGCGGGCGCGCTCAAGACCCCGAGCGCCGAGCTGACGCAGCGCATCGCCGGCACGCTCGATCACGTGCGGATGCTGGAGAAGGAAGTGGCCCAGCTCAAGGGCAAGCTGGCCTCGTCGCAGGGAGACGAGCTGGTCGGTCAAGCTGCGGAGGTCAAAGGCATCAAGGTGCTGGCCGCCACCCTGCCCGGCGCCGACGCCAAGACCCTGCGCGAGACCATGGACAAGCTGAAAGACAAGCTGAAGTCCGCCGCCATCGTGCTGGCCGCGGTCGATGGTGACAAGGTGCAGCTGGCCGCCGGCGTGACCAAGGCCGAGACGGGCAAGATCAAGGCCGGCGAGCTGGTCAACTTCGTCGCCCAGCAGGTCGGCGGCAAGGGCGGCGGCAAGCCCGACCTGGCGATGGCCGGCGGCACCGATGCATCCGGCCTGCCCCAGGCGCTGGCCTCGGTGCAGGGCTGGGTGGCCGAGCGCGCGTGATGCCCACCCGGCGCCAGGCCCTGGCCGGCCTGCTGCTGGCCGGCGCGCTGCCCGGCGCAGGCGCGCAGAACGTGTCCCGGCCCTGGCCTGGCAGCCAGGCCCTGCCGCTACTGGCCGCCACCGACCTGAACGGCCAGCCCTGGGACCTGGCGGCCCTGCGCGGGCGCGCCGTGCTGATCAACTTCTGGGCCACCTGGTGCGCGCCCTGCAAGGAGGAAATGCCCGCCTTGCAGACCCTGGCCGAGCTGGAGGGCGAGCGCCTGGCGGTGCTGGCGGTCAACGTGCGCGAGCCGTTGCCGCGCGTGCGCCGCTATGTGCGGTCCAGCGGCCTGACGCTGACCGTGCTGCCCGACCCCAAGGGCACGATCACCGATGCCTGGGGCATCAAGGTGTTTCCCACCACCGTGCTGGTCGACGCGAACGGCCGGCCGCGCCACATCATCCGCGGCGCGGTGGACTGGACGGGCGAGCCGGCCCTGAGCTGGATCAAGACCCTGGGCGGATAATCGCCCTCGCCGCGCGCTGCCCGCCAGCGCCGGCCACCGGCCTTCGGGGCATTGGCGTTGGCGATTGGATCGCCCGCCTCGTGTGCGCCGACCGGTGTTTCCTGACCAACCGGAGTTCTCTGCATGAACTTGCATCGCCGTGCCCTCATCGGGCGCGCGGCAGGCTTGGGCCTTGCCGCCAGCCTGCCTCCCGCCCTTGCCGCCGCCGCGCCGGCATCCTCGTCCCCGCCTCGCTTCGCGCCCCGATCGGGCGACTGGCGCACGTTCGACGTCACCACCCGCATCGACCTGCCCGCCACCACCGACGCCACGCGCGCCTGGGTGCCGCTGCCCTCGGTGCAGACCAGCTGGCAACTGCCGCTGGGCGATCGTTTTGCCAGCAACGGACAGGCCCGCATCGCCGGCGACGGCGCGCAAGGCGTGCGCCTGGTGGCGGTCGACTTTGCCGGCGGCGTGGCCCAGCCGTTCGTTGAGGTGACCAGTCGCGTGCAAACCCAAAGCCGCGCCACGGGCTCGCCGCGCGCGCCCGACGACGCGAGCACGCTGCGCGAGGCCTTGCGGCCCACGCGCCTGCTGCCCACCGACGGCATCGTGCGCGAGACGGCACGCCGGGCCACGCGGGGCGCCCGCACCGACGAGGCGAAGGTGCGCGCCCTGTACGACTGGGTGGTGGCCAACGCCTGGCGCGAGCCCGAGGTCAAGGGCTGCGGCGAGGGCGACATCAAGACCATGCTGGAAACCGGCAATCTGGGCGGCAAGTGCGCCGACATCAACGCCCTGTTCGTGGGCCTGTGCCGCGCCGTGGGCGTGCCCGCGCGCGACGTGTACGGCATTCGGCTGGCGCCCTCGGCCTTCGGCTACCAGCAGCTGGGCAGCGGCTCGGCCAAGCTGAGCGGCGCGCAGCACTGCCGCGCCGAGGTGTATCTGCAGGCACGCGGCTGGACGGCGATGGACCCGGCCGACGTGGCCAAGGTGATGCGCCAGGAAACGCCCGTGTGGATCAAGCGCACCGACGACCCGCTGATCGCCCCGGTGTATGCCGGCCTGTTCGGCGCCTGGGAAGGCAACTGGATGGCCTACAACACCGCGCACGACGTCAAGCTGCCGGGCAGCCAAGGCGATGCGCTGGGCTTCGTGATGTACCCGATGGCCGAGGACGCCGACGGCTGGCTCGATCAGTACGACCCGGCGACCTTCACCTACGCCATTTCGGCGCGCGAAGTGACGGCCTGATGCAAAACGCCCCGCCGGTTGGCGGGGCGTTGGGCTCGCTTCACTCGGAGCGCGGCGGCGGCGCGGGCGCACGCACCTCGCGCCAGCCCACGTCCTGCACGCCGGTTTCCATCGACGCGCCGGTGGCCTGCGCGGCGTCGGCGCGCGGGGTGGCGGATGCGCCCTGGCGCGCCGGGCGCTGCGGCCAGTGCTGGCGAGCCATGGCGCGGTAGCGCTGCCACAGCAGGGTGACGGTGGCGGGGCGGCCGGTGATCCAGCCGGCGACCAGGCTGTAGAGCACCATCACGGCCAGCCAGAACAGCAGGCTGACGACAAACACCAGGCCCAGCATCATCAGCACGATCCAGCCCAGCCAACCCATGACGCGACCGAGCAGGCGCTCCAGCGGGTTGGCGCGCGATGCCGCAGGCGGCGGCAGGTATCCGTAGGGGGTGTGGGTCATGATGGTTCAGATGCGGGCCGGGGCCACAAGTTCAAGGCAGGCGCTCCAGAGCATGAATATAGGCCGGCCTGCGCATCAGCGCATCCCAGTCGGGCGCATCACCCTGCGGCAGCAGGGCCATGCGCCGCTGCGCGCTGGCGGCGCCGGGCTGCCAGCGGCCCTGCAGCTGGGCGCGCGCCAGGGCGTCGATGGTGTCGTCGATGACCGCGCCCTGCCCCAGCGACTGGTTGCACAGCAGGGTCAGATCGCAGCCCGCATCCAGCGCGGCCAGCACGGCATCAAAGGGGCTGACGGTGCGGCCCTCGATCTGGCGCGCGCCGGCCATGCTGAGGTCGTCGCTGACGATGGCGCCGTCGAAACCCAGCCGCTGGCGCAGGATGGCCTGCAGCCAGCGCCTGGAAAAGCCCGCCGGGCGGCGGTCGACCTTGCTGTAGATCACGTGCGCCGGCATGACGGCGCGCAGGCTGCTGGCCAGCCAGCCGTAGGGCGCGGCATCCTGCTGCAGGATGGCCTTGAGCGGGCGCGCGTCGCGCGGCAGCTCGGTGTGCGAGTCGGCCGCGACGAAGCCGTGGCCGGGAAAGTGCTTGCCGCAGTGCGCCATGCCGGCCAGCAGCAGGCCGTGCATCAGGCCCTTGGCCAGCAGGGTGACCACGCGTGCGTCGGCGTGCAGGGCGCGGTCGCCGATGACGCTGCTGGGCCCCCAATCGAGGTCGAGCACGGGGGCAAACGACAGATCGACGCCGCAGGCGCGCAGCTCGGCGCCCAGCACGTGGCCGCAGGCGGTGGCGGCGTCCTGCGCGCGCATGGCGTCGCGCATCCACAGCTCGCCCAGCCGGCGCATGGGCGGCAGGTGGGTGAAGCCGCCCTGGCGAAAGCGCTGCACGCGCCCGCCTTCGTGGTCGACGGCGATCAGCAGGTCGCCCCGCACGCGCTTGACGGCCGCGCACAGGGCGGTGAGTTGCGCGCGGCTGTCCCAGTTGCGCGCGAACAGGATCAGCCCGCCCACCAGCGGGTGCGCCAGGCGCTGGCGGTCCACCGCCGTCAACGCGGTGCCGGCGATGTCGACGATGAGCGGGGCGTGCTCGGGCATCGGTCAGAAGAACAGCCAGGTGACGAGCAGGAACAGCGGGATCAGGATGCCCCCGCTCCAGGCCATGTAGCCGAAGAAGCTGGGCATCTTCACGCCGCGGTCCTCGGCGATGGCCTTGACCATCAGGTTGGGCGCGTTGCCGATGTAGGTGTTGGCGCCCATGAACACGGCGCCGGCGCTGATGGCCGCCAGGGTGCTGGCCAGCGGCCCCATCAGGTGCGCCGCGTCGCCGCCCGCGGTGTTGAAGAACACGAGGTAGGTCGGCGCGTTGTCCAGGAAGGAGCTGAGCACGCCGGTGGCCCAGAAGTAGGCCGCCGGGTTGGGCGTGCCGTCGGCGTGGGTGACCGCCTTGACGATGGCGCCGAAGGGCCCGTCCTCGCCCGCCTGCAGCATGGCGATGACCGGAATGATGGTCAGGAAGATGCCGGCGAACAGCTTGCCCACCTCCTGCATCGGCCCCCAGTCGAACTGGTTGGACTCGTGCACCGCGCGCGGCGTGATGGCGATCGACACCGCCGTGACCACGATCAGGCCGACGTCGCGCACCAATCCCGGCAGGCCGACGGCGGTGCCCATGACGTCGAACGACACCGGGCTGGCCCACATGCCGCTCATCAGCACCAGCGCCACCACCACGCCCAGCAGCACGAAGTTGACGGCGCCGTCGAAGCCGAACGTCGGCGTGTCGGGCGTCGGATCGGGCCGCGTCACGCCCTGCTTGCGGTACAGGTGGCGGTCGAGGACGTAGAACAGCGCCAGCAGCACCACCGTCATGAACAGGGTTTCGCGGTAGATGTTCTCGAGCGTCCAGAAGAAGCCGACGCCCTTGAGAAAGCCCAGGAACAGCGGCGGGTCGCCCAGCGGCGTGAGCGAGCCACCGATGTTGCTGACGATGAAGATGAAGAACACCACCACGTGCGCGCAGCTGGGGCGGTTGTCGTTGGCGCGGATCAGCGGGCGGATCAGCAGCATGGACGCGCCCGTGGTGCCCATGAAGCTGGCCAGCACCGCGCCGATGGCCAGGATGGCGGTGTTCAGCTGCGGCGTGCCGTGCAGGTTGCCGCGGATGTAGATGCCGCCCGAGACGGTGAACAGCGCCGTCAGCAGCAGGATGAAGGGGATGTATTCGGCCACCAGCGCATGCACCAGGCCGGCCAGTGCCGTGTGCGCGCCGAACACCGCCGCGAAGGGCAGCAGAAAGGCCAGCGACCAGGCGGCGGCGATCTTGCCGAAGTGGTGGTGCCAGAAGTGCGGGCCGACCAGCGGCCAGACGGCGATCGACAGCAGGATGCCGACAAAGGGCAGGCCCCACAGGGCCGACAGCTGGCGGCCGTCGAGCCCGGCCGCGTGGGCGGGCGCGGCCAGCGCCAGCAGCGCGGGCGCCAGCCACCACGCGGGGGCCAGTGCCTTGCGCAGGCATTTGGGTTGGGCGGCGTGGCAGGAAGTGGTCGGCACAGTCATTTTCAGGTCAAATCAGGCCATAGCGCTTATGGAGTGTGCGCTATTAGCTATATAAATAATAGTATCAGAGCATCACCGGCGCGGTGCGGATGACCGGGCCGCTGCCGGGCGCGGGCGGCGCCGGCAGGTCGAACACCTGGCGCAGGTAGTTCAGGTAGCCCTCGTCCTCCACCATGGTCTTGCCGGGCGTGTCCGAGATCTTGGCCACCGGCTGGCCGTTGCACTGCACCATCTTCAGCACCAGCTGCAGCGCGTCGGGGCCGACGTCGTTGGTCAGGTTGGTGCCGACGCCGAAGGCCACCTGCACGCGGCCGTGAAAGCGCTCGAACAACTCGATGCAGCGCGGAATGGTCAGGCCGTCGCTGAAGATCAGCGTCTTGGCGCGCGGGTCGCAGCGGTTGGCCTTGTAGTGCTCGATCATGCGCTCGCCCCACAGGAAGGGGTCGCCCGAGTCGTGGCGCGCGCCGTCGAACAGCTTGCAGAAGTACATGTCGAAGTCGCGCAGGAAGGCGTTCATGCCGTACACGTCGGACAGCGCGATGCCCAGGTCGCCCCGGTACTCCTGCGCCCACTTCTCGAAGCCGAACACCTGCGTGTCGCGCAGGCGCGGGCCCAGCGCCTGGCAGGCCTGCAGGTATTCGTGCGCCATGGTGCCCATGGGGCGCAGGCCCAGGTCGCGCGCGAACAGCACGTTGCTGGTGCCGGTGAGCTGGCCCGCGTCGCCGGTGCCCAGGCGATCCTGCAGCGTCTGCAGCACCTCGCGCTGCCAGGCACGCGAAAAGCGCCGGCGCGTGCCGTAGTCGGCGATCTTCAGCTGCTCCAGGCCCGGCGCCTTCAAGAGCTCGATCTTGGCCGCCAGGCGCCGGCGGCCCTCGGCCAGGTCCAGCCGCGGCTGCGTGTTGCGAAAGTAGACCTCGCTGATGATGGCCAGCACCGGAATCTCGAACAGGATGGTGTGCAGCCAGGGCCCGCGCACGCGGATGTCGATCTCGCCGTTGTCCAGCGGCGTCAGCGTGATGTGCTTTTCGCTCAGGCGAAACAGGCCCAGGAAGTCGATGAAGTCGCTCTTGATGAAGCGCATGCCGCGCATGTAGTCCAACTCGTCCTCGGCAAAGCGCAGGCTGCACAACGAGCGCAGCTCGTCGTGGATCTCGTGGATGTAGGGCGTCAGCTGCACGCCGGGCGTGCGGCACTTGAACTTGTACTCGACCTCGGCGCCCGGAAACTGATGCAGCACCGCCTGCATCATGGTGAACTTGTACAGGTCGGTGTCGAGCAGGCTTTCAATGATCATGGCGGGCTGGTCTCATCGGTCTGGGGGGCGTGGCCCAGTGTAGCGCCCGGCCACGCGCTCAATCGAGCCAGCGCGTGAAGCGCTCGACGTCCTCGCGCGGCGTCTCGAAGCCGTTGACCGGCGCCTGCGCGTCGGGCCAGCCCAACGCCATGGCGCACACCAGCTTCTCGTCGGCCCCCGCGCCCACGTGCGGCAGGATGATGGAGCCGTAGTGGTTCCAGGCCGCCTGCGGGCAGCTGTGCAGGCCGCGGGCGCGCGCGGCCACCATGACGTTCTGCAGGAACATGCCGTAGTCCAGCAGCGAGCCCGCGCCCATCACGCGGTGGATGGTGAAGATCAGCCCCACCGGCGCGTCGAAGAACTGGTAGTTGCGCCGGTGCTGCGCGTGCATCTTGTCCTTGTCGCCCTTGGCGATGCCCAGCAGGCCGTACAGGCTCCAGCCGTTCTGGCGCCGCCGCCCCAGGTAGGGCTCGATCCACTGGCTGGGGTAGTAGTCGTACTCGGCGCGGTAGCGCGCGGCCAGCTGCGGGTCGACCGCGCCGGCGTCGTAGGCGGCGCACACCTGCGTCACCAGCGCAGCGCGCGACGCGCCCTGCAGCACGTAGACCTGCCAGGGCTGGGCGTTGGTGCCCGAGGGCGCGCGCGCGGCCACGCGCAGGATGTCGGCCACCGTCTCGCGCGGCACCGGCGTGGGCGCGAAGGCGCGCACGCAAAAGCGGTTCTCGATGGCGGCGTCGACGCTGGCCGGATCGAGGATGGGGGCGTTCAACTGGGACATGGTGGCGAAAAAATGGGCAGGCGCGCCTTGCACGCGATGGCCTGCCATTCTGCCAGCGGCCTTCCGCGGCACCGCCGCGCATGGGGTGCCGCGCCGCGCCCGGCCGGCGTTAGACCGTCGCATCTAAAAATGCTGCGGCGCAGCAAAATACCTTGCTTTGCTACGGGAAACCCCTAAAATTCAACCCATGCTGCACTGCAACATAAAGAAGTGGTTGAAGGGCGGCATTCATACCAAGTTAAACCCTTCCACCGTGACCAGGAGATTCCCATCATGCTGACCCCCGAACAATTCGTCGCCTCGCAAAAAGCTAACCTCGAGACCCTCAACGGCCTGACCAACAAGGCTTTCGAAGGCGTCGAGAAGCTGGTCGAGCTGAACCTGCAAGCCACCAAGGCCGCGCTGGCCGAGTCGCAATCGCACGCCCAGGCCCTGCTGTCGGTCAAGGACGCGCAAGAGCTGCTGAGCATCCAGGCCAGCCTGTTCCAGCCGCTGGCCGAGAAGGCCGCCGCCTACAGCCGTCATCTGTATGACATCGCTTCGGGCACCAGCAGCGAGTTCAGCAAGGCTTTCGAAACCCGCGTGGCCGAAGGCCAGGCCCAGTTCGCCTCGCTGGTGGACAGCGCCGCCAAGAACGCCCCCGCCGGCTCCGACACCGCCGTCGCCATGATGAAGAGCGCCGTGGCTGCCGCCAACAACGCCTTCGAATCGGTGCAAAAGGCCGTCAAGCAAGCCTCCGACATGGCCGAAGCCAACTTCAACGCCGTGGCCACCAGCGCCACCAACGCCGCGAAGAACGCCACCGTCGTGTCCGCCAAGAAGCGCTGATCGACCGCCGCCGGCGCGCCCTCACCCGGCGCCCGGCTCGACGCTCGGCTGGCCCCGGCCGGCCGAGCGCCCAGAAACAAGGGCAGGCACGCCCACCGGCACGTGCCCTTGTTTCTGGGTGATGCAGGCACCCGAACGCTTGTCTCCTCGGATCCTTTCGCAGCCCTTCGCGGGCTCAGGGATCCCTTCAAGGGCTGATCGCAAGATCAGCCCTTTTTTTGTCGATTGCGCCCGAAGGCTCGGCCCCATCGAAGCGACCAGAACTTGATCCAGCACAAGTTGCGATAACGAGAACAATTCTCGTTTGCGTTATCATGGCCGGCAAGCCGATCCGGTTTTCCTTGTACCGAGAGACCCCTTCCCCACCATGAAAAAACTGCTTCTCCTGGCCGCTGCCACGCTCGCCCTGGCCGCCGGCGCGGCGCACGCGCAAGAGCCCGCCGTCCTCAACCTGTATTCGGCGCGCCACTATGCGTCGGACGAGCAGTTGTATGACGGCTTCACCCGGGCCACGGGCATCAAGATCAACCGCGTGGACGCCGACGACGCCGGCATCATCGCGCGGCTGAAGGCCGAGGGCAGCGCCTCGCCGGCCGACGTGATCCTGCTGGTCGACGCCGCCCGCCTGTGGCGCGGCGAGCACGACGGGCTGTTTCAGCCCATCCATTCCAAGCCGCTGGACGAGGCCATCCCGGCCAGCCTGCGTGCGCAGCCGACGGCCGACGGCGGCGTGGCGTGGTTCGGCTTTTCGACCCGCGCGCGCGTCATCGTGTACGACAAGCTGCGCGTGCAGCCGGCCGACGTGGCCACTTACGCGGATCTGGGCGATGCCAAGAACAAGGGCAAGCTGTGCATCCGCAGCGGCTCGCACCCCTACAACCTGAGCCTGTTCGGCGCGCAGCTGGAGCACATGGGCGCCGAGAAGACCGAGGCCTGGCTCAAGGGCATGGTGGCCAACATGGCGCGCGCGCCCAAGGGCGGCGACACCGACCAGATCAAGGCCGTGGCGGCGGGCGAATGCCAGATCGCCGTCACCAACAGCTATTACCTGGCGCGCCTGATCCGCTCGGCCAAGCCCGAGGACCGCGCGGTGGCCGAGAAGGTGGGGGTGGTGTTTCCTAACCAGGCCAGCTGGGGCACGCATGTGAACATCGCCGGCGCGGCCGTGGCGCGCCACGCCAAGCACCCGGGCAACGCCGTCAAGTTTCTCGAATACCTGGCCAGCCCGGCGGCGCAGAACTACTTTGCCAACGGCAACAACGAGTGGCCGGTGGCCAAGGGCGTGCTGACCGACAACCCCGCGCTCAAGGCCATGACCGGCGGCAGCGGCACCTTCAAGGCCGAGACCATTCCGGTCAGCAAGGTGGGCGAGCACCAGGTGCAGGTGCAGCAGATGCTGGACCGCGTGGGCTTCAAGTAGGCCGGCCCAGAACGCACGAACTGCCACGGCGCCGACACGGCGCCGTTTTTTTAATCGAATCGGGCTCTGGCGCCCGTCCATCAAGCGCCAGCAACTATTGATTCGGTAGCAAACGCAGCAAACGCCCATCGCTGCTGTCGGTCAGCACGTAGAGCAGGCCGTCGGGCCCCTGGCGCACGTCGCGGATGCGCTGGCCCACGTCCTGCAGCAGTTGGTGCTCGGCCAGCACCTTGCCGTCCTTCAGCTCGATGCGGTCCAGGTACTGGAACTTGAGCGAGCCGACGAACAGGTCGCCCTTCCAGCCCGGGCCGTAGCGCTCGCTGGTCAAAAAGGCCATGCCCGAGGGCGCGATCGAGGGCGTCCAGTGGTGCAGCGGCGGCTCCAGGCCGGGCGCGGCGCTCTGGCCCGCGCCCACCGGCGTGCCCTCGTAGTTGAGGCCGAAGCTCACCAGCGGCCAGCCGTAGTTCTTGCCGGCCTGCGGCAGGTTGATCTCGTCGCCGCCCATGGGGCCGTGCTCGTGCGTCCACAGCGTGCCGTCGGGCGCCAGCGCGGCGCCCTGCACGTTGCGGTGGCCGTAGCTCCAGATCTCGGGCAAGGCGCCGGCGCGGCCGACGAAGGGGTTGTCGGCCGGCACGGCGCCGTCCTTGCCCACGCGCACGATCTTGCCCAGATGCTTGTCCAGCTTCTGCGCCGCATCGCGCTGCGAAAAGCGCTCGCCCAGGGTGAGAAACAGCGTGCCGTCGGGCTTGCCGCCCACCCTCCGCTCGACGATGCGGCAGCCGAAGTGCAGGCGGCTGGCCACCTTGGGCCGCTGGCTGAAGATCACGCGCACGTCCTCCAGCCGCGTCCCGTCGTCGGCCAGACGGGCGCGCGCCAGCGCCGTGCCGTTGCTGCCGCCGGCGCCGGGCTCGCTGAAGCAGAAGTAGATGCTGCGGTTGCGCGCGAAGTCCGAGTCGGTGACGACGTCCAGCAGCCCGCCCTGCCCGCCCGCGGCCACCGCGGGCACGCCGGCCAGCGGCGGGCCCAGCGCGCCATCGGCCTGCACCACGCGCAGGCGGCCGGGCCGCTCGCTCACCAGAAAGCGCCCGCCGGGCAGGAAGGCAACGGCCCAGGGGTGCTCCAGCCCGCCGGCCACGGTCTGCACCCGCAGCGCGGGCGACTGCGCCGCCGCGCCCCCACCGGCGGCCAGCAAGGCGCCCGCCAGCAAGCCACGCAGCGCGGCCCGGCGCGGGTGCGAAACGATGCGGTCGATGGTTTGCCGGAACATGCGCCCATCATGCCGCGTCGGGCCCGATTTGTTAACTTTTTGGCCAAATTCGCTGGCGAAGCCTGAAACCAAGGGTAATCCCTGCACCGGATCGGATACCCCACCCCGGAATCGGCCGCTCTTTCCCCTACACTACGCCGGCCACATGGCAGGCAGTGGCACACCGTATTGCCCCCGCGCCAAGGCCCTTGCAAGCCGCGGCAGACCCCAACACGAAGCGCTGGCTCACGGCGCCCGCACCGACCGGATCCATGCTCAAGTCCATCATCGTCGCGTCCGCCCTGCTTGCCGCCTGCGCCACCCCTGCTTTCGCCTCCCCCGTTGCCGACGATCCGGCTGCGCCCGCCACGCCCACCAGCCTGAGCGCGCGGCTGGGCGACAGCATCCACCACGCGTCCGACCGCGCCAGCGGCCTGCTCGCCAACGCGCTCAGCGCCATCGGCGTGCCCTATCGCCGGGGCGGCAATTCGGCCGAGACCGGCTTCGACTGCAGCGGCTTCGTGCGCACCACGTTCGAGCAGGCGCTGGGCCTGATGCTGCCGCGGCGCTCGCAGGAGCAGGCCGCGGCGACCGAAAAGATCGACAAGAAAGAGTTGCAACCGGGCGACCTGGTGTTCTTCAACACCCTGCGCCGCGCCTACAGCCACGTGGGCATCTACCTGGGCGAGGGCAAGTTCATCCACGCGCCGCGCACCGGCGCGCGGGTGCGCGTGGAGAGCATGGACGTCAGCTACTGGCAAAAGCGCTTCAACGGCGCGCGCCGCGTGCTGGACGACAAGGCCGTCGCCACCACCGCGGTCAGCACCGACCCCGCCGCCACCCCCGTGGCCCTGCGCGCATCCAGCGTGCTGACGCGCGACACCCCGGCTCCCAGCGCCGTGCGCCTGGGCGGCAGTGCCAGCCGTGCCACCAGCGAGCCCGCGCGCGAAGCAGTCTCGCCCGTCGACGACCAACGCGCTAACATGGCAAGCGTCATGACCGGCGACATCTGAAACACGGCGTGGCGCGGCACCGCCTGCTGCGCCCACGCCAACGGTTTTACCTCCTCCAAAGGTACGGGCCCGCAAGGGCCCTCTTTTTTGGCGCCGGCGCCGGTCAATCGTCCTGCGCGTCCAGGCCCGGAAACAGCACCTCGGTGAAACCGAAGCGCGTGAAATCGCGCACCCGCATGGGGTAGAGCACGCCCTGCAGGTGATCGCACTCGTGCTGCACCACGCGGGCATGAAAGCCCTCGGCCTCGCGCTCGATCGCATCGCCATAGACGTCCCTGCCGGCATAGCGGATGCGGCGCCAGCGCGGCACCACCGCGCGCAGGCCGGGCACCGACAGGCAGCCTTCCCAGCCTTCTTCTTCCTCATCCGACAGCGGCGTGACGACCGGGTTGCACAGCACCGTACGCGGCACCACGGGCGCATCGGGATAGCGCGGGTTGACGGCGTCGCTGCCGAAGATCACCAGCTGCAGGTCGACCCCGATCTGCGGCGCCGCCAGGCCGGCGCCGTCGGCCGCGCGCATGGTGTCCACCATGTCGAGCACCAGCGCGTGCAGCGCCGCGCTGTCGAAGGCCTCGACCGGGCGGGCCACGCGCAGCAGGCGCGCGTCGCCCATCTTCAGAATGTCGCGGATCGCCACGTCAGCCGATCAACCCGCCCCTTCGATGCCCCGCAGGCGGTTCTGCGGCGCGCCGGGGTGCCAGTCGGGGTTGGAGCGCACCGGCGGGCGCACCGAGGGCTGGCTGGGGCGCGCCGGGCGATCCCAGCCGCCCGGGCGCGGGCCGGGCTGGCCGCTCCAGCCGGGGCGCGGGCCGTTGTGGCCGCCGTTCCAGCCCGGGCGCGGGCCGTCGCGGTCACCCCAGTTGGGACGGCGCGACCGGTCGCGCCAGCCGCGATGGTCGTTGTCGGACCAGCCGCCGTAGATGCCCAGCGACATGGACGGCCCGTAGTAGTACGGCGCCGAATAGGCCGGATAGGCCGGCGCGACGTAGGATGGGCCGTAGGGATAGGTCGTCACCGGCGTGCCGACGTCGTAGTACGGGTCCACCGGCGCCATCACGCAGCCGCCCAGCAGCAGCAGGGCCGCGGCGCCGACGCCCAGCAGCAGCCGGCCGCCACCGAAAGAAGAAGCCCGAGTTGTCATGGTGATACCTCCGCAATGAGCCCGGCGTGTCGCGGCCGGATCGTGCCAATCACTGTACGCGTGCGATGTAAACCCCGCATGAAGCGGCGCGCGCGCCGGTTTCAAGCCCAAAACGCGCCAGGCTGCCGCCACGCCGACCCTGCGCGGGCGGTCTTTCAAACACTTGCATCCGCCAGCCAGGCGGCGCCGCGCACGCCCGACGAATCGCCATGCCGCGCCGGCCGCAGCGCGGTGCGCAAGACATCGCTGAAGACATGCGGTGCCCACAGCGCGGGCACGCGCTCGAACAGCTCGGGCACCTGGCTCAGGCCACCGCCCAGCACGATCACCTGCGGGTCGAGCACATTGATGACCCCCGCCAGCGCCAGCGCCAGGCGGCGGGCGTAGCGCTCGAACGTCGCCACGGCCACCGCGTCGCCGGCGCGCATGGCGGCCACGACCTGCTCGGCGCTGCACGCGCCGCCGCCCGCCTGCGCGTGATCCGCCGCCAGCGCCGGGCCCGACAGCCAGGCCTCCACGCAGTCGGGCCGACCGCACCAGCAGGTGCGAGCAACACGCTGCTCGCCCGCCAGCAGCGGCAGCCGGTTGTGCCCCCACTCGCCGGCAATGCCGTTGCAGCCCTGCAGCACGCGACCCTGCACCGCGATGCCCGCGCCCACGCCGGTGCCCAGGATGACGGCGAACACCACGTCGGCGCCCGCGCCCGCGCCGTCGGTGGCCTCGGACAGCGCCAGGCAGTTGGCGTCGTTCTCCAGCCGCACCGGACGCGCCAGCAGGCGCTGCAGGTCCTCACGCAGCGGCTGGCCATTGAGCACCGTCGAATTGGCGTTGCGCACCCGGCCCGTCAGCGGCGACAGGCTGCCGGGAATGCCGATGCCCAGCGGCAGGCCGGTGGCGCCCAGCCGGGCTTCTGCGGCGGCGACCAGGCGGGCGATCGCGTCCAGCGTGGCCGCGTAGTCGCCCTGCGGCGTGGCCACGCGCTGGCGCAGCACGAACGCGCCCCGAGCATCCAGCGCGGCAATCTCGATCTTGGAGCCGCCCAGGTCGACACCCAGGCGCGGGCGTCGCGGCGCTATTTGGCCCACGGGCTGGTGCACCACTGTTGCTCGCACGGCACCCCGTCGCGATTGCCGTCCATCTTGGTGCCGGGGCAGTTCTGCAGAAAATACGTGGCCTCGGCGCACGAAGTCATTTGCGAGCACATCGTCCGGCCGTCGCAACGAAACGCCACTGTCGATGGCTGCGAGGGCGACACCGGGCCGTCTGTTGCGCTCAGGGGCGCGACGATCCCAGTTTGGCGGTTGCCATAAGCGGCCCACCATTGGGTACCCTTCCAGCCCAAAGCCACCATCAGAGCCAGCATGAGGGCCATGCCCACCCAGCGGCCAAAGCCGCCACCCCCGTCATCATCCCGATACTCGGTGCGGCGACGGATCACCCGGGGCACACCCGCAGGCTGTGCGCGGCCGGGCGCATCGGGCCGGCTTACACGGCGGGCCTGCTTGCGGCCCTGGGCGTCCAACGTCAGCTCGAAACTGACGCGATCGCCCTCGCGAGGGCGGTTGTCGGCACTGCGGTCGCCTGGCGCAAACGCGCTCACATGCACAAACACGCGCTCGCCACCTTGTACCGGCTCGATGAAGCCGAATCCGCGCTGATCGTCCCACTGCGCCAGGCGACCGTCGAAACGCATGACGCTTCAGCCCTCGCCTTCCAGCAAGGCCCGCAGCCCCGCCTCGTCGATCACCGGCACGCCCAGCTCGCGCGCCTTGTCGAGCTTGCTGCCAGCCTCTTCGCCCGCCACCACGCAGTGCGTTTTCTTGCTGACGCTGCCGGCGACCTTGGCGCCGGCGGCTTCGAGCATGGCCTTCGCCTCCTCACGGCTCAGCGTGGGCAAGGTGCCGGTCAGCACGAAGGTCTTGCCGGCCAGGGGCTGGCGCGCGGCGGCGCTGGGCTCGCCCTCGGGCCAGGCGATGCCGGCGGCGCGCAGTTGCTCGACCACCTCGCGGTTGTGCGGTTGGGCAAAGAAGGTGTGGATGCTCTCGGCCACCACGGGGCCGACGTCGGGCACCTGGGCCAGCTGGTCGGCGTCGGCGGCCATCACGGCGTCGAGCGTGCCGAAGTGGCGCGCCAGGTCCTTGGCCGTGGCCTCGCCGACATGGCGGATGCCGAGCGCGAACAAGAAGCGTGCCAGCGTGGTGTGCTTCGATTTTTGCAGCGCATCGATCAGGTTTTGCGCCGACTTGTCGGCCATCCGGTCCAGCGCGGCCAGGCTGACGAAGCCCATGCGGTAGAGGTCGGGCAGGCTGCGCACCACCTTGCCGTCGATCAGCTGGTCGACCAGCTTCTCGCCCAGGCCCTCGATGTCCATGGCGCGGCGGCTGGCAAAGTGCAGCAGTGCCTGCTTGCGCTGGGCGCTGCAGAACAGGCCGCCGGTGCAGCGGTGGTCGGCCTCGCCCTCTTCGCGCACCACGGCGCTGCCGCACACCGGGCAATGCGCAGGCATGCTGAATTCGGGCGCGCCGGGTTGGCGCTTGTCGGGCAGCACCGACACCACTTCGGGGATCACGTCGCCGGCGCGGCGCACCACCACGGTGTCGCCCACGCGCACGTCCTTGCGGCGCGCCTCCAGCTCGTTGTGCAGCGTGGCGTTGGTCACCGTGACGCCGCCGACGAACACCGGCGCCAATTTTGCGACCGGCGTCAGCTTGCCGGTGCGGCCGACCTGCACGTCGATGGCGAGCACCGTGGTCAGCTGCTCCTGCGCCGGGTACTTGTGGGCCACGGCCCAGCGCGGCTCGCGCGTGACGAAGCCCAGCTCGCGCTGCAGTTCCAGCCGGTCGACCTTGTAGACCACGCCGTCGATGTCGAACGGCAGGCCGTCGCGCCGGGCCGCCAAGTCATCGTGAAATGCTATCAACTCGGAAGCGCCTTGCGCTTGTCGGGCCAGGGCCGAGACCGGAAAACCCCATGATGCGAGCGCCTGCAGCAGTTGCCAATGGGTGTCGAACGCCGGCCCGCCCTGCTCGGGCGGCGTGACTTCGCCCAGGCCGTAGGCGAAGAAGCTCAGTGGCCGCTCGGCGGCGATGGCCGGGTCGAGCTGGCGCACGGCGCCGGCGGCGGCGTTGCGCGGGTTGACGAAGGTCTTGGCCGCCTTGTCGCCGGCGGCCATGCGCGCGCGCATGCGCTCGTTCAGCTGCTCGAAGTCGTCGCGGCGCATGTAGACCTCGCCGCGCACTTCGAGCACGGGGGGAAAACATATTGCCCCCACGCTCGGCGCTTCGCGTCCTTCGCTGCCCCCCGAGGGGGCTCGCCCGCCTTGGGGCGGCCCGGCGTCGGGCGGGCCCGCGAGGCGCAGTGGTATCTGCCCGATGGTGCGGATGTTCTGCGTCACGTCCTCGCCGGTCTCGCCGTCGCCGCGGGTGGCGGCCTGCACCAGCACGCCCTGCTCGTAGCGCAGGTTCATCGCCAGGCCGTCGAACTTGGGCTCGGCCACGTAGTCGATGGGCGGCGCGTCGTCCGTCAGCTTCAGCTCGCGGCGCACGCGGGCGTCGAAGGCCTGGGCGCCGGCGGCCGTGGTGTCGGTCTCGGTGCGGATGCTGAGCATGGGCACCTGGTGGCGCACCGGCGCAAAGCCGTCGAGCACGGCGCCGCCCACGCGCCGGGTGGGCGAGTCGGGCGTGCGCAGCTGCGGGTGGGCGGCCTCCAGCGCCTGCAGCTCGCGAAACAGGCGGTCGTACTCGGCGTCGGGCAGCTCGGGCGCGTCCAGCGTGTAGTACTGGTGCGCGGCGCGATTGAGCGCGGCGCGCAGTTCGGCGGCGCGGGCCTGGGCGTTTGCTTCGCTATTCATAGCTGCTCGCGCTTGTTCGACGAGGGCCATAGCCCGATTTTGCTTGAAAATCAGCTGAAGAGCCGCCGCGCCTGCGGCGAGCCGGCCGCCAGGTCGTGCTGCTCCAGCGTGTCGTACAGCTGCTCCAGGTCGGTGCCGATGGCGCTCATCATCTCGGGGTGCAGCACCTGGCCGGCGTCGTCGGTGATGACGCCGTCCATGGCCTGGGCCAGCGCGAAGGCCACCTCGCACAGGCGCGCGAAGGGCTGCTGGGCGCGCTCCACCTGCGGCACGTCCAGGTTCAGCACCAACTCGTGGATGGCGGCCTGCTCGGGCTGCTCGGCCAGCGCGGCCTGGGCGTCGAAGGCCAGGCCCAGCACGGGCGGCAGGCCCATCTGCGCGGCCGGCAGCACCATGCGCCCGGGCACGGCGCCGGCGACGAAGCCCAGGCGCGCGGCCTGCTGGGCAACGTAGCCGGGGCTCCAGGCGGCGCTGCGCGCGCGCAGGCTCAGGCCCAGCTGCGCGTCGTGCTGGCTGGCGAATTGGTCCAGCTCGCGCGCGCGCATCACCTCGGGCAGCATGTCGGGAAACTCGGGCGCGCCGCCCACGGTGTCGGCGTAGAGCTGGGCCTTGGCGACGAACTCGGAGAACTCGATCTCGTTGAGCGCGCCGGTGCGGTTGGCCAGCTGCACGCCGGCCTGCACGGCGCCGTAGCGCCGGCCGGCGACCGGAAACTCCCACTCGCTGGCACCCTCGGCCTGGCCTTCGACCGCAAAGGGCTTGCTGCCGACGCGGCGCGTGGCCGGCAGCGCCGCCAGCAGGGCGTCGCCCGAGACCACGCGGCCGTCCAGCGCGATCGGGGCGATGACGTCGATCAGCGCGTCCAGCGCGGGGCGCTTGTCGGGCGTGGGCAGCGGGCCCAGCGGCGGCAGGGCGGCGTCGCCGTCGAAGGAGGGCTCGACGCGCTCGGGCTCGGCCATCGCCGCGCCGGGGATGGCCACCGGCTCTTGCCGCTCGTCGCCGGACGGCGGCGCCTCGGGCTGGGCCTGGCGCGGCTCGTTGCGGCGCGCGTACCAAGTGTTGTAGGCGATCACGCCCATCAGGATCAGCCCGCCGGCAATGGCCAGGCCCACTTGCAAGGAATTCATGCGGCCTCCGCCATGCCCACGGCGCTTTCCATGTCCACCGCCACGATGCGCGACACGCCCTGCTCCTGCATGGTCACGCCGATCAGCTGCTGCGCCATTTCCATCGCGATCTTGTTGTGGCTGATGAACAGGAACTGCGTGCCCTGCCCGCTCATCTTGGTGACCAGCCGGGCGTAGCGCTCGGTGTTGGCGTCGTCCAGCGGCGCGTCCACCTCGTCCAGCAGGCAGAACGGCGCCGGATTGAGCTGGAAGATGGCGAACACCAGCGCGATGGCGGTGAGCGCCTTCTCGCCGCCCGACAGCAGGTGGATGGTTTGGTTCTTCTTGCCCGGCGGCTGCGCCATGACCTGCACGCCGGAATCCAGAATCTCTTCGCCCGTCATCACCAGCTTGGCCTGGCCGCCGCCGAACAGCTCGGGGAACATGCGGCCGAAGTGCTCGTTGACGGTGTTGAAGGTGCCGCCCAGCAGCTCGCGCGTTTCGCCGTCGATCTTCTTGATGGCGTCTTCCAGCGTAGTCATGGCCTCGGTCAGGTCGGCGCTCTGCGCGTCGAGAAACTGCTTGCGCTCGCGCGCGCTGGTCAGCTCATCGAGCGCCGCCAGGTTGACCGCGCCCAGCGCCTGGATGCCTTGGTGCAGGCGATCGATCTCGCCTTGCAGACCGCTCAGGCGCACGTTGCCGTCAAGGATGGATTGCTCGACCGCCGCCAGGTCGGCCTGGGCCTCGGCCAGCTGCTGGGTGTATTGCTCGGTGCCCAGGCGCGCGGCCTGCTCCTTCAGCTGCAGATCGGTGATGCGCTGGCGCAGCGGGTCGAGCTCGCGCTCCAGGCCCAGGCGGCGCTCGTCGCTGGCGCGCAGCTTGGCCGTCAGGTCGTCGTAGCTGCTGCGCAGCGCGCCCAAGGCCTGCTCGCGCTCCAGCTTGAGGGCCAGCGCCGACTGCAGGCCGGCCTGCGCGGCGGCGTCGGTCAGGCGCGCCAGCTCGTCTTGCGCGCGCTGCTGCTCGTCGGCCAGGCCGCCGGCCTGCTGGGCGGCGGTGTCGATGGTGCGCGCCAGCTCGGCGCGGCGCGCCTGCAGGCTGCGCTGGGCGAAAGCGGCCTCCTGCGCCTGGCGCTCCAGCGCGCGCTGCTGCTCGCGCGCCTCGCCCAGCTTGCGCTCGGCGCCGATCACGTGCTCGTCGAGCTGGGCGTGGCGCTCCTGCGTGTCGGCCAGCTGCAAATCCAGCTCTTCGAAGCGCGCCTCGGCGGTCACGCGGCGCTCTTGCAGCGCCTCCAGCGCGGCGTCGACCTCGGCCAGGTCGCCGTCGATCTGCTGGCTGCGCGCGCGGCTTTGCTCGGCCAGCTGGGCCAGGCGCAGGGTTTCGACCTGCAGGCCGTGCGCGCGCTGCTGGGCCTCGCTGGCCTCGCGCCGCGCGCCCACCAGGCGCTGGCTGGCGTCGCTGTAGGCGGCCTCGGCGCGGATCAAGGTGGCGCGCGCCTCCTCGCCGATCAGGGCCTGGGCGCGCAGCTGCTTGTCGAGGTTCTCGATCTCCTGCGCGCGCGCCAGCAGGCCGGCCTGCTCGGAGTCGGGCGCATAAAAGGCAACGCCGTGCGCGGTGACGGCGTGGCCGCTGGGCACGTAGATCGCTTCGCCGGCCTGCAGCTGGGCGCGCGCGGCCAGCGCGTCTTCCAGACTGGGGGCGGTGTAGCAGCCGGCCAGCCAGTCGGCCAGCAGCGCCTTCTGGCCGGCATCGTGCAGGCGCAGCAGATCGGCCAGGCGCGGCAGGCGGCCGGCGGGCTCGGGCAGCGGCGCGCTGGGCGGGGTGTAGAAAGCCAGCTTGGCCGGCGGTGCATCGGCGGCGAAGGCGCGCACCATGTCCAGCCGGCTGACTTCGAGCGCGCTCATGCGCTCGCGCAGCGCGGCCTCCAGCGCGTTTTCCCAGCCCGGTTCGACGTGAATGCGGCTCCACAGCCCCTGCAGGCCGTCCAGCCCGTGCTTTTGCAGCCAGGGCCTCAGCTTGCCGTCGGTCTTGACGCGCTCCTGCAGCGCCTTCAGCGCCTCCATGCGCGCCGACAAATCGGCCTGTTTGGCCGATTCGGCGTTGACGGCCTGCTGCGCGGCGCGGCGCGCTTCGTCCAGCTGGGGCACGCTGTCCTGCAGCTCGTGCAGGCGCGCCTCGTGCACGGTGCTGGCCTCCTGCGCCTCGGCCAGTTGGGCCTGCAGGTTGAGCAGGCGCTGCTCGTCGGGCGCGGCCAGCGCGTTCTTGTCGGCACCCAGCTTGTCGCGCCGGCTGCCCAGCTGGCGCGACTGCTCCTCGATGCCGCGCTGCTCGGCCGCCAACACCTGGATCTGCTGCTGCACCTGGGCCACGGCGCCGCGCTGCTCACCGGCGCGCCCCTGCGCCGCGCGCAGGGCGTCTTCCAGCTCGGGCAAGGCCTGCTGCTGGTCTTCGAGCTGCGCGGCCAGGGTGATGGCGGCGTCCTCGGCCTGCGCGCCCTGCTCGGCCAGCTGCTCGATCTCGGTTTCGGCATCGGCACGGCGCGTGGCCCACTGGGCGATCTGCTCGATCAGCTGCCCCAGCCGCGCCTCGGCGCGCTGGCGGCCTTCGACCACGAAGCGGATCTCGGCCTCCAGCCGACCCACCTCGGCGCTGGCCTCGTACAGCCGACCCTGCGCCTGGTTGACGCCGTCGCCGGCGGCGTAGTGCGCCTGGCGAATGGTCTCCAGGTCGGCCTCGACGTGGCGCAGGTCGGCCACGCGCGCCTCCAGGTCGTTGACGGCCTTCTCGGCCTCCTGCTTGAGGCGCCCCTGCCCCTCATCGGCCTCGGCGCGCTTCAAGAACCAGAGCTGGTTCTGCTTGAGCTGGGCCGCGGCCTGCAGGTTTTGATATTGCTGCGCCACCTCGGCCTGCTTTTCCAGCTTGTCGAGGTTGTTGTTCAGCTCGCGCAGGATGTCCTCGACCCGCGTCAGGTTCTCGCGCGTGTCGGCCAGGCGGTTCTCGGTTTCGCGCCGGCGCTCCTTGTACTTGCTGACGCCGGCCGCCTCTTCCAGGAACAGGCGCAGCTCCTCCGGACGCGACTCGATGATGCGGCTGATCGTGCCCTGGCCGATGATGGCGTAGGCACGCGGCCCCAGTCCGGTGCCCAAAAACACGTCCTGCACGTCGCGCCGGCGCACCGGCTGGCTGTTGATGTAGTAGCTGCTGGTGCCGTCGCGCGTGAGCACGCGCTTGACCGAGATCTCGGTGAACTGGCCCCACTGGCCGCCGGCGCGGTGGTCGGCGTTGTCGAAGACCAGCTCCACCGACGAGCGCGACGCCGGCTTGCGCGTGGTCGTGCCGTTGAAGATGACGTCCTGCATCGACTCGCCGCGCAGCTCCGACGCCTTGGACTCGCCCAGCACCCAGCGCACCGCGTCCATGATGTTGGACTTGCCGCAGCCGTTGGGCCCCACCACGCCGACCAGTTGGCCGGGCAGCAGGAAATTGGTGGGCTCGGCGAAGGACTTGAAGCCCGAGAGCTTGATGGAGTTGAGACGCACTGGCGCTGGCGGCCCGCAGGCCGGAAATGGGAGGAAAACGGCAGAAGTGCCGATGATAGCGTGCAGCGCGAGCCATCCAGCCGCCAAGGCCGCTGCACTAAACATAGCTGTCAGCGCTTGACTGGCGGGCGATGGAGGCACATTTGATGCATGGATCGGCGCGGTGCCACGGCAACTTGTCACACCCCGGCCGGGAGCGCCCCGCGGGGCCGATTTCAGGCCCCAGCGACGCACGGCGCGGCAACCATCGGGCACAGCGCCGTCCGAGGCGCCGTGCTAACGTGTCCGCTCATTCCTGCTGCTGGCCAGTCAGGTGCATCAACCTCCATCGGGAGCAAGCGCACATGAAGAACCTCGTCATCTCCAGCCTTCTGGCCTGTCTGTGCGGCCTGGGCGCGGGCGGCGTGCACGCCGCCGGACTGGCGGACGCGCTGCGCGGCCAGGCCGGCGGCGGCTCGGGCTCGTCCGGGCTGTCCGGCATGCTGGGCGGCGGCGCCGAGATGTCGGCGCTTTCGGCCGCCGGACTGACCGGCTCGTCCACCGCCGGCAACGCGGCGGGCGTAATCACCTACTGCATGAAGAACAACTACCTGAACGCCGACAAGGCGGCGCAGGTCAAGAACCAGCTGCTGGGCAAGATGGGCCTGGGCGGCCAGCAGGAGGCGCCCAAGGACGAGGGCTACCTGAGCGGCCTGTCGGGCTTGGTGACGGGCTCGGGCGGCAAGTCCTTCAACCTGGGCAGCGTCCAGGGCAAGCTGAAGGAAAAGGCCTGCGACTACGTGCTGGACAACGCCGGTTCGCTGCTGTGAACCGCGTCCTTGTCGGCTGACGAGCGCCAAGCGGTCCAAGCCGACCGGTGGGCGCGGCTTGGACGTGGGCGGCGGCGGACGCGCCTCGCGCCCGGGGCGCGATCAGGAGCAGGCCTTGCCGTGCGAGGCGTGCATGCCCTTGGCCTTGGCGTCGGCCTCGCTCATGTATTCGCCCTGCTTGGTCTTGCCGTAGTAGCGGTCGCCGCTGCAATGGTAGACCTTGGTGGCGTCGTTGACCCAGACCTGGCCGGCGCCGCCGCCGGGCGCGCGTGCCACGTTGGTGGCCGGCTTGGCCTTGGCCGCTGGGGCTGCGTTACGCTTGTTGTCCGCTCCAGCCTCTTGCTTGTCCGGCGTCACCTTGGCCGAGGTTGCCGCTGCCGGCGCGGTGGCGGGGGCCGCGCCGGCAGCGGCCGCCCCGGCCTTGCTGGCCTTCTTGTCCACGCCACCGTGACCACGGCAGGCGCCGCGCAGGCTGGCGCCCTCGAAGGGGCTGCCGTCCTTGCAGACGGCGTGCACCGTGGCCGCGGCCGCCGGCGCCTGGGCAAAAGCCGCGGGTGCCAACACCAGGCCCAGCGCCAGCATGATCGGGGCAATCTTCATGGTCATTCTCCTTGTTTCGGTCACGCGCACGAAAGCCGTGCGTCCTGCTCCAACGCACGCAGCGCGCTGGCAGCCGACAGGGCGCGGACCGAAGCGGCAACAAGCCGTGCTGCAGCGCCGCAAGGCGGGACGCGGGCGAGACCGACGGGCGGCGCCGCGGTCAAGGGCCCAGCAGCACGTCTTCCAGCGGCTGGATGCGCGCGTCGCCGACGGCGGCGCGCAGCCGGGGCAGCAGTTCGACCAGGCCCTCGAAGCCCTGCGCCGCCTCCACCGCCAGGTTCAGCGCGAAGCCGCGCAGGCCCAGCTGGGCGGTGAGCTCGGTGGCCAGCGGGTAGGCCACGCGGTAGCGCTGGGCGCGCTCCTGCGCGCTGGGCTGATCGGCCGCTGGCGCGGTGCGGGCGCCGGCGACCGCTGCGGCAGCGGGTGCGGCGGCCGGCGCGGGCGCCGCGCCGGCTCCGGCCAGCGGTTGCAGCAGTCCCAGGGCCACCAGCTGGTCGATGTCGGCCGCCGTGACGCCCAGCGCCGCCGTGGCCTCCAGCACCGCGCGCACCGAGCGCTGGCCGTCGAACAGGATCAGCGCCGAGCGCTGCGCGCGCGTGATGTCCACCGCATGGCGATCCTTCATGGCCTGCAGGCCCAAATCGGACTTGGTGTACATCATCCCCGGCAAACCCCGCCGCTAGACACAAGTTCTACATTACAAAGTGAAACGACTCGTCTGGCAAGACGAATCACCTAGGGAATTTCCATAGCGTTGTGCCCCCAAGACGCGCGGCGCGCCGCAGACGGTGGCGCGGCCCAATGGGCGGGCCGCGCTCCCTACAATGCACGGGTTGAAGGTCAAAACCGGTTGGAGGGCCGTGCGGCGCGCACCCCGCCCCTCGTCCGCCGCCATCGCCCACCACCAGGAGCCACGCCATGCAAGTCCCCAGCACCATGATGGAGCGCATCCTGCGCCTGATGGCCGACAAGCAGGCCTCGGACGTGTACCTGACGGCGCACGCCCCGGCCACCATCCGCATCAACGGCGAATGCGTGCCCATCAACAACCAGGCGCTGCCGCCCGAGGCGACGATGAACCTGCTGATGGACATCCTGCCGCCCAACCGCATCGAGGAGCTGCGCGAGACCGGCGAGCTGAACATGGCGCACCCGATGGCCGGCGTGGGCAACTTCCGCATCTCGGCCATGCGCCAGCGCGGCACCTACGCCGCCGTGATCCGCTTCATCAGCCCCGACATCCCGCGGCTGGACTCGCTCAACCTGCCGGGCGTGCTGGAGCGCTTGGTGATGGAAAAGCGCGGCCTGATCCTGATGGTGGGCGCCACCGGCGCCGGCAAGTCGACCACCCTGGCGGCCATGCTGGACCACCGCAACGAGCGCGTGCCGGGCCACATCCTGACGATCGAAAACCCGATCGAGTACATGTTCAGCAACAAGCGGTCGCTGGTCAACCAGCGCGAGGTCGGCACCGACACCGAGACGCTGCAAACGGCGCTGAAGAACGCCCTGCGCCAGGCGCCCGACGTCATCATGATCGGCGAGATCCGCGACCGCGAGACCATGACCGCCGCCATCGCCTACGCGCAGTCGGGCCACCTGTGCCTGGCCACGCTGCACGCCAACAACAGCTACCAGGCGCTCAACCGCATTCTCAGCTTCTACCCGGTCGAGGTGCGCCCCACCCTGCTGGGCGATCTGGCGGCGGCGCTCAAGTCCATCGTCTCGCAGCGCCTGATCCCGGCGCTGGACGGCGGGCGCGTGCCGGCGGTCGAGGTGCTGCTCAACACCAAGCTGGTGGCCGACCTGATCGAGAAGAGCGACTTCGGCGGCGTGAAGGAAGCCATGGACAACGCCATCGCCGAGGGCTCGCAGACCTACGAGGCCGACCTGGCGCGCCTGGTGCGCGAGCAGCGCATCGACCGCAAGGACGCGCTGGCCTTCGCCGACTCGCCCACCAACCTGCTGTGGCGGATGCAAAACGCGAGCACGCGCTTTTCGGCCAACCAGGCGCAAGACGACGACGCGACCAGCAACGAGCCCACCTTCACCGACATCACGCTGGACGTGCGCCCCAGCGGCTTCGGCGCCACGGGCTTCGGCAGCACCGGCTTCGAGCTGTCGGGCTACCGCGACTCGCGCCTGGGCAGCGCCGTCGATTCGCGCCTGGGCGAAGCCTGACCCCGCACGGCGGCCTGCGGGCCACCCGCGCATTGCACACGCCAGCGTGGCACGCCGCGCTGGCGTGACCCTTTTCACCACTCATGATTCAACTCAACGACGTCACCTTGCGCCGCGGCGCCAAGGTCCTGCTGCAAGGCGCCAGCGCCACCATTCATCCGGGCGAAAAGCTCGGCCTGGTGGGGCGCAACGGCGCCGGCAAATCCACCCTGTTCGCGCTGCTGAACGGCTCGCTGCACGAGGACGGCGGCAATTTCTCGCGGCCCGCCGGCTGGCAGATCGCGCAGGTGGCGCAGAACATGCCGGAAACCGGCGAGGCGGCCACCGATTTCGTGCTTTCTGGCGACGAGCGCTTGACACGCCTGCGCGAGCAGCTATCACAAGCAGAGCAATCGGGCGACGAGAGCCCGGATGATGCCGCGCGCGGCATGGCGATTGCCCAGGCGCACGCCGACCTGCAGGACGCCGGCGCGCACGACGCCCGCGCGCGCGCCGAGGCGCTGATCCTGGGCCTGGGCTTCACGCCCGCGCAGCTGGGCCAGCCGGTCAACAGCTTCTCGGGCGGCTGGCGCATGCGCCTGCAGCTGGCGCGCGCGCTGATGGCGCCCAGCGACCTGCTGCTGCTGGACGAGCCCACCAACCACCTGGACCTGGACGCGCTGGTGTGGCTGGAAGGCTGGCTGCAGCGCTACCCCGGCACGCTGATCGTGATCAGCCACGACCGCGAGTTCCTGGACGCCGTCACGCGCGTCACCCTGCACATCGAGGGCGGGCGCCTCACGCGCTACGGCGGCAACTACAGCGCCTTCGAGGAGCTGCGCGCGCAGCAGCTGACGCTGCAGCAGGCCGCCTTCGCCAGGCAGCAGGACAAGATCGCCCACCTGCAGAAGTTCATCGACCGCTTCAAGGCCAAGGCCACCAAGGCCAGGCAGGCGCAAAGCCGCGTCAAGGCGCTGGAGCGCATGGAGCGCATCGCGCCGGTGCTGGCCGAGGCCGAATTCCAGTTCGAGTTTCTGGAGCCGGCCAACCTGCCCAACCCGATGCTGGCGATCAGCGAGGGCGTGTTCGGCTATGCGGCGCAGGACTTGCAGAATGCTCCTGAAAACGAAGCTGCTGGCGCATATGTAACGGGCGCTGCAGCCCGATTCGACTCAGAATCGACGGCGCCGCGCGTGATCCTGCGCGGCGTCAACCGCACCGTGCTGGCCGGCCAGCGCATCGGCATCCTGGGCGCCAACGGCCAGGGCAAGTCCACCTTCGTCAAGACGGTGGCGCGCACGCTGGCGCTGCTGGGCGGGCGGCTGACCGAAGGCAAGGGCCTGTCCATCGGCTACTTCGCGCAGCAGGAGCTGGACGTGCTGCGCCCGCAGGACACGCCGCTGGAGCACCTGGTGCGGCTGGCGCGCGAGAGCGGCCAGGCCAACAGCGAAGCGGCGCGCGAGCAGCAACTGCGCAACTTCCTGGGGCGCTTCAGCTTTCCGGGCGAGATGGTGCTGCAGCCCGTGGGCCAGTTCAGCGGCGGCGAGAAGGCGCGCCTGGTGCTGGCCATGATCGTGTGGCAGCGCCCCAACCTGCTGCTGCTGGACGAGCCCACCAACCACCTGGACCTGGCCACGCGCGAGGCGCTGGCCGTCGCCCTCAACGAGTTCGAGGGCACCGTCATGCTGGTCAGCCACGACCGCGCCCTGCTGCGCAGCGTGTGCGACGAGTTCTGGCTGGTGGCGCGCGGCGGCGTGGCGCCCTTCGACGGCGACCTGGAGGACTACCAGCGCCACCTGCAGGACGAAAGCCGGCGCCGCCGCGACGAGCTGGCCGCCGCCGCGCAGGCGCCCAACGACGCCGCCCCGCCTGCCGCCGCCGAGCGGCCGGGCCCGGCGCTCAACCCGGCCGAGCAACGCCGCCAGGACGCCCAGCGCCGTCAGCAGCAGGCCGAGCGCGCCCGCCCCCATCGGCGCGCGCTGCAGCAGGCCGAGCAGCGCATGCAAGCCATCGAGCGCGAGCGCCAGCAACTGGAGGCACGCCTGAGCGCCGCCGACTGTGCCCCCGCCGAGCTGGCCGACGCCGGCCGCCGGCTGAAGGCCCTGCAGGACGAACTGGCCGCGCTGGAGGAAGCCTGGCTGACCCACGCCAGCGCCATTGAGGCGCTCACGGCCGCGCCCGGCGCTGACGTCGCCCCCGCCGGCGGCTGAGGGCAGCCCTTTCCCCGCCCGGCGAGAGGGGATTAAAGTAGCGGGCCATCAACAACAACCCCCCAGGGGTGGAAAGGAAGCACCGTGAGCATCATCGTCACCATCATCGTCGGCTTCATCGTCGGCCTGATCGCCCGCGCCATCATGCCCGGCGACCAGAAAATGGGCCTCATCATGACCACCCTGCTGGGCATCGTCGGCTCGCTGGTCGCCAGCTACGGCGGCGCCGCGATCGGCCTGTACGCCCAGGGCACGCCGGCCGGCTGGATCGCCTCGGTGGTGGGCGCCATCATCGTGCTGTTCATTTATGGGCTGGTGACCAAGAAAAGTTAAGACTGCCGGGGGGCCGCGGCCCAGGCGCGGGCCAAACTCGTCCGCCGGGCGGCGGTGGCCCCGCAACAGCACGGGCAGCCAGCCTGCGGCATGGCGATGAATCTCGACTCGGTTTGATGTTTACTCAAAATAAACTCATAATTCGAGCATTCACAAAGAAGGATGCCAGCCCATGTCCGCCATCGCCACCAAACGCGCCAACTTCGACCTGACGCCCGAGCAGGACGAAATCCTGGCCAACCTGCGTGCCGCGCTGTCCGCCTCCAGCGTCAAGGACACCGTACTGCGCGCCGCCCAGGTCACGACGCTGCTGGTCAATGAGGCGCGCCGGGGCAACCATCTTTTTGTCGGGCGCAGCGCCGAGCAGGCCACCCGCCTGGCCATTCCCGAACTGGAAGCCGCCCTGCCGCCCACCTGGCAATGGCTGGTGCAACGCCCGCACCCCTGGCGCCGCCAGCTCTGGATCAAGGGGCGCAAGCTGCAGGCCAGCGCGGTCTGGCTCGACGCCCAGGCCAACGGCCTGAGCGCCGCCGAGGCGGCCGAAAACTGGAACCTGCCCCTGCCCGCCGTGGAAGAAGCCTTGGCCTACAGCGAGGCGCACCGCGCGTTGATCGAGGCCGAGGCCGACGAGGAACGCCAGCGCCTGCTGGCCGAAGGCATCGCCGTGGGCAACGCGCCCGCATGAAGCTGCTGGTCGACGAGGACAGCCAGGCGCGCCGACTGCTCGACGCCCTGCGTCAGGCTGGCCACGACGTGCTCAGCGTGGCCGAGTTGGGCTGCAACGGCCTGCCCGACGCCCAGGTCTTCGCCCAGGCGCAAAGCCAGGGGCGCACGCTGTTGACCCACAACGTGGCCGACTTCCTGGCGCTGGCGCGGCAGGCCGGCGGGCACGCGGGCGTGCTCGCTGTCTTCCGCGACGGCAACCCGCGCCACACCATGGACTACGGGCACATCGTGCGGGCGATCGACGCACTGCAAGCCGCCGGCCTGCCGGTGCAAGGCCAGTTCCACATCCTCAACCACTGGCGCTGACCCATGGGGCACGGCAGCAAGCCTATTTCGCCCCACCCTCGAACCAGCGCTTGACCATGCCGCGCTCGGCCTCGGTCATCTGCGTGGCGTTGCCCAGCGGCATCAGCTTTTGCACCACCACCTGCTGGTAGATCAGCTGGGCGTGGGTCTTGGCCTGCTCCTCCGAATCGAAGCGCAGGCCTTTTTGCTGCACCGCCTCGCCGTGGCACAGGTAGCAGCGCTGCTCCAGGATCGGCTTGATCTGCGCGTAGTCCACCGTGGCGGGCGCGGCGGCGGCGGGGGCCTCGGGCGCGGGCTTCATCCAGGCCACCAGGCCGATCAGCAGCAGCACGCCGACGGCGGCGTAGGGCCACGGATGGCGGGCCTTGCCCAGGTGCCAGGCGTGGCGGGCGACGAAGAACTGGCGGATCAGCGCGCCGGCCAGCATCAGCACGAACAGCACCACCCAGCGGTGGGCGTCGCTGTACAGAAAGCTGTAGTGGTTGCTGAGCATGGCCACGATGACCGGCAGCGTGAAGTAGGTGTTGTGCACGCTGCGCTGCTTGCCGCGCTTGCCGTAAATGGCGAACTCGGCCGGGTCGTAGGGCTGGCCGCTGGTCATGGCGGCCACCACCTTGCGCTGGCCCGGGATGATCCAGAAGAACACGTTGGCGCTCATGCTGGTGGCGATCATGGCGCCCACGATCAGGAAGGCGGCGCGACCGGCGAACAGGTGGCAGGCCAGCCAGGCCGCGATCGCCACCACCACCAGGATCAGCGCGCCGACGATGCGGTCGCCGTTGGGGCGAAAGCCGAACACGCGGCAGATGGTGTCGTAAATCAGCCAGAAGCCGACCAGAAAGCCCACGGCGGCGAAGCCCGCCGCCACCGGCGACCAGTCGAACACGTTCTTGTCGACCAGGAAGATGCTGGCGTTCCAGAGGTAGAGCACCACGAACAGCGCAAAGCCCGACATCCAGGTCCAGTAGCTTTCCCAGTAGAACCAGTGCAGCTTGCTGTCGATGGCGCCGCCCTGGGGCGCCACCATGTACTTGTGGGCGTTGTAGAAGCCCCCGCCGTGCACCGACCAGATGGCGCCGTCCACGCCCTTTTTCTTCAGGTCGTCGGCCTTGGGCGGCTCGAGGTTGCTGTCCAGAAAGACGAAGTAGAACGACGAGCCGATCCAGGCGATGGCCACGATCACGTGCAGCCAGCGCAGCAGCAGGTTGGCCCAGTCGAGCAGATAGGTTTCCAAGGCGCGAGTCTCCTCTCGATGCGGCTCGCCACCGCGGGCGCTGCGAGCCGTCTACAGGTGATCGCGCTTGGAGACTTGGCGGGGCCCATGGCCCGCCCTTCCTTGCACCGCTGCGACCAGGGCAAATTGTATACAGTTCAGTGTGCAGAAACCACTGGAATTTGGTTCAGGGTTTTCCCGGGGTTCAGCGTCGATGCAACGCCCAGCCAGTCCAGCGGTCGGGCGCGCCCGGAAATCGGTGAAAATAGAGGGTTTTCAGCCAACACACCAAAAGGATCACACCATGGGCAAGCAAATCGTCACCGAAGCCATGCGCAAGGCCACCCCGCCGCTGCCCGGCGCCCCCACGCGCAAGCTGGCCGTGGGCCAAAAGCGCAGCCTGGAGCGCGGCTCGCACACCCGCAGCAAGAAGAACCCCGGCAAGCGCCCGCACCAGGGCTGAACGCCCGCCGGACACCCGACAAAAAGCCACGCCGAAGCGTGGCTTTTTGCTGTCCGATCCAGGCGGCAGTTCAGCGGCGCCCGCCCAACAGGCTGCCGCCCACCTTCAGCAAGTCGCTCAGGTCGACCTGACCGTCGCCGTTCTGATCGAGCACGGCGCCGAGCAGGCCGCCGCCCAGGCCGCCCTGCTGCTGCACGCGCGCCTGCTCCTGGCCCAGCATCTGGCCCAGGCCGCCGGCGTCCAGGTTGTTGCTGCTGGTGTGCTTGGCCAGCGCCGACATCACCAGGGGCGCCAGCATCATCAGGAGCTGGCCGGCCTGGCCGCCGTTCAGGCCCGTGGCCTGGCTCAGCCCCGATTGGGCGCGGCCCTGCGCATCGCCGAAGATGTGACCCAGGATGCCGCCCGCATCCAGCTGCGCGCTGGGCGGGCTGGCCGGCGCGCCGCCGCCACCTCCCATCACCCCGCCCAGCAGGCCCCCCAGCAGCCCACCCAGGCCGCCGCCACCACCGCCCGCGCCGCCCTGCGTGAGCGAACCCAGCAGGCCGCCGAGGTCCATCGCGCCCTGGCCCGAATGGTCGCGCTGCAGCGCGTTGAACAGCGCGTCGGCGCCGCCGGGCTGCTGCGCGTTGTGCCCCAGCGCGCCCACCAGCGTGGGCAGCGCGGCGGCAATGGCGTTGCTGGCCGTGCCCGGGTCGGTGCCCAGCTGCTGCGCGATCTGCCCCAGCGGAGCGCCTTGCATTTGACCCATCAGGTCGTCGATGAGAGAGCCGTTCATGGTCGCCATCCTTTGCCGGTTGCCAGTGGAAAAGGGACATCGTAGCCGCATCGGCCCCGGCGCGCCTTACCATGCCGGCTGATTCGACCCCCTCATCACAAGGAAACACCCATGCGCGTGCCCAACAAATCCATCATCGTCACCGGCGCCGGCGGCGGCATCGGCGAGGGCATCGCCCGCCGCCTGGCCGAAGAAGGCGCGGCCGTCGTGGTCAACGACATCAACCCCGCGCTGGGCGAGAAGGTGACGGCCAGCATCAACGCCGCCGGCGGCAAGGCGCGCTTCGTCGCCGCCGACGTGACCCAGGGCGACGACTGGGCACGCCTGGTGCAGGCCGCGCAGGACTTCGGCGGCCGGCTGGACGTGGTGGTCAACAACGCCGGCTGGACGCACCGCAACCGCCCCATGCTGGAGGTGAGCGAGGCCGAGTTCGACAAGGTCTACGCCGTCAACATGAAGAGCATCTACTGGAGCGCGGTGCACGCCGTGCCGGCCCTGCGCGCTGGCGGCGGCGGCAGCCTGATCAACATCGCTAGCACGGCCGGCATCCGCCCGCGCCCGGGCCTGACCTGGTACAACGGCAGCAAGGGCGCGGTCATCATCACCAGCAAGTCGATGGCGGCCGAGCTGGGGCCGGACAACATCCGCGTCAACTGCATCAACCCGGTGTTCAACCCCGACACGGGCCTGTCGGCCGAATTCGCCGGCGGCCCGGTGGACGAGGCGCGCCGCGCCAAGTTCCTGGCCACCATCCCGCTGGGGCGCTTTTCGACCGCGCTGGACGTGGCCAATGCCGCGCTCTACCTGGCCAGCGACGAGGCGGCCTTCATCAGCGGGGTCTGCATCGAGGTGGATGGCGCGCGTTGCGCGTGAGGCTGCACCGGTTTATGAATCAAAAAAGGCTCTGGCGCTTGTCCACCAAGCGCAAGCAGCTATTGTTTCGATAGAAACGGAGCCAGCCGCTACAGCCAGCGCGCCAGCTGCGCCACGTCTTCGGGAAACAGCTGGCCCTTCTCGGCCTGCGCCACGCGCCCGTCCTTGCCACGCACCACGGTGACGGGCAGGCCCTCGGGCTTGTGGTAGTGGCGCAGCAGCTCGGGGCTGAGCCACGCGGCCGGAAAGTTGTAGTTCTTCTTGCGCAGATAGGCCACGGCCAGCTCGGGCTTCTTGTCGATCGACAGGGTCAGCATCTGCAGGCCGCGGCCGCGCTGGGCGTCCCACAGCTTTTGCATCTCGGGGCTTTGCTCGGCGCAAAACGGGCACCAGCTGGCCCACCAGTACAGCACCAGCACGCGGCCGTCGGCCTGCGCGGGGTCGAACTGCCCACCGCCCAGCAGCGGCGCGGGGGCCAGGGGCAGCGCGCTGCCGACGGCGGGCAGCGGCGGCTCTTTCTCGGGCTTGGCCTGGACGATGGCCGACGCCGGCAACGCAAGGCCGGCCGCGGTGGCTTGCAGCCAGCGGCGGCGCGTGGTGTTGGAAGGCATGGACATGCGGTTCATTCGGTGCCGCCGAACTTAAGCGGTCACTGATCTTAGCGTGCCGGCCCGTGGCGCGCAGGGCGCACGCCCAGCGCGGGCAAGTCACCACGGGCCACGCGCCTACGGCGCTTGCGCATAATGGGCCGCATGGGGACCGCCACCGTTTCGTATTCCGCCCGCCGCGGCGCGCGCGCGCCGGCGCCCGGCGCGGCGGCCTCGGCGCCGCTGTCCGCGTCGGCCGACGGCCTGCTGCGCGACACGCGCGGGCGGGCGTTGCACGATTTGCGCATCAGCGTGACCGACCGCTGCAACTTCCGCTGCACCTACTGCATGCCCAAGGAGGTGTTCGGCGCCAGCCACCAGTTCTTGCCGCACGCCGAGGTGCTGAGCTTCGAGGAGATCACCCGGCTGGCGCGCCTGTTCGTGGGCGTGGGCGTGCGCAAGCTGCGCCTGACCGGCGGCGAGCCGCTGGTGCGCAAGAACGTGGAGCGCCTGATCGAGCAGCTGGCCGCGCTGCGCGCGCCCGACGGCGAGCCGCTGGACATCACGCTGACCACCAACGGCTCGCTGCTGGAGCGCAAGGCGCAGGCGCTGGCGCAGGCGGGCCTCAAGCGCGTGACGGTCAGCCTGGACAGCCTGGATGACACGGTTTTCCAGGCCATGAACGACGTCGGCTTTCCGGTGCGCAAGGTGCTGGCCGGCATCGACGCCGCGCAGGCCGCGGGCCTGGGGCCGATCAAGGTCAACATGGTGGTCAAGCGCGGCACCAACGAGCACGAGATTTTGCCGATGGCGCGCCACTTTCGCGGCCGCGGCATCACGCTGCGCTTCATCGAGTTCATGGACGTGGGCGCCACCAATGGCTGGCGCATGAACGAGGTGCTGCCCGGCGCCGACATCATCCGCCTCTTGCAGGCCGAGTTTCCGCTGGTGCCGCTGCAGGCCAGCGCGCCGGGCGAGACCGCCGAGCGCTGGGGCTACGCCGATGCCGACGGTCGCCACGACCCGGCCCTGGGCGAAGTCGGCGTGATCTGCAGCGTGACGCACCCGTTTTGCGGCGCCTGCAACCGCGCGCGCCTGTCGACCGACGGGCGCCTCTTCTTGTGCCTGTTCGCCACCCAGGGGCACGACTTGCGCACCCTGCTGCGCGGCGGCGCCGACGATGCGCAGATCGGCGAGGCGGTCAAAGGCATCTGGCAAGGCCGAACCGACCGCTACAGCGAGCTGCGCGCCAGCCTGCCGCCCGACACCGAAAAAGCCGCGCCGCGCGTGGAGATGAGCTACATCGGCGGCTGAGAAACTGATCCGCGCGCCCCCCGTGGCCTCCCCGCCGACCGCCCCGCTGCCCATCACCGCCCTCATCCTGGCCGGCGGCCGCGGCGCGCGCATGGGCGGGGCGGACAAGGGCCTGCAAATGCTGCAGGGCCGGCCGCTGGTGCAGCACGCGCTGCAGCGCCTGCGCCAGCAAAGCCTGCCGCCGGCGCACGTGCTCATCAGCGCCAACCGCCACCGCGCCGACTACGAGGCCCTGGGCGTGCCGGTGCTGGCCGACGACTGGCCCGACTTTCCCGGCCCGCTGGCCGGCTTTCTGGCCGGCTCGACCCACGCCGGCACGCCGCTGCTGTTGACCGTGCCCTGCGACACGCCGCACTTTCCGCTATCGCTTTGCGAGCGCCTGGCGCACGCCCTGCAAGCGCAAGAGGCCGATTTGGCCATGGCGGCAACGCCCGAGCGCGACAACCGGGGCGCGCCGCGCCTGCAGGCCCAGCCGGTGTTTTGCCTGCTGCGCACCACGCTGGCGGGCAGCCTGCAGGCTTATCTGCAGGCGGGCGGGCGCGGCATTCTGGACTGGAGTGCGCAGCACCGCACGGCGCTGGTGGCCTTCGACCGCGCCGACGACGAGCCGCAGGCCTTTGCCAACCTCAACACGCCGGACGAGTTGCGCGCGGCCGAGGCTGGCCCGGGCGCCGATCAGGCGGCGTCCAGGGCCAGCTCGTCCAGCAACTGATCGCGCGAAGGCAGGCGCCCGAACCAGCCCAAAAACATCACGCGGGCGATGCCCACCGCCACGTCCTGCAGGCGGGCGGCGGCGGCCGGCTGAAGCTCCAGCGCCGTGTCGCGCTGCCACAGGCGCAGCCAGCGCTGCAGGTGGGCGGGCCGGATGCCGTCCAGGGCCATGTGCTTGTGGTGCACGTCGCCGCGAAAGCTGCGCTCCAGCTTGAGCGTGGTGCACCAGAAGTCCGTCATGCGCACCAGGTGCGCCGGCCAGCGGCCGTGCAGCCGCGGCTCGAACACGGAGGCCAGCAGATCGTCGGCGCGCACGTCGGCGTAAAAGCGCTCGACCAGCCGCGCGATGGCGGCGCGGTCGGGCAGTTGCGACAGGTCTTCCATGGCTCGCATGGGCCCACGATAGCGCGCCCACGCCCGCCGGCCCGGGCCGCGCCGGCTTGCCCGCGCACCGGGTGGGGCCAAGCAGGGCACGGCCGATATGATCGGCCGGCAACGACTTGCTTTTTCGCCATGCCCTACACCGCCACCTTCGTCCCCGAAACCGAGACCCGCGCCGACGTCGACGCCACGCGCGGCCCGCTGGTGCTGGAGTTCGGCGCCAACTGGTGCGGCTGGTGCCAGGGCGCGCAGCCGCACATCGCCGCCGCCTTCGCGCAGGCGGGCGCGGCGGTGCCGCACGTCAAGGTCGAGGACGGGCCCGGGCGCCCGCTGGGGCGCAGCTTTCGCGTCAAGCTGTGGCCGACGCTGGTGTTTCTGCGCGAAGGGCAGGAAGTGGCCCGCGTGGTGCGGCCGCAGGCCAGCGCCGAGGTCGAGCAGGCGCTGCGGCAGATCGCGGGCGGCTGAAGGAACACCAAACAGCCGAACGCAGAGGGCGCAGAGAGAGCGCAAAGGACGCAGAAAAGTCCGAAATAGGCACAGCATCGATTGAAGCCCCCGCGCAACGGGCGCGGGGCGCTATCTTTTTAAAAGCATTTGGGTGGATGTCTTTTGCGTCCTCTGCGAATCCTTGGCGCCCTCTGCGTCCGGCTGTTTGGAGCTTTCAACGCCCCGCTCCCACGGCGGCACCGGCTCGAAGCGCTCGCGCAGCGCGTCCAGCAGCACGCGCACCTTGGGGCTGCGCACGCGGCTGGGGGTGTAGCAGGCATAGATGGCGCTGCCGTGCGGGGTGACGGGCTGCAGCTGCGGCAGCACCGCCCGCAGCCGGCCGGCCGCCACGTGCGGTGCCGCCAGGTAGACCGGCAGGATGGCCAGGCCCAGCCCGGCCAGCGCCGCGTCCAGCAGGGCGTCGGTGCTGTTCAGGCGCAGGCGGCTGCTGGCGGGCAGGCGGTGTTCGGCGCCGCCGGCGTCCTGCAGGCGCCAGTGGTCGTCGTCGGTCAGCAGGTAGCTCAGGGTCTGGTGGCGCGCCAGCTCGGCCACGCTGGCGGGCGCGCCGTGCGCGGCCAGGTAGGCCGGCGCGGCGAAGAGGGCGCGCTCGATGGCGGCGATGCGCCGCGCCACCGCGTCCTGCGGCGGGCTGCGCGTCATGCGCAGGGCCAGGTCGATCTGGTCTTGCACCAGGTCCACCAGCTGGTCGGTCAGGATCAGTTCGCACACCAGCTGCGGGTGCGCGGCCAGCAGCGGCGGCAGCAGCGGCGCGACGTAGATGCGCCCGAAGGTGATGGTGGCGCTGACGCGCAGCACGCCCTGCGGGCGGCCGGCCTGCTGGCCCAGCGCGATGTGCGTGGCGGCCACGCTGTCCAGCGCCTGGCGCGCATGCTGCAAAAACACCTCGCCGGCCGGCGTGGGCCGCAGGCGGCGGGTCGAGCGCTCCAGCAGGCGCGCGCCCAGGTGCGCTTCCAGCTCGGCCATCTGGCGGCTGACTTGCGCGCGCGTGCAGTCCAACGCCCGCGCGCAAGCGGCCATGCTGCCCAGCTCCACCGTCTTGATGAAGGCGTGCCAGGACGGCAGCCAGAAGGCCTCGGGCGGTGCGGCGCCGACGGCGCGAAGCGATGAGGAGGCGGTGCTGCGTTCGGTCATTGTCAACCAGTTATTGACGTTGTCGGCTGAATTATGGGCTCAATGGATCAGCGGAACGGACCTATCATCACCCAGGCCGTCACCTTGCCTTCGGTTTCGGCCACCCTCCCTCCCGGATCACGTCCCATGCTCTCCAAGCTCAAAGAACCCGGCGCCCTGGCCATCACGCTGGCCGCGGCCGGCATCCTGATGATCACCATGGGCGCGCGCCAGTCGCTGGGCCTGTTCCTGGGGCCGATCAACACCTCCACCGGGCTGGGCATCGCCACCATCAGCTTCGCCTTCGCCATCGCGCAGTTCAGCTGGGGCGCGATCCAGCCGCTGGCCGGCGCCGCCGCCGACCGCTGGGGCGCGCGCCCGGTGCTGCTGGGCGGCATCGTGGTGATGGCGGTGGGCATGGCGCTGACGCCGCTGTGGGGCTCCAGCTGGGGCCTGATCTTCACGCAGGGCCTGCTGGTGGCGGTGGGTGCGGGCGCGGGCAGCTTCTCGGTGCTGATCGGCGCGGCGGCGCAGCGCATGTCGGACGAGGCGCGCGGCACGGCGGCGGGCGTCATCAACGCCGGCAGCTCGATGGGGCAGTTCGTGTTTGCGCCGCTGACGCAAAAGCTGATCCAGCTGCTGGGCTGGATGGGCGCGCTGTACAGCCTGGCGGTGCTGGTGCTGGCGGCGCTGCCGCTGGTCGGCAAGCTGACGCGCGGCAGCCACGGGTACGCCCACCCGGCGCACGCGGCGGCGCCCGCCGGCGGCCTGCGCCAGGCGCTGCGCCAGGCGCTGGGCGACCGCAGCTACTGGCTGCTGCACGCGGGCTTTTTCACCTGCGGCTTTCACATCGCCTTCCTGGTCACGCACCTGCCGACCGAGGTCGACCTGTGCGGCCTGCCGCCCACGGTGGCCAGCACCTCGCTGGCGCTGATCGGGTTGTCCAACATCGTCGGCAGCCTGTGGGTGGGCCACTTGGTGGGCGTGTACCGCAGCAAGATGATCCTGGCGCTGATGTACGCCAGCCGCGCGGTGCTGATCGGCTGGTACCTGCTGATGCCCAGCGAACCCTGGGTGTTCTACGTCTTCGCCATCGGCCTGGGCCTGACCTGGCTGGCCACCGTGCCGCCGACGGCCGGCATCGTCGGCAAGCTGTTCGGCGTGCGCTACCTGGGCACGCTGTTCGGCCTGACCTTGCTGTCGCATCAGATCGGCGGCTTTCTGGGCGCCTGGCTGGGCGGCCTGGCCATCACCCGCTTCGGCAACTACGGCTGGATGTGGGGCGCCGACATCGTGCTGGCGCTGCTGGCGGCCGTCATCAACCTGCCGATCCGCGAGGCGCGCATGCCGGCGCGCATGGCGGCGGCCTGAGGGTGGTCGGCTGGCGATTCTTTATAAAATCAGCCTCTAGCGCCCGCAGATCAAGCGCTGGAGGCTATCAAACAAGAAGCGACGCCGGACGATGGGCTGCCGGCGGGTGCCCGGCGCACCGGCGGGCTGGCACACTCGCCGCATCGCCCCCAAGCTGCCCGCCGTGCCCCACACCGCCGCTCCCCCTCCTCCGCTGCCGCCGCGCCCGCCGCGCGGCACCCTGCAACTGCCCACCGTGCGCCCGGTGGCGCTGACGGCGCCGCTGCACTGGCTGGCGCTGGGCTGGCGCGACCTGTGGCGCTGCGGCGCCCCGAGTCTGCTGCACGGGCTGCTGCTGGCGCTGTTCGGCGCGCTGCTGCTGTTCGTCGCGGGCGACCGCTTCTGGCTGCTGGCCGGCGCCTTCTCGGGTTTTCTGGTGGTGGCGCCGGTGCTGGCCACCAGCCTGTATGCGCTGTCGCGCGCGCTGGAGCGCGGCGAGCCGGCCGACTGGCGCACCATCGGCAAGACCTGGACGCGCTGGCAGTACTCGCGCTTTGCCGTGCACGGCGGCTACTGGAGCCTGGTGCGCTTCGGCCTGCTGCTGTCGCTGGCCGGCACCGGCTGGGTGCTGACCTCGGCCGCGCTCATCACGCTGCTGGCGCCGCAGCCGGTGCACACGCCGCTGGACTTCGTGCGCCACGTGGTACTGGCGCCCGGCGGCCACCTGTTCGAGCTGTGGCTGACCCTGTGCGCGCTGATGGCGGCGCCGCTGTTCGCCTCCAGCGTGATCGCCATGCCCCTGCTGCTGGACCGCCGCGTCGACGTGCTGCAGGCGGTGCTGAGCAGTTGGCAGACTGTGCTGACCAACCCCGGCGCCATGGCGCTGTGGGCCGCGCTCATCATGGGCCTGACCCTGCTGGGCATGGCCACCGCGCTGCTGGGCCTGATCGTCGTTCTGCCCTGGCTGGGCCACGCCAGCTGGCACGCCTACCGCGCGCTGGTGGATGCCAGCACGCTGCCGGAACGCCAGCCACCCGAGGGGGTGCGCTGACATGTTCGGCTTCAGCGAGGAGCAGATTGCCGGGTTCGGCCTCACCTTCGGCGTCGGCGCGTTCATGGCCTACATGCTGTTCATCATCGGCCACCTGGCCTGGGAGTCGAAGGCAGGCAAGTTCGGCACCTTCGTGCTGTTCCTGGCGCTGGCCTTCGGCATGGTGGGCTTTGTCGCCAAGCTCATCATCGAGTGGGTGCTTGAACACTGAGGTGCAAGCCAAGCCGCCACCTCGCGTTATCCCCTATGGCTGCGCGGCCCGGGCCTTTGCACGATGCGGCTTGCGCTTTGCTTCAACCACGAGAGGGATGCCATGAAACTGCTTCAACTGTCTGCCATCGCCGCGGCCGCGGCCCTGCTGGTCGCCTGCGGCGGCTCGGACGAGCCGGCCGGCCCCAAGCGCGGCGAGCTGCTCGACCCGGCGCGCGTGGTGGCCGATTTGACGCCCGAGCAGATCGACGCCGCCACGGCGGCCAGCGGCCTGCAGGCGCTGACCGGCAAGGCCACGTGCGGCGTGAAGATCCTGGCGCTCAACTACGCCACCATCGGCGCCAAGGGCGAGCCGGGCGCCAATTCGTCGGGCGCGCTGATGGTGCCCACCGGCCCGCTGGGTTCGACCTGCGCCACCGCCGCCACGCCGCTGCTGGCCTACGCCCACGGCACCGTGGTGTCCAAGCCGATCACCATGGCCGACCCGAACAACGCCGAAACCATGCTGCTGGTCGCCTTCTACGCGGCGCAGGGCTATTCGGTGGTGGCCAGCGACTACCTGGGCTACGCGCAGTCCACCTACGCCTACCACCCCTACCTGCATGCCGACTCCGAGGCCAGCGCGGTGATCGACTCGGTGCGCGCGGCGCGCAACGCGGCGGGCGCCGTCGGCGTCGCCTTCTCGGGCAAGGTGATGGTCAGCGGCTACTCGCAGGGCGGGCATTCGTCGATGGCCACGCAGCGCACCGCCGAAGCCGCCAACGCCGGCGAGATCAACCTGGTGGCCGGCGCCCATCTGGCCGGCCCCTACAACCTGGCCGGCGCCATGAAGGTGCCCGACGCCATCGCCGGCTATCAGTTCTTCGTGCCCTTCATCATCACCTCGTGGCAAAAGGTGTACGGCAACGTCTACGACAAGCCCGAGGACGCGTTCAAGGCGCCCTACGTCACCGGCATCGAGAACCTGCTGCCCAGCCCCACCTACACCTACACCACCCTGGTCACCTCGGGCAAGCTGCCGGGCGGCACGCCCAACCAGGCGCGCGACGCGCTGATGCAGCCGGCCTTTTTGCAAATGATGCAGACCAACGACAAGGCCGGCATCAGCGTGGACGCGCAAAAAAACACCCTGTTCAACTGGAAGCCCAAGGCCCCCACGTTGCTGTGCGGCGGCGCCGGCGACCCCACGGTGCCGCCGGCGGTGCACCAGCTGCCGATGTTCGCCAACTTCCAGGCCAACGGGGTCCAGAACGTCGGCTCGGTCGACGTGGACGCGCAGATCCAGGCCGTGTTCGGCCCCGGCGGCAAGGCGCCCACCAACCCCGCCTCGCCCGAGTTCGCTGCCTACTACGGCGCCTACCACGGCACCTACGAGCCGCCCTTCTGCATGGCGGCGGCGCGGCAGTTCTTCAATCAGGTGCGCTGACGCCAACAGCGCTTCACCACGCTCCGAAGCCGGCCGCCAGGCCGGCTTTTTTGCGCCTCAGCGATTCACGTCGACCACCACGCGCCCGCGCACCCGGCCGGCCAGCAGCTCGGCGGCGGTGCCGGCGGCGTGCGCCAGGCCGATGGTCTGCGTGTTGCTGGCCAGCACCTCGGCGGGCAGCTCCTGCGCCAGGCGGCGCCAGGCTTCCACGCGGCGCGCGTGGGGCGCCATCACGCTTTCCACCCCCGCCAGCGTGACGCCGCGCAGGATGAAGGGCGCCACGCTGGCCGGCAAGTCCATGCCTTGGGCCAGGCCGCAGGCGGCCACCACGCCGCCGTAGCGGAGGCTGGCGCAGACGTTGGCCAGGGTGTGGCTGCCCACGGCGTCCACCGCCGCGGCCCAGCGCTCCTTCTGCAGCGGCTTGCCGGGCCCGCTGAGCGTGGCGCGGTCGATGAGCTCGCTGGCGCCCAGCGCCTTCAGGTGCTCGGATTCATGAAGGCGGCCGGTGCTGGCATGCACCGTGAAGCCCTGCCGCGCCAGCAGGGCAATGGCGATCGAGCCCACGCCGCCGTTGGCGCCGGTCACCAGCACCGGGCCCTGCTGCGGCGTCACGCCGTGCCGCTGCAGGGCCATCACGCACAGCATGGCGGTGTAGCCGGCGGTGCCGATGGCCATGGCCTGCGCCGCTGTCAGGCCGGCCGGCAGCGGCACCAGCCAGTCGGCCTTGACACGCGCCTGCTGCGCCAGGCCGCCCCAGTGCGACTCGCCCACGCCCCAGCCGTTGAGCAGCACGGCGTCGCCCTGGCGGTAGCGCAGGTCGCTGGACTCCAGCACCGTGCCGGCGAAGTCGATGCCCGGCACCATGGGGTAGCTGCGCACCACCGGCGCCTTGCCGGTGATGGCCAGCGCGTCCTTGTAGTTGAGGGTGGATGCCGCCACCTGCACCCGCACCTCGCCGGCCGGCAGCGCGGCTTCCTCGAGATCGGTGATGGCGCAGTGCAGCGCGCCGCCGTCGGGCTTGGTCAGCAACAGGGCTTTGAACACGTGGGGACTCCTCATGAAACGGGTTGACCGACAATCCAAGGGCAACGCGGCGCGCGCCGGCGTCGCCCCTGCCAGCCCCGATCATCCCATGCCCCGCACCCTCAAGAGCAAGGACTTCGCCGGCGACGCCCCCGAGGTGGCGCGCCGTCTGATCGGTGCCACCCTGCTGGTCGACGGCGTGGGCGGCGTGATCGTCGAGACCGAGGCCTACGACATGAGCGATGCCGCCGCGCACACGCACCGCGGCCCCACCGAGCGCAACCGTGCCATGTTCGGCCCGCCGGGCCACGCCTACGTGTACTTCAACTACGGCCTGCACTGGTGCCTGAACTTCGTCTGCCGCGAGGAAGGCCATGGCGCCGGCGTGCTGATCCGCGCGCTGCAGCCCACGCAGGGGCTGGCGCAGATGCGCGCGCGCCGCGGCCTGGAGGACGAACGCCTGCTGTGCGCCGGCCCCGGCCGCGTGGGCCAGGCGCTGGGCATCGACAAGGCCTTCTACGGCCTGCCGCTGGACCGCCCGCCCTTCGTGGTGCATGCGCCCGATCCGGCGCAGCCCGTCGCGGTGGTGGCCGGTCCGCGCATCGGCATCAGCAAGGCGCAGGCCCTGCCCTGGCGCTTCGGCCTGGCCGGCTCACGCTACATCAGCCGGAAGTTTTAAGGGCAACGCTGAACAAGCCCCTCGCGCGTCGCGCATCCCTGCTTTGGGCGGTCTGCGGCGTTGCAAATCCTCGTCATAGCCCCGCTATGGCTGCGGTTTGCGTCTTGCAGCCCATCCCAAATCAGGGCGCGCGCCATCGCGGGTACTTATTCAGCGTTGCCCGAGGGCAACGCCACGACGCGGCGCTCCAGCAGCGAGCCCAGCCCGATCACCGCGAAGCCCAGGGGCACGCCGAACACGCCGGCCGAAATGGGGTGGATGCCCCACCACAGCCCGCCCGGCGGCAGGCCCCACCAGGCGCGCAGGCCGGGGTGGGTCCACAACATGTAGCCCGCGGTGACGCCGGCGCCGGCCAGCATGCCCCAGGTGGCGGCGCGCGTGCCGGCGCGGCGCCAGAACAGGCCCGTCACCAGGCCCGGGAAAAAGGTGGCCGCCGCCAGCGAGAAGGACACCGTCACCAGCGACAGGATTTCGGCTGGCTTGAGCACCGCCACGAAGGTGGCCACCATGGCCGCGGCCAGCAGCGCGAACTTGGACAGGATGACGCGGTTCTCGGACACCACCACCACCTTGTCGCGGATCGGCGACGTGTCGTGCACCAGCGCATTGCTGATGGTCAGCAGCAGCCCGTCGGCGGTGGACAGCGCCGCCGCCAGCCCGCCCGCGGCCACCAGGCCCGACACCACATAGGGCAGTCCGCCCAGCTCGGGCGTGGCCAGCATGATCATGTCGGCGCCCAGGCGGATTTCGCCGAACTGCAGCACGCCGTCGCCGTTGACGTCCTGCACCGAGATCAGCCCCGGGTCGACGCGCGCCCACTGGGCGATCCAGGCCGGCAGCTCGCCGAACTGGCTGCCCACCAGGTGCTCCATCACCTCGTACTTGACCAGCACCGCCAGCGCCGGCGTGCCCAGGTACAGCAGCGCGATGAACAGCAGCGACCAGGCCACCGAGCGGCGCGTGTCGGCCACGCTGCGCGTGGTGTAGAAGCGCGTCAGCAGATGCGGCAGGCTGGCCGTGCCCACCATCAGGCAGAACATCAGCGCCAGGAAGTTCAGGCGCGAGACGTCGAAGGCGGCGCGCTGCGCCGGCGTGCCGTCGGGGTCGCCCGCGAAGGCCTGGCCCTGGCGCGGCAGGCCGCCCAGCGGCTGGGCGCGCTCCTGTGCCTCCTGCATGGCGCGCGTCCAGGCCTCGCGCGCGGCCTCGGCATCGTGCGGCAGCGCCGTCAGCTCGCGGCGCACCTGCATCAGCTGCGACAGCTCGGCGCCCTGCTCCTTGAGCGCGCGCAGCCGCGCGTCCAGCCGGGTGCGCTCGCGCGCCAGGGCGGCCGCCGGGTCCTGCAGTCGCTGGGCCAGCTCCCGCGCGCGGGCGGCAAACACCGCGCGCACCTGCTGCTCGGCGGGCGACGCGATCAGCGCGTCCTCCAGCTCGGCGATCTTGGGCAGCTGCGCGCCGTAGGCCAGCGGCGCCACCGGCGTGCCCAATTGCTTGTACGCCAGCCAGGACACCGGAATCAGGAACGCCAGCAGCAGCACCACGTACTGCACCGTCTGTGTCCAGGTGATGGCGCGCATGCCGCCCAGAAACGAGCACAGCAGCACGCCGCCCAGGCCGAGCAGGATGCCGATCTCGAACTGCACGCCCGTCAGGCGCGAGGCAATCAGGCCGATGCCGTAGATCTGCGCCACCACGTACATGAACGAGCACGCCACCGCGCCCAGCACCGCCACCCGGCGCGGCCCGGCGCCGAAGCGTGCGGCAAAGAAGTCGGGCACGGTGTACAGCTCCATCGCCCGCAGGCGCGGCGCAATCAGCAGGCCCACCAGGCAAAAACCGCCCGTCCAGCCCAGCACGTAGGCCAGGCCGCCCGGCTGCGCGGCGGTACCCGACACGCCCTGCAGGTACAGCGCGCCGGACAGGCTGATGAAGGAGGCCGCGCTCATCCAGTCGGCCGCCGTCGCCATGCCGTTGTACATCGCCGGGATGCGCCGGCCGGCGACGTAGAACTCCTGCGGGTCGGTGGTGCGCGCGTAGATGCCGATGCCGGCGTAGGCCATCACCGACAGGAACAGGAAGATCGGCCCGATCCAGTCGCGCGACAGGCCCGCGCGCTCGGCCCAGGCCATGAGCGCCAGGAAGGCGAGAAAACCAACGATGAAGACCGCCATCAGGCGGTGGTGGCGCGCATCGCCCGCCGCGGCCGGATCAGGGCTGCGGCGGCGCATGCGCCTCCTCGTCGTCGGCCTCGGGGTGGCGGTTCATCCAGAAGGCGTAGCCGGCCACCACGGCAATGAACAACAGCACGCTGCCCTGCGCCATCCACCAGTAGTTGAGCGGCCAGCCGGCCACCACCTGCGTCAGATCGCGTGCGAAAAAGGCCACGCCAAAGGACGCCGCCGCCCACAGTGCCAGCAGCAGCCCGCGCACGCGCCCCGCCCGCGCGGGCTTGGGCGGCAGGGCGGGCGGCGTAGCCATGGCGGTGGTGATGGCGGCCGGGCTATTGCGCGAGCAGCGTCCAGGTGTCGATCACGCTGTCGGGGTTGAGCGAGATCGAGGCGATGCCCTCGTCGGCCAGCCAGCGCGCGAAGTCCGGATGGTCGCTGGGGCCCTGGCCGCAGATGCCGACGTACTTGCCCTCGGCCTTGCAGGCGGCGATGGCGCGCGCCAGCATGGCCTTGACGGCCGGGTCGCGCTCGTCGAAGTCGTGCGCCAGCAGCTCCATGCCGCTGTCGCGGTCGAGCCCCAGCGTGAGCTGGGTCAGGTCGTTGGAGCCGATCGAGAAGCCGTCGAAGAACTGCAGGAACTGCTCGGCCAGGATGGCGTTGCTGGGCAGCTCGCACATCATCACCACCTTCAGGTCGTTGTCGCCGCGCTGGAGGCCCTGCTCGGCCAGCAGCTTGACCACCCGCTCGGCCTGGCCCAGCGTGCGCACGAAGGGCACCATCACCTGCACGTTGGTCAGGCCCATCTCGTCGCGCACGAGCTTGAGCGCTTCGCACTCCATGGCGAAGGCTTCGCGGAACTCGTCGCTGATGTAGCGCGCGGCACCGCGAAAGCCCAGCATGGGGTTTTCTTCCTCGGGCTCGTAGCGGCTGCCGCCGATCAGCTTGCGGTATTCGTTGCTCTTGAAGTCCGACAGCCGCACGATGACCGGCTTGGGCCAGAAGGCGGCGGCGATGGTCGCCACGCCCTCGGCCACCTTGTCGACGTAGAAGGCGCGCGGGCTGGCGTGGCCGCGCGCCACGCTCTCGACCGCCTTCTTCAGGTCGGCGTCGACCTGCGGGTAGTCGAGGATGGCCTTGGGGTGCACGCCGATGTTGTTGTTGATGATGAACTCCAGCCGCGCCAGGCCCACGCCTTCGTTCGGCAGCTGCGCGAAGTCGAAGGCCAGCTGCGGGTTGCCGACGTTCATCATGATCTTGGTGGCGATCGGCGGCATTTCGCCGCGCTGCACCTCGGTCACCTCGGTCTCCAGCAGGCCGTCGTAGATGTGGCCGGTGTCGCCCTCGGCGCAGCTCACCGTCACCAGGGTGCCGTCGGCCAGGGTCTCGGTGGCGTTGCCGCAGCCCACCACGGCCGGGATGCCCAGCTCGCGCGCGATGATGGCCGCGTGGCAGGTGCGTCCGCCGCGGTTGGTGACGATGGCGCTGGCGCGCTTCATCACCGGCTCCCAGTTGGGATCGGTCATGTCGGTGACCAGCACGTCGCCGGGCTGCACCTGGTCCATCTCGGCCGTGCTGTGCACGATGCGCACCGGGCCGGTGCCGATCTTCTGGCCGATGGCGCGGCCCTCGGCCAGCACCGCGCTGCTGCCCTTGAGCTTGTAGCGGTGCTCGGTCTTGCCCTGCGCCTGACTCTTCACCGTCTCGGGGCGCGCCTGCAGGATGTAGAGTTGGCCGTCCGTGCCGTCCTTGCCCCATTCGATGTCCATCGGGCGGCCGTAGTGCTGTTCAATCACCAGCGCGTAGCGCGCCAGCTGCTGCACCTCGGCGTCGCTCAGGCTGAAGCGGTTGCGCTGCTCGGTGGGCACGTCCACGGTCTTAACCAGCTTGCCCTTCATCGGACCATCCGCGGCCTTTTCTTCGGCGCTGGTAAACACCATCTGGATCAGCTTGCTGCCCAGGTTGCGGCGGATCAGCGCCTGCTTGCCGGCGCGCAGCATGGGCTTGTGCACGTAGAACTCGTCGGGGTTGACAGCGCCCTGCACCACCGTCTCGCCCAGGCCGTAGCTGCTGGTGATGAACACCACGTCCTGAAAGCCGCTTTCGGTGTCGATGGTGAACATCACACCGGCCGCGCCCAGGTCGCTGCGCACCATGCGCTGCACGCCGGCCGACAGCGCCACCACGTCGTGCGCGAAGCCCTTGTGCACGCGGTAGCTGATGGCGCGGTCGTTGTAGAGGCTGGCGAACACCTCCTTCATCTTGTGCAGCACGTCGTCGATGCCGTCCACGTTGAGGAAGGTCTCCTGCTGGCCGGCGAACGAGGCGTCGGGCAAATCCTCGGCCGTGGCGGATGAGCGCACGGCAAAGCTGGCCTGCGCATTGCCCGCCGACAGCGTGGCAAAGGCGGCGCGCACCGCCTGGTCCAGCTCGGCCGGGAAGGGTTGGCTCTCGACCCAGCCGCGGATCTCGGCACCCGCCTCGGCCAGCGCGCGCACGTCGTCCACGTCCAGTGCGGCCAGGCGCGCGCTGATGCGCTCATGCAGGCCCTGGTGCTTGAGGAACTCGCGAAACGCGTGCGCCGTGGTGGCAAAGCCCGTGGGCACGCGCACCCCTTGCGGCAACTGCGAGATCATCTCGCCGAGGCTGGCGTTCTTGCCGCCGACCGCCTCGACATCGGTCATCCTCAGGTTTTCAAACGGTACGACCAGGGCGGTCGCCTCGAAAAGTGCAGACATGGGAAAGCTCCGGAGTTTGAAAATCGGCGTGCGCAGCAAGGGGCGCGCAGCGAAGCACCGCCGGCCGGCCGCGCGCGCGGCCCGGCGGCTGGGCGCGGGCCATGGGCGCGCGAGGGGCGGGTTCGCATAATGGGCGCCATTCTAGAGAAAAGGGCGCCGGCCGACCCGGCCGCCCGCAGCCCCAGGCACGCCATGACCCATCGCACCGTTTTCTTTGTCTCCGACGGCACCGGCATCACGGCCGAAACCTTCGGCAACGCCATCCTGGCGCAGTTCGAGATCACGCCGCGCCACGTGCGCCTGCCCTTCACCGACACGCCCGACAAGGCGCACCAGGTGGTGCGCCAGATCAACCACGTGCACGACGTGGAAGGCCGCCGCCCGATCGTCTTCACCACCCTGGTCGACCCGCAGATGCTGGCCATCCTGCGCGAGGGCTGCAAGGGCATGCTGCTGGACATGTTCGGCACCTTCGTGCAGCCGATCGAGGCCGAGCTGGGCCTGAAAAGCCTGCACCGCGTGGGGCGCTTTTCGGACATCAGCCGCAACCAGGCCTATCACGACCGCATCGAGGCCATCAACTTCAGCCTGCAGCACGACGACGGCCAGAGCCACCGCGACCTGGCCGGCGCCGACGTGATCCTGGTGGGTGTCAGCCGCAGCGGCAAGACGCCGACCAGCCTGTACCTTGCCATGCAGTTCGGCCTGAAGGCGGCCAACTACCCGCTGATCCCGGAGGATTTCGAGCGCCAGCAGCTGCCTTCGGCGCTGGCGCCCTGGCGCAAGAAGATCTTCGGCCTGACCATCGCCCCCGAGCGCCTGGCCGAAATCCGCGCCGAGCGGCGCCCCAACTCGCGCTACGCCGCGCTGGACAACTGCCGCATGGAGGTGGCCGAGGCCGAGGCCATGATGCGCCGCGCCGGCATCCGCTGGCTGTCGACCACCACCAAGTCGATCGAGGAGATCGCCACCACCATCCTGCAGGACGTGCGGCCCGAGCGGCTCAACTACTGACCATCCGCGGTTGTCGTAACAACTATCAATTTAGTAGCTGTCCGCGCTTTTCAGACGCGGGTTACAGCCACATTTTATTCACAATCATGACAAGCCCAGCGCCGCCACGCCAGCGCGCGCCACCTGGGCGTCCTCGGGCGACTTGACACCGCTCACGCCCACCGCGCCCACGCACTGGCCGTCCACCAGGATGGGCACGCCGCCTTCCATCAGGCCGTCCATGCCGGGCACCGACAGGAAGGCCGTGCGCCCGCCGTTGATCATGTCCTCGTAGCCCTTGCTCTCCCGCCGTCCCAGCGCCGCGCTGCGCGCCTTGGCGGGCGCCACCAGCGCGCTCATGGGCGCGGCGCCGTCCAGGCGGCTCAGGTGCAGCAGATGGCCGCCGTCGTCGACGATGGCGATCGTCACCCGCCAGTGGTTCTTCAGCGCCTCGGCCTCGGCGGCTTGGGCGATGGCCTTGATCTCGGCCGATTCCAGGACTGCTTTCGATTTCATGGTCGTTTCAGGGTGTCAGGCTCCCGCGCTGCCGCACCCACCACCGGGCGACTGTATGCAAAACGGGATAAGCGGAGCATAACCCTTGGCATTGTTTGGGGTGCCAACCGGGTGAAATGGCAGGCGAAGCCCTTGAAAAGGGAATTATTGCGATCATCTGCAGTCTACGTACAATGTCCCCGACAGGCCGCCACGGTGGCTGCCGCCCGACGACAGCAAGGAGATGGACACCATGACCGACCGCTTTTCCCCCTCCCCCCATGTGCTCGGCGCCCCAGGCGCCGGCACCCTGCAGGCGCAGCAAAACAAGGTGCTGCGCAACACCTACTGGCTGCTGGCCCTCAGCCTGATCCCCACCGTGCTGGGCGCCTGGCTGGGCGTGGCCACCGGCATCACCGCCGGCCTGGGCGGCGGCATGGGCCTGGTGGTGTTCCTGGGCGGCGCCTTCGGTTTCATGTACGCCATCGAGAAGACCAAGAACTCGGCCGCCGGCGTGCCCGTGCTGCTGGCCTTCACCTTCTTCATGGGCCTGATGCTTTCGCGCATGATCGCCCTGGTGCTGGGCTTCAAGAACGGCCACGAGCTGGTGATGACCGCGATGGCCGGCACGGCCGGCGTGTTCTTCGTCATGGCCAGCCTGTCCACCTTCATCAAGCGCGACCTGTCGGGCATGGGCAAGTGGCTGTTCGTCGGCGCCCTGATCATCATCGTCGGCGCCATCATCAACGTGTTCGTCGGCTCCACCGCCGGCATGATGGTCATCAGCACCCTGTGCGTGGGCGTGTTCAGCCTGTACATGCTGTATGACCTCAAGCGCATCATCGACGGCGGCGAGACCAACTACATCAGCGCCACCCTGGCCCTGTACCTGGACCTGTTCAACGTCTTCCAGGGCCTGCTGGCCCTGCTGGGACTGGGCGGCAGCAGCGACTAAGGCGCGCCGTTTCGCCCAGCCCGCAAGCCCCGCCCGCGCGGGGCTTTTTCACGGGCGCCGCCGGCCGGGCCGAAGGCAAACGCAAGCTATAATCAACGGCTTGACGCGGTGGCTGTAGCTCAGTTGGTAGAGTCCCAGATTGTGATTCTGGTTGTCGTGGGTTCGAGTCCCATCAGCCACCCCAGACATTGATGCAAAGCCCGCTATCTTCGCGATAGCGGGCTTTTTCTTTGGCCGCGGTGCACATGCAGCACGACGAGCCGCTGGTCCGACCGTAGCCAATTCGAGACATCGTCTCCGCTGGCCCCAATCGTTGCCTTTTGGTGTGAATCTGGCGGGCCGTTTGGGCGCATGTTCTTGCACAAAAGACCCTTAAGTTCTAACTACAAATTCGATAGCGAGCGGTCTGTCGACAAAACCGTGAAATCTTGCACAGTTTACAAATTGACGGGTATGGCCCAGCCCTGATACCTTCTCACCACAACAAGTTTGGCCCTGCAAAGGGGAGGTGATCAAGATGAATCGATCCAAGCGGCGCGGCGCCTTGCCGCGCTGGCCCATTGCAGGGGCATGCCTGCTGTTCGCCACCGCCGTGGCACATGCGGATTATGTGGTGCCGGCGGGCGCCAGTTCCGGGCTCGCCGGCGGCTCGATGGACCTCGCGTGCACCGACGTCATCGTCGACGGCGCGTTCGACCTGCAGGGCGGCACGCTCACCAACGTGCGACACGTGCAGATCGGTGCCGCCGGCAGCCTGACACTGAGCAGCGGCTCGATCAGCCTGGCCGGCAACTGGAGCAACGGCGGCACGCTGAATGCAGGTACCGGCACCGTCAGCATCGTCGACAACGCGGCCTGCGCCGCCAGTTCGGTCGTCAGCGGCAACAACAGCTTCTATGCGCTCGGCATCACCAGCACCACCGGCAAGCTGGTGCAGTTCGCCGCCGGCAGCGTGCAGACCGTGCAGTCGACCCTGACGCTGACCGGTGCTGCCGGCACCCCGCTGCGCGTTGAATCCACCACGCCGGGCAGCGTGAGCGCCGACATCAACCTGCCGACCGGCGGCACGCAGAACCTGGCCAACCTGGCGGTGCGCGGCATGAGCGCCAGCGGCCAGTGGTTGGCGGCCGGCCAGACCAATCAGGGCGCAGGCCCGGTCAGCCGCTGGTTCGGCTCGCCCACCCCACCAGGGCCGGGCGGTGTCGCTCCCATTCCCACCACCTCGCAATGGACGCTGCTGCTGATGAGCCTGGCCCTGGCCGGTCTGGCTGCAGCCACGCGCCGCAACAAGTCTTGAATCAGAACATACAGGAAGGCCCTTCATCATGACGCACCGTTACCCTCTCCACGCGCTGGCAACCGCCGCCGGCGTCGCCCTGGCCACCATCGCCATGCCCGCCCTGGCGGCGGACGTGACCATCACCCCGCCCGCCGGTGGCGGCGTGGTGGTGAATGGTCCGGTCACCATGCCCGGCGTGCCAGGCAGCGCCCAACAGACCGCCAACGTGGTCTGCATGGCCGCCGGTGGCGCGCTGGGGCCGTGCCCGTCGACGTACGGGGCGACCGGGCCGACCGGAGCCATCGGCGCGACGGGGGCCACTGGCCCAACCGGAGCCACGGGCGCAACGGGAGTGACTGGACCGACCGGGGCCACCGGTGCAACGGGCGTAACCGGGCCAACCGGCGCCGGCGCAACGGGAGCGACCGGACCAACCGGGGCCACCGGCGCAATGGGGGCGACCGGGCCGACTGGAACTGCCGGGGCAACGGGAGCAACCGGCTTCATCGGTGCAACAGGCAGTCAAGGACTGACTGGTCCTCAAGGGATTCCTGGCCCCCAAGGGGTTCAGGGCCCAACCGGAGCTCAAGGTATTCCGGGTCTTGCCGGCGCGACAGGCACCACAGGCGCAACCGGTGCCACAGGCGCAACCGGTGCCACTGGCTCGGCCGGGTTCTCGGTCGCTATTGCCGGCGGAGGGACGGGCAGTCAATCGCGAGACGCCACGACGCGGTATTACAAGTTGCAGGGCACTTCAGCTTCAACTACGACGTCCACCAACAACCAGAACACAATCGGCGTCGCTGGCGTTCTGAGCAATTTCACGGCAACGACATCGAGCAATCTCCCCGGCGGCACGTCCTCTGCGACCGTGACCGTGCGCAACAACAATACAGACACGTCGATCACCTGCACGATTGGTGCTGGTGCGGACTCTTGCACCGCCGCAGGATCGGTCAGTTTTGTGGCCGGCGACAAAATCAACGTGTCGGTGTCATACGGCGGTAGTGGTGGTGGTGGCGGTACAAGCCGCACTTTCAGTTGGACTGGCTACTATGGCAACGTCCCCGCGTTGCCGACGATCATCAACTGATTCAAGGCAAGACATTCACCAGGGCGCTGCGGCGCCCTTTTTTGTGCGCGCACAGTGGCCAGTGGCTGGCTCACGGGTCATAAAACCCCGCATTGGCCCGCACCCTTGCCCGCACCTCGTCCGGCAGGGCGTCGATCCGCTCCATCAGGCGCCGCATGGCGGCGTGGCCAGCGGTCTTCAACTCGGGCGAGCGGGCGTAGAAGCCACTGACCGCCAGTTCATCGAGCGCGCGCCAGTCGTACACCGCGGGCTCGACAAACAGGCGATCGGCCGGGCGCGGCATGGCGGCGGCCCACTGGGCGACAAAGGCGGCCTGGGCATGCTGCTGGCGCTCGCGGTGCCAGCGGGCCAGTTCAACCAGCGGCTCGGCGCGCGTGGGGCGCGCCTCGAACGCCGCCAGGTAGGCGGCCTGCACCTCGGCGGGCGGGCCTTGCAGGCGATCGAGCAGCACGGCCGCCTGATACAGCGCGTGCCAGGCCTCCTCGTCCCAACCGCCCATGCCGGCGCGGCGCAAATAAACTTGGCGCGCCTCGTCCAGACGGCCCGCATCGCGCAGGCTCTGCGCCAGGTAATAGACGTTGCGCGCGTTGTCCGGCTGCTCGGCCAGCGCGGCTTGCAGCAGGGCGATGTCTTTCAGGTAAGTGTCGGGGTCGCGCGCACGAGCGCCATCGTGGTGCACGACGATCCGCGGAGCGGCCAGCGCGGCCAGTTGATGCGCCGGCTCGCTGACCAGGTATTCGTGCAGCACGCCCTCCCAGCGCCAGGCCAGGCGCGTGGCCACCAGCGCGCAGCGGGCATAGACGATGCCGGCGTAGTGGCAGGGCAACTCGTACGCATCGGCCTCCAGCGACGGCCAGGCAAAACCGGCAGGGGCGTCGAACCACTCGTCAGCATCGATAAACAGTAGGTAGTCGCTGCCCTCGGCACGGGCCAGTTCCAGGGCCTCGCTGCGGTTGTGGCCGAAGTTTTTCCACGGGCGCTCATGCAGCGTGCCGGGGGTGCCGGCCATCAGCGCGCGAATCTTGTCCTGCGTGCCGTCGGTGGAGCCGGTGTCGACGATGCACCAGGCGTCGATCAGCGGGCGCGCCGAGGCCAGGCAGCGCTCGATCACGTGGGCCTCGTTCTTGACGATCATGTTGAGGCAGATGCTTGGACGGTTCATGCCCCGATTCTTGCAAAATCCGGAGCATGAATGCCCAACAGATCGAGCGCTTTTTCGCCACCCTGCAGGCCGCCAACCCCCTGCCCGCCAGCGAGCTGGAATACACCAGCGTGTTCGAGCTGCTGGTGGCCGTGCTGCTGTCGGCGCAGGCCACGGATGTGGGGGTGAACAAGGCCACGCGCAGGCTTTTCCCTGTGGCCAACACGCCGCGGCAGATCCTCGACCTGGGGCTGGAGGGGCTGGAAAGCCACATCAAGACCATCGGCCTGTACCGCAGCAAGGCGCGGCACCTGATGCAGACCTGCGCCATCCTGCTGCGCGATCACGGCGGCGAGGTGCCGCGCACGCGCGAGGCGCTGGAGCAACTGCCCGGCGTGGGCCGCAAGACGGCCAACGTGGTGCTGAACGTGGCCTTCGGCGAGCCGACGATGGCGGTGGACACGCACATCTTTCGCGTCGCCAACCGCACCGGCCTGGCGCCGGGCAAGACGCCGCTGGCGGTGGAGCACCAGCTGCTGCAGCGCGTGCCGGCCCTGTACCTTGCGCATGCGCACCACTGGCTGATCCTGCACGGGCGCTACGTGTGCGTGGCGCGCACGCCGCGCTGCTGGCAGTGCGCGGTGGCCGATTGCTGCGACTTCGAGCCCAAGACGCCGGCGCCTTGAAGATGGATGCCAAATCGTGCTCCAGCGCCCGCTGAATCTGCGCGAACAGCTATTCTTATCGGAGCATGCAGCGTACCGGTCCACGCCGGCTCCAGGGCGCCGCTCACTCAGCTCGAGGCCGCGGCCTCGCCCCACGGCGCCTGCCAGCCGCCGCCCAGCGCCTGGATCAAGCCCACCGCCGCCTGCTGGCGTTGCAGCTGCAGCTGCAGCTCGCTGCGGCGCGCGCCCAGGGCGTTGGCCTGCGCGGTGACCACGTCGGTGTAGGCCGACAGCCCCGCCTGGTAGCTGTTCAGGATGCGCTGCTCGGCGCCGTGCGCGGCCAGCGCGGCGGCGTGGGCGTGTTCGATCTGCGTCGCCAGCGCGGCCATGGCGGTCAGCTGGTTCTCGACCTGGCCCAGGGCCGTCAGCACGCTTTGCCGATAGCTGGCCGTGGCCGCCTGGTGCGCGGCGCGGGCCTGCTCCACCGCCGCGTCGCGCGCCCCGCTGTCGAGCAGGGTCTGCGCCAGCGCCGCGCCCAGCGACCAGGCCAACGTGGGCGCCGAGGCCAGCGTGGCCAGGCTGCCGGCCTTGCCGCCCAGGCCGGCCGTGAGGTTGAGGCTGGGAAAGTAGGCCGCGCGCGCGGCGCCGATGTTGGCGTTGGCGGCCGCCACCGCGCGCTCGCTGGACGCCACGTCGGGGCGCCGCAGCAGCAGCTCGGACGGCACGTCCAGCGGCAGCGCCGGCACCGTGGCCTGCCAGGGCGCGCGCACCAGCGTGAACTGCGCCGGCGGCTCGCCGATCAGCAGGGCGATGGCCTGTTCGCTGGTGTCGCGGCTGGCCTGCAGCGCGGCGCGGCTGCCCAGCGCATTCTCCAGCGTGCTTTGCGCCTGCAGCAGGTCGGTGTGCGCCGCCACGCCGGCCTCATAGCGGTTTTGCGTGATGCCGACGGCGCGCCGGTAGCCGGTGATGATCTCGTCCAGCAGCTGCAGCTCGACGTCGGCCTCGCGCACGCGAAAGTAGGCGCTGGCCAGGCTGCCCTGCGCGGCCAGGCGCGCGGCCGCCAGGTCGGCCTGGCTGGCCTGCACGCGCGCGCCCTGCGCCTGCACGCCGGCGGCCAGGCGGCCCCACAGGTCGGGCGCCCAGCTGGCCGTCAGGCCCAGGTTGGCCACGCCGCCCGCCGGATCGCCGCTGCGCTGCGCGCCCAGCTGCGCGCCCAGCGTGGGCCCCAGCTGCGACTCGGCCTGGCGCAGCAGCGCCTGCGCCTGCGCCACGTTGGCCACGGCCTGCGCCAGGTTCTGGTTGCCCACTTCGACCCGCGGCATCAGCGCATCGAGCGGCGCATCGGCAAACAGCGCCCACCAGCGGCCCTCCTGCCAGGCCGCCGGCGCATCGGCGGTGCTGATCCAGCCGGGCGGCGGCGCACTCTTCCAGCCGGTGGACAGCGGCGCGCTGGGCGCGTGCTCGGGCGCCGGCGCGGCGCAGGCCGCCAGCAGCAGGCCCGCGGCAAGCGCCAGGGCGAGCGGGGCAAGCGGGGCGCGAGGCGACGGGTTGCGGGCAGCGGGCATGGTGGCGGTGAGCGAATCGACAGTGGTCATTATGGTGGCGGTGGATCGGACGGCTTGCGTGGGCGTGCGCGCCGCCCGCCCTGCGCCAGGTGCAGGCCGATCAGCCGCGCCACCAGGGTGGCGGGAAACAGCTGGCCGATGACGGCCTCGAAATTGGCCAGGCCGCGCGCCAGCGGGTGCAGCGGCGTCAGGTCGCCCCAGCCGGTGGAGGTGATGGTGCTGAGGCTGAAGTAGGCCAGCTCGGCCGCGCGCTTGTCGGGCATGTCCACCGCCGACAGCGCCGACAGCCCGCTGATCGCGCCGGGCTGCAGCAGCACCATCAGGTCGTAGGCGTTGGCGAACAGCGCCGCCAGGTTCAGGTAGATCAGGATGGCGCCCAGCACGCGGTCGGCGCCCACCCGCCCGGGCCCGAAGACGTAGCGCGCCACCAGCACCGTCACCGTGGCGTTGAACAGCGCCACCGCCCAGGTCAGCCATTCGTGCTGGTGCACCAGGGCGTGATAGCCGTCGGCGTGGCGCGCCAGTGCCGGAATGCCGACGATGCCGATCAGGCCCGCCACCAGCAGCGCGCGCACCCAGCGGTTGCGCGTGAACACCCGGATGCAGACGCCGGCAAAAGCCAGGCGGCACACGTCGGCCAGCACCAGGCCCGACACCCGAAACGAGGACAGCGGCAGGGCGACGAACAGCGTGAGGGTCTGGGCCAGCAAGAGCAGCAGCAGGCTGCGCCAGGTGACGGCGCGCCAGGGCCGCGGCAAACGCGCCGTCGGCGCCGGGCCGATGGGCCCCAGGGGAGTGCGAAACAACATGACGAAAAGGCGGTCGGGCCCAGAGCGGTGCGGCGCACCGGCAAGGCAGAGCCGAGCATGAACACACGGATTCAACGATCCCCGTCGGGCGCGCAAAGTTTCGTAAAGCGCGTCGGCACTGGGTGCGAACGCCCCGTTGGGTCAGCGTGGGTCTGCCCTCGCAAACCCGTTTCCAACAGGAGCGTTTCATGTCCGCCTTGCATCCCCCCCTGGCCCGCCCCGCCCTGCGCTGGGGCGCCGCCGCCCTGCTGGCCGCCAGCGCTCTGCTCAGCGGCTGCGCCGTGGTGCCGGCACCGGTGGCGGTGGCCGACGGCGACGTCTACACCACGGTCGAGCCGCCCACGCCGCAGTACGAGGTGGTGCCGGCCGCGCCCTACGTCGGCGCGGTGTGGATCGGCGGCTACTGGAACTGGTACGGCGGGCGCCACGTGTGGGTGCCGGGCCGCTACGTGCGTCCGCGCCCCGGCTACCACTGGCAGGCGCGCTACTGGGAGCGCGGCCCGCGCGGCGGCTGGGCCTTGCACGGCGGCCACTGGGTGAGATGACAACCACCCCCAGGCTGCGCGAACTGCGTTCCGCTTCGCCTCCCCCCTGCGAGGGGGCATCGCCCGTGGTCGGGCAAAGCCCTTCCACGGCGATCGCTGGCATGGCCTGCTCCGCGGCCTTCGGGCCCGTGTCGATGGCACAGCATCCGGCGCCGAATCCATCGCGGTGACGTTACCCGGGCACCACCGCCTGCGCCAGGCCCGCCTCGTCGGCGCGGCGGTGGCGCAACCGGTCAAGCAGCACGTAGACCACGGGCGTGGTCAGCAAGGTCAGGAGCTGGCTGGCGATCAGGCCACCGATGATGGTCACGCCCAGCGGCTGGCGCAGCTCGTAGCCCTGGCCGAAGCCGATGGCCAGCGGCAGCGCGCCCAGGCCGGCGGCCAGGGTGGTCATCAGGATCGGGCGAAAGCGCAGCAGGCAGGCCTCGCGCACCGCCTGCGTGGCCGTGAGGCCGCGCCCGCGCTCGGCGGCCAGGGCGAAGTCGATGATGAGGATGGCGTTTTTCTTGACGATGCCGATCAGCAGAAAGACGCCGATCAGCGCCATGATGGAGAACTCCATGCGCAGCGCCAGCAGCGCCAGCACGGCGCCGAAGCCCGCGCTGGGCAGCGTGGTGAGCACCGTGATGGGGTGGATCAGGCTTTCGTACAGCATGCCCAGCACGATGTAGATCACCACGATGGCGGCCACGATCAGCAGCAGCTGCTGCGACTGCGTCTGCTGCGCCGCCGCGGCCGCGCCGCTGAAGGCGCCGCGCACGTTGTTGGGCATGCCGATGGCGTCCACCGCCTCCAGCACCGCTTGGCGGCCCTGCTCGATCGAGACGCCGTCGGCCAGGTCGAACGACAGCGTGGACGACAGCTCGCCGCCGTCATGAAACACGCTGGTGGGCACGGCGCGCTCCGAGAACTGCGCGAACGCCGACAGCGGGACCATGGCACTGGCCGCCGTCGAAATGGGCTGGCCGACGGAGGCATTGCGCAGGCCCGGATTGGCCGAGGTGCCGGCTGCGGCCGTGCCGTTTGACGTCGTGCTGCTGCTATCGCGGGCCGCGGGCGCCGGCGCCGCCCTGGCCGGCACCTGCACGTCGTTCAGCACCACGGGTGCCTGGGCGTAGCGCGGCGCCCACTCCATCACCACCGAATACTGGTTCAGGTCGCTGTACATGGTGGCCACCTGGCGCTGGCCGAAGGCGTCGTACAGCGCGGCGTCGATGCTGCCCAGCGGCACGCCCAGGCTGGTGGCCTTGCCGCGGTCCACCTGGACGAAGGTTTCGACCCCGTTGTCGCTCTGGTCGTCGTCGACGTCGGTCAGGCGCGGATCGAGCTTCATCTGCGCCGCCAGCTTCAGCACCCAGGTCTTCAGGTCGGCCTGGTTGTCGGCCTTGAGCGTGAACTGGTAGGTGCTGTTGCTGCTGCGCCCGCCCATGCGCAGTTCCTGCACCGGCCCCAGGAACACGCGCAGCCCGGTGATGCGCCCCAGCTGCGGGCGCAGCCGGTTGATGACGGCGCGCGTGCTGTCGCCCTGGGCGCGCTGCGCGGGCGGTTTGAGCGCCGCGGACAGAAAGCCGCCACCCGCGCGCGAGCCGCCCGAGAACGCCACCACCGTACCGATGGCCGGATCGGCGCGGATGATGTCCACCGCCTGCTGCAGCTTGTCGGCCATGGCGGCCGATGAAATGCTCTGGTCGGCGCGCAGCCCGGCAATCAGCTGGCCGTTGTCCTGCTCGGGGAAAAAGCCCTTGGTGATGCGCGTGAACAGATAGCCGTTCAGGCCCACCACCACCGCCAGCACCAGCACCACCAGCCAGGGCGAGGCCAGCGACCAGTCGAGCGAGCGCGCATAGGTGCGCATCAGCCAGCGCTCGCCGCCCTGCAGCCAGGCGCCCAGGCGCGCGCGCAGGCGGCCGGCCGCCGATCGGCGCTGCGGCGCCGGCGCGTCGCCCGCCGGCAGCAGCATGGCGCACAGCATGGGCGTGGTGGTGAGCGAGATCACCAGCGAGATGCCCACCGCGCTCGACAGCGTGACCGCGAACTCGCGGAACATCCGCCCCACCTGCCCGCCCATGAACAGCAGCGGAATGAACACCGCCACCAGCGACACGCTGATCGTCAGCACCGTGAAACCCACCTCGCGCGCGCCCTCCAGCGCGGCGCGCACGCGCGTCTGTCCGCGCTCGAGGTGGCGCGAGATGTTCTCCAGCACCACGATGGCGTCGTCCACCACGAAGCCGGTGGCCACGGTCAGCGCCATCAGGCTGAGGTTGTTGAGCGAATAGCCCAGCGCGTACATCACGCCGAAGGTGCCCAGCAGCGACACCCCGGTGGCCACCGCCGGAATCACCGCCGCGCGCAGGTTGCGCAAGAACAGCCCCACCACGGCCACCACCAGCAGCACCGCGATGACGAGGGTGATCTCGACCTCGGACACCGAGGCGCGGATCGAGCCCGTGCGGTCGATCGCCACCGCCAGCTCGATGTCGGGCGGCAGTTGCGCGCGCAGCTGCGGCAGCAGCTCGTCGATGGCGTCGGCGGTGGCGATCAGGTTGGCGCCCGGCTGCTGCGTCACGCTGACCACGATGGCCGGTTCGCCGTTGAACATGCCGCGCGTGCGCGTGTCCTGCACGCTGTCGATCACGCGCGCCACCTGATTCAGGCGCACCTCCTGCCCGTCGCGCAGGCCCACGATCAGGCCGCTGTAGTCGGCCGCGCGCAGGCCGGGCGGCGGGGTCAGCACCTGCAGCGCGCGGCCGTCGTCGGCATCGCCCACCTCGACCACGCCCTTGGGCCGGTTGGCGTTGTTGGCCTGGATGGCGGCACGCACGTCCTCGGCGCTGATGCCCAGGCTGGCCAGCGCGAACGGGTTCAGTTCGACCCGCACCGCCGGCAGCGAGCCGCCGCCCAGTTCCACGTCGCCCACGCCTTCGACCTGCAGCAGGCGCTGGCTGACGATGTTGCTCACCGCGTCGTAGATCTGGCCCGGCGTGCGCGACTTGGAGGTCAGCGCCAGGATCAGAAAGGGCTGCGCCGCCGGGTTGGCCTTGCGGTAGGTCGGGTTGGTGCGCAGGTTGGCCGGCAGGTCGATGCGCGCGGCGTTGATGGCCGCCTGCACGTCGCGTGCGGCGCTGTCGATGTTGCGGTTCAGGTCGAACTGCAGCACCACGCGCGACGAGCCGGTGCTGGAGCTGCTGGTCATCTCGTTGACGCCGGCGATGGTGCCCAGCGTGCGCTCCAGCGGCGTGGCGACGGTGCGCGCCATGTCGGCCGGCGAGGCCCCGGCCATGCGCGCGCTGACGAAGATGACCGGAAAGTCCACCGCCGGCAGCCGCGCCACCGGCAGCGCAAAAAACGCCGCGATGCCCGCCAGCGCCAGGCCGAGCGTGAGCAGCACGGTGGCGATGGGGCGCTGGATGAAGGGGCGCGAGAGGTTCATGCGCCCTCCCCGACTTCACTCCCTCGCCCCTTTGGGGAGAGGGTGGGGGTGAGGGGCCAGCGGCGCTGGATGCGCTGTCGGCCGGGATATGCGCCCGGCGGCGCAGTCCCTTTCTTTGTCTCGCCAAAGAAAGGAACCAAAGAAAAGCGACCCCAAGTCTGCGACCCCTGCGCTTCGCTTCGGGGCAAACCTGCGTCACGGCGCTTGCGGGGTGCGCCGCAGAACTCACTGCGCGCTGGCGCGCTCCGTTCAGACAACCGCGGCGAGTCAGTCCACGAAGCGCGTGCATCCTGCGGTGCACGCGCCACCCCGCAAACACCGCGCCGCAGGCGCAGCCACAGGGGTTTTGATGCGGGCCATCGCTGCGCTCGGCCCCGGCTTTGAACTCCCCTCTGGCCGTGCCGAGAAGCGCAGCGGCTGGGGCGGGCATGGGCAGCGCAGCATGCCCATGCTTCGTGCTCTGACTTGCTGCGGTTGTCTGAGCGAAGTGAACGCAGTGAACGAAGCGAGTTCCGCAGCACCGCCCCAGGCGCGAGCATCGCAGGTTGCCCGCAGCGAAGCGAAGGGACGCGGCCAGTGGGGTCGCCTTTCTTTTGCCTTCTTTTCTTTGGCGAC
>JAFKGE010000028.1 GCA_017307865.1 Burkholderiales bacterium | reverse complement strand
TCGTTTGGGTCACTCAGAACACCCTCAGGTGTCCGCCATCAAAATGGAATGCTGTCCGCCATCACCGTGGAACGGTGTCCGCCATGACGGTGGAACTCTGTCCGCCATCAGCGTGGAATCGTGTCCGCCATCGCGTGGAATACGCACCATCACGATCGTTTTCTGGCGCAGCGTCATCGGCGCGGCCTTTCTGGCCGTCTGGTGCCTGGCCCGGGGCATCCTGCCCGATCCCAACCTGAGCTTGCGCAGCCTGTGGATCGGCGCGGTCGCGGGCGTGAGCCTGGTGCTCAGCTGGGCGGCCTTCTTCGAGGGCATTTTGCGCACCTCCATCAGCACGGCCACGATCCTGTTTCACATCCAGCCGTTCTGGGTTGTCCTGCTGGGTGCCGTGCTCTGGAAGGAGCGGATTTCGCGCGTGCAGCTGGTCTGGCTTGCCACGGCCTTTGTCGGCGTGGCGCTGGCGAGCAACCTCAGCCTGGGCGGGCACGACCTGGATGCGCGCTGGTTGAGCGGGGTGCTGATCCTGCTGGCCGGCTCGGTCGTCTACGCCATCACCGCCGTTGCCGGACAGCAACTGAAGGAGCAGCGCGGCGAAGTCACCACCCTCATTCAGACGCTGGCCGGCGTGCTGCTGTTCGCGCCGTTCGTGCACTTCGATCAGCCGATCGCAGCGCCCGCGTGGGGGCTGGTGGCCCTGATCGGCGTGTTGCAAACCGGCGTGGCCTGGGTCCTGGTGTACTCAGCGCTGCCCCGGGTGTCGACGCCGATGATCGCCGTGCTGAGTTTTGCCAACCCGCTCACGGCCATCTTTACCGACTGGCTGTTCTACGACCGCCTGCTCAGGCCGGCGCAGGCGCTGGGCATGGGCCTGATCGTGCTGGGCACGCTGGGGGTCAAGCTGGGCTGGCAGCCCTGGAGGCGAGGCGCCCATCGCGCGGGCGACCGGCATGCCTTGAGCCCCCGCCCGCCGCAACAAGGCGAGGCGTCCTGAGCCAGGCACGTCGAGACGGCGGCCCGTGCCGATCGGCGAAATCGCCAGCGGACCAGCGGCTTGCGGGCCGCTGGGTCAACCGTGTGCCGTGCCGAGTTCGGCACCCGCCAGGGCCTGCCGCGTGATCAGCAGCACCTGGTCGCTGCCGGCACTGGTCTCCAGCCAGAACACGGGCAGTTCGGGAAACGCCGCCTCGAAAAACGCGCGCTCATTGCCGATCTCCAGCACCAGCACGGCGTCCTCGCTCATGCGCGCGGGGGCGTCCTGCAACAGGCGGCGGATGAAGTCCATGCCGTCGGGGCCGCCGGCCAGGGCCAGGGCGGGCTCGGCGCGGTATTCGGGCGGCAGGCGCGCCATGCTTTGCGCGTTCACGTAGGGTGGGTTGCACAGGATCAAATCCCACGGGCCGGGGCAGGCGGCCAGGCCGTCGGATTCGACCAACTGCACGCGCGCCTGCAAACCATGCCGGTCGACGTTGATGCGCGCCACGGCCAGGGCGTCGCGCGACAGGTCGGCGCCGGTCACGGCCACCTCGGGCCAGGCCATGGCCGCCAGGCAGGCCAGGCTGCCGTTGCCGGTGCACAGGTCGAGCACGCGGCGCGTGCGATCGCTCAGCCAGGCGTCGATGCTGCCGTCGGCCAGCAGCTCGGCAATGAAGCTGCGCGGCACGATGGCGCGCTCGTCCACATAGAACGGCACGCCGGCCAGCCAGGCCTCGCGCGTCAGGTAGGCGGCGGGCTTGCGGCTGGCGATGCGTTGATCAAAAAGCGCAGCTACTCGCGCTTGATCGGCGGGCGCTACAGGCCGATTTGATATGGAACCGGGCTCGTCGCCCAGCGGACTGTCCAGCGGCAGACCCAGGCACCACAGCAGCAGCCAGGCGGCCTCGTCGCGGGCGTTGGTGGTGCCGTGGCCGAAGGCGACGCCCGCCTCCGTCAGTCGCCGCGAGCCGCGGGCGATCAGTTCGCCGATGGTGACGCGCGCTGCTGGCGCGGCGGATGGTTTGACCATGTTGGGGGGGCTGGATGGACTGGGCGCGAATGGCGCTGGATCATGGAAATGGATGCATTGGATCACCAACGGCATCCGCGTTCACGCATCCTAAAACGCCGGCGCATCCCGCTGGCGCGCCCATGTCATCACGAAGTCGATCAAGGCCTTCAGGCGCGCCGGCATGACGTCGCGATCTCGGTAGTACAGATACAGTGGGCGTCGGATGCCCCGCCAATCGGGCAACACGACCTGCAGACCGGCGCTGCCGGCGCCCTCCAGGAAGTAGCTCGGCAGCAGCGTGATGCCCAAGCCGGCGCGGGCGGCGTCCTGCGCAACGGCCACGTCGTTGACACGCAGGCGTGCCTGCGGATTGAAGCGGAAAATGGCGCCACTCTCCGCCTGTTCCAGCCACCATTCATGCAACGGGTACGAGGCTATCAATGTGTGCTGGCGCAGTTGCTCGGGATGGCCGGGCAGACCGCACGCCTGCAGATAGGCCGGCGCCGCGCACAACATCACGTGCGAGCCCCGCACCGGCCGCGCCACCCAACTGCTGTCACGCAGCTCGCCCACGCGAAAGGCGGCGTCGATGTGCTGCTCGACCAGGTCTTCGATCTGGTTGGACAACACCAGCTCCAGTTCGATGCCGGGATACTGGTGCAGGAACGCGTTGAAGCATTGGCCCAGCCAGTTCTGCGCTGCACCCACGGGCGCGGTGACGCGCAGGCAGCCGCTCAAGCGAGCATGGCGCTCGCTCAATTGCTGGCGGATGTCGCGCAGCTCGGCCAGCAGTGGTGTGCAGCGCTGGTAATAGCCCTCCCCCAATTCGGTCAGCGCAAAGTGGTGGGCGTTGCGCTCCAGCAATCGTCCACCCACGGCCCGTTCCAACTGCTTGAGCCGGCGGCTCAAGGTGGCCGCAGGCAGGCCCGTGGCTCGCGCGGTGGCGGTGATGCCGCCGTGTTGCGCCACCTGTTGGAATATCTGCAGATCGTCCAAGGACAGGTTTGATTTCATAAACGGAATTTCAATTGTCAATATTGTGTATTGATACCACGAATGGAATCTATACGCTATCTCCTCGTGGAATGCGGTCGCAATGGCCCGTGTTCTTCACAATTTCTGGAGAACCCTCGTGAATGCATTGGTTTCGATCTGGTCGATGATCATCCTCAGCACCCTGTTTTGGGGCAGCAACTTCAATGCCGCCCACGCCCTGGCCGGTGAGCTGCCGGCACTGACCTCGGCCGCCGAGCGCTTCGTGCTGGCCTCGGTCGTGTTCCTGGCTGTGCGGCTGTGGCGCGGTCGGGCCGAATCGGTCTTGCACGCGCGCGATGCGGGGGTGCTGGTGCCCCTGGGTCTATTGGGCGTGTTCGGCTTCAACTACGCCTTTTTCGAGGCCATGACCAGCACGTCGGCGCTGAACGCGGCGCTGATCATGGCCTTGTCACCGCTGGTGTCGGTGCTGCTGTCGGCCCGCATGCTGAAGACGCCCATCGGGGCGGTGCAGTGGGTCGGCATCGGGCTGGCGTTTGCCGGCGTGTGCCTGGTCATCACCGGCGGCGATCTGCGTCAACTGCACGTGGCAGCGGGCGACGGGTGGATGCTGGCGGCCTGCCTGGCCTGGAGCTTCTACAGCGTGGCGTCCAAGCGCTACGCCGCGCACATCCCGCCCATGCAGTTCGCGCGCTGGACGGTGCTGGTCGGCACGCTGGCCCTGGTGGTCGCCGCGGCCTGGCTGGAGGCGTCCGGGCCCGCCCTGGCCCATGCATCGCTCGGGGCCCACGCGATCCTGGCCTACATGGGCGTGTGTGGCGGCTACCTGGCCTATGTGTTCTGGCTGCGCGGCGTGCAGGCCATCGGGCCGGACAAGGCAGCCATCGCCTTCAACCTCGTCCCGGTTTTTACGTTGCTGGTCAACCTGCTGCTGGGCCAGGTACCCGACGCGAGCCAGGTGGCGGGCATGGTCGCGGTTTTGGCGGGGGTGCTGGTGTTCAACCGCTGGCTGCGTTGGCCGGCCACCCCGCGCCAGCGGGCCGTTTGACGGCCTTGTCTCGGCAGTCATTCACAATCGCAGGCGCTCGCTGGATTTATCGCACCAGCGGCGCCGTGCTGCTGGGCCTGGGGTTGAAGCTGGCGCTGGAGCGCCGCCCCTGACCGGGGCGCGGCACCGGTCAGTGGGCCGGCGCGGTGGTTTGCAGCGTGCCGGCGTGCACCGTGCTGCCCTGGTCGGCCCGCTGCAGGGCGGCCTTTTGCTCGGCCGCCTTGGTCTTGGCCAGGTGCCGCCCGGCAAAACAGCCGCCGACCGCGCCGATCACGGCGTGATGCCCGGCATAGTGGCCGGCCACCGCGCCCACGGCCGCGCCCTTGATGCAACCCTTGGCGCTGGCCGCGCCCGAGGAGAAGGCCAACAGAGCGGCCAGGCCGCAGGCCGCGAGGGCAGACGATTTCATGACAACGCCTTTCAGGATGATCGAGCCCCTTCAACGCAGGGGCCCGTCGGATCGTGGACAAGCCCGCAGCCTTGCACCCGCGCAGGCTTCGCTGGTGTACTTTGGGCCAGCCCGGCGCTGCTTCGCCAATAAAAACAGCGCGCTGGCCACGGCCCCTGCCGCCGCGGGGCGTTATCCTTGCGCCCGCCCGGGCCTGCGCTTGCCGGCGCCCTCTTCCCCCAGCTTCCGCCCATGTCCACTGTCTTCAATTTCACCTTCGTTCCCTGGTTTCGCTCGGTTGCGCCCTACATCCACATGCACCGCGGCAAGACCTTTGTCGTCGGCGTGGTGGGCGAGGCGATCGCGGCGGGCAAGCTGGCCTCCATCGCCACCGATCTGGCGCTGATCCAGAGCATGGGCGTCAAGCTGGTGCTGGTGCACGGCTTTCGACCGCAGATCAACGAGCAGCTGGCCACCAAGGGGCATCAGCCCAAGTATTCGCACGGCCAGCGCATCACCGACGAGGTGGCGCTGGACTGCGCGCAGGAGGCGGCGGGGCAGCTGCGCTTCGAGATCGAGGCGGCCTTCAGTCAGGGCCTGCCCAACACGCCCATGGCGGGCGCCACGGTGCGGGTGATTTCGGGCAACTTCATCACCGCGCGGCCGATGGGCATCATCGACGGGGTGGACTTCAAGAGCACCGGCGTGGTGCGCAAGGTGGACGTCGCGGGCATCCGCCGCGCGCTCGACAGCGGCGCCCTGGTGCTGCTGTCGCCGTTCGGTTTTTCGCCCACGGGCGAGGCCTTCAACCTGGCGATGGAGGAAGTGACCACCTCGGTGTCGGTGGCGCTGCAGGCCGACAAGCTGCTGTTCCTGACCGAAACGCCCGGCCTGCGCATGCACCCGGGCGAGCCCGAGTCCGAAGACAACCCGATCGACACCGAGGTTCCGCTGGCCGAGGCGCGCGCCATGCTGGCGCGCCTGCCCAAGCCCGAGCGGCCCACCGACGACAGCTTTTACCTGCGCCACTGCGTGGACGCCTGCGAGCACGGGGTGGAGCGCAGCCACATCCTGCCTTACGCACGCGACGGCGCGCTGCTGCTGGAGGTGTACGTGCACGACGGCATCGGCACCATGGTGGTCGACGAAAAGCTGGAAAGCCTGCGCGAGGCCGACGCCGACGACGTGGGCGGCATCCTGCAGCTGATCGAGCCGTTCGAGAAGGACGGCACCCTGGTCAAGCGCAGCCGCACCGACATCGAGCGCGACATCGGCAACTACACCGTGCTGGAGCACGACGGCGTGATCTTCGCCTGCGCCGCGCTCTACCCCTACCCCGACGCCGGCACGGCCGAGATGGCGGCGCTCACCGTGTCGCCGCAAAGCCAGGGCCAGGGCGACGGCGAAAAGGTCCTGAAGCGCGTGGAGCAGCGCGCGCGCCTGATGGGCCTGAAGAGCATCTTCGTGCTGACCACGCGCACCATGCACTGGTTCATCAAGCGCGGCTTTCAGCCGGTGGACCCGGACTGGCTGCCCGACGCGCGCAAGCGCAAGTACAACTGGGACCGGCGCAGCAAGGTGCTGGTCAAGGAACTTTGAAAGCCGGCGCTGCGGGAGGCGCCGCAACAGCCCAAACAGCCGAACGCAGAGGACGCAAAGAAAGCGCAAAGGACGCAAAAGGAACAAATTCATGAATGGATTCTTTTGCGTCTTTCGCGAAACCTCTGCGTCTTCTGCGTCCGGCTGATTCAACCCCCGATGAGTGCCCCGCCTGACCCCGTCGCCCCTGACGCCTTCGACCTGCTCGCCACCCTGGTGGCCGTGGTGCGCGTCGACGGCCGCTGCGAGCGGGTCAACGCGGCGCTGGAAAACGCCCTGTGCCAGTCGCGCCGCAAGCTGGTGCAGGGCCAGGCGCTGGACTGGTTCGTCGATCCGGCGCCGCTGCGCGATGCGCTGCAGCGCACCGGCGAGCTGATGGTCAGCCGTTTCGAGGCCACGCTGCACGGCCCGGCGCCGGGCGCGCATCCGCTGCCGGTGCACGTGGTCGTCAGCCCGCTGGAGCGCGGGGGCGCGCGCGGCGGCGTGCTGCTGGAGATGATCGAGATCGAACAGCAGGCGCGCCAGGACCGCGAAGAGCGCACGCACCGCCTGGCGCGCGAACAGAAGGAGCTGCTGCGCAACCTGGCGCACGAGATCAAGAACCCGCTGGGCGGCATTCGCGGCGCGGCGCAGCTGCTGGCGCTGGAGGCCGCGGCGCGCGACTTTGCCGAATCCGCCGAGTACACCGACGTCATCATCCACGAGGCCGACCGCCTGCAGGCGCTGGTCGACCGGCTGCTGGCGCCGCACCAGCGCGCGCTGGTGCTGGGCGAGGTCAACATCCACGAAGTGTGCGAGCGCGTGCGCGCCGTGGTGCTGGCCGAGTTTCCGCGTGGGCTGGACATCCGGCGCGACTACGACGCCTCGCTGCCCGAACTGCGCGGCGACCGCGAGCGGCTGATCCAGGCGCTGCTCAACATCGTGCGCAACGCCGCCCAGGCGCTGGCGGCGCGCATCACGGCCGGCGACGCGTGCATCACCCTGCGCACGCGCGTGGCGCGCCAGCTCACCATCGGCCAGCAGCGCTTTCGGCTGGCCATCGAGCTGCAGGTGGAAGACAACGGCCCGGGCGTGCCGCCGGAGTTGCGCGAGCGCATCTTCCAGCCCCTGGTGTCCGGCCGCGCCGACGGCACCGGCCTGGGCCTGGCGCTGGCGCAGACCTTCGTGCAGCAGCACGAGGGCACGATCGAATACGAAAGCACGGGCGGGCGGACGCGCTTCAAGCTGCTGCTGCCCGTGCGCTGATGGAGCTACTCTCATGAAACCCATCTGGGTCATCGACGACGACCAATCCATCCGTTTCGTGCTGCAGCGCGCGCTGGAGCGCGAGCAGCTGCCGGTGCGCCTGTTCAGCGACCCGCGCGAGGTGCTGGCCGCGCTGGACGCCGGCGACGCGCCGCAGGTGCTGGTCAGCGACATCCGCATGCCGGGCGGCAGCGGCATCGAACTGCTGGCCGAGGTCAAGCGCCGACAGCCCGATCTGCCGGTCATCGTCATGACCGCCTACACCGACCTCGACAGCGCCGTGGGCGCGTTTCAGAGCGGCGCCTTCGAGTATTTGCCCAAGCCTTTCGACGTGGCGCGCGCGGTCGAGCTGATCCGCCGCGCCATCGATGAAAGCCGGCACGATCCGGCGGCCGAGGCCGGCGCGGCGGACATGCCGCAGATGTTGGGCCAGGCACCCGCCATGCAGGAGGTGTTTCGCGCCATCGGCCGCCTGAGCCAGAGCCAGGCCACGGTGCTGGTCACCGGCGCCAGCGGCACCGGCAAGGAGCTGGTGGCCTTGGCCCTGCACCGCCACAGCCGGCGCGCGGCCGGCCCCTTCGTCGCCATCAACACCGCGGCCGTGCCCAAGGATTTGCTGGAAAGCGAGCTGTTCGGCCATGAGCGCGGCGCCTTCACCGGCGCGCAGGCGCTGCGGCGCGGCCGCTTCGAGCAGGCGGCCGGCGGCACGCTGTTTCTGGACGAGATCGGCGACATGCCGCTGGAGCTGCAGACGCGCCTGCTGCGCGTGCTCAGCGACGGCCAGTTCTACCGCGTCGGCGGCCAGCAGCCGCTGAAGGTGGATGCGCGCATCATCGCCGCCACGCACCAGAACCTGGAGCAGCAGGTGCGCGAGGGCAGCTTCCGCGAAGACCTGTACCACCGCCTGAACGTGATCCGCCTGCGCCTGCCGTCGCTGCGCGAGCGCCGCGAGGACATCCCCGAGCTGGCGCGCTTTTTTCTGGCGCGCAGCGCGCAGGAGCTGGGCGTGGAGCCCAAGCGCATCGCCGACGCCGCGCTGGCCCGCCTGGCCGCCTTCGACTACCCCGGCAACGTGCGCCAGCTCGAGAACCTGTGCCGCTGGCTGACGGTGATGGCGCCCACGCAGCTGATCCAGCCCGAGGACTTGCCGGCCGACTTGTTCGGCGCGGCCCCGCCCGCCGAGACCCGCGTCGCGCCGGCGCCCACAAGCGCGCTTTCGGCCGCGCCCGCCGAAGCTCGCGCCGCGCCGACTTCCGCCATGGTCCACGACGCCAGCGCCCCTGCCGATTGGGCCACCGCCCTCGCCCACGAGGCCCGCACCCGGCTGGAGGCCGGCGAGCCCGAAGTCTGGAAGCAACTGGCCGAGCGCTTCGAGGGCGAATTGCTGCGCACCGCCCTGGCGCTGACCAACGGCCGCCGCGCCGAGGCGGCGCAAAAGCTGGGCATCGGGCGCAACACCATCACGCGCAAGATGCAGGACCTGGGGCTGGACGACTGATTCGGTTTCGCATTCGAAAAGACTAAACGCCCGCCGCGGGGCGGGATCAGGCCGTCGGGGCGCCCGGCTTCGTTCATGTCCCCCACCGGCCTGCGGCCGGCTCCGCCTTCACTTCACTGCGCCGGGCACCCCAACGGCCTGATCCGTGGCGTTGCTGGCAGCGCAGGCCGCCTGGTGGGTGATTGCCGCCTCCCGCCAAGGGGCTTGGGTGGGCAGCGCAGCGAGGTCAAGGCGGAGATGGCCGTCGCAGACGGACAGCGGGGGACACGAGCGGAGCTGCCCACCCAAGCCCCTTGGCCCACCACCACCCGCCCGGCGTTCTCAACACGTTGATTGCAACTGGGTATCAGTGTCGGCCCCCAGAAGCGGCGCAAGGCCCGCCCTCGGCCTGCACGCAAACGTGCACGGCCATGCACGCGAGTGGTGCAGCACCCACCGACACACGCGCCCTGAACCGGGGCGCACTGGAGTCGCACTGAAGCAGCGCCCGCGCTCCCCCACGGCGTTGCAGCGCCGTCGCGCGGCCCCGGATCTGACATGGCACGGTATCTGCTTGAAGGCTTGCGTCCGCCATTTCAACCCCAGGAGAGAGACCTTGCACCCTTCGTCATCCCCCCTGATATCCGCCCTCTTGGCCGCCGGCCTGTTGGGCGCCAGCCTGGGCGCGTCGGCCCAGACCGCCGAGCCGAGCACTGCTGCCGCCGCCAAGCCCGAGCACAGCCTGAGTTTCAACCTGGGCGCCGTCAGCGACTACCGCTATCGCGGCATCTCGCAAAGCCGCCTCGATCCCGCCATCAGTGCCGGCGCCGACTACAGCCACGCCAGCGGCCTGTACCTGGGCACCTGGCTGTCGTCGATCCGCTGGATCAAGGACGGCGGCGGCGACGCGCCGATGGAATGGGACGTCTACGGCGGCTACAAGGGCAGCGCCGGCCCGCTCGGCTACGACGTCGGCCTGCTGCGCTACCAGTACCCCAGCGCGCGGCTGGCGGTCAGCCCCAACACCACCGAGATCTACGGCGCGCTGACTTACGAAATGGTCACGCTGAAGTACTCGCACGCGCTCACCAATCTGTTCGGCGTGGCCGACAGCAAGGGCAGCGGCTACCTCGACCTGAGCGCCAACCTGGACCTGGGCGAGGGCTGGTCGGTGGTGCCGCACGTTGGCCGCCAGGGCGTGCGCCACAACGGCGCGCTGGCCTACACCGACTACGCACTGACGCTGAACAAGGACTTCGGCAACGGCCTGTCGGCCAGCGCCGCCGTGGTCGGCACCAACGCCGACAAGGCGCTTTACGTCACGCCCTCGGGGCGCTTCACCGGCCGCACCGCGCTGGTGCTGGGCATCAAGTATTCGTTTTAAGCCAAAAGCCACTCCAGTGGCCATGAATCAAGCGCGAACAGCTATCAAAAAGGAAGCAACATGAAACTGGTGACCGCCATCATCAAACCCTTCAAGCTCGAGGAGGTGCGCGAGGCCCTGGCCGCCGTCGGCGCCTCGGGCCTGACGGTGTCCGAGGTCAAGGGCTTCGGCCGGCAGAAGGGCCACACCGAGCTGTACCGCGGCGCCGAGTACGTGGTCGACTTCCTGCCCAAGATCCGCATCGAGACGGCCGTGGCCGACGGTGACCTGGAGCGCGTGATCGAGGCCATCGAGCAGGGCGCGCGCACCGGCAAGATCGGCGACGGCAAGATTTTCGTCACCGCGCTCGAACACGTCCTGCGCATCCGCACCGGCGAGACCGGCACCGAAGCCCTTTGACCGCACGCACCCTGGAGCCTCCCAACATGAAACGCATTTCCCTCCTGCTGGCGCTGCTGCTGGCCGCCCCAGCCTTTGCCGCCGACGCGCCCGTGCCCGCGCTCAACTCGGGCGACACCGCCTGGATGCTGACCTCCACCCTGCTGGTGATCCTGATGACCATTCCCGGCCTGGCGCTGTTCTACGGCGGCCTGGCGCGCAGCAAGAACATGCTGAGCGTGCTGGTGCAGGTGTTCGTCATCTTCGCGCTGGTCACCCTGCTGTGGGCCATCTACGGCTACAGCCTGACCTTCAGCGGCGAGGGCAACTTCTTCGGCGGGCTGGACAAGCTGTTCCTCAAGGGCGTCACGCCAGAGACGTTTGGCGGGCTGCCCACCATCCCCGAATACGTGTTCCTGGCCTTCCAGGGCACCTTTGCCGCCATCACGGTGGCGCTGACGGTGGGCGCCTTTGCCGAGCGCGCGCGCTTTGCGGCGGTGCTGCTGTTCGCGGTGCTGTGGTTCACGCTCAGCTACGTGCCCATCGCGCACATGGTGTGGGGCGGTGGCCTGCTGGCCAAGGACGGCGCGCTGGACTTTGCCGGCGGCACCGTGGTGCACATCAACGCCGGCATGGCCGGCCTGGTGGGCGCCTACATGGTGGGCAAGCGCATCGGCTTCGGCCGAGAGGCCATGGCGCCGCACAGCCTGACGCTGACCATGGTCGGCGCCTCGCTGCTGTGGGTGGGCTGGTTCGGCTTCAACGCCGGCTCGGCCGGCGCCGCCAACGGGCAGGCTGGCCTGGCCTTCGTCACCACGGTGCTGGCCACGGCCGCCGCCACGCTGAGTTGGTCGGCCGCCGAGGCGCTGCACAAGGGCAAGGCCTCGATGCTGGGCGCGGCCTCGGGCGCCGTGGCGGGGCTGGTGGCGGTCACGCCGGCGGCCGGCTTCGTCGGCCCCATGGGCGCCATCGTCATCGGCGCGGTGGCCGGTGTGGTGTGCCTGTGGGGCGTGGGCGGCTTGAAGCGCATGCTGAAGGTGGACGACGCCTTCGACGTCTTCGGCGTGCACGGCGTGGGCGGCATCATCGGCGCCATCCTGACCGGCGTGTTTGCCGCGCCCGCCCTGGGCGGCACGCAGGGCGCCGACTTTGCCATGGCGCACCAGGTCTGGGTGCAAACCAAGAGCGTGCTGATGACCGTGGTGTGGTCCGGCATCGCGGCCTTCATCGCCTTCAAGATCGCCGACTTGGTGTTCGGCCTGCGCGTCAGCGAGGAAGACGAGCGCCAGGGCCTGGACATCGCCAGCCACGGCGAGACCGCCTACGTGCGCTGAGCCAGGGTGGGGAAAACCGCGGCTCGACGGGAGTCGCGGTGCCATTACAGTCAAGTCTCCCGAATTCACACGTACAAGGAGACCCCCCGATGCCCCAGCCCCGCCCCCTCACCCGCCGTCACATCGCCCAGGCCGGCCTGGGCCTGCTGGCCGCCAGCGCCCTGGGCGCACGCGCCCAGGGCGCCTGGCCGACCCGGCCGGTGCGCATCGTCGTCGGCTTTTCGGCCGGCGGCACCACCGACGTGGTGGCGCGCCTGATGGCCAGGGAGCTGACCGAGGCGCTGGGCCAGACCTTCGTCGTCGAGAACAAGCCCGGCGGCGGCAGCAACATCGCCACCGACCTGGTGCGCGCGACCGAGCCCGACGGCTACACCCTGCTGATGATGGCGGTCACCAGCACCATCAACCAGACGCTGTACCGCAACGTCAAGTTCAACCTGGACCGCGACTTCGACGGCGTGGCCCTGTGCACCAAGGTGCCCAACATCCTGGTGGTCAACCCCAACGTGCCGGCCAAGACCGTGCCCGAGTTCATCGCCTGGCTGAAGACGCAGGGCGACAAGGTGTCCTATGCCTCCTCGGGCAGCGGCACCTCGATCCACATGGCGGGCGAGCTGTTCAAGGTGCGCACCGGCACCCACGCGGTGCACGTGCCCTACAAGGGCAGCGCGCCGGCGCTGACCGACCTGATGGGCGGGCAGGTGCAGTACATGTTCGACAACATGCCGTCGGCCTGGCCGCACGTGCAGGCCGGCAAGCTGCGCGCCCTGGCCGTCACCACCAAGCAGCGTTCGGCCTCGGCGCCCGACGTGCCGACGATGGAGGAAAGCGGCGTCGCGCCCTTCGACGTCACCTCCTGGTTCGGCCTGGTCGCCCCCAAGGGCACGCCCAAGCCGGTGCTCGACAAGATCAACCAGGTGGTCAACGCCGCCTTCGACAAGCCCGAGATCATCCAGGCCTACGCCAAGCTGGGCGCGGTGTCCGAGAAGAACAGCCCGCGCGACTTCAGCCGCTTCATCCACGACGAGGTGAACAACTGGGCGCCGGTGGTCAAGGCCTCGGGCGCACAGGTCGATTAGGGCTCGCTGATGCCGGCTTGGGCATGGGCGCCATAAGCCCAGGCCCATAAGGCCGCCGGGCCGGCAACGCACAATCGGTGCATGAGCACCCTTGGCGCGCTGGACGACTGCCTGCAACGCCTGCCGCAGGCGGACGGCGTGCTGGTGCAGGTGGCCGAGACCAAGGGCTCGGCCCCGCGCGAAGTGGGCGCCTGGATGGTGGTGTGGCCCGAGGGCCTGAGCGGCACCATCGGCGGTGGCAACCTGGAGTTCGACGCCGTGGCCCAGGCGCGCGCCCTGCTGCAGGGGCAGGCCGGCGCCCCCGCGCCCGGCGAGGTGCGCCGCTTCGCCCTGGGTCCCAGCCTGGGCCAGTGCTGCGGCGGCATCGTGATGCTGCGCTTCGAGCGCATCGGCGCGGCCGACGCGCCCGCGCTGCGCCGGCGCCTCGCCTTGAACCTGGCGCCGCTGGCCCTGTTCGGCGGCGGCCACGTGGGCCACGCCCTGGTGCGGGTGCTGTGCACCCTGCCCTACGCCGTGCGCTGGATCGACAGCCGCGACGAGGTCTTTCCGCCCGCGCTGCCGGCCCAGGTGCGCACCGAATACAGCGACCCCATCCAGGCCGCCGTGCACGAACTGGCGCCCGGCAGCCGCGTGCTGATCATGAGCTTCAGCCACGCCGAGGACCTGGACATCGTCATCGCCTGCCTGCAGCGCCTGCGCCAGCACGATGATTTGCCCTACATCGGCCTGATCGGCAGCAAGACCAAGTGGGCCACCTTTCGCCACCGCCTGTCGGCGCGCGGCTTCAGCGAGGCCGAGCAGGCGCGCGTCACCTGCCCGATCGGCATTCCCGGCATCACCGGCAAGGAGCCCGAGGTCATCGCCGTCGCCACCGCCGCGCAGCTGTTGCTGCAGGCGCCGCCGGCTGCCAGCGCCACGCGGTGAGCGCGCCGGTGCGCCATTCGGCTCGATCCGCTCGGGTTAACCCGAGTGTTATACGAGCAACAACATATCGAGTATGAAGGGGTGGGTATGCCGCCCCCGCGAGGACGTCGCATCATTGCGGCATCGGTGCGGCCCCCACGGGCGCCCGCGCCATCGAACCCGAGACACGCCATGACCGAACACCGCCCCGCCCCCGCCATCCACTTCTACCACCGCGGCGCCGTGGTCACGGTGCGCGACGAGCCGATCACGCGCACGGTGCTGGACTGGCTGCGCGAGCGCCAGCGCGCCACCGGCACCAAGGAGGGCTGCAACGAAGGTGATTGCGGCGCCTGTACCGTGGTGCTGGGCGAGCTGGACGCGCAGGGCCAACTGCAGCTCGCCAGCGTCAACGCCTGCATCCAGTTTCTGCCCACGCTGGACGGCAAGGCACTGTTCACGGTGGAAGATCTGCAGGCCATGGGCCAGCAGCAGGCCGCGCCCGCCCATGACGCCGAGTTGCACCCGGTGCAGCAGGCCATGGTCGAGTGCCACGGCTCGCAATGCGGCTTTTGCACGCCCGGCTTCGTGATGTCGATGTGGTCCAGCTACGAGGCACACCAGCAGGCCGGCACGCGCCCGTCGCGCCAGCAACTGGCCGACGAGCTGTCGGGCAACCTGTGCCGTTGCACCGGCTACCGCCCCATCCTGGACGCCGGCCAGCGCATGTTCGACCTGCCGTTGGTGCGGCTCGACCGCGCCGCCGTGGTCAAGGCGCTGCAGAGCCTGCAAGCCCCCGACGCGCTCGACTACGCCGCCGCCACCGCCACGCCGCAGGGCGAGCGGCTCGACCACTTCCACGCTCCGCGCAGCGCCGACGAGCTGGCCGCCCTGCGCCTGGCCAAGCCGCAGGCGCGCCTGCTGGCCGGCTCCACCGACGTCGGCCTGTGGGTCAACAAGCAGTTCCGCGACGTGGGCGACCTGATCTACACCGGCCAGGTGGCCGACCTGCAGCGCATCGAGGAGCGCGAGGGCGAGCTGTGGATCGGCGCCGCCGCCTCGCTGGAGGACGCCTGGCGCGCCCTGGTACGGCGCGCGCCGCAGCTCACCGACGTCTGGCTGCGATTTGCCTCGCCCCCCATCCGCCACGCCGGCACCCTGGGCGGCAACGTGGCCAACGGCTCGCCCATCGGCGACTCGCCGCCGATCCTGATGGCGCTGGACGCACAGGTCGAGCTGCGCCGCGGCCCCGCGCTGCGCCGCATGCCGCTGACCGACTTTTATCTGGACTACATGAAGAACGCCCTGCAGGAGGGCGAGTTCGTGCAGGCCGTGGCCGTGCCGCTGGCGGCCTTCGCGCGCCAGGTGCGTGGCTACAAGATCAGCAAGCGCTTCGACTGCGACATCTCGGCGCTGTGCGCCGGCCTGGCCATCGAGCTGGCGGGCGGCGCCGTGCAGAGCATTCGCCTGGCCTACGGCGGCATGGCCGGCATCGTCAAGCGCGCCGCGCACGCCGAGGCGGCCATCCTGGGCCAGCCCTGGACGCAGGCCACCGTGCGCGCCGCCCAGCAGGCCATGAAGCAGGACTTCGCGCCCCTGACCGACATGCGCGCCAGCGACGGCTACCGCCTGCAGGTGGCGCAAAACCTCATCGAGCGCCTGTGGCTGGAGACCCGCGCCGAGGCGCCGCTGGCGCCGGGCGATACCAGCGTGTTCAGCGTCATGCCGCACGTGGCGGCCTGAAGCGATGTTCAAGGAGAGCACCATGAACAAACCCGTTGCCGACCATCTGCTGCGCCCCGCCGAACCCTTTGCCGACTACCACGCCAACCAGCGGCAGCGGCTGGACGCCGCCGGCGAAGGCCGCGCGCAGGACGCCGGCGCGCGCGTGGGCATCAGCCTGCCGCACGAATCGGCGGTGTTGCACGTCACCGGCACCGCCACCTATACCGACGACATTCCCGAGCTGGCCGGCACCCTGCACTGCGCGCTGGGCACCTCGCCGGTCGCCGCCGGCCGGCTGCTGGGCATCGACCTGGACGCGGTGCGCGCCATGCCCGGCGTGGTGCGCGTCATCACGGCCGAAGACATCCCCGGCGTCAACGACTGCGGCTCGGCCGTGCCCGACGACCCCATCCTGTGCGACGGCGAAATCCGCTATCTGGGCCAGCCGGTGTTCGCCGTGGTGGCCCGCACGCGCGACGCGGCGCGCCGCGCCGCCGCGCTGGCCAAAAAGGTGCTGCGCGTCGAGGCCGCCGAACCCGTGCTGACGCCGCGCCAGGCGCACGCCAAGGGCCAGTACGTGGTGTCGCCAATGCACCTGCTGCGCAGCGCCAGCGGGCGCGACGAGGCCGGCATCCGCGCCGCCATCGCGGCGGCGCCGCACCGCCTGACGGCCAGCCTGGACGTGGGCGGGCAGGAGCAGTTCTACCTGGAAGGCCAGATCAGCTACGCCATTCCCAGGGAAGGCCGCGGCATGCATGTGCACTGCTCCACCCAGCACCCGAGCGAGATGCAGCACCTGGTGGCGCATGCGCTGGGCGTGCCGTCCAACGCGGTGCTGGTCGAGTGCCGGCGCATGGGCGGCGGCTTTGGCGGCAAGGAATCGCAGTCCGCCCAGTTCGCCTGCATCGCCGCCGTGGCCGCGCGGCTGCTGAACCGCCCGGTCAAGCTGCGGCTGGACCGCGACGACGACTTCCTGATCACCGGCCGTCGCCACGGCTTCTGGTACGAGTACGACGTGGGTTACGACGACGAAGGCCGCATCCTGGGCGTCACGCTGCAGATGGTGTCGCACGCCGGCCACTCGGCCGACCTGTCGGCGCCGGTGATGACGCGCGCGGTCTGCCATTTCGACAACGCCTACTGGCTGCCCGAGGTCGCCATGCACGGCTTTTGCGGCAAGACCAACACGCAGAGCAACACGGCGTTTCGCGGCTTCGGCGGCCCACAGGGAGCGATCGCCATCGAGAACATCCTGGACAGCATCGCGCGCAAGCTGGGGCGCGACCCGCTCGCCGTGCGCCGGGCCAACTTCTACGGCCAGGACGAACGCAACGTCACACCCTATTTGCAGCCGGTGCGCGACAACATCATTCATGAGCTGGTCGAGCAGCTGCAGGCCAGCAGCGACTATGCCGCGCGCCGCGCCGCCGTGGCCGCCTACAACGCCGACAGCGCGGTGCTCAAGCGCGGGCTGGCGCTGACGCCGGTCAAGTTCGGCATCAGCTTCAACGTCAAGCACTTCAACCAGGCCGGCGCGCTGGTACACATCTACACCGACGGCTCGATCCTGGTCAACCACGGCGGCACCGAGATGGGCCAGGGCCTGAACACCAAGGTGGCGCAGGTGGTGGCACACGAACTGGGCGTGGGCTTCGAGCGCGTGCGCTGCACCGCCACCGACACCAGCAAGGTGGCCAACACCTCGGCCACGGCGGCCTCCACCGGCGCCGACCTGAACGGCAAGGCCGCGCAGGACGCGGCGCGCCAACTGCGCGAGCGCCTGGCCGCCAGCGTGGCCGCGCGCCACGGCGGCCAGGCCGCGGACGTGCGCTTCGCCAACGACCAGGTGCGCGTGGGCGGCAAGGTGCTGGCCTTCAACACCGTCATCAGCGAGGCCTACCTGGACCGCGTGCAGCTGTGGTCCGACGGCTTTTACGCCACGCCCGGCCTGTCGTGGGACAAGGACAAGATGCAGGGCCACCCGTTCTACTACTTCGCCTACGGCGCGGCGGTGAGCGAGGTGGTGATCGACACGCTGACCGGCGAATGGAAGCTGCTGCGCGCCGACATCCTGCACGACGCCGGCCGCTCGCTCAACCCGGCGGTGGACATCGGCCAGGTCGAGGGCGCCTTCATCCAGGGCATGGGCTGGCTGACCACGGAAGAGCTGGTGTGGCACCCCAAGACGGGGCTGCTCACCACGCACGCGCCCAGCACCTACAAGATCCCGACCGCCAACGACTGCCCGCCGGTGTTCAACGTGAAGCTGTTCGACGGCCCCAACGTCGAAGACTCGATTCACCACAGCAAGGCGGTGGGCGAGCCGCCGCTGCTGCTGCCCTTCTCGGTGTTCTTCGCCATCCGCGATGCCATCTCGGCCGCGGGCGGGCACCAGGTCGACCCGCCGCTGTCGGCGCCCGCCACCAGCGAGGCCATCCTGCGCGCGCTGGCCGCCGTCCGGCAGGCCGCCTGAAGCCCCACGCCTCCAACCGGGCACGGCACCATGAGCACACCCCCACCCGGCGCGTCGGGCGGCGACACCGCGCCCGGCGGCATGGCCAGCGCGGTCTCCGAGCGCCAGCTGTTCGACCGCATCGACCTGCACCTGATCCGCGTGCTGCACACCGTGCTGACCGAGCGCAGCGTCTCGCGCGCCGCGCTGCGCCTGGGCATGCACCAGCCGGCGGTCTCCAGCGCGCTCAAGCGCCTGCGCGAGCTGGCGGGCGACCCGCTGCTGGTGCGCCACGGCGCCCACATGGCGCCCACCGACGCCGCGCGCCGCATGGTCGAGCCGGCGGCCCACATCCTGCGCGCGGCCGAGTCGCTGTTCACCGAGGCGCGCCAGTTCGACCCGCGCACCAGCACCACCACCTTCCGCGTCGCCGCCAGCGACTACCTGGACCCGTCCTTCCTGCCGCGCCTGGTGGCCGACGTCAAGCGCCAGGCGCCGCTCACCCGCATCGAGATCCACGCCCTCACGCGCGAAAGCGACTACCGCGCGCAGCTGGCGCAGGGCGACATCGACCTGGTGATCGGCAACTGGCTGCAGCCGCCCGAAGACCTGCACCTGGCGCGCCTGTTCAGCGACGAGGTGGTGTGCCTGGTCAGCCGCGAGCACCCGGCCGTGCGCCGCGGCTGGGACGAAGCCGACTGGCTGGCCGCCGAGCACATCGCCCCCACGCCCATGCACCCCGGCGCGCGCGGCATCATCGACCAGATCCTCGACAGCCAGGGGCTGCAGCGCAACATTGCCGCGCGCTGCGCCTATTTCAGCCTGGTGGCCGAGATGGTGGCCGGCACCCTGCTGGTGCTGACCACCGGTCGCCAGTACTGCGAGCGCGTGGCCGCCCAGCTGCCGGTGGTCATCCTGCCCTGCCCCATCGCCCTGCCACCACTGCTGTACTACCAGCTGTGGCATCCGCGCAGCCACCAGTCGAGCAGCGCACGCTGGCTGCGTGAGCGAACCAAGGACGTGGCCGCCAGCCTGGCGCACGGCCACGCCGCTGGCCTTTCCCCCCAACCCTGATTCCCAAGCCCCATAACTCGAGGAGACAAGCCCATGAGCTGGACCGAACGCGTGTTCAAACTGCAAGACCACGGCACCACGGTGCGCACCGAAATCATCGCCGGCGTCACCACCTTCCTGACGATGGCCTACATCATCTTCGTCAACCCCTCGATCCTGGGTGACGCGGGCATGCCCAAGGACTCGGTGTTCGTCGCCACCTGCCTGATCGCCGCGCTGGGCACGGCAGTGATGGCGCTGTACGCCAACTACCCGATCGCGCTGGCGCCCGGCATGGGCCTGAACGCCTACTTCGCCTACACCGTGGTGCTGGGCATGGGCTTTCCGTGGCAGGCCGCGCTGGGCGCGGTGTTCATCTCGGGCTGCCTGTTCATGGCGGTCACCCTGTTCGGCCTGCGCGGCCTCATCATCCGGGGCATCCCGCAGTCGCTGCGCAACGCCATCACGGTGGGCATCGGGCTGTTTTTGGCGCTGATCGCGCTCAAGAGCGCCGGCATCGTGGCGCCCTCCAAGGCCACCTACATCACGTTGGGCGACCTGCATTCGGCGCCGGTGGTGCTGGCCTCGCTGGGCTTTCTGCTGATCGTCGCGCTGGACAAGTTCCGCGTGCCGGGCGCCATCCTGATCGGCATCATCGCGGTCACCATCGCCTCCTTCTTCTTCGGCGGCAACCAGTTCCACGGCATCTTCGACATGCCGCCCTCGATCGAGCCGACCTTCCTCAAGCTCGACATCAAGGCGGCCCTGTCGCACGGCTTCCTGAACGTGGTGCTGGTGTTCTTCCTGGTCGAGCTGTTCGACGCCACTGGCACCCTGATGGGCGTGGCCAAGCGCGCGGGTCTCCTGGTGCCCGGCCGCATGGAGCGGCTGAACAAGTCGCTGCTCGCCGACAGCGTGGCCATCTTCGCCGGCTCGCTGCTGGGCACCTCCAGCACCACCGCCTACGTCGAGAGCGCCGCCGGCGTGCAGGCGGGCGGCCGCACGGGCCTGACGGCCCTCACGGTGGCGGTGCTGTTTCTGGCGGCGCTGTTCATTGCCCCGCTGGCCGGCGCCGTGCCGGCCTACGCCACGGCGCCGGCGCTGTTCTTCGTCGCCTGCCTGATGCTGCGCGAGCTGACCGAGCTGGACTGGGACGATTCGACCGAGGTGGTGCCGGCAGCGATCACCGCGCTGATGATGCCCTTCACCTACTCGATCGCCAACGGCCTGGCCTTCGGCTTCATCAGCTACGCCGGCATCAAGCTGCTCACGGGCCGCGCGCGCGAGGCGCACTGGATGGTGTGGATCATCGCCGCCATCTTCCTGTTCAAGTTCATCTACGTCGGCGGGGACTGAGGCCATGCAAGCCTACCGCGCGCAGCTGCTGCGCTTTGATGCCCAGGGCCAGGCGCTGTACGACAGCGACGGCCTGCTGGTGGTCGACGGCGACGCCAGCGGCGTGCGGCGGGTGCTCGACGCCGGCCCCTACCGCACCCTGGCCGGGCGCCACCCGCAGGTGCCCATCACGCACTGGCCCGAGCGCATCATCGCGCCCGGTTTCATCGACATGCACGTGCACTACGCGCAGACCGACATCATCGGCGCGCCGGCTGCCGGCCTGCTGCCCTGGCTGGAGAACTACACCTTCCCGGCCGAGGCGCGCTTCGTCGATCCGCAGTACGCCGCCGAGGTGGCCGGCGTGTTCTTCGACGAGCTGCTGCGCAACGGAGTGACCACGGCGCTGGTCTTTCCGACCTCGCACCCCGCGTCCGCCGACGCCTTCTTCACGCGCGCCGAGCACCACGGCCTGCGCATGATCGGTGGCAAGGTGCTGCAGGACCGTCACTCGCCCGACGGCGTGCGCGACGAGACCGAACAAAGCCTGATCGACACCGAGGCGCTGATCCGGCGCTGGCACGGCAAGGGCCGCCTGGGCTACGCCATCACGCCGCGCTTCGCCCCCACCAGCAGCGAGGCGCAACTGCGCGGTGCCGGCGAGCTGGCGGCCCAATACCCCGACACCTGGATCCACTCGCACGTGGCCGAAAACCGCGACGAGGTGGCCTGGGTGCGCGAGCTGTATCCCAAGTCGCGCTCCTACCTGGGCGTGTACCAGGACTTCGGCCTGATGCGCCGGCGCGCGGTGTACGCCCACTGCATCCACCTGGACGACGCCGACCGCCGGCTGATGCACGACACGCAAACGGCGGCCGCCGTCAGCCCCACCAGCAACCTGTTTCTGGGCAGCGGCTTCTTCGATTTCGAGGCCGCCATGGCGCGGGGCGTGCCGCACGGCCTGGCCAGCGACGTGGGCGGCGGCACTAGCTTTTGCCCCTTCCACACCATGCTGGCGGCCTATTACGTGGGCCGAGAAGGCCAGAGCAAGCCGGGCCTGAGCCTGAGCCCCGCACAGCTGTGGTGGCTGCACACGGGCGCCGCCGCGCGCGCGCTGGGGCTGGAGGGCGTGATCGGCACCCTGCAGCCGGGCACCGAGGCCGACTTTGTCGTCATCGACCCCAAGGCCACGCCCCTGCTGGCGCGCAAGACCGCGCGCGCGCAAAACCTGGACGAGTTGCTGTTCTCGCTGATCGTGCTGGGCGACGACCGCGCGATTGAAAAAGTTGTGGTGGCCTGATCAGGCGCGCACGGCGGCGCGGCCGCCGCGCAGCAGCACGGCCAGGATCACCAGCGCAAAGATCACGAACCAGACGAAGGACCAGTTGGCGATGCTGCCGCCCAGAAAGGTCCAGTCCACCGCCGTGCAGTCGCCGCCGCCCTTGAAGATCATGGGGATGGCGCGCTGCAGCGGAAACGATTCGATCATGCCGTACAGGTCGCGCCCGCAGGTGGCGAAGGGCGGCGGGTTCCACTGCAGCCAGCTCTGGCGCGCGGCGGTGAAGGCGCCGAAGCCCGACATGGCCACCGCCAGCAGCCCCCACAGGCGCCAGCCGCCGGGCCCCTTGGAGAACGCCGCCAGCGCGCAAAACACGCCCACGATGATCAGCGCGTAGCGCTGCACGATGCACATCGGGCACGGGTCCAGCCCCACCACGTTCTGCAGGTACAGGATGCCGAAGGCCAGCATGGCGGCGCAGATGAGGGCGATGGCGCCGAACACGCGGCGGGGGTGGGCAAGCAGGGAGGCAATCACGATCGACAGGACTTTCTTGAGATGGGGCGCGGCGCACCCGTGCCGGCACAGAGTGGCGGCGCGGGCCCAAGGTTCCCGCACCATGCCGATGCGCCGGCCCCGGAGCCCGAAAAAACTATCAACTTGATAGCTGCTTGCGCACGCCCATCAAGCGCCAGAGGCTGATTTTATGTCAAATCAGGCCTGATGCCGGCGCATCCAGGCGACCACCGCATTCATGAACTTTTGCGCCAGATCGTGGCTGGCGGGACCGATGGCGCCGTTGACGATCACGCCCTCTTTCCACTGGAAGTACATCTCCGGCTGCCCCAGCAGGGGCATGTCGAGATACGCCAGCACATTGCGCAGATGCGCCTGCGCCATCGAAGTGCCGATGGCACCCACCGACATGCCGCACACCGCCGCCGGCTTGCCGGCCCACTTGCTCTGGCCCCAGGGGCGCGAAGCCTGGTCGATGGCGTTCTTGAGCACGCCGGGCATCGAGCGGTTGTATTCGGGCGTGACGAACAGCACGCCATGGGCGGCGGCCACCTCGTCGCGCAGGCGCTTGACGGCCGGCACCGGCGGCGCGCCGTCGCTGTCCTGGTTGTACAGCGGCAAATCGTCGATGCGGATGAAGTGCGGCTTCACGTCGGCCGGCAGCAGCTTGACCAGCGCCTCGGCGAACTGGCGGTTGAAGGATTCCTTGCGCAGGCTGCCGACGACGACGGCGAGGTTCAGTTGGCTCATGGTGATTCCTTGTTCGGTTGAAGGACCGGCCCGCATCATGCTCGTTTTTGTCCCGCCCTGCAGCCGGGCGTGGCCGGGCCGGCGCGCTGCCCCAATAATCGGGCCCATGCCATCGACCCCGCCCGCCCCCACCGACGCCGAAGCCGCCGCGCCCGCCAAGCGCCAGCGGCGCATCCAGTCCATCGAGGTCGGCATGCGCGTGCTGCAGGCGTTGACCGAGCAGCGCCGGCCGCTGCCGCTGAAAGACCTGGCGCAGCTGGCCGACATGCCGCCCGGCCAGGCGCACCCCTATCTGGTCAGCTTCATGGCCGCCGGCATGGTCAAGCAAAGCCCGCTCACCGGCCACTACGAGTTGGGCCCCGCCGCGCTGCAGATGGGCCTGGCCGCGCTGCAGCAGCTCGACCCGCTGACCGAGGCCAGCCAGGAAGCCGCCCTGCTGTGCGCCCAGGCCGACCTGAGCGTGGCGCTGTGCGTGTGGGGCCACCTGGGCCCCACCGTGGTGCGGCTGGACGAGCCGCGCTACCCGCTGCACGTGAACCTGCGCGTGGGCACGGTGATGTCGGTGTTCAACACCATCACCGGGCGCGTGTTTGCCGCCTACCTGCCCGAGAAGATGGTGCGCTCGATGCTGGAGGACGAGCACCGCCGCGTGGTGGGCGGCACGTCGGGCGCGTTCGACAGCGCCGAGGTGCGGCAGATGCTGGCCGACATCCGCGCCGCCGGCATGGGCCGGGGCCTGTCCACGCCGCAGCCGGGCGTCAACACCCTCAGCGCGCCGGTGTTCGACGCCGACGGCAAGATCGCCTTGGTCATCACCGTGTTCGGCCCACAAGGCCATTTCGACGCCGTGATCGACGGTCCGTCCGGGCAGCTGCTGCGCACCCACGCCGAGGCGGTGTCGCACCGGCTGGGTTACAACCCGGCAAAATCTTGAATTAAACATTGTCGAATGAATTGACATACAACTAATTTAATTGGACAATGCGGTCATCCCGAACCCGATGGAGACCCTCATGTCCGACAAGAAATTCGCTTCCCAGGCCGACCTCGAAGAGAAAAAGATCAGCTGGGACAAGCTGAGCGAAAACGCCTACGCCTACACCGCCGAGGGCGACCCCAACACCGGCGTCATCATCGGCGACGACGGCGTGATGATCATCGACGCCACCGCCACCCCCGTGGCGGCGCAAGGCGTCATCAAGAAGATCCGCGAGATCACCGACAAGCCCATCAAGTACGTGGTGCTGACGCACTACCACGCCGTGCGCGTGCTGGGCGCCAGCGGCTACAAGGCCGAGGGCCTGGAGCAGATCATCGCCAGCCAGGACACCTGGGATTTGATCGTCGAGCGCGGCCAGCAAGACATGGATTCCGAGATCGGCCGCTTTCCGCGCCTGTTCCAGGCCGTCGAGAGCGTGCCCGGCCTGACCTGGCCCACCCTCACCTTCCAGGGCGAGATGACGCTGTGGCTGGGCAAGCTGGAGGTCAAGATCCAGCAGATCGGCCGCGGCCACACCAAGGGCGACACCATCGTCTACCTGCCGACGCAGAAGATATGCTTCTCGGGCGACCTGGTCGAGTACGAGGCCGCCTGCTACACCGGCGACGCCTATCTGGCCGACTGGCCGCAGACACTGGACAACCTCGCCGCCATGAACTTCGACAAGCTGGTGCCCGGCCGCGGCCCCACGCTAATGACGCCCGCCGAGGTGAAAAAGGGCCTGGCCTACACGCGCGACTTCACCGCCACGCTGTACAAGAGCGCGCAGGAAGCCGTCGCGCAGGGCATGGACCTGAACGCGACCATGAAGCACTCCCGCAAGGCGATGGACCCGAAGTTCGCCCAGGTCTTCATCTACGAGCACTGCCTGCCCTTCGACGTCACGCGCGCACACGACGAGGCCAGCGGCATCCGCGACCCGCGCATCTGGACCGCGGAGCGCGACCAGCAGATGTGGCACGCGCTGCAAGACTGACCCGGGATGACGGCCCACAAGGAGACAAGACCGTGAGCAAGCCCGATTCCCAACCGACCACGACCCGCCACCACACCCAGGTGGTGGTCGTGGGCAATGGCCCCGTCGGCCAGACGGCCGCCCTGCTGCTGGCCCGCTGGGGCATCGACTGCATCGTGGTCGATCGCCGGCCGCGGCGCGACGTCATCGGCTCCAAGGCCATCTGCCAGCAGCGCGACGTGCTCGACGTGTGGGAGTCGGTCGGCGTGGGCCACAAGATCGCCGCCGAAGGCGTCACCTGGGACCGCGCCACCACCCTGTACAAGGGCGCCACGCTGTTCACCCAGCCTTTCGTCGACACCGGGCGTTCGGTGTTTCCGCCCTTCGTCAACATCTCGCAGACCCGCACCGAAGAGCTGCTGGACGAGCAGATCGCGGCCGCCGCGCACATCACCCCGTTGTGGGACCACGGCGTCGAGCAGATCGAGCAGGACGAAGCGGGCGTCACCCTGCACTGCCGCCGCGCCGACGGCACGCCCATCGAGGTGCGCGCCCCCTACGCCATCGTTGCCGCCGGCTCCGCGCCACGCGAGCTGCGCCACCAGCTCGGCGTCAGCTTCAACGGCCGCAGCTTCGACGACAAGTTCCTGATCTGCGACATCCGTGCCGACCTGCCGGGCTGGGAGCGCGAGCGGCGCTTTTACTTCGACCCCGAATGGAACCCGGGCCGCCAGGTGCTGATCCACCCCTGCCCCGATTCGACCTTTCGCATCGACTGGCAGGTGCCCGGTGACTACGACATCGAGCAGGAAGAAGCCAGCGGCGCGTTGGACGCGCGCATCCGCCAGATCATCGGCGACAAGCCCTACGAAATCGTCTGGAAGTCGGTCTACCGCTTTCACTCGCGCATGGTCGATCGCATGCGCGTGGGCCGCGTGTTGCTGGCCGGCGACTTTGCCCACATCGTCTCGCCGTTTGGCGCACGCGGGCTCAACACCGGCGTGATGGACGCCGAAAACGCCGCCTGGAAGCTGGCCTTCGTGCTGCGCGGCTGGGCCGATGACACCCTGCTGGACAGCTACGACAGCGAGCGCTGCGCGGCCTCGCGCGAGAACATCGAGGTCACCGGCAAGACCATGGACTTCCTCGTGCCGCACACCGAGGAGCAGCACCGCATCCGCGTCGAACGCCTGACGGCCGCGCTGACCGATGCGTCGGTGCACCCGCAGATCGACTCGGGTCGCCTGTCCGAGCCCTTCTGGTACGTCGATTCGCCGCTCACCACGCCCGACGCGAAGCATCCGTTTGCCGGTCGCCCGCCGCGCGGCCATGTGCCGCCGCCCGGGCCGGGCGTCGTGCTGCCCGACGTGCCGGTGCGCATGGCCGACATGGACTGCACGCGCCTGCGGCAGCTGGCACGCGATGGCCTGTTGCTGCTGACCGGCAGCGCGGTGGACCTGCACAGACTGCGCGAGCAGGCGCAAAACGCCAGCGCCGCGCCGCTGCGCGTGCTGCGCATCGCGGACATCGATGCCGAAGGCGCCCTGCAGCAGGCCCTGCAGACCCGACCGGACGAAGTCTGGGTGGTGCGCCCGGACGCCCATATCGCCGCCGTCTGTGCCGCCGGCGACGACCAGGCCGTGCGCGCTGCGTTGCAGCGGGTCATGGGTCGCCGCGCCCACGCGCCCGTCTGATGGACAGCTGCCGCGGCCCGCGTGACGCGCAGGGCGCGCGTCAAGGCGGCTGAGCCCTTTCCCTGCCCCCCAATCCCCACGGAGAAATCCCCATGGCCATGCTCAACGGTGTCCACCACGTTGCCTACCGCTGCAAGAACGCCAAGCAAACCGTCGAGTGGTACCAAAAGTACCTCGACGCCAACTTCATCCTCGCCATCGCCGAAAACGAGGTCCCCTCCACCAAGGAGCCGGACCCCTACATGCACATCTTCATCGACATCGGCGGCGGCAACGTGCTGGCCTTTTTCGAGCTGCCCACCAAGGCCGACATGATCGCGCCGTCGGACGCCCACACCCCCGCCTGGACGCAGCACCTGGCGCTGAAGACCGACTCCCTCGACACCATGCTCAAGGTCAAGGCCCGCATGCAGGCCGACGGCATCGAGGTCATCGGCCCCACCGACCACACCATCTTCAAGTCGATCTACTTTCGCGACCCCTCCGGCCACCGCCTGGAGCTGGCCGTCGACACCGCCACGCCCGAGATGGACCGGGCACTGGAGCAGGTCAAATGGGACATGCTCAACGAGTGGGACCGCACCAAGAAGGCCCCCACCCACGCGCGCTGGATGCACGACGGCAGCGGGCGCGTGAGCTGAAGCCCCGGCCCCGCTCGCGGGCACCGGTCGCTGTCAAGGCGGGTATGCTTTGACCGACACGAGACCGACCCATGAGCACTGATCTTCACCCGGCCACCGCCACCCGCCACGACCAGCACGGCCAATGGCCGCAGGCCGAGTCGGCGGACGACTTTCGCCACAACCTGACCGCCGTGCACGCGCGCATGACGGCGGCCTGCCAGCGCGTCGGGCGCAACCCGGCCAGCGTGCGCCTGCTTCCGGTCAGCAAGACCAAGCCCGAGGCCGTGCTGCGCCAGGCCTACGCCGCGGGCTGCCGCATGCTGGGCGAGAACAAGCCGCAGGAGGCCCATCGCAAATGGGAGGCCATGGCCGACCTGGCCGACCTGCGCTGGTCGGTCATCGGCCACCTGCAGACCAACAAGGCCAAGCTGGTGGCGCAGTGCGCCAGCGAGTTTCAGGCGCTCGACAGCCTGCGCGTGGCCGAGGCGCTGGAGCGGCGCCTGCAGGCCGAGGGGCGCGCGCTGGACGTATTCGTCCAGGTCAACACCTCGGGCGAGGCCAGCAAGTATGGCCTGCACCCCGACGAGGTGGCCGCCTTCTTGCGCGAGCTGCCCGCGTTTTCGGCGCTGCGCGTGCGCGGCCTGATGACGCTGGCGCTGTTCTCGGCCGAGGCCGAGCGCGTGCGCCAATGCTTCGTGCTGCTGCGCGGCCTGCGCGACCGGCTGCGGCAGGATGCCCCCGCCGGCGTCGAGCTGGGCGAGCTGTCGATGGGCATGTCCGGCGACTACGAAATCGCCATCGAGGAAGGCGCCACCGTGGTGCGCGTCGGCCAGGCCATCTTCGGCGCGCGCCCCATGCCCGACTCGTACTACTGGCCCTCAAGCACGGGCGACGACGCCAAGGCCGGAGAAACGCATTGACCGCACCGGCGCTGCGCCCGCTGGCCATCGACGTGGTGTCCGTGCAGTCGCAGGTGGTCTACGGCCGCGTCGGCAACAACGTGGCCGTGCCCACGCTGCAGGCGCAGGGCCTGGCGGTGGCCGCCGTGCCCACCGTGGTGCTCAGCAACACGCCGCACTACCCCACGATCCACGGCGGCGCCCTGCCCGTCGACTGGTTCGCGGGTTACCTGAGCGACCTGTCGGCGCGCGGCGCCCTGGGCCAACTGCGCGCCGTCCTCACCGGCTACCTGGGCGGGCCCGAGCAGGCGCAGGCGCTGGGCCGCTGGATCGGTGAACTCGTCCACACCCGACCCGCGCTGCGCGTGGTGATCGACCCCGTGCTGGGCGACGAAGACCACGGCGAATACGTCGCCCCCGGCATGGCCGACGCCTACCGCCAGCACCTGCTGCCCCTGGCCGACGGCCTGACCCCCAACGGCTTCGAGCTGGCGCGCCTGACCGGCATGCCCGTCGGCAGCTTCGACCAGGTCGTGGCCGCTGCCCGCACCCTGCTGGCCGATCGCACCCAATGGATCGCCGTGACCAGCGCCGCGCCCGCCACCTGGGCGCCCGGCGAGATGCAGGTGGCCCTGGTCACCCGCACCCAAGCCGAGGCCATCCGCCACCCACGCATAGCCGCAACGCCCAAGGGCACGGGCGACTTGTTTTGCGCGGGCTTGACGGCGCGTTGGCTGGGTGGGGCCGAGTTGCGGCAGGCGGCCGAAGCGGCGTGTCAGCAGGTGGTGGAGGCACTGGAGCTGACCCGACAGGCGCAATCGGCCGAATTGCTGCTGCCCTCGACCTGAACCGCCGGGGCTAACACCCTCACACTTTGGCCAGCGCCTGCTCCAAATCCGCCAGCAGATCATCGATGTGCTCGATGCCCACCGACAGGCGCACCATGCCTTCGGACACGCCCGCCTTGGCCAGCTCTTCGGGGCTGAGCTGGCGGTGCGTGGTGCTGGCGGGGTGGCAGGCCAGGGACTTGGTGTCGCCGATGTTGACCAAGCGCAAGAACAGGCCCAGCGCGTCCTGAAAGCGTGCGCCGGCGGCGCGGCCGTCGGCGGCCTTCAGGGTGAAGCTGACGATGCCCGAGGCGCGCCCGCCCATCAGCCGCTGGACGATGGCGTGGTCGGGGTGATCGGGCAGGCCGGCGTAGTTGACGGACGCCACCTTGGGGTGCTTTTGCAGGTACTGGGCAATGGCCAGCGCGTTGTCGCAGGTGCGGTCCATGCGCAGCGGCAGGGTCTGGATGCCTTGCAGCAGCAAGAAGGCGTTCATGGGGCTGAGGGCGCCGCCCAGGTTGCGCAGCGGCACCACGCGCGCGCGGCCGATGTAGGCGGCCGCGCCCAGGGCCTCGGTGTAGACCACGCCGTGGTAGCTGACGTCGGGCTCATTCAGGCGCGGAAAGCGCGCCTTGTGCTCGGCCCACGGGAACTTGCCCGAATCGACGATGACGCCGCCCATGCTGTTGCCGTGGCCGCCGATGTACTTGGTGGCGGCATGCACCACGATGTCGGCGCCGTGCTCGATGGGGCGGCACAGGTAGGGGCTGGGCACCGTGTTGTCGACGATCAGCGGCACGCCGTGGTCATGCGCGACCTTGGCCAGCGCGGCCAGGTCGGTGGCGTTGCCCAGCGGATTGCCGATGGATTCGCAAAACACCGCCTTGGTGCGCGCGTCGATCAGCTTGCCGAACGCGGCCGGGTCGCGGTAGTCGGCAAAGCGCACGTCCACGCCCATTTGCGGCAAGGTGTGGGCGAACAGGTTGTAGGTGCCGCCGTACAGCGTGGAGGTGGAGACGATGTTGTCGCCCGCGCTGGCGATGGTCTGGATGGCGTAGTGGATGGCCGTCATGCCCGAGGCCACGGCCAGTGCGCCGATGCCGCCTTCCAGCGCCGCCAGCCGCTGCTCCAGCACGGCGGAGGTCGGGTTCATGATGCGGGTGTAGATGTTGCCCGGCACCTTCAGGTCGAACAGGTCGGCGCCGTGCTGCGTGTCGTCGAAGGCGTAGGACACCGTTTGATAGATGGGCACCGCCACCGACTTGGTGGTGGGGTCGGGCGCGTAGCCGGCGTGCACGGACTGGGTCTCGAACTTCCACGAATCGCTCATCGAATGCTCCTTGAAGGTATATAAACTATCAAATCAATAGCTGCTCGCGCTTGATTGGCGCCGGTTACAGGCCAAAATGGCTTGAAACGCTGGCGGCGGGCGCACTGGGCGCAGTCTAGTCCCGCCGGCGGGCCGATCGCGACGCGGCCTCAGACAGATTGCGCATGAGCTTATGGGCGCTCGGGCCGCAGCGCCACGTTGTTCAGCTTGTCCAGCCGCTCGGGCCAGGCGCCGGTCTGCGCGCCCTGGCGCAGGATGCGCGCCCAGGCCATCCAGGCGTCCCACTGCACGCGCTTGTCCCAGGCGTTGCCCCAGGCGCTGTAGCACTGCAGGGCGCCGGTGGCGGCGGCTTCGGCCTCTTTGCTCCGGCCGGCGATCAGGTACAGCTGAGCCAGCACCATCTGCGGCTCGCCCACCCAGGGGTTCAGGCGTGCGGCGTGCTCCAGCGCGGCGACGGCGCCGTCCATCTGCACCAGCGGCTGGTCTTGCGCGATGACCGACCAGTACAGCGACGACGCGGCCGCCTCGTCGCCCGCGGCCAGGGTGCGCGTGCAATGGTCGAACACCGGCGGCATGGGCAGCAGGCCCTTCAGCGCCGGGTGCTGCAGCGCGGCGCCCAGCTGGCTGATGTGCGCATAGATCCGGCTGGGCGGGCGCATGGGGCCGGGCCACAGCGCGGCCATCCAGTGCGCGGCCTGCGGCACCTGGGGCACGTCGGGAAAGCCGCTGTAGATGTCCTCCTGCCAGGCAAACCACTGCTCGCAGGTGTCGGCCATGCTGACGACGATGAAGGCGCCCACCACGTCGGCCGGCAGGCGCTGCTCGCCCACCTGCACGCTGCCGTCGGGCTCGATGCGGCCGGCCAGCAGCTGGCGCACGAACTGCGCGCGCGAGGCGGTGCAAAACAGGTACACCAGTTGCTCGGCGCGCTCGCCCACGGCCTCGCGCAGGCGCGCACGCTCGCGCGTGGGGTCGAACTTGACCAGGTCGACGAAGGCGTTGCCGTACACGCTGTGCAGCAGGCCCAGCAGGCGCACGTCGCGCGGCTGGCGCCACAGCGCCAGCGTGCGCGCCACGCCCACCAGGTGGTGGCGGAAGGTGCCGGCCTTGTGCCAGTCCTGCCCCACGCCGCGCGCCAGCACGATGGGCAGCACGGGGGCCAGGTCGGCGTCGTGGGCCAGCCATTCGTCGTCCAGCAGCGCGAGGGCGCGGGCGTGCAGGTCGGCATCGAGCGGGGCGAACAAGGCGGTCGTGGTCATGGGGCTGGGTGGTGTGAGTCGGGCTGGCCGCAGTATCGGCCAAATCGGGCCGCGCCATGCCGCAAGCCCACGCCGCGGGCGCAGACCGCCGATAATCCAAGGCTTCATTCGCATCAGCACACGGCAAGGAAATCGGGATATGGCACGCATGGTCCACTGCATCAAGCTCGGCACCGAGGCCGAGGGCCTGGACTTCGCGCCCTACCCCGGCGCGCTGGGCCAGCGCATCTGGGCCAACGTCAGCAAGCAGGCCTGGGCCGACTGGCTGCGCCACCAGACCACCCTGGTCAACGAAAACCGCCTGAACCTGGCCGACGCCAACGCGCGCGCCTATTTGCGCCAGCAGATGGAGGCGCACTTCTTCGGCGACGGCGCCGAGCAGGCCGCGGGCTACGTGCCACCCAAGGCATGACGGCCGCCGGCGCGCGGTGGCCGTGCGAATTCCACGCCAAATCGGCCTGCAGCGCCCGCTGAATCTGCGCGAGCAGCTACTGATTAAATAGCGTATCGGATGCCGTCCTCCCCCGTCCTGTGGCGCGACGACGGCACGCCCACCAGCGCGCGCTTTGGCGACATCTACCGCAGCCACGACAGCGCGGGCGACGGCGGCCTGGCACAGGCGCGGCACGTGTTTTTGCACGGCTGCGGCCTGCTGCCCGACGCCGATGAGCCCGCCGCCTGGGCCGATGCGCCGCACTGGGCCGTGCTGGAGACGGGCTTCGGCCTGGGCCTGAACTTTCTGGCCACCTGGCAGGCCTGGCGCAGCGACCCGCGGCGGCCCGCGCGCCTGCATTACTCCGCCGTCGAAGCCTGGGTGTGCGAGGCCGACGACCTCACCCGCAGCGCCGCGCCCTTTGCCGAGCTGGCGCCGCTGGCCGCCGATCTGGCCGCGCAATGGCACGGCCTGCTGCCCGGCCTACACCGCATCAGCCTGGACGGTGAACGCGTGCAGCTGACCTTGGCCGTGGGCGACGTGCAGCCCATGCTGGCCGAGCTGAGCGGCGCGCACGACAGCCTTTTTCTGGACGGCTTCAGCCCCGAGCGCAACCCGGAGATGTGGAGCGCGGCCACGCTGGGTGCCGCCGCCCGACGGCTGCGCCCGGGCGCGCGCGCCGCCACCTGGTGCGTGGCCGGCGCGGTGCGCGAGCGGCTGGCGGCCTGCGGTTTCAACGTCGAGCGCGTGCCCGGCCTGCCGCCCAAGCGCCAGGCGCTGCACGCGCGCTACGCCCCCCGCTGGACGCCGCGCGTGCGCGCCGACGCCGAGCCGCGCTGGCACCAGGCACCGGCCCGCTGCGCCATCGTCGGCGGCGGCCTGGCCGGCGCGGCGGTGGCCTTCAGCCTGGCGCAGCGCGGCTGGCAGGTGAGCGTGCTCGACGCCGCGCCCGAGCCCGCCGCCGGCGCCAGCGCCCTGCCCGCCGGCGTCGTCGCGCCGCACGTGTCGCCCGACGACCGGCCGCTGTCGCAGCTGACGCGCGCCGGCGTGCGCGCCACGCTCACGCGCGCCGCCAGCCTGCTGCGCGCCGGTCGCGACTTCGCCGCCAGCGGCGTGCTGGAGCGCCACGAGCCCGGCAAGCGCCGCCGGCCCGCCGCCTGGTCGGCCGACGAGCTGCCCCTGGCCGCGCAGGCCGAGAGCCTGGCCGGCGAGCACCCGCTGACCCGCGCCCAGGCGCAGGCCGCCCAGCTGCCGCTGGACGAGGCCCACCCGGCACTGTGGCACGCGCGCGCCGGCTGGGCCCAGCCCGCCGCGCTGGTGCGCGCCATGCTGGGCGCGCCGGGCATCGCGTGGCGCGGCCAGTGCACCGTCGCCCGCATCGAACGTGCCGAGGGCGGCTGGCGCCTGCGCGATGCGCGCGGCGACACGCTGGCCGAGGCCGAGCTGGTGGTGATTGCCGCCGGCTTCGACTCGCTGGCCTTGCTGGACGATTCGTTGCCCCTGCACGCGCTGCGCGGCCAGGTGGCCTGTGGCCCCATGCCCGGCGGCGCGGCCGACGCGGCGCTGCCGCCCTTTCCGGTCAATGGCCACGGCAGCCTGATCGCCCACCTGCCGGGCGAGGCCGGGCCGCGCTGGGTCACGGGATCGACCTTCGAGCGCGCCCAGGCCACCCCCGGGCTGCAAGCCGAAGACCACGCCGCCAACCTGCAGCGCCTGGGCGAGCTGCTGCCGCGCGCCGGCGCCGCGCTGGCCGCGCAGTGGGCCGACGGCCGCGCCCAAGCCTGGGCCGGCGTGCGCGCCACCCTGCCCGACCGGCTGCCCGCGGTGGGTGCATGGCGTTGGCGTCCCAGCGACGATTTCGAGTCGAATCGGGCTGCAGCGCCCGCCCATCAAGCGCGAGCAGCAATCGATTCGATAGCAACCCAGATCCTGCCGATCCACCTGTGCACCGGCCTGGGCGCGCGCGGGCTGACGCTGGCGGTGCTGGCCGGCGAACTGCTGGCCGCCACCCTGCATGACGAGCCGCTGCCCGTGGCGCGCTCGCTGGCGCGGCGGCTGCGCGCGCGCCGCTTTCAACCCACGGCTGCCCCAGACAAGGCATCATGACCCGTCGCACCACCCCGCTCACCTGGCGCCACCTGCTGCTGATCCTGGCGGTGGTGGCCGTGTGGGGCACCAACTTCGTCATCATCAAGTTCGCGCTGGCACACCTGCCGCCGCTGCTGCTGGCGGCCCTGCGCTTTGCGCTGGCGGCCTTTCCGCTGGTGCTGCTGGTGCGCCGGCCGGCCGCGTCCTGGGGCAACCTGGCGCTGTACGGCCTGGCCATCGGCGTCGGGCAGTTCGCGCTGCTGTTCTACGCCATGCAGCGCGACATCACGCCGGGCCTGGCCTCGCTGGTGGTGCAGGCGCAGGTGTTCTTCACCGTGGCGCTGGCGGTGATGATCGACAAGGAACGGCTACGCCCCTACCAGTGGGTGGCGGCGCTGATCGCCCTCACCGGCATCGTCATCATCGCCAGCCACACCGACGGCCACACCACGCTGGCCGGCCTGCTGCTGACGCTGGGCGCGGCCTTCTTCTGGGCGCTGGGCAACGTCGCCAGCCGCGCCGCCGGCCCGGTCGACGTGCTGGCCTACGTGGCCTGGTCCAGCCTGTTCGCCGTGCCGCCGCTCTTGCTGCTCAGCCTGTGGCTGGAAGGCTGGCCGCGCATCGCCGCCGGCCTGGCGCAGGCCGACGCCGCCACCTGGGCAGCGGTGGTGTGGCAGTCGCTGGGCAACACCATTTTCGGCTACGGCGTGTGGGCCTGGCTGCTGGCGCGCTACCCGGCGGCCACGGTGGCGCCGTTTTCCATCCTGGTACCGGTGTTCGGCATCGGCGCCTCGGCCCTGCTGATGGGCGAATCGCTGCCGCCCTGGAAGCTGCTGGCCACCGGCCTGGTGATGGCCGGGCTGGCGCTGAACCTGCTGTGGCCGCGGCTGGCGGCGGCGCGGCGCGGGTGAGTCCTCAAGACCCGCGATAGGTCGAAAAGCTCCACGGGCTGACCAGCAGCGGCACGTGGTAGTGCTGGTCGGTGTGGGCGATGCCGAAGTCCAGCGGCACCACGTCCAGAAACGGCGGCTGCGGCAGGGCCACGCCGCGTGAGCGGAAGTATTCGGCGACGTCGAAGCTCAGGCGATAGGTGCCCACGCGCAGGCTGGCGTTGTCGTACAGCGGGCCGTCGGGGTTGCGGCCGTCGTCGTTCAGGCGAAAGCGCTTGACCAGCCGCGCTTGGTCGCCGTGCATCTCGTACAGGCTGACCTGCATGCCGGCGGCCGGCGTGCCGTGCATGGTGTCCAGGACGTGCGTGCTCAAACCCATGGGGTCTCCTTAAAAATTGTGCACGGCAGTGTATACAATTTTGAAATTGGCGTCTATCATGGGCACCACCATGGAAGCCTCCAGCACCGACCGGATCGTCCAGGAGCTCACCGACGCCATCGTCGCGCACCGGCTGCAGCCGGGCGCGCGCCTGGTCGAGCAGACCCTGGCGACGCACTTCGGCGTCTCGCGCACGCTGGTGCGCCAGGCGCTTTTTTTGCTGTCGCAAAAGCGCCTGGTGACGCTGGAGCCGGCGCGCGGCGCCTTCGTCGCCAGCCCCTCGGTGGCCGAGGCGCGCCAGGTGTTCGCCGTGCGCCGCATGCTGGAGCTGGAGCTGACGCGCGCCTTCGTGCGCGCCGCCACGCCCGAGCGCATCCAGGCACTGCGCGAGCACGTGGCGCGCGAGCAGGCCGCCGTGGCGCGCGAGGACGTGGCCAACCGCACCGAGCTGCTGGGCGACTTTCACGTGCGCATGGCCGAGCTGATCGGCAACCCGGTGCTGGCCGAGGTGCTGCGCGACCTGCTGGCGCGCTGCGCCATCGCCACCCTTATGTACCAGAGCACCACCGCCGCGCACGACTCGTCGGCCGAGCATGCCGAGCTGGTCGAGTGCTTTGCCGCCGGCGACGTGACGCGGGCCGTGCGCCTGATGCGCGCGCACCTGGACCACGTCGAGTCCGGCCTGAACCTCGAACACCCCGTTCCCACCTTCGACATCGCCAAGGCGCTGGCCCAGCCCCGCGCCGCGCGCCCAACCGCCCGGAGACTTGCATGACCCACACCCTCTACGACAGCACCGCCGCCTACCCGCGCGACCTGGTCGGCTACGGCGCCGACGTGCCCCACGCCCGCTGGCCGGGCGGCGCGCGCATCGCGGTGCAGTTCGTCCTCAACTACGAGGAAGGCGGCGAAAACTGCGTGCTGCACGGCGACGCCGCCAGCGAGACCTTTTTGTCCGAGATGTTCAACCCGGCGGCCTACCCCGAGCGCCACCTGAGCATGGAGAGCATCTACGAATACGGCTCGCGCGCCGGCGTGTGGCGCGTGCTGCGCGAGTTCAGGCAGCGCGGCTTGCCACTGACGGTGTTTTGCGTTGCCAGCGCGCTGCAACGTTATCCCGAGATGGCCAAGGCGTTCCAGGACGGCGGCCACGAGATCGCCTGCCACGCGCTCAAGTGGATCCACTACCAGGGCATGGACGAGGCCGTCGAGCGCGCGCAGATGAACGAGGCGCTGGACACGATCGAAAAGATCGCCGGCGAGCGCCCGCTGGGCTGGTACACCGGTCGCGACAGCATCAACACGCGCCGCCTGGTGGTCGACGACGGCCGCCTGCTGTACGACAGCGACTACTACGGCGACGACCTGCCCTTCTGGATGAAGGTGCGCAAGAGCGACGGCAGCGACGTGAACCACCTGGTGGTGCCCTACACGCTGGACTGCAACGACATGCGCTTCGGCCTGCCCCAGGGCTTCAGCAACGCCGAGCCCTTCTACCGCTACATGCGCGACAGCTTCGACACCCTGTACGCCGAGGGCGACCCCCAGGGGCTGGACCGGCCCAAGATGCTCAGCATCGGCCTGCACAACCGCATGGTGGGCCGGCCCGGGCGCTTTGCCGCGCTCAAGCGCTTTCTCGACCACATCGGGCAGCACCCCGACGTCTGGGTGTGCCGGCGCGTCGACATCGCCCGCCACTGGATCGCCACCCACCCCTGCAAGGACTGAGCCATGCCCCATACGCTGGACGAATTCAACCGCGCCACGCCGGCCGAAGCCGAGCGGATGCTCGACGGCCTGTACGAGCACACGCCCTGGATCGCCGCGCAGGCCGTGCAGGCGCGGCCCTTTCGCTCGCTGGCCCAACTCAAGCACGCCATGGCCGACACGCTGGACAAGGCCGGCGCGGACGCCCAGCTGGCGCTGATCCGCGCCCACCCCGAGCTGGCGGGCAAGGCCATGGTGGCCAGGACGCTGACGGCCGAATCGACGCACGAGCAAAGTCAGGCGGGCCTGACGGCCTGCACGCCCGAGGAATTCGCGCGCATCGGCGAGCTCAACGCCGCCTACAACGCGCGCTTCGGCTTTCCCTTCGTGCTGTGCGTGCGCGGGCCGCGCGGCACCGGGCTGGGGCGCCGGCAGACCATCGAGACCTTCGAACGCCGCCTGAGGGGCCACCCCGACTTCGAGCGCGCCGAGAACCTGCGCCAGATCAACCGCATCGCCGAGATTCGCCTGGCCGACAAGTTCGGCGCCCCGCCCACGCTGGGCGACGAGGTGTGGGACTGGCACGAAAAGCTGGCCCAGCACAGCGACCCCGGCTTTGCCGAGGCCGGCCAGCTCACCGTCACCTACCTCACCGACGCGCACCGCGCCTGCGCCCAGCGCATCAGCCAGGTCATGCGCGATGCGGGCTTCGACCGCGTGCACATCGACGCCGTGGGCAACGTGGTGGGCCGCTACGACGCCGATCCCGCCGTGGCCCAGCCCAAGACCCTGCTCACCGGCAGCCACTACGACACCGTGCGCAACGGCGGAAAGTACGACGGGCGCCTGGGCATCTTCGTGCCCATTGCCTGCGTGCGCGAACTGCATCGCGCCGGCCGGCGCCTGCCCTATCACTTCGAGGTGGTGGGCTTTGCCGAGGAAGAAGGCCAGCGCTACAAGGCCACCTTTCTCGGCTCGGGCGCGCTGGTGGGCGACTTCAGGCCCGAATGGCTGGAGCAGCAGGACCAGGATGGCATCACCATGCGCCAGGCCATGCAGAACGCCGGCCTGTGCATCGCCGACATCCCCAAGCTGCGCCGCGAGCCGGCCGACTACCTGGGCTTCATCGAGGTGCACATCGAGCAGGGCCCGGTGCTGAACGAGCTGAATCTGCCGCTGGGCATCGTCACCTCCATCAACGCCAGCGTGCGCCACGTGGGCGAATACGTCGGCCAGGCCAGCCACGCCGGCACCACGCCCATGAACCGCCGCCGCGACGCCGCCTGCGCCGCCGCCGAGCTGGCGCTGTTCATCGAACAGCGTGCCGCCAAAGACGGCGATTCGGTCGCCACCATGGGCATGCTGGCTGTGCCCAGCGGTTCGATCAACGTGGTGCCCGGCCGCTGCAGCTTCAGCCTGGACCTGCGCGCGCCCACCGACGCGCAGCGCGATGCACTGTCCAACGACATCGTGGCCGAGGCCCGCGCCATTGCCGAGCGCCGCGGCGTGCAGTGCCAGCTGACCGAGACCATGCGCGCCAGCGCCGCGCCCAGCGCGCCGGCCTGGCAGCGGCGCTGGGAAGCCGCCGTCGAGTCACTGGGCCTGCCGGTGTTTCGCCTGCCCAGCGGCGCCGGCCACGACGCCATGAAGCTGCACGAGGTGATGCCGCAGGCCATGCTGTTCGTGCGCGGCGAAAACGCGGGCATCAGCCACAACCCGCTCGAATCCACCACCGCCGACGACATGGAGCTGGCGGTGCGCGCCATGCAGCACCTGCTGGACGCCGTGGCCGCCGATCAACATCAATAACAATAGCTGCTCGCGCTTTACCAGCGTGGGCCAGAGCCACTTTTCATTCAAATAATCATGACCGACAACGCCACCGTCCACGCCCAACTCGACGCCTGGATCGACCAGCACTTCGACGAGCAGGTCGCCTTTTTGCAGCAGCTGGTGCGCGTGCCCACCGACACGCCGCCGGGCAACAACGCGCCGCATGCCGAACGCACCGCCGAGCTGATCAAGGCCTGGGGCTTCGACGCCGAAAAGCACGCCGTGCCCGAGCAGGAGGTGCGCGACTACGGCATGCAAAGCATCACCAACCTGATCGTGCGCCGGCCCTACGGCGCGGGCGGCAAGACCATTGCCCTCAACGCCCACGGCGACGTGGTGCCGCCGGGCGAAGGCTGGACGCACGACCCTTACGGCGCCGAGATCGAGAACGGCCAGCTGTTCGGCCGCGCCAGCGCGGTCAGCAAGAGCGACTTCTCCACCTTCACGTTTGCCGTGCGCGCGCTGGAGGCCGTGGCCCGGCCCACGCGCGGCACGGTCGAGCTGCACTTCACCTACGACGAGGAGTTCGGCGGCCTGCTGGGCCCCGGCTGGCTGCTGAAAAACGGCCTGACGAAGCCCGACCTGATGGTGGCCGCCGGCTTCAGCTACGAGGTGGTCACGGCGCACAACGGCTGCCTGCAGCTGGAGGTGACGGTGCAGGGCCGGATGGCGCACGCGGCCGTGCCCGCCACCGGCGTCGACGCACTGCAGGCGGCGGTGTTCATCATGAACGCGCTGTATGCCGAGAACACGGCCTATCAAAAAATCACGTCCAGGGTGCCCGGCATTGAGCACCCCTACCTCAACATCGGGCGCATCGAAGGCGGCACCAACACCAACGTCATCCCCGGCAAGGTGCTGCTGAAGCTCGACCGGCGCATGATCCCCGAGGAAGACCCGGCCGAGGTCGAGGCGCGCCTGCTCAAGGTGATCGCCGACGCCACGCGCCACTTCAACCGCTGGCGCGGCGTGACCGGCGAGGACGCCGTGCGCACCGACGTGCGGCGCATCCTGCTGGCCAATGCCATGACCCCGCTGGCCGGCAACGCGCCGCTGGTGGAAGCCATCCAGCGCAACGCCGAGGCGGTGTTCGGCACCCGGCCGCCCGCCGTCGGCACGCCGCTGTACACCGACGTGCGCCTGTACGTGGAGCGCGGCATTCCCGGCGTGATCTACGGCGCCGGCCCGCGCACCGTGCTGGAGAGCCACGCCAAGCGCAACGACGAGCGCGTGGACCTGCAGGACCTGCGCCGCGCCACCCAGGTCATGGCGCGCACCTTGGCCGATTTGCTGGCCTGACGACCCACGGCCGAGCCGCGGCGGCCCCCATACAACGACAAGCATTGCCGCGGCAAAAAGAACCCTTCCCAGGAGACAAGCCCCATGAGCACCCCCACCCATCCCGTCGATGAGCGCCTGCCCACCGGCAAACTGACCGCGCTCGGTCTGCAACACGTGCTGGTGATGTACGCCGGCGCCATCGCCGTGCCGCTGATCGTCGGCCGCGCGCTCAAGCTGCCCGCGCACGAGGTGGCCATGCTGATCTCGGCCGACCTGTTCTGCTGCGGCCTGGCCACCCTGATCCAGGCCTTCGGCGTCACGCAGTGGTTCGGCGTCAAGCTGCCGGTGATGATGGGCGTGACCTTCGCCGCCGTCAGCCCCATGGTGGCCATCGCCAGCAGCAACCCCGGCACCGACGGCGCGCGACTGCTGTTCGGCTCCATCATCGGCGCCGGCATCATCTCGATCATCATCGCGCCGGGCGTCAGTCGCATGCTGCGGTTTTTTCCGCCCGTGGTCACCGGCACCATCATCGCGGTGATCGGCATCGACCTGATGCGCGTGGGCATCAACTGGATCTTCGGCGTGCCCGTGGGCCCCACGGCGCCGCTGATCGTGCAGCCCGAGCACAGCGAGTGGCTCAGCACCCTGCGCAGCGCGGCGGCCACCGGCGCGCCCGGCGTGCCGACCGTGCCGCAGGGCCTGGCGCTGGCGCCCACCCTGCCCAACCCGCGCTACGCGCCACTGTCGGGCATCGCGGTGTCGGCCATCGTGCTGGTCACCATCCTGGGGGTGGCCAAGTTCGCCAAGGGCTTCCTGGCCAACATCTCGGTGCTGGTCGGCATCGTGGTGGGCGGCGTCGTGGCGGCGGCCAGCGGCATGATGAACTTCGACAAGGTGGCCGAGGCCAAGTGGATGGACGTGGTCATCCCCTTCCACTTCGGCATGCCGATCTTCGATCCGGTCTCCATCCTGACCATGTCGTTGATCATGCTGGTGGTGATGATCGAGTCGACCGGCATGTTCCTGGCGCTGGGCGAGATGACCGACACCAAGGTCACCCAGCCCATGCTCTCGCGCGGGCTGCGCACCGACGGCCTGGGCACCCTGCTGGGCGGCATCTTCAACACCTTCCCCTACACCAGCTTTTCGCAAAACGTGGGCCTGGTGGCCGTCACCGGCATCAAGAGCCGCTTCGTCTGCGTGGCCGGCGGCATCATCCTGATCCTGCTGGGCCTGCTGCCCAAGATGGCCGCCCTGGTCGAGTCGCTGCCCACCGTGGTGCTGGGCGGCGCCGGCATCGTCATGTTCGGCATGGTCGCGGCCACCGGCATCCGCATCCTGGGTGGCGTGGACTTTGCCGGCAACCGCAACAACGCGCTGATCGTGGCCGTCTCCATCGGCGTCGGCATGATCCCCGTCATCGCGCCGCGCTACCTGCAGTGGATGCCCCACTCCATCCACATCCTGATCGAGTCCGGCATCGTGCTGGCCTCGATTGCCGCCGTGCTGCTGAACCTGATCTTCAACGGCGCCAAGGGCGACACCGAGGCCGTGGTGCGCGCGGCCAAACAGGCCGAGGCGCATTGAGCGCAAGCGGGCCGGCAAAGGCCCCGTTCGACCAACGTTGGCTCTATCGCTGCGGGGCCGGGCGTGCGACTGGGCCGGGCACGCGATAGACGCCCACCGGGCGCTCCAGCGGGATGCGCGCGACGAGGCCGAGCGTGACCGCGTCGTGGATCAGCAGGGCGCCCTCGCCTCCCGCCTGCGCCATCGTCAGCGCCAGGCGCCCGTCACGCGTGAACTGCACCGGCCCCAGCCGCGCATCGGCCGGCCCGCGCACCTCGGCCACGGCGGCCAGGGTGCGCGTATCGAGAATGCTGAGCGCAGGGCCGGCATCGACCCAGGCGTAGGGCGTGTCCGGCTGGCTGCGCAGCGCCTCGCCGGGCGCCGGTGTGGCCAGGCTGGCCACGGGCCGCCAAGTTCGCGTGTCGATCACGCTGACCAGGCCCTGGCGGCTGTTGGGCATGGCCAGCAGCGGCACGCCCTGCCGCTCGAAGACGAGTCCGCCGGCCGGATTGGGCGCGCCATCGATCGGCAGGCTGGCGATGGCGCGCCGCACGTCCAGGTTGACCACCAGCACGCGCGCCGCATCATCCGCGCCCGGCGCCGTGGCGCCGATCGCATAGGCGGCGTTGGGGCCGCTCATCAACTCACCCAGGGGTGCGTCCAGTGGCGTGCGCCGCGCGTTCTGGTAGCCCGGCTTGGCGATCGCCTCGCCCATCTTGTAGTCGTGCACCAGGCCGTCGTAGATGGGCGGCGCCTGGGGGTCGTAGCTGATCTCCCACAGCTCGGCGATGTCCTGCAGCGCCACCACAAAGCTGCGGCGCGGCGCCACGTCAAGCACGTCGGCCACGCGCGAGTCGCGCCGGCCGTCCAGTGTTTGCAGGGCAAAGGTCTTCACCGCCCGCAGGTCGGTGTCCAGCAGCACGGCGGTGCGCGGCGCCGCGTTGCCGGCCAGCAGCCAGCGTCCGTCGCCGCTGAGCGCGATGGCGCGCAAGGCAGTGCCCACCTGCGCCTGCGCCGCCAGGCGCAGCGGCCATAGCTCGAACTTGACGACCCAGCCGTCGGCGGCGGCAAAAAAGGCGTGGCGCCCGTCCGGCGCGAAGCGCGGCGCGCCCTGCAGCGCGTGTTCGCTGTCCAGGCGCTGGAGCACCGTGCGGCGCTCGGCGTCGAACAGGCTCAACCGGTGGCCGCTCGCCTCGACCAGCATGAACACGTCGCGCCCGTCGGTGCCGCCCGGCGGCGAGGCCGGCTGCGCCAGCGCGGCCAGCGCGTGCAGCAGCGCCAGCAGCAGCAACAAGCCGGCGCGGATCATGTCATCCCAGCCGCCCCTGCGTCAGCCGCAGCGCGCGCCCGCAGCGCGCGGCCAGTTGCGCGTCGTGCGTGACCAGCACGAAGGCCGTGCCGTGCCGCGTCGCCAGCTGCAGCATCAGGTCGAACACCGTGTCGGCGGTGCCGCGGTCCAGGTTGCCGGTCGGTTCGTCGGCCAGCACGCAGGCGGGTTGCGTGACCAGGGCGCGCGCGATCGCCACACGCTGGCGCTCGCCGCCCGACAGCTCGGCCGGGCGATGCTGCAGGCGGCTTTCCAGGCCGACCTGCGCCAGCATCCGCGCCGCCTGCTGCGCCGCCTGCGCGCGGTCGGCGCGGCGAATCCACAGCGGCATAGCGACGTTCTCGAGCGCGGTGAACTCGGGCAGCAGGTGGTGGAACTGATAGACGAAGCCCAGGTGCCGATTGCGCAGCTGCCCCTGCGCGCGGGGCGAGAGGCCGGCGAAGTCCTGCCCCGCCAGCCGCACGCGCCCGCCGGTGGGCGCGTCCAGCCCGCCCAGCAGGTGCAGCAGCGTGCTCTTGCCCGAGCCCGACTGGCCGACGATGGCCACCGTCTCGCCGGCCTGCACCGTCAGGTCGACGCCCTGCAGCACGGTGACGTCCAGCGCGCCTTCCTGAAAGCGCTTGCTCAGGTTCTCGGCCTCCAATACGGCTCCAGCGCCCACAGGACAAGCGCAGCCAGCTGCATCATTCATAGCGTAGCGCCTCGGCGGGGTTCACGCGGCTGGCGCGCCAGCTGGGATAGATCGTGGCCACAAAGGACAGCAGCAGCGAGATCAGCGCGATCGGCACGATGTCGCTGGACTGCGGGTCGCTGGGCATCTTGCTGATCAGGTAGATGTCCTGCGGCAGAAAGCTGGCGTGAAACAGCCGCTCCAGAAAGGGCACGATGACGTCGATGTTGAAGGCGATCAGCAAGCCCAGCGCCAACCCCGCCAGCGTGCCGATAACGCCCACCAGCGCGCCCTGCACGACGAAGATCTTCATGATGCTGGCCGGGCTGGCGCCCAGGGTGCGCAAGATGGCGATGTCGGCGCGCTTGTCCTGCACCGTCATCACCAGCGTGCTGACCAGGTTGAAGGCCGCCACCGCCACGATCAGCGTGAGGATGATGAACATCATGCGTTTCTCCAGCTGCACGGCGGCGAACCAGCTGCTGTTCTGGCGCGTCCAGTCCAGGATCAGCAGGTTGCCGCTCAGGCTGGCGGCCAGCTGGTCGGCCACCGCGCGCGCCTGATCCTTGTCGCGCAGCTTGAGGCGAATGCCGGTGGGGCCTTCCAGCCGAAAGATGCGTTCGGCGTCCTGGATGTTGAGCATGGCCAGCGCCGAGTCGTACTCGTAGTGGCCGCTGCTGAAGGTGCCCAGCACCGTCATCTGCTTGAGGCGCGGCACCACGCCCGCCGGCGTGACCTGGCCGCTGGGGGCGATCAGGGTCACCGTGTCGCCGGTCATCACGCCCAGCTTGCGCGCCAGGTCGTTGCCCAGCAGGATGCCGAAGCTGCCCGGCGTGAGCTGGGGCAGCAGCGTGTTCTTGAGCTGCGCCGCCACCTCGGTCACCTGCGGCTCCAGCGCCGGGTCGATGCCGCGCACCATCACGCCCTGCATGGCCTCACCGCGCGCCAGCAGGCCCTGCCCGCCGACGTAGGGCGCCGCGCCCACCACCTGCGGATTGCGGCGCACCTCGGCCAGGGTCAGCGCCGGGTCCAGCAGCGCGCCGCCGTCGGGCGCGAACACCTCGACGTCCGAGATGATGCTGAGCATGCGGTCGGTGACGTCCTTGCGAAAACCGTTCATCACCGACAGCACCACGATCAGCGCCGCCACGCCCAGCGCGATGCCCAGCATGGACGCGCCGGAGATGAAGGAAATGAAGCCGTTGCGCCGCGCCGCGCGCCCGGCGCGGGTGTAGCGCCAGCCCAGCAGGGTTTCAAACGACAGGCGATCGGAAAGAGACATCGGGCAAGCAGGTGAATCTGCCGCGAGCGGCGGCCCGGCATTGTGGCATCCCGGACAATCGGGGCATGCCCGCCCCCCACGAGCCGCTGCACCTGCTGATCGCCGACACCGCCCTGCCCCCCGGCACCCCGGCCCCCTCGCTGCCCGAACTGCCCCCGTTGCCCAATCTGCAGGCCCTGCTGGCCCGCATGCGCCTGCAAACCACGCTGGAGGTGGACGAGGACAGCCCCGACACACCTTTCGAGCAGGCGCTGGCGCGCGCCCACGGCCTGCCCGGCGCGCCCGGCCACGTGGCCTGGGCGGCGTTCGAGACCGGCACGGTCGGCACGCCCTGCGCCTGGCTGCGGCCCTGCCATTGGCAGGTGGGCATGGACCAGGTCAGCCTGCTGGAGCCCAGCGAGCTGGCGCTGGGCGAGGCCGAGTCGCGCGCCCTGCTGGCCGCGCTGCAGCCGCTGCTGCAGGACGACGGCCTCACGCTGCGCTACCTCGCGCCCGACCGCTGGCTGGCCCAGGGCGAGCTGCTGCGCGGCCTGGGCACCGCGTCGATGGCGCGCGCGTTGCAGCAGCCGCTGACGCGCGAGCTGCTGACGGTGGCGCCCGACCCCGCCCAGGGCGCGCGCCTGCGCCGCCTGCAGGGCGAGCTGGAGATGCTGCTGTACCTGCAGCCCGTCAACGACGCGCGCGAGGCGGCGCGGCGCTACCCGGTCAACGCCGTGTGGATCGAAGGCGCCGGCGCGCTGGACGCGCCAGTGCCGCCCAGGCCCGGCGTGCGCACCGACACCCGCCTGCAAACGCCGCCGGCCAGCACCGCCGACTACCTCCGCGCATGGCAGGCCATCGACGCCGAGGCGCTGGCGCCCCTGCTGGCCGCGCAGCGCAACGGAGCACAGGTCGAGCTCACGCTGTGCGGCGCGCGGCGCGCGCTGACGCTCACCACGGTGCGCGGCCTGCTGCCCGGTTTTATGAACAAAATTCACCCTTTGCGCTTGTCCCACCTGCGCAACCAGCTATGAAATTTGAAGTACGCGACGTTCCTCCGCGCAGCGCCTGGGCGCTGGAGCAGGCCGGCATCCACCCGCTGCTGGCGCGCCTGTACGCCGCCCGCGGCGTGCAGGCGGCCGACGAACTGGACCCGGCGCTGGCGCGCCTGCTGCCGCCCGCGGGCCTGTTGGGCGCGGCCCAGGCCGCCACGCTGCTGGCCGACGCCATCGCCGCCGGCGAGCGCCTGTGCATCGTGGCCGACTACGACTGCGACGGCGCCACCGCCTGCGCCGTGGCTCTGCGCGGCCTGCGCGCGCTGGGCGCGGCGCATGTCGGCTACCTGGTGCCCAACCGCGTGGTCGACGGCTACGGCCTGACGCCGCCGATCGCCGAGCGCGTGGCCGCCAGCGGCGCGCAAGTGCTCATCACCGTCGACAACGGCATCGCCAGCGTCGAAGGCGTGGCGCGCGCCCGCGCGCTGGGCCTGAAGGTGCTGGTGACCGACCACCACTTGCCGGGCGCCGAGCTGCCGCAGGCCGACGTCATCGTCAACCCCAACCAGCCCGGCTGCGGCTTCGAGAGCAAGGCGCTGGCCGGCGTGGGTGTGATGTTCTACGTGCTATTGGGCCTGCGCGCCGAGCTGCGCGCACGCAGCGTGTTCGACAACGCCACCCAACCGAAACTCGACACCTTGTTGCCCCTGGTCGCCCTGGGCACCGTGGCCGACGTGGTGCCGCTGGACGCCAACAATCGCCGCCTGGTGGCGCAAGGCCTGCAACGCATCCGCGCCGGGCAGATGCCCGCGGGCGTGCAGGCGCTGATCACCGCGGCGGGGCGCGAGGCCCGCAAGGCCAGCACCTTCGACTTCGGCTTTGCCCTGGGCCCGCGCATCAACGCCGCCGGACGCCTGGCCGACATGACGCTGGGCATCGAGCTGCTGGCCACCGACGACGCCGTGCATGCCGATGAGCTGGCGCGCCAGCTGGACGCCATCAACCGCGAGCGGCGCGAGATCGAGGGCGGCATGCGCGAGCAGGCGATGCAGATCGCCGAGGGCCTGCTGGACCCCGAGGCCGAGCCGCCGCCCGCGTTGGCGGTGTTCGATCCCGACTTCCACGAAGGCGTGGTCGGCATCGTCGCCGCGCGGCTGAAGGAGCGCTGGCACCGCCCCACCTTCGTCTTCGCCGCCAGCGGCGCGCCCGGCAAGGAGCATGAATTGAAGGGCTCGGGCCGCTCCATCGCCGGCTTTCACCTGCGCGATGCGCTGGATTTGATCGCCAAGCGCCACCCCGGCGTGCTGCTGCGCTTCGGCGGTCACGCCATGGCGGCGGGCTGCACCCTTGCCGAGGATCAGTTCGGCACCTTCGAGCAGGCCTTGCAGCAGGTGGCCGCCGAATGGCTGGACGCCGCCACCCTGACCCAGCGCCTGGCCACCGACGGCGCGCTGCCGCGCGAGGCCCGCCGTGCCGACGTGGCCGACGAGTTGCAACAAGCCGTGTGGGGCCAGGGCTTTGCCGCGCCGGTGTTCAGCGAGGAGCTGGTGGTCGTAAGCCAGCGCCTGGTGGCCGACAAGCACCTGGCGCTCAAGCTGCGCCACCAGGGCGAGCCGGTGGACGGCATGTGGTTCGGCCACACCGAGCCGCTGCCGGCGCGCGCACACCTGGCGTTTCGGCTGGAGCTGGACGAGTGGCAGGGCCAGCGGCGCGTGCGCCTGCTGATCGAGGGGCAGGCGACGGGTTGAGCAAAGACCAAAAGCCGGACGCAAATACCAACAGCCGAACGCAGAGGACGCAAAGGACTCGCAAAGGGCGCAAAAAATTCCAGCTCAAAAACTACTGAATTGATAGCTTCTTGCGCTTGCCATACAAGGGCAAAGATCGAATTGACAAAAAAATTTCTTCTTTTGCGCCCTTTGCGTAATCTTTGCGTCCTCTGCGTTCGGCTGTCCGGTTGTTTGACTACGGCCTGACCATCTTGCAAGAACTCGGCATCGCCGCCTGCTCGGCGCTGATCTCGCGCACCACCCGAAAGCCGTAGCCCGAGCCCTCGACGTCGAAGGGCACGCCGGGCGCGCCCTGGCGCTCCATCACGCCCACCACCAGCGGCTGCTGAAACTGATGGTCCTCGGCGCGCATGCGGCCGCGCCGCCCGGCCAGGCTGACATCGGCGTGCTCCAGCGCGCGCGCCAGCGCCACCGCCTCGGTGCTGCCGGCGCGCCCGATGGCCTGCGCCAGCGCTTCGATCATCAGCTGCATGCGCAGGTGCACGTAGTCGTCGCGCGGGTCGGGAAAGCGCTGGCGAAAGGCCTTGTAGAACGCCGCGCTCTCGGGCGTGGGCACGTTGGGCAGCCAGTCGGCCACGGCCACCACCTTGCCGACGCCGGCATCGCCAATGGCCGCCGGCGCGCCCAGCGCGTTGCCGTAGAAGGTGTAGAAGCGCCCGTCGAAGCCGACTTCGCGCGCCGCCTTGACCAGCAGCGTCAGGTCGTTGCCCCAGTTGCCCGTCAGCACCGCCTGCGCGCCGCTGGCCTTGATCTTGACGGCGTAGGGCAGAAAGTCCTTCACGCGGCCTACGGGGTGCAGCTCGTCGCCGACGATGGCCACGTCCGGGCGCTGCTGGCCCAGCTGGCGCCGGGCCTCGCGCAGCACCGCCTGGCCGAAGCTGTAGTCCTGCCCGATCAGATAGATGCTCTTCAGCGCCCGGTCCTCGCGGATCACGCTCATCAGCGCAGCCATGCGCATGTCGGCGTGGGCGTCGAAGCGAAAGTGCCAGAAGCTGCACAACTCGTTGGTCAGGATCGGATCGACCGCCGAGTAGTTGAGGAACACCACGCGCCGCTCCGGCTCGCGCTCGTTGTGCTTGTTGATGGCGTCGATCAGCACGGCGGCCACGGCCGACGAATTGCCCTGCAGCACGACGCGGCAGCCCTTGTCGATGGCCGCGCGCAGCATCGCCAGCGACTCCTCGGTCTGGCCCTTGTTGTCGAAGCGCTCCAGCGCCAGCGTGCGCGCGCCGGTGGCGGTCTGCACGCCGCCGCGCGCGTTCACGCGCTCGATGGCCCAGCTCAGGTTGCGCGCCACGGCCTCGCCGGTGTTGGCGAAGCTGCCGCTGAGCGACTCGATCAGCGCCAGGCGGATGGGCTCGCCGCCGGCGCCGGCCTGGGCCCAGGCGGCGGGCGCCGCCAAGCCGGCGAGCGTGGCGCCCAGCAGGGTGCGGCGGGAAAAGCGTTCAGTCATGTGAAGTCCGATTGAAGAAACCTGCGGCGCGGCGCGCCCGATGCAGGCTTGGCATGGGTCAGCTGGGCGCGACCGAGCGGATCGGCGGCGTGAGCAGGCTCATGCCGCCCAGGTACTCGCCCATCAGGTTGAACAGGCGCTCGTACACCTCGGCCGTCGACACCGTCTCGCTGGCGATCTTGACCATGGAGTCCATGCTGCCCTCCAGCGGCAGCGACAGCGAGCCGATGCCGCCCACGCCCAGCGAGGCCGACTCCTTGACCTTGCGCACCACGTACTGGTCCTTGAGCGCGCTGGCAAACGCCACGCTGGCCAGCTGACCCAGGCCCTCGGGCGCGCAGACGACGCGAAACTCCAGCTGCACGTGGTGCTCGGGGTCGGGCTGAAAGTACTTGCGCGCCGTCACCTCCTGCCCCGTGGCGGCCGTCACCATGTAGCCTTGGCTCAGCAGCGCGCGGCGCGCGGCCTCGCAGGTACGGTCGGCCGGGGCGGCGAAGTGGCGCGCGTGGGTGGTCGAATTGAAAGCCTCGGGCTGATAGCCCACCAGCGGCGCCGGCGTGGGGTTCAGCGTGGAGCAGGCGCCCAGCGCCAGCACCGCGGCCACGATGGCAAGGCGACGAATGGTTTGCAACAACACCATGGCGGCAGGGCAAGAGCGAAAAAACCGCTCATCCTACCGTGTTGGCGCCGCCTCTCGGTTCAATTCATCCAGTGGCCAGCGCGGCCGCACGTCGAAGGCGTAATCGCGGCTGGCCTGCCCGGCGCCGGCCTGCAGGCGCATGGCGGCCGCCAGGGCGATCATGGCGCCGTTGTCGGTGCACAGGGCCAGCTCGGGGTAGTGCACGCGCGCACCCTGCCGGGCGCAGGCGCGGTTCAGGTCGGCGCGCAGCTGCTGATTCGCGCCCACGCCGCCGGCCACCACCAGACGCTTGAGGCCGGTGGCCGCCAGCGCCTTGAGCGACTTCTTGACCAGCACCTCGACGATGGCCGCCTGCGTGCTGGCCGCCAGGTCGGCGCGCGGCTGCTCGCAGGGCAGGCCCTCCAGCTTGCGCGCCTGCGTCAGCACGGCGGTTTTCAGGCCGGCAAACGAGAAATTCAGATCGCCGCTGTGCAACAGTGGGCGCGGCAGCGCGTAGGCCGTGGCGTCGCCGAAATCGGCCAGGCGCGCCAGTGCCGGCCCACCCGGGTAGCCCAGGCCCAGCAGCTTGGCCGACTTGTCGAAGGCCTCGCCGGCGGCGTCGTCGATGGTTTCGCCCAGCAGCTCGTAGCGCCCCACCCCGTCCACGCGCATCAGCTGCGTGTGGCCGCCGCTGACCAGCAGGGCGACAAACGGAAACTCGGGCGGGTCGGCGCTGAGAAAGGGCGACAGCAAATGCCCTTCCAGATGATGCACGCCCAGCACCGGCCGATCGAGCGCGGCCGCCAGCGCGCAGGCCACGCCCGCGCCCACCAGCAGGGCGCCGGCCAGCCCCGGCCCGCGCGTAAAGGCCACCACGTCCACCTCGGCCAGGGCGCGGCCCGACTGCGCCAGCACCTCGTGGGTCAGCGGCAGCACCCGGCGGATGTGGTCGCGGCTGGCCAGCTCGGGCACCACGCCGCCGTAGTCGGCGTGCATGGCCACCTGCGAATGCAGGGCCTGACCCAGCAGGCGCGGCGCCGCGCCGCCCTCCTGCGTTTGCACCAGCGCCACACCCGTTTCGTCGCAGGACGACTCGAACCCCAAGACCAGCCAAGACATGCGGGCGATTATCCGCGCCTCAGGCGGTGATCGCGCCTCAGGCCATGTTGCCGGCGATGTAGCTTTCCAACTGGGCGATGTGAAAGCGCTGCTCTTCGAGCTGGGCGTTGACCAGGTCGCCGATGGACACCAGGCCGACCACGCCGCCGGCTTCGACCACGGGCAGGTGGCGGATGCGCGCCTTGGTCATGATGCCCATGCATTCCTGCACCGTCTGGCGTGGGCTGACCGTGTACAGGCGCGAGGTCATGACGTCGGCCAGCAGGGTGTCGGCCGAGGATTGGCCCTTGAGCGCGATCTTGCGCGCGTAGTCGCGCTCGGTGAAGATGCCCAGCAAGGCCTCGCCCTGCATGATCAGCACGGCGCCGATCTCGCGCTCGGCCAGCAGCTTGAGCGCGTCCAGCACCGTGGCGGTGGGCGGCAGCGAGGCCAGCGGGGCCTGCTTCTTGGACGTCAGAACGTGGGCGATGGGGGTCATGGCGGTCACCTCCGGGAAAAGACGCGCTTCGTGTGCCCAATCGTGCCAGAAGCCGCGCCGCGATGCCAGTTTCTTTGTGCGACGGCGACAGGCTTCAGAAATCCATCACCAGCGACACGTAGGCGCTGCGCCCCGCCTGGGTGTAGGCATCGCGGATCGGCGAGTTGCCGGCCACGCCGTACACGCTGGGCCACAGCCAGTACTTGCGGTCGGTCAGGTTGCGCACGCCCACGTTCAGGCGCACGTCCTTGCGCGGGCGCCACTGCAGGCCCACGTCCAGCGTGGTGGCCGCCGGGGTGGCGAACTGGGTGCCGGCACGCGCGGCCATGATGGCCTCGCTGTCGATGTCCTTGGCCTTCTTGGCGGCGTGGTGGCGCACGTCGGCCGAAAAGCCCCACTGGGCGGTGTCGTAGCGCAGCCCGACCATCAGCAGGGCCGGGTCGATCGAGTTGATGGGCTTGCCGCTGTCGCTGTTGGTGCCGCGCGCCATGCCGAAGGCAAAGGTGTTGACCAGGCGCCCGCCGGCCACCCGGCCCCAGTCGTAGCGGCCCTTGACCTCGAAGCCGTGGATGCGCGCGCGCGGGATGTTGACCGCCTGGAACTGCCGCTCGTTGCCCACTTCGCGCACGAACTCGGCGTCCACGATCAGGTTGGAATAGCGGTTGGTGAAGGCCGCCACGTCCAGGCTCAGGTTCTCCAGCCGGCCGCGCACGCCGACCTCGAAGCCGTGGCTTTTTTCTGGCTTGAGGTCAGGGTTGGGCTGGATGATGACGCGCGTGCTGGGCGGCGCCAGGTATTCGAACTGGTCGTTGAGCTGGCCGGCCTCGGGCGGACGAAAGCCGGCGGCGTACTGGCCGTACACGCTCCAGGCCGGGGTGGCGCGGTACAGCACCCCCAGCTTGGGCGAGGCCGCCGAGCCCGACAGCGACTTGCCCGGTACCTTGGACGGCGGGAAATAGCCCTCCTGGCTGGTCACGTCGACGGCGAAGTGGTCCAGCCGCAGGCCGGGCGTGAGCGTCCAGTCGCCGATCACCGATTCGTCCTGCAGGTACAGGGCGGTGGCGGTTTCGCGCGTGTCCGGGAAGCGCTTGAACGGAAACTGCTCGGGCGGCAGCGGCGCCAGGCCGTCGTACAGGTTGCGGATGTTGCTGCGCACGTAGTCGGCGCCGTAGGTCAGGCGGTGCGTCCAGTCGCCATGGCGCAGCAGCTTTTCGGCGCGCGCGCCCACCTGCCAGGCGCGTTCGCCGTAGAAGTTGTCGCGCACGCGGTGCGTGCCGCTGAACAGGTCGCTGGTGCCCACGCGGCGCGAGTCGGTGTGCTGCACGCCGACGACGGTGCGCAGCTGGTCGGCCCAGGCCGTGCCCAGCTCGTAGCGCGCGTCCCAGCTCAGGCGCTCGCGCGTGCCCTCGTAGCGGCTGTCCTCGTTCAGCACGTCGCCGGGCTTGGACGGCCGCGGCGCGCGGCTGGACAGCAGGTCCACCGTCGAGTTGCGCTCGGTGCGCTCCAGCGTCAGGACGTGGCGCTGCAGGCGGCTGGGCTGCACCACCAACTTGCCCAGCACGGCGGTGTCGCCGTCGTGCTGGGAGTTGGCCGTGGTGCGGTTGGCGTTGGGCTCGTCGTTGCGGCCCATGGTCTGCATGGCGTGCGAGGTGCGCCGGTTGGCGCTGAGCAGCCACTGCACGCTGTCGCTGGCCCGGCCGGCCACGGTGCCGGCCAGCGAATAGCCGTTGTCGTCCTCGCTCCAGCCCGTCGCCAGGCGCCCGCCCACCGTCTTGGTGGGCTTGCCGCTTTCGTCCAGCAGGAAGTCCAGCGGGTCGTAGGTGACGAAGTTGACCACGCCGGCCATGCCGTCGGAGCCGTACAGGGCCGAGGCCGGGCCGCGAATCACCTCGATGCGCTTGAACTGCTCCAGCGACAGGTATTCGCGATCGAAGATGGCCGAGCGCGACACGTAGCTGCGCGGCAGGCGCACGCCGTCCACCGTCATCAGCACCCGGTTGCCGCCCAGGCCGCGGATGTTGATGCCGGTGTTGCCGTCGCGCGCGAACGAGGACGAAGCCGCGCCCACCGCCAGCCGCGCCGGCGCGTCACGCACCGAGACGTTGGGCAAGTCCTGCAGCGCCTCGCCCAGGGTGCGGCCCTGCTCGCCGCCCTTGGCGTCGGTGTCGATCACGTCGTGCGACAGCGGCAGCACGTCGCGCGTGGCGTAGTCGCCCTCGTCGCGCAACTGCCTGACCTCCACCTCGCCCAGGCTCGGCGTGGCGCCTGGCTGATCGGCGCCTGGCTGCGCCTGGGCCGTGGCCATGGACGCGCAGGCCAGGGCCACGCAGATGCCGAGAACGGGGCGCGCCCAGATGGACGGCGAAAGAGCGGAAAAACGGGGGTCGGAGCGCATGGGTGAAAACAGCAAATGGACGGTGAACGACAGCCGAAATCCGTGGCTGGCCGGTCGATTATTCAAGCGAATGCGTCGGTAAAAACCCCTATCCGAAGCCAACTTGCTTTACATCAACTTTGCCCTTGCCGAGCGTCCGAATAATGCGGAAAAGCCCGTCGCAAACCATCGCCGCAGCCCGCGGCGGGCAACCTTCCAAAAGGGTTCAAACCCGGGGCGGCGGCAACGACAAGGAGTTGATTCATGAGAACCCGCAAGCTGGCGAGCCTCGTGGCCCTGGCACTGTCTTCCCTGGCGCTTTCCGCCATGGCCCAACAAGCGGGCGAGCCCGCCAAGCCTGGTGCGCCCACCACCTCCACCACCAGCCCGCAGGCCCAGTTCGAGAGCGCGCCCTACGCCTCGGGCGCGGCCATGCACGCCACCAGCAACCCCAAGGCGCCGCCGATGACCGAGGAGGAGTTTGCCCGCGCGCGCCAGATCTACTTCGAGCGCTGCGCCGGCTGCCACGGCGTGCTGCGCAAGGGTGCCACCGGCAAGCCGCTGACGCCCGACATCACGGTCGAAAAGGGCACCGAGTACCTCAAGGTCTTCATCGGCTACGGCTCACCCGCGGGCATGCCCAACTGGCTGACCTCGGGCGAATTCGACGAGAAGACGGTCGACCTGATGGCGCGCTACATCCAGCAAGACCCTCCGACGCCGCCCGAGTTCTCGCTGGAGGACATGGAAAAGTCGCGCAAGGAATACGTGCCGGTGGCCGAGCGCGTGAAGAAGAAGATGAACAACTACAACATCGAGAACATCTTCTCGGTCACGCTGCGTGACGCGGGCGAGGTGGCGCTGATCGACGGCGACACCAAGCAGATCATCAACATCGTCAAGACCGGCTACGCGGTGCACATCTCGCGCATGGGGGCCAAGGGGCGCTACCTGTACGTGATCGGCCGCGACGCGCGCCTGAACCTGATCGATCTGTGGATGGAAAAGCCCGACAACGTGGCCGAGATCAAGGTCGGCCTGGAAGCCCGTTCGGTGGAAACCAGCAAGTTCAAGGGCTGGGAAGACAAGGTGGCCGTGGCCGGCACCTACTGGCCGCCGCAGTTCGTGCTGATGGATGGCGACACGCTCAAGCCGCGCAAGATCGTCTCGACCCGCGGCATGACCGTGGACAACGAGTACCACCCCGAGCCGCGCGTGGCGGCCATCGTCTCCAGCCACGAGAAGCCCGAGTTCCTGGTCAACGCCAAGGAAACCGGCAAGATCTGGATGGTGGACTACACCGACTTGACCAACCTGAAGGCCAAGCAGCTCGACGCCGCCAAGTTCCTGCACGACGGTGGCTTCGACAGCACGCGCCGCTACTTCCTCACGGCCGCCAACTCGTCCAACAAGGTGGCGGTGGTGGACACCAAGGAAGACAAGATGGCCGCGCTGATCGACGTGGGCAAGATCCCGCACCCGGGCCGCGGCGCCAACTTCAAGGATCCCAAGTACGGCCCGGTGTGGGCCACCTCGGGCCTGGGCGACGAGAGCATCGCGGTGATTGGCACCGACCCGAAGAAGCACAAGGACAACGCCTGGAAGGTGGTGCGCTCGCTCAAGGGCCAGGGTGGCGGTTCGCTGTTCATCAAGACGCATCCGAAGTCCAGCAACCTGTGGGTCGATACCGCCCTCAACCCCGACGCCAAGGTCAGCCAGAGCGTGGCGGTGTTCGACATCAAGGATCTGTCCAAGCCGCCGCAGGTCATCGACATCGCCGCCTGCGCGGGCCTGAAGGACGACGGCGCCAAGCGCGTGGTGCAGCCCGAGTACAACAAGGCTGGTGACGAGGTCTGGTTCTCGGTGTGGAGCGCCAAGGACAAGGAGTCGGCCATCGTGGTGGTCGACGACAAGACGCGCACCTGCAAGGCCACCATCAAGGACGCCAAGCTGATCACGCCGACCGGCAAGTTCAACGTGTTCAACACGCAGCACGACGTGTATTGACGTCAACAGGCGGCAGGCGGTACCCCCGGCGCCGACTGCCGCCTCTCATGCATGCAACGGCTGCCGGCCCACCCCGGCAGCCGTTTTTCATGGCGGCCCGCATGCGATCATCGGCGCATGAATGTCTCCGTGGCCCCGCATGCAGCGCCCTGACGTCGTCATCATCGGCGCCGGCGCCGCCGGGCTGTTCTGCGCCGCCCGCGCCGGCCAGCGCGGCCTGCGCGTGCTGCTGATCGACCACTTCGCGCGCGTGGCCGAGAAGGTGCGCATCTCGGGCGGCGGACGCGCCAATTTCACCAACCGCGCGCTGGACCCGGCGGCGCCGCAGCGCCACTTCATCAGCCACAACCCGCACTTTTGCCGCTCGGCGCTGGCGCGCTTCACGCCGCAGGACTTCATGGCGCTGCTGACGCGCCACGGCATCGCCTTTCACGAAAAGCACAAGGGCCAGCTGTTTTGCGACCGCTCGGCGCAAGAGCTGATCGACCTGCTGCTGGCCGAGTGCGCGGCGGCGCCCGCCTTCGGCGGGCAGGTCGAGCGCTGGCAGCCGTGCGCCGTCGATCGTGTCGAGTTTCAAGCCAAATCGGGCTCCGGCGCTTGCCCATCAAGCGCAAGCAGCTACGTTATTCATAGTGATCGAGGCGTGATCGAAACCCCCGCCCTGGTCGTCGCCACCGGCGGCCTGTCGGTTCCCAGGATCGGCGCCAGCGATTTCGGCCTGCGGCTGGCGCGGCAGTTCGGGCTGAAGTGCGTCGACACCCGCCCTGGCCTGGTCGGCCTGAGCTTCGACGGCGGCGACTGGGCGGCGTTTGCCGCGCTGGCCGGCCTGGCGCTGCCGGTGGAGATCGCCACCGGCACGGGGCGCCAGCGCATGCGCTTTCACGAAGACCTGCTGTTCACCCACCGCGGCCTGTCGGGCCCGGCGGTGCTGCAGATCTCCAGCTACTGGCAGCCCGGCACGCCCATCGAGATCGACCTGGCTCCCGGCCTCGACCTGGCCGCCGAGCTGCGCGCGGCCAAGGCCCGCTCGCGCCGGGGGATCGCGCGCGAGCTGGCCGCCTGGCTGCCGGCGCGCCTGGCCGAGGCCTGGGTGCTGCGCGACGCCGCCTGGCAGCGCCCCGTCAACGAAGCCGCCGACAAGGCGCTGGCGCAGTTGGCGGCATCGCTGCAGCGCTGGTCCATCACCCCCAGCGGCACCGAGGGCTACCGCAAGGCCGAGGTCACCGTGGGCGGCGTCGACACACGCGAGTTGAGTTCACAAACCCTGGAAGCCAGGCGCCAGCCGGGCCTGTACTTCATCGGCGAGGTGGTGGACGTCACCGGCTGGCTGGGCGGCTACAACTTTCAGTGGGCCTGGGCCAGCGCGGCGGCCTGCGCCGACGCGCTGGTGGCCCATCGGCGCCTGCCAGCCACGTCCTTGGCAGCGCCTGAAAAAATCGAATAAAATGCTAGGCTTTGCTGGCAATGCCCTGCCGGCCAATACTAGTTAAAGGCGGGGCGCATCGCGGCGCATGGCGCCAGGGCCCGATCTTCCCTGGCACCCGCTGGCCGCACATCGGAAATCACTGTCTTCGAATGACCACCATCCGCGTAAAAGAAAACGAGCCGTTTGACGTCGCCCTGCGCCGCTTCAAGCGCACCATCGAAAAGCTGGGCCTGCTGACCGACCTGCGCGCCCGCGAGTTCTACGAAAAGCCCACCGCCGAGCGCAAGCGCAAGAAGGCCGCCGCCGTCAAGCGCCACCACAAGCGCGTGCGCAGCATGCAGCTGCCCAAGAAGCTGTACTGATTCACCGGCGCGTCCGTCGCGCCCGCTCGACAAGGCTCGCCGGGGACGCTTGGCGGGCCTTTGTCGTTTCTGAAAGGACCTTGCGATGAGCTTGAAAGACCAAATCACCGAGGACATGAAGTCCGCCATGCGCGCCCACGACAGCGAGCGCCTGGGCACCATCCGCCTGCTGCTGGCGGCAATGAAGCAAAAAGAGGTCGATGAACGGGTGACGCTGGACGACGCGGCCGTCATCGCCATCGTCGACAAGCTGATCAAGCAGCGCAAGGACAGCGTGGCCGCCTACACCCAGGCCGGCCGCCAGGACCTGGCCGACAAGGAAAGCTTTGAAATCACCGTGCTGCAGGCCTACCTGCCGGCGCGCCTGTCGGCCGACGAGATCACCCGCGAGGTGGCCGCCATCGTGGCCGAACTGGGCGCCGCCGGCCCCGGCGACATGGGCAAGGTGATGGCCGCCGTCAAGACGCGCCTGGCCGGCAAGGCCGACATGGGCGCGGTCAGCGGCGCGGTCAAGGCCGCGCTGGCCAAATAGGCTGCATCGCGTTTGCATCTGGTAGCAGCTGGCGCGCCATCTTTGCAGTGAGCGGGCGGCGCCGGGCAAACCAAAGGCGCTGCTGGCACGTTAAGACAGCAGGAGCAAGGCCCCTGCCTTGCGCTGCCAGGCTGCCACCATGAACCCGCTTTCTCCCGTCGCCGGCCCGCGCTGGCGCCGCGCGCTCACCGCCACGCTGCTGCTGGCCGCCAGCGCCCTGGCCTGGGCCCAAGCCGATCCGCCCGCGCGCGTGGCCTACGTCAGCGCGCTGGAAGGCGCGGTGCGCATCAGCACCGACGCACCAGACGACTGGGCCCCGGCCAGCCTCAACTGGCCGGTCACCACCGGCACGCGGCTGCAACTCGACCCCGGCGCCCGCGCCGAACTGGACGGCGGCTGGCTGGCGCTGCGCCTGCAGGGCCCCGCCGACCTGGACACCAGCGCCCTCGACGACACCCACACCCAGTGGGCGCTGACGGCCGGCACGGCCTCGCTGCGTGTGCGCCAGCCGCCGGCCGGCGAACGCGTGGAGCTGGACACGCCCCAGCTGGCCCTGGTCGCCACCCAGCCGGGCGAATACCGCTTGGACGTGGGCCCCGCCAGCGACACCACCCGCGTCACCGTGCGCAGCGGCAGCGCCACGCTGTATGGCCAGGCCGGCCAGTCCATGCCCGTGGCCGCGGGCCAGCAGATCGTGCTGACCGGGCGCGACCTGACGGTGCTGAGCAGCGCCGCCGTGCCGCCGCGCGACGCCTTCGGCCAGTGGGTGGCCGCGCGCGAGCGGCAGCGCACGCAGTCACCGGCCACGGCCTACGTCTCGCCCGACATGCCGGGCTATGCCCAGCTCGACGCCTATGGCCAGTGGAGCGACGACGCCACCTACGGCCCGGTCTGGTACCCCGCCGTCACGGCGGCCGACTGGGCGCCCTACCGCGACGGGCGCTGGGTCTGGGTCAGCCCCTGGGGCTGGACCTGGGTGGACGACGCGCCCTGGGGCTTTGCGCCCTTTCACTACGGCCGCTGGACGCAGATCGGCCCACGCTGGGCCTGGGTGCCCGGCCCGGTGCTGCGCCGCCCGGTGTACGCGCCGGCGCTGGTGCAGTTCGTCGGCGCCGGCAGCGGTTGGCGCCTGAGTGCCGGCGGGCCGGGCATGGCCTGGTTCCCGCTGGCGCCGGGCGAGCGCTGGCACCCGCCCTACCACGCCAGCGAGCGCTACCGCGATCGCCTCAACGACTGGGGTCATTGGCGCGGCCCCGTCCCGGCGCCGGGCGGCAGCTTCTTCTTTCAGCATCGCCCCGGTGCCATCAGCGTGGCGCCCCAGGGCGGTTTCGACCGCGACGGCTGGCGCGGTGGGCGCCGCCCGCGCTACGGCGATGGCAGTCACTTGCCACCGGGCTGGATGCAGGGCAGCCGCCCCTCGGCACCGCCCGAGCGCCCGCCCCGCGCGCCCGCGCACGCCGAGCGGCCGCAGCCGCTGCGGTCGCCCGTGCCCCCGATGGGCGTCATGCTGCCGCGCCCGCCGGCGCCTAACGGCACGGGGCCGCATGAATCGACGTCGACACCCGCGTGGACGCCAGGCCAGCGGCCACCCATGCCCCAAGCGGGCTTCATGCCGCCGATGCCCCATGGCCAGGGCTTGCACGAATCCGCGCCGGCAGCCGTCCAGACGCCGGGCCCGCGGCCACCCGCACCAGCACTGGGCCCCGAGCACCGCTCACCCAGAGCCGAGCGCCCGATGCGTCCGCCCGAGCCGGAAGTCGGCCGCCCGGCACAACACCGCCCCGAATGGGCGCCCACACCGCAGGCACGACCCGCGGCGCCTGCATGGCGGCCGCCGCAGCCGGCGCTGTCGGAGCGTCCGGCCGAGCGCCCGCAATACCGCCCGGAGGCCTATCAACCGCGGCCCGCACGCGAGTTCGCGCCGCCCGCGCGCCAGTTCAATCCGTCGCCCGATCGCGCGCCACGCCAGGCCGAACGCGGGCCCGAGCGGGAACACCGTCCGGCGCCGCAGCACCCACGCGCCACGCGCGGTGACAATGACCGCTGACGGCTGCCCCAGCAGTCGTCAACTGCCGGCCAGCTTCATGCGTCCGATCAGCACCGAGCCGATGGTCTTGGCGCCAAAGGTGTAGGCGTCGGCGCCCACGGCCTGGATGCCCTGGAACATGTCGCGCAGGTTGCCGGCGATGGTGATCTCGTGCACCGGGTAGGCGATCTGCCCGCCCTCCACCCAAAAGCCGCTGGCCCCGCGTGAATAGTCGCCGGTGACGTAGTTCACGCCCTGCCCCATCAGCTCGGTGACGAACAGGCCCGTGCCCAGCTGGCGCAGCATGGCGTCCAGGTCGTCGCCCGCGCGCGTGCGGCGCGAGCGCAGCGTCAGGTTGTGCGAGCCGCCGGCGTTGCCGGTCGTCTTCATGCCCAGCTTGCGTGCCGAGTAGGTGCCCAGAAAATAGCCTTGCACCCGCCCGCCCTCGACCACCTGGCGCGCCTGCACGTGCACGCCCTCGTCGTCGAACGGCGACGAGCCCTTGCCGCCGCGCACGAAGGGGTCCTCCGCGATGTCGATGTGATCGGGAAACACCGCCTGGCCGAGCGAATCCAGCAAAAAACTGGTGCGCCGGTACAGCGCGCCGCCACTGACGGCCTGCACGAAGTGGCCCAGCAGGCCGGCGGCCAGCGGCGACTCGAACAGCACCGGGCATTCGCGGGTCGACAGGCGCCGGCTCTTGAGCCGGCTGAGCGCGCGCTCGGCGGCGTAGCGGCCGACGGCCTCGGGCGCGGCCAGTTCGCGCGCATCGCGCATCGAGCTGTACCAGTAGTCGCGCTGCATGTCCTCGCCCTTGCCGGCGATCGGCGCCACCGACAGGCTGTGGCGCGAGCTGGCGTAGCCGCCGCGAAAGCCGTGCGTGTGGGCGGCGAAGAAGTGGCTTTGCGCGGCCGACACGCCCGCGCCTTCGCTGTTGGTCACGCGGCGGTCCACGGCGAAGGCCGCGCGCTCGCAGCTCAGGGCCATGGCGGCCGCCTGCTCGCTGCTGACGGCCCAGGGGTGAAACAGGTCCAGCTCGCGCTGCTCGGTGGCGATGTCGCCCGCGTCCGGCAGGCCGGCGGCCGGGTCCTCGGCGGTAAAACGGGCGATGTCGTAGGCCGCCTGCACCGTGCTTTCGAGCGCGGCGCGCGAAAAGTCCGACGTGCTGGCGTTGCCGCGGCGCTGGCCCAGGTAGACCGTCACGCCCAGTGACTTGTCGCGGCTTTGCTCCACCGTCTCCAACTCGCCCCGGCGCACCCCCACCGACAGGCCCAGCCCCTCGGACGCCTCGGCGCCGGCGTCGCTGGCGCCCAGCTTCCTGGCGTGGGCGATGGCGGCGTCCACCAACTCTTCGAAATGACCGCGCGAATAAGAAAAGCCCGCCAGGGGCTTGGATGTGTCTTGCATGGTGCTGGCTATCATACTGGGCTGTTTTCATTCACTCACGCATGTCCCGCAAACCCCAAAAAGGCTACTTCGTGCGCGGCCAGTTCGTCGCCGAAGGCAGCGAACTCGACGAGCAACTGCAGCGCGAACAGCGCGGCGATGCGCCCAGCAAGACCGAGCTGAAGGCGCACAGCGCCGAGTTGCAGGCGCTGGGCGAGCAGTTGCTGGAGCTGCGCGCCGACCTGCGCGATCCGCTGGAGCTGCCGGCGCGCCTGCTCGAAGGCCTGGACGAGCTGGCGCGCATCAAGAACTTCGAGGGCCGGCGCCGCCAGGGCCAGTTCGTCGGCAAGCTGATGCGCCAGTTGGACGAGGCGCAGATCGCGGCCATTCGCGCCGCGCTGGACACCCAGCGCCGTGGCTCGGCCGCCGACACGCTGCGCCTGCACGCCACCGAGAACTGGCGCCAGCGCCTGCTGGAAGGCGACGCGGCCCTCACCGACTGGGCCCAGCAGCACCCCGCCACCGACCTGCAGCAGCTACGCGCCCTGGTGCGCCAGGCCCGCAAGGACAGCCCCGCGACCGAGCCGGCCGGCCAGGCCCCGCGCCATGCGCGCGCCTACCGCGAGCTGTTCCAGTGGATTCGCGCCGCCCTCGACGCCGCCGACGAAGCACCGCCGCCAGCCGACGATCACCCCATCTGAACATGTCCTTCGACCCCGTCACCATCGGCATCGTCTCCATCAGCGACCGCGCCAGCCAAGGCGTCTATGAGGACAAGGGCCTGCCCGCGCTGCAAGACTGGCTGACGCGGGCGCTGAAAAACCCGATCCGCTTCGAGCCGCGCCTGATCCCCGACGAGCAGGCCGGCATCAGCCGCACCTTGGTCGAGCTGGTCGACGCCGGCTGCGCGCTGGTGTTGACCACCGGCGGCACCGGCCCCGCGCCGCGCGACGTCACGCCCGAGGCCACGCTGGCCGTGGCGAACAAGGAGATGCCGGGCTTTGGCGAGCAAATGCGCCAGATCAGCCTGGCCTTCGTGCCCACCGCCATCCTGAGCCGCCAGGTGGCCGTCGTCCGCGGGCAAAGCCTGATCATCAACCTGCCCGGCCAGCCCAAGGCGATTGCCGAAACGCTGGAAGGCCTGAAGGATTCCGATGGCAAGCCCCGGGTGCATGGCATCTTCGCCGCCGTGCCCTACTGCATCGACCTGATTGGCGGACCGTACCTGGAGACGCACGAGGCCGTGTGCCAGGCGTTTCGGCCCAAGAGCGCGGCGCGCCCTGTGCGTGCCTGATCGGCGCACGGGCTCTCACGACCCACGACGGCGACAACTTACGAACAAATTTTGGTGTCCTCGCCCCGCAACCCGAGCTGCTTTGCCAACCGCGACAGATACGGCTGCGTCACGCCCAACTGCTCGGCGGCGCGCGTCTGATGGCCGCCTGAGCGTTCCAGCGCGCGCTGCACGATCAGCCGGCGTGCGGCGGTAACCGCCTCGTTGTAGGGCAGATCGAACAGATCCTCGGTGCTGGCGACCGGTTCGGCATCGCCGAACACGCCACCGACCAATTCCTCTGACAGGTCGAACAGCGAGACCGTGTCACCGGCCAGCAGTGCACATCGTTGCATCGCGTTCGACAGTTCGCGCACGTTCCCGGGCCAAGCGTAGCGGAGCACGGCCTGGCGCACCTCCTCGGTCAGCTTGGGGGGTGTACGCCCCGCCTCGGCGGCATGCTGCTCCAGCAGCCATTCGGCCAAGGGCAGGATGTCGCCGGTCCGTTCGCGCAGCGGCGGAATCCGGATGCTGATGACTTTCAGGCGGTAGTACAAATCCTCGCGGAAGCTGCCTTCGCGAATCGCAGCGCCCAGGTCTCGGTGCGTCGCGGCGATAACCCGGACATCGGCCTTGAGGGTTCGGTCGCTGCCCAGGCGCTCGTACTCCTTTTCCTGCAACAGGCGCAGCAACTTCGCCTGTAGCGGCGGCGACATCTCTCCGATCTCGTCGAGGAACAAAGTGCCTCCGCGCGCGGTCTCGACGCGCCCGGCGCGTGCGCGGTCGGCGCCAGTGAAGGCTCCTTTCTCGTGCCCGAACAGTTCACTCTCCAGCAGTTCGCCCTTGAGCAAGGCGCAATTGACGGCCAGGAACGGCTGGTCGCCGCGACGGCTTTGCCGGTGCAAGGCGCGTGCGATCACTTCCTTGCCGGTACCGGTCTCGCCCAGCAGCAGCACGGTCGCATGGCTCGGCGCCACGCGCTCGACGGTGTCGGCGATCCTGGCCATCACGAGGTCGCTGCCGCGCACCCACAGGTGCTTGCGCCCGAGCTCGCTGCACAAACTGTGCACGTGCATCTTCAGCCGCCTCGTCTCCAGCGCCCGCTGCACCACCAGCTGGATGGTGGTCGCATCGAACGGCTTGGCGATGAAGTCGTAGGCGCCTGCGCGCATGGCACGCACGGCCTTGGCCATGTCGCCATAGGCCGTGATCACGATAACCAGGGGCGCCGCCGGCAGGCTGCGCAGGCTGTCCAGCACGGCCAGGCCGCCCATGCGAGGCATTTCCAGGTCCAGCAACAGGAGGTCGGCGCTCTCGGCCAGTCGCAAGGCTTCGACGCCGTCGCGTGCGACGTCGACCTCGTGCCCCGCGTCCCGGAGCCGGTCACCGAGGATGCGGGCGATGCCCGCGTCGTCATCGGCGACCACGATGCGGTTCATGCCTCGACCTCCATCGGCAGGCTCAGGACAAAGACGCTCCCCTGCGCCGCGCCGGACTGCAGCGTGATGTCACCGCCATGGAGGCGTGCCAGGTTCTTGGCAATCGCCAGTCCCAAGCCACTGCCTGCCGCCGCATGGGCTCCGTGGCCGCGGTAGAAGCGCTCGAAGACATGCGGACGGTCCTCGGGCGGCACGCCCAGCCCTTGATCCTCGACCAAGATTCTGGCGGCCTGCCGGCTTGTTTCGAGCCGGACATCGACACAGGAACCGGGTGGGCTGAACTTCACGGCGTTGTCGACCAGGTTGATGACGATCTGCCTGAGCTTGTCCGCATCGGCATGAATCCGCGCGCTCGATTCGCCAGCGGGCACCGACAGCCGAACGCCTCGGCGGTCCGCCACCGGTCGCAGGAGCATGGCGACGCCGGCGAGCATCGGCTGCAGCGGGACCGGCGAACGGTGCAGCTCGATACGGCCGGACTGCAGCCGCCCCCATTCCAGCAGCTCATTGACGACGCGGATCAAACGGCCGCTGTCCTTTTCGATCAGGCCCACGTACTCCTGCTGCGCCGTCGTGAGGCCACCCGCAAGGCCATCACGAAGGTTCTGTGCCGAGCCAAGGATGCCGGTGAGCGGCGTGCGCAGCTCGTGCGACACGTTCGACAGCACGGCCGAGCGCAGCTTGTCCAGTTCCAGCAGTTCCAGGTTGGCGGCAGCCAGGCGCAGGTTCGATTCGCGCAGCTCCGCCGTGCGTGCGTCGACTTGTGCGGCGAGTGTGTTGTTCTGGCTCTCGATCACGCGCTGTTTGCCGCGCAGTTCCTGCGTCAGCGCCATCAGCTTGTGCTGACCGAAGATCAAATCGTCGGTGCGCTTGTGGTTGGCGAGACCCTGCCAGACGATCACGCCCAGCAGCATGAGCGCAATCAACTGCTGCGGCCAGCCGGAAGGCATCAGAGGCAGGGTCAGTGCCAGCGCCGCGAGCGCGAAACTCCAGCCGCTGGATTGCCAGGCATGGCACTGCTTGAGCTTGAGCGTGCAGACGCTGCAGCGCCCGTAGGGCTGCGTCTCAACGTTGCGGCGCAGGACGCAATTGTGGTTGATGGCGGGGCGCTTGCCCGTCGACGGCGATGTCATGGTGATCATCGAAACCTCCTCTCAGCCAGCCGCGTCGGCTGAACCAGTCGCGCCCGAGGACGTAGAACCAGCAGCCGGCGCAGAAGCCCAATGTCGGCGCGATCAGGAACGAGGCCGTCGGCACCGTCAGCAGCACAAAGCCCGTGATCGGAAAGCCCGCCGCAATCAGCGCCAGGCAAGTGCATTGCGCCAGCAGGGAAATGGCGCATGCGCCCCGACTTCCGGCCAGGTCGAAGTACATGTCGCCGATGTGATGCTGGCCGCGAAAACGCACGAACCGCGCGACGATCTGCGCGACTGGCGCCCAGCGCGGCGAAACCACCTGCAGCAGGGTGAGAACGAAGGTGACACCAGCGAAGCGCACGTCCTGCGTGAAGATCGCGGCGATCAGGAACGCCGCCTCGGTCAGGCGCTCGGCGCGCATGCCGGGGCCGAACTGCAACTCTCGGACGGTATCCATGGCAAAAGTCTAATGACTTCGGCTGCAGGGAGCCAGCAGATTCTTCATGTCCAAACAGACATGGCTCATGCAGTTTTTCGCATGGCCGAGACGCCTCTTTCGCATCCCCACCGGCCTCGTTGCAGAGGAGAAATGCCATCCCGACGGTGTTGGCACGTTTTTCGCTGCATGAGTCACACCATTTCTCAAGGAGCAAGGACATGGCTGACGAAAGCAGAGAGCTGGTGGTGGTCATCACGCATGGTCTCGATCACGAAATGTCATCGGTGGGCTTCACCATCGCCAACGGCGGCATTAGCTCAGGACTGAAAGTCGCAGTCTTCCTGAGCAGCGCGGGCGTGGACATCGTGCGCAAGAAGGCGGCTGACACCACGCACGTCAAGCCGCTCGACCCGCTGGCGCAGCTGGTGCGCGACTTCGTGTCGCGCGGCGGCACCCTCTACGCCTGCACGCCGTGCGTGAAGTCGCGCGGCTACGAACAGTCCGACTTCATCGAGGGCGTGACCATCGCCGGATCAAGCGTGATGCACGAACGTTTCCTGCGCGGCGCTGCAAGCCTGAGCTTCTGAGCCTTTTTTCAAGGAGACCATCATGGCCGCACAAGTCGATCGTGCCGAGCTCGAAGGCAAGGTCAAGGCGATGTACAAGGATGTTGCAGAGCATCCGGAAGCTGAGTTTCACTTCGAGATGGGGCGAGCCATGGCTGAACGCCTCGGCTACCGGCCGGGTGATCTCGACCAGATCCCGGCGGAAGCCATCGACTCGTTCGCCGGGGTCGGCTACTACTTCCACCTGCTCGACGACCTCGAAGGCGCGCGCGTGCTCGACCTGGGCAGCGGCTCGGGCATGGATACGTTTGTCGCGAGCCTGCTGACGGGGCCCGCTGGCACCGTGATCGGCCTGGACATGACGGACTCGCAGCGCGCAAAGGCGGAAGGCCTGCGGCGGCGCCAGGGCGTGCGCAACCTGACTTATGTGAAGGGCTATATCGACGCCGCACCGTTCGAGGACGGCTGCTTCGACGTGGTCATCAGCAATGGCGTGATCAACCTGGCCGTCGACAAGCCGCAAGTGTTCCAAGAGATCGCACGCCTGTTGCGCCCCGGTGGCAAGCTGGCGCTGGCGGACATCGTGACCGATGTGCAGTTGCCGGAGAACATCACCTGCAACACGACCCTGTGGGCGGCCTGCATCGGCGGCGCCTGGCAGGCTGCCCGCTACAGGGACGCCATCGAGACTGCCGGCCTGCACATCGTCGCCGAGCAGATCAACGACGCGTACCGCTTCCTTTCCGACAATGCGCAGGGCGCGACGAAGAAGTTCGGCGTGAAGAGTATTTCGCTGCGCGCCGACAAGGTCTGACCAGGACGAGCGCAGGCCAGACCGAGCCTGCACCAAATTTGCTCGCGGCGCAGCCGGATTCGCTCGGCGGGACGCGGAGGCATGCCCCTCTGGGACACGATGGATATCGCCCTTACTCCCACTCCATCATCAACAGGCCGTCCAAACCCGCATGGTTAAAGGACTTGGCTGTGATCGACATGGGTCTATACCGTCGCTTTTACCGTCAGAAGCGCAGATCTTTTACTGGCGCGGGAGATGGAGCGATTCGTGAGGAAGCGACGTTTTCGACATCATCATCAATCAGCCTTAAGGATACTGGATTACCCTCTGGACGCCAGCTGGAGGCAGAGACTGTCCCTTCACTTAGAACAGCCTATGGATGGCCCCCTGTTCGCTCTTCTTCCCAGAAGCGCTGCATTGCCTCCAATGCTCTTCGCTCGGCCTCTTGAACGCGTGTGAGATCGGCAGCCCCAGGCACGGGTCGGAAGCTTGCGAAGACCTGCTCAACTTCTCTTCGAGCGGTCAGCCAAGCTTGAAGCAACGGTTGCCACTGTCGATCCCAGTGGGCGAACGGCCGAGAGTCCGGCGACGATACCTTGCGTAGCGCGTGATGCGCGACTGCTCCCGCGGTCCGCTTCGGATCGTCCCATTTGACCGGAACACTCCAGCCAGCGTCGCGGACGCCACTGACGCTCTGGGAATCCGGACCGACCATCGCTGCGGGTGCGCCGGCAACTGTGCCGAACCCGAACAGCTTGTGATCAATGCGGTCCCCTTCTTCAAATGGGCAGTTAGGCAGCGCCATCAATCTCTCCTGTTGTGCAAATCTGGATGGGGTGCCGACTGTTCCGTAGCGCCGCCCCTCTCAACTCGCGACAAAGTCGCCACACAGTGGCCTCAATAGTTCTTCAAAGTGGCGAGGCTGGGCCACCTTGACCGCTGAAATCCGTCGAACCAGAGCCGACGACGCGGACGAATGCTTCTTTGTCGACAATTAATGCAACCCCGCGTTTAGTCTTTGGGCTGTAGTGCGCTATACGCCAGAACCCAGCCTTGCCGAAATCGATAAAAACAGGCTTCTCGGTGTGCCAACGCTCGAAGAGCTTACTTCGACCGAACACCGCGAACTGAGCGAGCCCGTGCTCGTTAGGCTGGCTTCTCCAGTTGCTGAAATTTATCGGATCGAACTCATTCTTGCATCCGTCTATTACCCAGATCATCTTCGCGTAGTAGGCTTGACGCGCTAGAACTTCGTCAGGGTGGATGGTTGAGCGTTGGAATTCAATGACCAAACCAGCCGGCGTGCGTATGTCCGCGACATGGCGCTCGCCGGTTGAGCTTTGATGCGGGATTTCCTGCCATTCTTGCGGAAAGCGGTCCTTCCAGCTGCGGTGCCACTCTCCTTCCGACTCCCACCAAGGATCACAATGCTCACGCGTTTTGTGCGCCCAGTGCCAGATCTTGTAGTTCCCGCACTTTGCCATTACGGGCGCACCGCAACTAGGACATTGGCCTTGCAGGCCTGGCGCAGGTGCGCGTCTCTGCCCTTCAAATAGTGCAAGCTTCATTCGATGGCCTAAATCTGAATATTAGGGGACACAACATTTGTTCCTATGGAATATCGTCATAGCCAAAACTGCACTCAGCAAGCTTACGGGTGACTTGATATTCATTGCCTGAATACTGACGAACACGATCCCGTTCCGAGATCAGGTGCAGATTTTTTCTAGCGCGCGATCCGATGACATACAGCAATTTCATCGCACTTTCTTGGCCGTTCGGATCATTGAAATGCGGCACCATATCTTCCAACAAAGCATAGGCGATTACCGCATCGAACTCCGCACCCTTCACGCCGTGGATTGTGGAAATCGTAATCCCAGTTCGGTGCTGAAAAACCTTCCTGAACGTACCAATGTCTCCTATGAATTCGCTGCCTTCACTCTTCAGCCGATCGACCCTTGCTTGCGAGCTGTCGAAGAACGCAACGTGATGTTCCTGAAGCAATGTGAAAAGGCGAAAGTCGATACCCAGGTTCGCGCACAACATCTCGAAGAATGCGCGAAGGTAGGCCAGCCCATCTGTTTCATCGACCTTGATCGCGTTGCACTCCCTCAGTAATGACTTCCGCGTGAGTTTCGACACACTCGCGCCAGCCGCCTCCAAGTCATTCAGAATCTCTCCGGCCCAGCGGAGTCTGCGCACATACATACCCGGCGATGCCTGCGTAAGTGCGATCTTCGAAAGCCTGTACCAAAAATTCTCAGGGTCTCTCGCGAAAGGAACCATGCCGGAACCATCGAATGAATACTCCGGCATGCTGGCGACTAGGCGTCGAGTCATGCTTGCCAAATGCGTCCATTGGGGCGCCAGCACGCATACCTCGTGGGGCGCAATGCCAATGGTCTCGATGTTGAACCGAATAAGCCGGATCAGTTCCGCTTCCAGGTCCGCCTTGCCTACCGTCTCGTTGAATGAAACGAGGCTTGGATACGCCTTGTCGTCGGATGCGGCTTCGATGGTGGTGGCGTGGACGTTGTAGTTTCCGAAGTAATCGATGATGCGCTCGGAGGAGCGGTAGTTCCTCGAAAGTTCGAGCTCCTCAAGGTCAATGCCCGCCATCGCCTTGAAATCCTCGAAGGCAATCGGGTATCCGCCGAGCGACTGGTAAATTGCCTGATTGGGATCTCCAACAATGAAGGCCTTAGTCGCACCTTGGCCGGCTTTCAAGATGGCCGTGATGATTGAGTACTGAATTCGCTTGGTATCCTGATACTCATCGACCAACACGAACGAGAACAACTGTCCGAGGAGAGCGCTGATTGCGGGACGACTCGCAATCAGTTGGTACGCATAGTAGAGAATGAGTTCAAAGTCGATCTGCCGACTCTCACGCAGCCTCTCAAAGTACTGCCCCAGTATGGCGTGCAACCCCGTATGCTTCCAATCTTGCGGGCAAGAAAGCACATAACCAGCCTCGGTGAAATAAAATTCGCAGTCCCAGAACGTTATTTTTGGTTTCTGGTACGGCTTGCACAGCGCTTCCAGCAGCTTCTCGCGTTCGTGCTGATCGATCACGCGGAAGCCACGCTCCAATGCCTCGTGATAGATGCCGTACGGCTTCAGTATCCACTCAAGACAGAACGAGTGGATCGTTCCTATCCATAGTCGGGATGTGTCCACCCCCAGGCTCTCGATGCGCTCGTGAATCTCGTCGGCAGCGCGGTGCGTATACGTGATCGCGACAACGAACTGCTTGTTCGATTTCAGTCTGGACAGTTCATAAGCAATCTTATAGGTCAGCGTGCGGGTCTTCCCGCTGCCGGGACAAGCGATGAGAAAAACACTCCCGGGCTCCAGAATGGCGGCCTCCTGCTCCGGATTCAGGTCGTCTTTGTCCCACATGAACATGGTTAGAAGACCTCAAGGACGTCGTTGATGCGGTCGTCGGGGAATGTGGCAAGCATCTCGTTCCGGATGCCTACGAAGTCGATGTCTCCATTTCTGAAGGCCAGCAGCTTGGCCCTGAAGTCTGCGAAGACTGCGGCCGCAGTGACGAAATCCTCTGCATCGATGTAGTTCACGCGGTAGCTCAGTACGTTGAACCAGACTTCCTTTGTGACTACGGGGTGCGCAAAAGCGATGGCATCCAGGATGTACTTCGGGATGGCGGTCTGCGGATCAATCTTCTTTCCCAGCAAGATGGCAAACCATCCTTTTCCATAGTTGTCCGCCATGGTCAGCGCGCGCTGGCCATAGAGCGCGATGTCCGCGGACTCAAGCTCTGTCTTGGCCGTCGCGATGGTTGGAGCATCCTTGTAGACATCCGGAAGGATCCCGACCACCTTGCGCGCATTGCCGGCAGCAACGAATTCAACCTCGAAGGTATGGGGGGCAAAGAAAGGAGAGACCCACGGGTTGTCCTTGAAGGTGTCTTTCAGCAGCGTTTCCCTAGCGACCCCCTTCTCCTGGGATGCCTGGTACTTACTCTTGCGCCGGAGCAGCCCTTCGGAGTCTCCCGCCGCCGGCGTTGTGTCAATGATCGACTTGTCGAGATCCGTGACGACGCTGCATCGCTTCCGGATTCGGTCATCGTGGAAGAGAACCGCGACGTTCTGAAAACCGGTGCTGCGGATATTGATCAGGCTGATGCCGAGTTCATCAAGGCTGATGCCCAGCACGTTCTTGACCAGGATCGGGACGAGAATTTCTTCGGCATCGCCCTCCACCAGAATGACGCTCTTGGCAAACAACAGATTGCTGCGGACAGCATCCAGATAGCGTTGGATGTTGCCGATCTCTTCTGGGTTTAGGCCAACGGCAGGTTGGTAGGCCTCACATCGGTCACGCTCCCTGCCGAGGATGTTCACGTTCTGAACATTGCTGACCTCGGAGATATGCGTCGAATGGGTCGAATAGATGATCTGAGTGTCGTCGTACTTGAGCTTGTCGAACAGCGTCTTCTGGATGTGCGTGTGGATGTGGGCTTCCGGCTCCTCGATCAACAGGAAGTTGGCAATCGATTGCTTGGCCTTCTGATACTTGAATTCGAGCAGTTTCAGGGTGAGGAATATCAGGTTCGCTCCACCCAGGCTCAGCTCGTGGATCGGCCCTTCGTGATCCTCTCCCGATTCGCCGACAAACAGCTTGAGCGACTGGAATAACTTGTCAGCTTCGTCCGGCAGATCGGACTTGATGGAAAGGGACGACGGAGAGTACGCCTCGCCAGCTGCGTCCTTGATGGTGTCTCGGATATCCGTCCGGACGACCTGCACGTCTGGCAACGCCTCGATGGAGTCATTCAACGCCTTTACCCCGTCGGTGATGGCCTTGAACGCCACGGGGTCGATATCGCCGCTCTTGCCCTTTAGCAGCGAAAAGAGCGGATTGGTTCGATTGTTGTGGAATTCCGAAACAACGTCTCGCAGAGCCTGGACGAAGGTGAAGGAAATTTCCTTGGAGACGGACAGCACGTTCGGAATTTTGGCGCCGATCGCGGGGAACTCGGTTTCTTCGCTGAATCGGACATTCTCGAAGTCACCGACCACCTCTTTGTAGAAGGCTGCGTCGTTGAAGTCGGCTTCACTCCGACCCGTGAAGAGGGTCTCATAGTCATCGAGGGTGACTGGATTCAGGATCGCATCGAGGCCAGCTTGGTCGCCATCGTCCAACTGAGAAAGTCGTAGCCTGATTTCCTTCTTGGGACGAAAGATGAGGTTGTAGGTGGCCTTGCCGTTTGCCTCTTCGTCGATGACGCCTGTCCCATGCCGGAACAAGGCCTGTACGGCCTCGTCTGCCGAGATTTCCTCGAACTCAAGACTGATGATGATCCAATGTCCCTGCCAGCGCCCGAGGCCGCGATGAAAATCGGTTTGCTCCAGCCGGTAGGCGGACCGGATCATGTTGTCATCGAGCAATAGCCTAATCGCTCGAAACAAGTTTGTTTTTCCGGACCCGTTCTCACCAATGATAGTGTTGATGCCCTTTTGGAACAGCAACTTTGTATTGGCAAAGTTTCTGTAATTGATCAGGCTGAGCTGGGAGATGTGCATTGAAGGCCTCGTTTTCTTGTCGACGCAAGCCCTGCTCTAGTGCCGGGTCGCCTCTTGGAATACAGGCCATGTTACAAGGTGTTCGTTAGACGTCGGTCTTCTCCGGACCTTGGGCTTGCCTCCAGGGGGTCGGCTGGCAGCCCATCCCCGCCGCGCGTTACTTGCCGCCCCTGAAAAGCCGCCGAACAGGCTGCGCCTGATCGGCCCGAAACGAAGTCACCGAAGGGCCCGTCGGTCGGTGACTACTTGGCTCCATCGCGTTCACGCTGACGGAGCCGCTTCACGTAAGGGCCATCGACCAGGTCTTCGGCACCCAAGTCCAACACGCAGCTCGCCAATGAAGCGAGCGTGTTGTCGGTGACTTTGAAATCGTTGGGCAGTTGGCCGTGGTTGCGCCCGCTGTTCTCTTCGATGGCTGCGAGCAGCGCCTTGATGAAATCGGCCCGGGACGGGCGCGAAGCCATGGTGGCAGCTGCAGTCAAGGGATCTAGGGCTTCGGTGACTGCGTCCTCAGCATCGGAAGCCAGTTCTTGCAGGAAGTCGCTCAGCGACGGCCAGTACTTCAGATCGAATTGCCCGTGAAGGGCATCGAGACGCTCCTGGACGTACGATGTGAAAAGGTAATTGCTCTTAGCCGCCGCCTCGATCACATCGCATACATGGTAGTGGGTGTCGGTGCTGAAGCCGGAGGTGTTGTGCAGGTCGGAGCGCTGCTGCAGCAGACCAGCCAGCTCTGCCGCCCTCCTCGCAATCTGCTGGTTGACTTTGCCAAGATCGCCACGTGCGGTACGCGCCTGCGCGATCTTCTCCGGGTTCCAGAACGCGGCGGTGCTCAGGACAAGCCCAAAAAAGATCTGCAGCGCGTGCGGATGCGCGTGGAGCTTGCCATGCAGTTCATCGTAGGCCTCGGTCAACTCAATGCCACGAGCAAGCAGCCGATCGGCAACCGCGTTCTCGCTGGGCAGGATGCTGTGCTCGATGTTGTAGCGCTTCCCCTCGATGAGGATGTTTTCGCAGATCTGCTTCGGGTTATCGGAGTGGGGTGCGCTCATGGCCTGTCTTTGATGGTGAAGATGGCTGGTAGCGTATTTGACAGAGCCAGTTCTGTCGGTACCCCAGTACTCGCCATCGAACAGGTGCTCAGGTACCCGAATGCCGATTCAGGTCTGGACGTCCCCGGCCAAGAAGGCGGCCGGGCGCGCTGTCGTGCTGCGCATCGAGCCACCCTGCCCTGCGGTCCTGGCGTCTCGCCCCCTTCGGGCTTCCATCGTTCCCTCGCTCCGCTCGGCTGACGCCTCCGGCCCGGCTTTCAGATCCGGGCCTGCGCGCTTCGCTTGCCGTGCGGTCGGCGTTGGAAGTGGCCGTTGCCTGTCCAGCCATCTTTCCTGACTCCATCACCTTGCTCGCGACTGTAGCCCGCGGCCGTGTGCCGTCAAGGCGCGCAGGGCCGTGTCCTCGGCTGCGCCTGCGGGCCGCACCAACCCCGCGCTTGTCTCCTTGACGGCCCCCGTCCACGGACTCCCTTTCGTCGCGGGCGATGAACTCAGGAAAGACGGTGGCAACGAGGCCAACCGGGTTCTTCGTGCCGACCGCACCGAACAGCCGAGAGGCTGGGCTCCGAATCTAGGAATCCGGTGTGCGGTTTCTTCAACAGCCAACTTTGTCAGGAGAAAGACCATGCTTGCAACCCGTTTCGCTTCCCAATCCCCGGCGCTGCGCAGCGACTACCCGCTGTCCGATGACCAGATTCGCAGGGTGGCCCCGTCCATCTTCGCGGACGCACCGCACCAAAGCCGCTCCGAGCGGTACAGCTACATCCCCACGGCGGCGGTGCTGACCGAGCTTCGCAAAGAAGGGTTTCAGCCCTTCATGGTGACGCAAACCCGCGTGCGCGATGAAGGCAAGCGCGATCACACCAAACACATGCTGCGCTTGCGCCACGCCAGCCAGATCAACGGCGCGGAAGCCAATGAAATCGTGCTGCTGAACTCTCATGACGGCACGAGCAGCTACCAAATGCTGGCCGGAATGTTCCGTTTCGTTTGCAGCAATGGGCTGGTGTGCGGTGACACCGTGGCCGATGTGCGCGTGCCCCACAAAGGCAACGTGGCCGGGCACGTCATCGAAGGCGCCTATGAGGTATTGAGCGGCTTCGAGCGGGTCAAGGAATCCCGCGACCTGATGCGCGGCATCACCTTGGACGATGGCGAATCCGAAGTATTCGCCCGCGCCGCGCTGGCCCTCAAGTACGACGACCCCGACAAGCCCGCGCCCGTCACGGAAAACCAAATCCTGATGCCGCGCCGCTTCGACGACCGCCGCCCGGACTTGTGGAGCGTGTTCAACCGCACCCAAGAAAACCTGACCAAGGGCGGATTGTCTGGCCGCGCCGCCAATGGCCGCAGGCAGCAGACCCGCCCCGTGCACGGCATCGATTCCGACATTCGCCTGAACCGCGCCCTGTGGCTGCTGGCCGATGGCATGCGCGCACTCAAAGCCTGACCCGTTCCCCGCCCGGAGGGGGCGTGTCCCCTCCATTCCTTGTCTGTTTCACATTTGATTGGAGTCCATCATGAACGCCGTTACCCATACCGAAGCCCGCGCCGTCAACACCGCAGCCACCACCGCCGCCAACGTGCTGCAAGCCGCCGACCCGAGCAAGAACATGATTCTGGTTCCGCTGTCGCGGCTGGTGCTGCGCCCTACGGGCCGCAACGTGCGCAAGACCCCGCGCATGTCGATTCCCGAACTCGCTGCCAGCATCCAACGTGTCGGCCTGCTGCAAAACCTGATCGTGATTCCCGCTGCCGATGGCGAACATTACGAAGTTGTGGCCGGTGGCCGCAGGTTGGCCGCGTTGAAGCTGCTGGCGAAGAAGCGCCGCATCGCCAAGGATTGGGACGTGCCTTGCCTGCAGGTGGCCGATGGCACGGCCCGCACCGCCAGCCTCACGGAAAACGTGCAGCGCGAAGCCATGCACCCGGCAGACCAGTTTGAAGCCTTCGCGGCATTGGTGGCCGAAGGCCGGCCCATCGAGGACATTGCGGCGGATTTCAGCGTCACGCCGCTGGTGGTGCAGCGCCGCTTGAAGCTCGCCAATGTCTCCTCGCGCTTGATGGCCGACTACCGGGCAGATGCCGTGACGCTCGACCAACTCATGGCGCTGGCCGTCACCGACGATCATGTTTCGCAAGACGCCGCGTTCTACGATGCGCCTCAGTGGCAGCGCAGCCCGTCCGCACTGCGCGAACGGCTGACCGAGCGCGAAATTGATGCTTACCGGCATCCGCTGGTGCGATTCGTGGGGCTGGACACCTACGAAGCCGCAGGCGGCGGGATTCGCCGCGATCTTTTCGCGGAAGGCGATGCGGGCGTGTACCTCAACGATGCGGCCTTGCTGGAACGGCTGGCGCAAGACAAGCTGGCGGATATCGCCGCCGAGTTGAAGGCCGAGGGCTGGGCATGGGTGGATGCCGCACCCGCCGCCACCTATGCCGATCTGCAAGCCTTCCAGCGCGCCCCGAGGGAGCGCCGCACGCCGGGCAAGCGCGATGCCCTGCGCATCGAGAAGCTGCAAGCCAAGATGCAGGAGGTTGCTGAAGCCATTGACGCCGCGATGGACGCCGACGACGAGGACAAGGCCGAAGCCTTGCAGGAGGAAGGTGAGCGCCTGGGCCAGCAGTTGCAGGCACTGGAAGATGGTTTGCTGGGCTATGCCGTGAACGTGCGGGCCGCAGCCGGTGCCATCGTCACCATCGACCGCAACGGCGAGGCCGTGATTCATCGCGGGTTGCTGCGCGAGGCCGAGGCCAAGGCACTGCGCACGCTGGAGAAGCTGCGCCAAGGTTTCGGCAGCGAGGAAGCCGGGAACGACGACGAAGGCGAGGATGCCGACGACGCGCCCAAGTCCACGGCCATGTCCGACCGGCTGGCGCAGCGGTTGAGCGCGCACCGCACCGCCGCGCTGCAAATCGAAGTTGCCCGGCATCCGCAGGTGGCGCTGGTCGCGCTGGTGCATGGCATGGCGCAAACCGTCCTGCAGGACAGCCGCTATGGGAACAACCTGCCGCTGGGCGTGCGCCTGACCGTGCAAGACCGGCTGGAAGGCATGGCCCCGGACTGGCCGGAATCGTCCCCGGCCGTGGCGCTGCGCGAATTGCAGCAGGCATGGGGCAGCAAGCTGCCCGAGGACAGCGCCGAACTGTTCGTCGCGCTGCTGGCGATCGAGCAAGACGAGTTGGTCAAACTGCTGGCCGTGTGCGTGGCCTCCACGGTGGACGTGGTGACGCCCCGCGCTACGGTTCAGCAACCGGGCGCGGAATTGGCGCAGGCCGTGGGACTGGACATGGCTGCATGGTGGCAGCCGAGCGCCGAGGGGTATTTCCGCCACGTCTCCAAGGCCGTCATCCTGCAAGCCGTGGGCGAGTTCGCGCCCGATCACGTCACCCGGCTGGCGAAGGTCAAGAAAGCCGACATTGCCAGCGAAGCCGAACGGCTGGTCGGTGGCACGGGCTGGATGCCAGCCATCTTCAAGGCTGAAGGGCCGCAGGAGATTGGACCGAAAGGAGGCACGGAGAAGGACGGCACGGAAGAAGCCACCGCCGTGGTGGATGAATCGGCCGAGGTATTGGCCGCGTGACCCTCGCAGCAGAGTAGCGCCCCGGTTTCGGCTGGGGCGCTTTCCTGCAAGGAGCCAGACCATGCCCACGACCACCACCACCACGAGCCACCCACGCATGGCGACGATCTATGCACCCGGCACGATGCGCGGCTACCGCCCGCCCTCGGGCTGGACGGCCCGCGCCGACCTTACGGATATGCACCTCATCACGGGCCGCGCTTTGCCGCCTGTCGTATGGTGGATCATCGAGACAAAGGAATAGCCGTCATCGGCACCGGCCCGTGCCTTCCACCGCTGGGGCCGGTGGTTTCAAAATCCGGGCGCGGCAGTGGCCGCGCCCGGTGTCGAAGCCGAACAGCCAGAACATCGCACCGCCGCCTTCGCTGTGGCTCAGGCGGCGGTGTTGAAGACATCGCTGCAGTGCGCGATGCCTTCGGGCACTGGCTGAAAATATAGAGCGGTCTGGGCGGGCCGGCGCGGTGCGCCGCCGGGCTATCGGGCTACGCCCCGTGCCGTCTTTGCCGTCACGGCCATTCGGCTTCAGTCCCTCCCGCCTTCGCGCCTGCGGCGCTGCGCACTTTGCTTGCCTCCAGGGGATCGGCGCAAGGCCCATCCCCGCCGCGCGATGCTTGGGCGCCCCTTCAAGAGAGCCGAACCGGCTGCGCCGGATCGGCCAGGCCAGCGCCCCGCTGCCATGGTCAGGGCGCGGTGGATACGCCGTAGCTTGCTGCGGCAGGTTGTGCGGATGCGTGTCGTCCTCGACGCTGGCGGTCCTCACCCATCGCATCACGAAGGATGGTTCACGGACACAACGCCCGGCCTCGCTATGGAACTACCACGCCACGTCTCCATACCGGCGCCGCAGGGTGCGGCGGGAGCGTTCTCATCTGTCGTTGGAGTGTCGCCCTGGCCCGCGTCAGGGAGCGAGCCGCTGAAGCCTTCGTGCGGGGATGCCGAGCTGGCCCTGTCTTCTTTCGGAGCGGATCGGCCCAAGGCGTCCTTGTCTCGTTGTGAATCCTGGCGGTGGCGCGGCTGCGCCTCGGGCTTCATGGCTGCAACCGTCCAGCGAAAACAATTTCCCCTGCTTTGTCACTGCGTTCGGCGCATTCCTCGCGGGACAAATTCTTTTCGCCTCCCGGTTCTCCACTGCGTTTCGCCCGCAAGCGGTGCAGCCAGCCCGCCCCCCGCCGGCCGGATCACAACAAGGACGCGATGGGCGCGAACCTTGTTTGCGTATTCCACGCGATGGCGGACACGATTCCACGCTGATGGCGGACAGAGTTCCACCGTCATGGCGGACACCGTTCCACGGTGATGGCGGACAGCATTCCATTTTGATGGCGGACACCTGAGGGTGTTCTGAGTGACCCAAACGAGG
>JAFKGE010000062.1 GCA_017307865.1 Burkholderiales bacterium | reverse complement strand
ACTGGATGGCTTTCTACAATCACCGCAGGTTGCATTCGTCGCTGGGCTACCTCAGCCCGATGCAATTCGAGCAACGCTGGTACGAGGCACAGCGTAAAAAGGCCGCGTAATCGTTGGGCTAAGAACTACACGGAACAGGGGCAAGGTCAGTCGGCGAGAGGCTCCCCTGCGGACGTTCTACATAAACCGAGGAGCGTCCAGAAACGATGCGAGAACGGTCGTCCTTGACCAGAAACTCAGCCGCCGAAATATGTAAGTGACTATTTTCACCTGTGCTTGTCTCAACAAATCCTGAATGATAGGTGTCGTTGAGCGGCGAAGCATGGCGCTGATGCCCGCCGCACCTGCTCAGCGTCGATCGAGCCGGCAATTCGGTCGCGTTGCATATCGCGGCGGCAGCTTTGTTTCATTTGGGTTCCCGAACGGAGGCGAAAATGAGCATTGGCCTATTGGAGCGCGGGCAGCTGGCACTGCAATCGCAACGGTTCAGCAGTCTTCTCCGGGCTCGATTGACCACCTTGTATCCCGGCAAAGCATGTCTGGAACTACCGGTGGACGAGAACCATGAACAGCAGCACGGCTTTGTTCATGGTGGTGTCATCTCCTATCTCGCAGACAACACACTCACCTTCGCAGCTGGGTCAATTCTGGGCGATTGCGTCACGTCGGAGTTCAAGCTGAACTACGTCCGTCCCGCGGTCGGAAGCTCGCTGCTGATTGCCGAGGCCGAGGTGATCGCGAGCGGCAAGTCGCAAGCAGTTTGCCGTTGCGAGGTCTACTTTGTTAAAGACGGACAAAGAAGACTCTGCGCCGCCGCACAAGGAACGATACGAAGAATCGAATAACGGCTTGCGCAGGACGACGAACCGGCAAAGTATTGAGCCGCTTTCCGATGGTTCACCGAGCTTTGCCAATGTTCGTCATTGCCAGCGCCGATGAAAGGGCCAACGCTGTTGATTTCCACGCAAAGCTGACCCACCATTTCCATCTAATCTTGACCCACCCTTGTTCGTGAACTTCACGCTCACGTTGTGGATAAGTTCTTGGTCGCCTTCTCCTTCTTGGTGGTGTGTGGTGGTTGCTGTGCGGAGCTGTTCTTGAACCTGTAGCTGTCGTTACCCGTTTCCAGAATATGGCAGTGATGCGTGAGCCGGTCCAGCAATGCAGTGGTCATCTTTGCATCCCCGAACACACTGGCCCATTCGCTGAAGCTCAGGTT
>JAFKGE010000009.1 GCA_017307865.1 Burkholderiales bacterium | reverse complement strand
CCCAACGACAAGGGCAGCAGCGAGAACGCCCCCGACTTCCGCCTCCAGGCCGCCGGCCACGACATCGGCGCGGCGTGGAACAAGACCAGCGAAGCCGGGCGGGAATACAAGTCCGTGACCCTCGACGATCCTTCGTTCCCGGCGCCGGTGTATGCCCGCCTGATCGAAGGCGAGGACGGTACGCACGACCTGATCTGGTCGCGCAGCAAGCCCCAGGCGGCGTAACCGCCGCAGTGCCCCGCCCATCGCGGCGGGGCGCTTTCTTTGCCATCGTGGTGAGCATCGCCAGCACAGGCGTCGTCAGATTTGTGATGCTTGCCTGATGTTTTGGCATCACGTAATTTTGAGCCCCAAGTGGGCGTTGGAAATCGATTGTCCTGGTAGCCGGATACGGCCAATCTTCGAGCGCACCGCTTTGACGACGTCAGGAATGGCCGATGAACGGTTTCTGATGGATGAAGCTCGCGCTTTCCAGACTGTCGAGGATGAAGCTGGTAACCTCGGCGCGGGTGATGGAAGTCAGTTGCAGCCCTTCGGGAATTTCCGTGTGGACCTGCAAGAGATCGTCCCCTGAACTCGCGGCAAAGGGCGCGGGCCTGACAATGGTCCAGTCCAGATCGCTCTGTTCGATGATCGTCTCTTGGCGATCCTTGTCGGCATAGCGATTGCGGGTGAAAAGCGGATAAATGATGTAGTTGTAGAGCCATCCGCCATGGCCCTTGCTGTCGCCAGCCCCGATCCCGGTAACAGCCACGAGGCGTCGAACACCGACTACCTTCATCGCGTCCACCACCGCATTGGTCGTCTCGGAGAACAGCGTCGTCTTGCCCGACCCGTCGATTCCGAGACAAATCACCACGGCATCGTGCCCGGCGATATGCTTTCGCAGGAATACCCCGTCGGTCGGCGAGCCGACGGCAACTGTCTGGATTTTGGCCAACTTGGCTGCGCTGCGGGTCTGCGCAGTGATGCTGTGTCCGCGCGCGACAGCCTGCTCCAGCAAGCAGGATCCCACACCGCCCGAAGCACCAAGAACAAACAATCGCATATCGCCTCCGAAAACCAATGTACTTTCTGGTCAGCAGAATTGATTCTGCCAACACTCGATGACAGTAATGTCCCGCACATTCTCCTTGGCGAATTGCGTTCTCGTCGAGAGTTGGTCCGGCGGCCCAAGGTCAGGTTCATCCCGAACGACAAGGGTAGCAACAACGCACCCGACGTCCGCATCCAAGCCGCGAACGGGCTGGAACTCGGCGCAGAATAGAAAAAAATCAGCAAGGCCGCGTGGCTCTACGTGGCGGTGAGCCCGGATGCCCCTTCCTTTCCGGCCACGGTCTACTCCAGCCTGATCGACGGCTAGGACGGCACGCACGACCTGATCTGGTCGCGCAGCAAGCCCCAGGCGGCGTAACCGCCGCAGTGCCCCGCCCATCGCGGCGGGGCGCTGTGGTGCTGTTCGCAGCACAGCATGAAGGCACCATCATCACTGGAGCCCGGCCCGTATCGGTATGCTGCCAGCGTTGAGACTGTGACTGTGGCTGCAAGGACAGCGTGGCGTGCCAGTGCTTTGCACCGCCGGGCTTTCGGGCTGCGCCCCGTGCCGGCTGCGCCGTCACGGCCATTCGGCTGCAATCCCTCACGCCTTCGCGCCTGCGGCGCTGCGCGCTTCGCTTGCCTCCAGGGGAAAGCCTTGCGGCTATCCCCGCCGCGCGGCCCTTGGCGCCCCTCGACGCCGCCGAACCGGCTTGCGCCGGATCGGCCAGGCCAGCGACTACGAGCGGTCCCCTGCGAGTTGGCCTTCGGTCTGGCTCATCAGCACCGCTGTGCTGCATTCGAGCGCGCCGGCGATCTTGAAGATGATCGCGAGCGTAGGCATATGCTCGCCGCGTTCGATTTTGCCCATGTGCGAACGCTCGATCCCGGCCTGGTGCGCCAGTGATTCCTGCGCAATTCCGCGCTCCATCCGCAGCGCACGCACCGCCGCGCCGAAGGCGTGAGCCAACTCGGCGTCATGGGTGGTGGAGCCAGCCGGTCGGCCGCGCTGAACGGATCGCTTCTGCATAGACAGAAGCGTCGAGTCGCAGCACAATTAAAACCACGTTATCTTTAACTCATTCGCCGCAGCCTCGCTGCTTTGTGCTTCTACAGAAATCCGCATTTGCCGTTCTCGACGAAAGCGCCGATCCATGGAATCACAATCGTGCTTCTCCACAAATCCGCTGATGCGGCTTGCCACCTTCACGCTTTGGCGGATTCGTGCGGCCTGAAGGAAACACCGTGAACCGGCTCACCTCCGATGACGAGCGTGCACAGTTGCTGGCCCACGGGAAGGCCCGCGCCGCTGGCAAAAACATCGATCCGATGCCCGTGGTTCGGCTGTTCACGCCGGACGCGCACGTCACGTGGTTGCTGGCGGCGCTCGATCCCGCTGATGGCGACACCGCCTGGGGCCTTATCGATCTGGGTATCGGGATGCCGGCGCAGGGAACCGTCAAGCTGTCCGAGCTGGCCGGCATCGTCGGGCCGCGCCAGCAGCCCGTGATGCGTGACCTCTACTTCCGTCCCACACGCACGTTATCCGAGTACACCCGGCTGGCCGAGCGTGATGGAGCCATCCCGGACTAAATTCGGCTTACTGTGACTTTTTCAGTCTGGTGCCATGCCGGGCGGGTCTCAATCGGGATTCTTGCGGCAAAGCCGCTCCAGTCTGATCCAAATAGCCATGATGCCCGGAGCGGGCTGCGATAGCTTGGCCTGTACGGCGTCCCATGGTCGGGACGCTGCTACCGCGGCAAACGCGACGCATCGGAGCCGATCGGACAGAACCATCCACCTTCTCAACCCATGATGTTTCGACGATGGCGATGTAGCGCGTAGTCCTGCCGTGGCGGCGATTCCTGTTCGCAGGAGGATGCGTCATGGTCGATCCTCACCACGTCGCGCATTGGTATCCGACCGCTGCGTACTTGTATGTCCTTTGGCTGGATGCGCTCGCGCTCGCCTGGGAGTACCTGCGCAGGCATCCCGACTACCGGCTCGACTGGCTGCGCCATCGTCGCCGGCCGCAGTCGGCACAGCAGGCGGCGCTTCGCTGGGGCTTGCGCCTGCTGGAAGACCCGGCCCTGGACGCGCGCGACGCGCAACCGGCCTGGCTGCCCGGCCACGATGCCGTTGTGCAGCTCTACCCGAATGCCGATCCGCCCATGGATGCCGAGCGGTTCACCCTCTGGCGCATCCCCGGCCACAAGCAACTGCTCCACGACGGTAAGAGGCTGGCGCTGATCGCGCACACCCCCGGCCATTGCCTACGCTTCGCGTTGGCACCTGGCCTGGAAGATGGCATGGCCGTGGCTTATGCCTATCGCGGTCGCAGCGTCACGCATGCGCCCGACACGCCCGCGCCAATGGCCCGGCCCAGGCCGCCCCCCGCCGCACTGCTGGAACTGCACACCCTGCAGGCGCTCGACGCCACCCTGGCGGGCGCGTCCTTGCGCGAGGTCGGCGAAGGGCTGTTCGGTGCCGACGCCGACTGGTACAGCGATGGCGGCCTGCGCTCCAAGGCGCGTCGCCTCGTGCGGCGCGGCGATGCGCTGATGCGCGGCGGCTATCGCCGCCTAGCACAACTTCCGCCGCTTGAGAAGGGTCGTTTTGATGTAGACGCAAAACGACCCTGAGCAGGACAGCTTGGTTTTCTGAGACTGCCTCCATCCGGTTGCGCTGTGTGGCCGGGCGTTTTCAGTCGATGGAGGTTCACATCATGCGTCCCGCCCCTTTGCGGCCTGCCGCCACTGTCTCGACCGCTGCCGCGCAGCCCCAACGGTATCTCACCAACGACGAGGCCGCCGAGTACCTGCGGCTGTCGCCGCGCACGCTGGAAAAGCAGCGCGTGATTGGCGGTGGCCCGCGTTTTCGCAAGTTCGGCCGCCGCGTCATGTACGCCGTGGCCGACCTCGATGTCTGGGCCGCTGGCCGCAGCTTCGAGACGACTTCCGATCCCGAATACGCCGAGCACCACTCGGCCGACAGCCGTGCGCGCTGATCGGCGGCGTGCGGCAAGCCATCGCCATGTCCAGCTCCGCGCTGCCGTCCCGGCAGCGGCCCGTGCCAGAGCGCGAACAGCTCGACCTGTTCCGCGCCCTGCCGGGCGACATGGCGCCGCGCGACAGCCAGGACTTGATGGCCTATCCGTTCTTCTCGCTCGGCAAGTCGAAGCGCGTCAAACCCATCGACTTCCGGGCAGGCAACGTCACGATCCGCGTGGAAGGCACGGCCGAGCACGGCATTGCCACGATTTGGGATGCGGACATTCTGATTTGGGCGGCCTCGCAGATCGTGGAGGCGAAGGACGCGGGCCTGCGCCCGTCGCGGCTGATGCGTACGACGCCCTACGAGATCCTGCGCTTCATCGGGCGCGGCAAGTCGCTGCGCGACTACCAGCGCCTCAAGGCCGCACTCGACCGCCTGCAATCGACCGCGGTGGCCACGTCCATCCGCGAGACGACCGGGCGGCGCCTGCACCGCTTCTCGTGGATCAACGAATGGAAGGAACTGGTCGATGCCAGCGGCACGCCGCTGGGCATCGAGCTGATCCTGCCGGACTGGTTCTATGCGGGCGTGATGGATGCGGCCCTGGTGCTGACCATCGACCCGGCGTATTTCCGGCTCACGGGCGGCATCGAGCGGTGGCTGTACCGCCTGGTGCGCAAGCACGGCGGCAAGCAAGCATACGGCTGGCAATTCGACTTCCGCTACCTGCACCAGAAATCGGGGAGTACTGCCAAGCCCTACGACTTCGCCTGCGATCTGCGTGCGCTCGTCGCGCGGCAGTCGCTGCCCGGTTACATCCTGGGCATCGAGCGGATGCCCGACAACGGCATGGAGCTGCTGACGTTCCGGCCCGTGCCGCAGACGGCACGGGGATAACTCCGGGAGAGCCTGTGAATGGCGTCGTGCTATCAGGCGTGCGGGGTATCGTGCTATCAGGCGTGGAACTATCGTGCTATCAGGCGTGCCGATCGTCCGCAAACCCGCGCAAGTATTGGGTTTGCGCGCCCTCTAACTTCCCTAACTTAATTTCTCTAACTTTTAGTAGGGAAGCGCCGCTGCGGTGGACAACCACCACGCGGTCACAAGCACAGCAGCAAAAGCCCTGCTTTCCAGCATGGAGGGCCAGGCCGTGATCGTCGCTTTGCTCAACCAGAAAGGCGGTGTAGGCAAGACCACGCTCGCCACCCACATCGCCGGCGAGCTGGCGATGCGCGGCCAGCATGTCGTTCTGCTGGACGCCGACCCGCAAGGCTCATCGTTGGACTGGACGCAGCGCAGAAGCCAGCAAGGCTTGCCACGGCTGTTCAGCGCCGTGGGCCTCGCCCGCGAAACGCTGCATCAGGAAGCGCCGGAACTTGCCAGACGAGCTGATCATGTCGTCATCGACGGCCCACCCAGAATCGCCGCCTTGGCGCGCTCCGCGCTGCTGGCGGCCGAGCGCGTGCTGATCCCGGTGCAGCCCAGCCCTTACGACCTGTGGGCCAGCGCCGAGATGGTGGCGCTGATCCGTGAGGCGCAGGTGTTTCGGCCTGCGCTGCGTGCGGCCTTCGTCATCAATCGGCGCGTCAGTACCACGGTGATCGGGCGCGAAGCGCGCGGCGCGCTGGCCGAGCAGCCGCTTCCTGCGCTGTGCGCGGAAGTGCATCAGCGCATCGTGTTCGCCGACAGCGTGGCCGCTGGCCGGCTTGCACGCGAGACGGCGCTGGACAGCGCCGCCGCGCGCGAAATCACCGCGCTGGTGGACGAACTGCTGCGGTGGTCGGCATGACAGCGAAGCCGCCACCGAACAGCAAGCGCACGGCCAAGCGCGTCGGCATCGGCGCACGCCCGCCCGCGAATCCGCACGCCGAGGCGTGGATTCGCCAAGGCGACGCCGATGCGCTGGGCAAGGGCGACCGCTACACCGCGCGCCTGACCCTCGACATCACGCCCGCGATGCGGGCGCGCATCAAGGTTTCGGCCTTCACGCAAGGCGTGACCGTGGCCGATCTGCTGCGCGGCCTGCTGGAGCGCGAGTTTCCAGAACACCGCAGGGAGAACACCCCATGATTGCATTCGCTTCGTCTGCCGCTGTCGCGGCCACGGCTGCGCCGCTACCATCACCGGCCGCGCTTGCTGGCCAGCCTGCCAGCGCACCGCTGACGCGCGTGGCGCTGGCCTACATCGAGCCATGCTTCAAGCTCTATCTGCGCTTCGGCGAGCCGGCGCGCATCATCCGGCTCGACCGCTGGCGGCGCTGCGCCGTATTCCTGCCGAACGCGGTTCTGTGCCGTGTCCGCTGGCAGGCCAACGACTACGGCACCGTGCGCTGGCAGCTCATGATGATGCAGGCTTGCACGCCGCTCGATGCGGCGCAGCGCATTCCTGGCGTGCAGCCGGGTGCGCGCCTGCTGCTGCACGCCGAGGGTGAGAACCAGGTCCGTGCCGTGCTGGAACGCATCGACGCCATCGAGGCGCTGGGCATCGCGCTCGTCGCTGTCTCGCCCGCGTACTGGCGCACGCTCGCCAACCGGCTCGCTGCGCGCCTGCCACTGCCCAAATACACCGCAGAGCGGCACGCCGCCTGGCTCATCGGGAGGGCACTGCCATGACGCTTCCATCCGCCATTGCCGGTGCAGCGGGCATTCCGCCACGTCCTCGTTCGCGCCTGCGCGCTCGCCTCGTGCTGGCGGGCATATCCACCTGCGGCCTCGCTGCGCTGGCCTGGGCGTCCTTCGTGCATCCGCTGCCGCGCCTGATCTACAACCCGTCCGATAGCGTGGCGGTCGGCTGGTATAGCGTCGATCCGCTGGGCCACGGCACCGGCTCGCCGCCACGCCCCCTGTCCGTGGGCAGCATCGTGCTGGTGTCGCTGCCCGCAGAGGCTGCCGCGCTCGCTGCGCAGCGCGGCTACCTGCCGGCGCGCGTGCCGCTGCTAAAGCGCGTGGGCGCCGTTGCGCCGCAGGAGGTGTGCATCACTGGCCGCATCGTCCGCATCGACGGCGTGCCTTCGGCCGCCGTGCTGCCTGCCGACCGCTGGGGCCGGCCGCTGCCATCCTGGCAGCAATGCCGTCGCCTCGAACCCGGTGAACTCTTCCTGCTCGGTGTGACCAACCCGGCGTCGTTCGACAGCCGGTATTTCGGGCCGGTCAGCACATCCGCCGTGATCGGCGTTGCACGTCCGGTCTGGCTGGAGTCACGCCCATGATCGCCGCTGATTCGCTGCGCATCATCGTGCTATCGGGCGTGTCGTTCTGCTGGCCGTCGCCGTGTCGTTGCGCGTGCAGTGCGGGTGCAATCGCACCGCACTTCGCGCTGCCTTCGGCACCGCCGTCCCACGTGCAGGCGTCTTGCCTCGAACGCGCCCGGCCTGCGGCCCTCACCGCGCTGGTTCGCGCGTTCGCCGGCGCGCTGGCTGCTCGCGCAGCAGCGCCGCCGGGCCGCCGCTGCCCGGAGCGACAGCGAAGGGCAAAGGCGGAAGGCAAGACAAAAGGGTGCGGCACCTGTCGGGCCGCAAAGCCAGTCTGCACGTGGGGGTGGCGCGGCACGCAGCGGCTTCGCCGCCGTGCCGCTTGGGGCGCGAAGCCCGCGCCAATGCAGGCATGTCCGCGTGCTTCGCACGACCGGACACGCTGGAGCTTGCAGGGAGCGCAGCCATGACCGACCGCCGCGACGATGATTTCCGCATCCGCTCCAACCCCCAAAAGAACCGGGGCCAGGGCTTCGTCTCCAAGGTGCTCAAGCAGGCGGGCAAGGCCAGCGGCGGCAAGTCCTCGGTGCGCCGTCCTGGCGGCAGTGGCAAGGGCGCCGGCACCGGCCAGCGGCCCGGCTCGCGCCTGGGACGCGGCCACACGGCGGCGCGCTTCGCGGGGGCGAAGCTCACGCCCCTATCGCGGCGCGTGACCATCAAGACGCTGCTGGTCAACCAGCAGCGGGCCAGCCCGCAGTCGCTCGCCAAGCACCTGCGCTACATCGAGCGCGATGGCGTAGGCCGCGATGGCGAGCCGGGCCAAGCCTACGGGCCGCAGACTGATGCCGCCGACCTCGACGCCTTCAAGGAACGCTGCGCCGACGACCGGCACCATTTCCGCTTCATCGTCTCGCCCGAGGATGGGGCCGAGTTGGAAGATCTGCGTACCTACACGCGACACCTGATGAATCGAATGGAAGCCGACCTGGGCACGGGGCTGGAATGGGTGGCCGTCGATCACTGGAACACCGACAACCCGCACACGCACATCGTCGTGCGCGGGCGCGACGACACCGGCAAAGACCTCATCATCGCGGGCGACTACATCGCCGATGGCTTCCGCCATCG
>JAFKGE010000027.1 GCA_017307865.1 Burkholderiales bacterium | reverse complement strand
CCGCAAGACCAGCGCGACATGGACGCGGTGCTGGCCGACGCCGGCGTGCCCGGCTTCGCGGGCGCCTGGCTGCGCCATCGCGGCCTCGATTGGGCGGCCGACCTGCTGCCCTCGTTCCCCGGCCTCGCGCCGGGTTCCCTCCGTACCGCTGACCACCTCCAGGAGAGCCAACCATGAAACTGCATACTCCCAAACTCGCCGCGCTGACCGCCGCCTGCGTGCTCGCCTTCGGCATCGCACAGCCTGCGCACGCGCTGTTCGGCGTCGGCGACATCGTGCTCGACCCGACCAATCTGGTGCAGAACACGCTCACGGCGGTTCGCACACTGGAGCAGATAAATAACCAGATCCGCCAGCTCCAGAACGAAGCGCAAATGCTCATCAACCAGGCGCGCAATCTGGCCAACCTGCCGTCCAGTGTGGTCGGCCAGTTGCGCGCGAACCTGGCGACCACCCAGCGACTGATCGCGCAGGCCAAGGGCTTGGCCTACGACGTGACGAACATCGACCGCGAATTCGCGCGTCTGTATCCCGAGAAGTACGCCGCAACGGTAAGCGGCAATCAGATGTACCTCGATGCGCAGGAGCGTTGGAAGAACACGCTCAACGGCCTGCAAACCACCATGCAGATGCAGGCCCAGGCGTCGCAGAACCTGAGCGATGACGAAAGCGTGCTGGCCGACCTCGTGGGCAAGAGCCAATCGGCCGTGGGCGCTTTGCAGGCGATGCAGGCCATGAACCAGCTGCTGGCCTTGCAGGCCAAGCAGTCGATCCAGGCACAGAGACTTCAGATCACGCAGGACCGGGCGGCATCGCTGGAACTGGCGCGGCAGGCCGCAACTGCGGAACGCGGGCGCGAGGTGCGGCGACGTTTTCTTGGCACGGGCACGCCGTACACGCCGCAGACCGTCAACTTCTACGGCAACTGACGGGACGGGTCATGAACGACGTGGCGGTCGTCGACCGCTTTCTCGATACCTTCTCGCGCTACATCGAATCGGGTTTCGGTCTGCTGCAGGGGGAGGTGGCTTTCCTCACGGCCACGCTGATCGTCATCGACATGACGCTGGCGGGTTTGTTCTGGGCCATGGGCCATGCCAGTGGCCAGGGCGAGGACGTGATCGCCAAGCTGATCCGCAAGGTGCTCTACGTGGGCGCCTTCGCTTACATCATCGGGAACTTCAATACCCTGGCGGGCATCGTGTTCCGGTCGTTTGCTGGTCTGGGACTGACGGCCAGCGGTTCGACCCTGAGCATGGGCCGCTTCCTGCAACCGGGGTGGCTCGCAAAGACAGGGCTGGATGCGGCAGCGCCCATCCTTCAGCAGATCGGTGATCTGGCAGGCTTCCCCGAGGTGTTCGTTCACCTCGACATGATCGTGGTGCTGTTCTTCGCTTGGCTGGTGGTCATCGTCAGTTTCTTTGTGCTGGCGGTGCAGCTCTTCATCACGTTGATCGAGTTCAAGCTGACCACGCTGGCCGGGTTCGTGCTGGTGCCGTTTGCGCTGTGGAACAAGACCGCGTTCCTGGCCGAGAAGGTGCTGGGTAACGTGGTGTCGGCGGGCATCAAGGTTCTGGTGTTGGCCGTCATTGTGGGCATCGGTTCGGGGCTGTTCACCGAATTCAGGATACCGCCTGGCTCCGAACCTTCGATCGACCGAGCGCTGGTCATCATGCTGGCCTCGCTATCCATGCTGGCCCTGGGCATCTTCGGGCCGGGCATTGCCACCGGACTGGTGTCCGGCGGTCCGCAGCTCGGCGCTGGCGCGATGGCCGGGGCCGCGCTGGGCGCGGCCGGCGCTGCCGTTGCCGTGGGCGCTGCGGCCACGGGCGTCGGCGGCGCGGTAGCCGCCGGGGCGCGCATGGCGCCCGCAGCCGCCAAGCTGGCCGGCAGCGGAGCGCGTGCCGCCACCGGAGCCGCCAGCAGCGCGCGGTCGGCGTTTCAGGCAGGTTCTGCATCCGCTGGTGGCGGCCTCAAGGGTGCTGCCGCCGGCGTAGGCAATGTCGCCAAGACCGGCGCGCAGGCGGCCGGGCAGAAGGTGGCCGAGGGCGCACGCTCGATGAAAGAGCGCATCGCCGCTGCCTTCCGGCCCGATGACGCCGGATCGGCGTCGGGGGCCGGTGCCGCGCAGGCGGCAAACGAGCCAACCCCATCCACTGCGCAACCCGCCTGGGCCAAGCGCCTGCATCGCAGGCAACAGCTCGCCCATGCCGCGACGACTGCCGCCCACACGCTGCGCGGCGGCGATGGCGGTAGCTCCAGCCAGGGGCCAAGCCTTCGTGACTCCGATTCCTGATCCTCAAGGAGAACTCCCATGCGATTCAAACGACCGCAGGTGCGCTACGCCGACACGCCGCAGCCTGCCACCCCGTACCAATCCGCGGCGCAAGTCTGGGACGAGCGCATCGGCTCGGCCCGCGTGCAGGCCAGAAACTGGCGTTTCATGGCCTTTGGCTGCCTCACGCTGGCCGTGCTGATGGCCGGTGGCCTGGTCTGGCGTTCGGCGCAGTCCATCGTCACGCCCTACGTGATCGAGGTGGACAACGCGGGCCAGGTACGCGCTGTCGGCGAAGCTGCCACGCCATACCGGCCCAGCGATGCGCAGATCGCGTACCACCTCGGCCGCTTCATCGGCCTGGTTCGCTCACTGTCCATCGACCCCATCGTGGTGCGGCAGAACTGGCTCGATGCCTACGACTACACGACCGACAAGGGCGCCGTGGTGCTCAACGAATACGCCCGCGTGAACGATCCGTTCGCGCGCATCGGCAAGGAGTCGGTGACGGTGCAGATCACCAGCGTGACCCGCGCCAGCGACGCCTCGTTCAACGTGCGCTGGACGGAGACGCGCTTCGTCAACGGGGCGCTGGATCGCACCGAACGCTGGAACGCAGTGATTTCCACAGTGCTGCAAACCCCGCGCACCGAGCAGCGCCTGCGCAAGAACCCCTTGGGCATTTACGTCAACGGCCTGTCGTGGAGCCGCGAACTGGAAGGAAACGAAGGAGCAAAACCATGAATGATCTTTTCCGTAAATCCGTCTTGCCTGTGATGCTGCTTGTCCTCGCGGGCTGCGCTACGCAGGGCAAGCCACCGCCGTCCATCTCGCTCGATGAGCCGGTGCAGGCCCAACCGCTGCCCGAGCCGCCGAAGCCGGTGGAAGTGGTGGCCGTGCCGCAGGTGTTGCCGATGCCGGCGCAGATGAAGCCTGTGCCGGATGCCAAGCCCACGCCGGAATCCGCCGATGAAACCGTGCGCGTCTCTCGCGCCAATGCCGAGGCCCGCATCGCGCCCACACGCGAGGGCTACGTCAACGCGATTCAGGTGTGGCCTTTCACGGATGGCGCGCTGTATCAGGTCTATGCGGCCGTGGGCCGCGTGACCGTGATCGCGCTCCAGCCGGGCGAGGAACTGGTGACGGTGGCCGCTGGCGACACGGTGCGCTGGATCGTTGGGGACACATCGAGCGGCAGCGGCAATAGCAACGATGGTGGGCTGCGCGTCAATGTGATGGTCAAGCCGATCCGCTCGGGCCTGAAGACCAATCTGGTCATCACCACCAGCAGGCGCACCTACCTGTTGGAACTGACCTCGACCGAGAAGACCTGGATGGCTTCGGTGTCCTGGGAATATCCCAAGGACAAGATGTTGGCCTTGCAGCGCCAGGCGCAGGCGGCCAGCGCCGCTGCGCCGGTTGATGCCGGGCTATCGCTGGAGAAGATCCGTTTCCGCTACGCGGTCAGCGGCAGCAATCCGCCGTGGAAGCCGCTGCGCGCCTTCGATGACGGCGAGAAGGTCTATATCCAGTTCCCGCCGGGCATCGCGCAAGGCGAGCTGCCGCCGCTGTTCGTCATCGGTGCGCAGGGCGACGGGCAACTGGTGAACTACCGTTTCCGCGCGCCGTACTACATCGTGGATCGGCTGTTCGGCGCGGCCGAGCTGCGTCTTGGCGGGGACAAGGGCGACGTGGTGCGGATCGAGCGCACGGACGGCACGCGGAGGAACTGACCATGAGCCAGGACGATTCCCCTGATCTTGCACCGCAAGCGGGCAAGGTCGCGCCCGAGGCGGTGGCGCTGCGTGCTCAACCGCGCTCGGTCACACGCTTGAACCGGCGCACGCTGGCCATCCTCGTCGGCGGCCTGTCGGTCGCCGTGCTCGGGGCCACGATCTGGTCATTGCAGCCGCATCGGCGCGGCGCGGGCGAGCAGACCGAGCTTTACAACGTGGATCGTGTCTCGAAGTCCGAAGGGCTGGACGGCCTGCCGGCCGACTACTCGAAGCTGCCGCCGAAGGTGCCCGAGCTGGGGCCGCCGCTGCCGGGCGATCTCGGCCCGGCCATCGTGAAGTCGCAGCAGCCGGTGACGCCGACGTATGCGCCACCGGGCCACGACCCGGAGGATGCGCGGCGCAAGGAGGCTGATGCGGCGGCGGGTTCGTCGGTATTCTTCCGCTCGGGCAACCAAGGCAAGGCCACCGCGCCGGTCACGGCGCAAGCCGCTGCGGCTGCGCCTGGCAACGCCTTGACCGGCTTCGACCCGCTGGCTGCCGGGCCGGCCTCGACAGCGGCCCAGCCATCCGATCCCACCGCCGTGCAGAACCGGCAAGACCAGAAAGAGGCGTTCCTGAAAGGCGGCTCTACGGAAACCCGCAATTCCGGGAATCTGCAAATGCCTGCTTCGCCGTACCAGGTCATGGCCGGGACGGTGATCGCTGGGGCGCTGGTCACGGGCATCAAGTCCGATTTGCCGGGCGACGTGATCGCCACAGTGACGGAGCCGGTCTATGACACAGCCACGGGCAAGTTCCTGCTGATTCCACAGGGATCGCGCATCCTCGGGCGCTACAACAGCCAGGTCAGCTACGGGCAGAGCCGCGTGCAGGTGGTGTGGAACCGCATCATCCTGCCGGACACGTCATCGCTGAAGCTCGACAACCTCGCGGGCACTGACCCGGCGGGATATTCCGGGCTGGAGGATGGCGTCGATTGGCATTGGGATCGCGTCTTTGCCGGCGCGGCGCTGACGACGCTGCTGGGCGTAGGCGCCGAGCTGGCCGCGCCGGAGAACCGCCAAGACGGCAACCGCATCGTCATCGCCGGGCGCGACAGCGCCCAGGACAGCATCAATCAGGTCGGCCAGGAGATCACCCGGCGCAACATGAACATCCAGCCGACGCTGACCGAGCGGCCGGGCCTGCCGGTGCGGATCATTGTCAACCGGGATCTGGTGTTGCGGCCGTACCAGCCGATATTCTTCTACCGGGGAGCAATGCAATGAGCATGACCAAGAAGCTACGGCTCGGGCCACTGCCCAAGACCGAGAGTACGAAGCTCACGTTCTCATGCCCGGCCAGCCTCAGGGCCGACCTTGACCGCTACGCCGCGCTGCACGCGCAGGCGTATGGCGAGGCGGTCGATGCAACGACGCTGATCCCGCACATGCTGGAGGCGTTCATCACGGGAGATCGAAGATTCAAGAGAAGCGGCTCCATACAGACCGAAGCGCTGCGTGATGCGCGCGCTTCAGCCGATGCGGGCATATCAAATCGCCCGCCGCCCTGATCAACATCTGGCTGACTCTTGGCCAGCCAACGGACCAACGCAGCATTCTTCAGCAGACATGCGCCTAAACGCGGAGCACAGGCCAGTTCGGCACGCCGCAGCTCTCTGGGCTGCGCTGTCTTGGGTATGCCAAAAACACGATGTGATTCATTCTTCGGTGCATACAAACGTCAAGAGGAATCACGATGTTTCAGGCGCTCCATGCTGCAGACCGACCAGCCACAGCCCCCACCTTCCCTACTCCGGCCTTCTTCAGAATGGTCGACGTCGTTCGCATCACTGCGCTGAGCAGGGCTACCGTCTACAGACGCATTGCTGAAGGCAGATTTCCGCCCCCCGTTCACCTTGGCGGCCGAGCTTGCGGCTGGCCGCCTTCAGACCTACAGCGCTGGATCGACGACCCGCAGAGCTACAGGTCTGGCGAAACGGGTAGCGCTGCTCCGACCGGCAGTTGACTCATTGAGAAGCAGGTATTCGGCAATGCCATGCTTGCCCTTAGCGACCGGCAGAATACGTGTTGGATTCTTCTGGTGCATGGAAATCGTGCAGCGCTTTCAGATGGGGGCCTTTTTGGGGGCCTCATTGAAAATAGTGAATTTAAAATCCATTAAAAACAATTAGTTAATATAACTATGCAAATTGCCACCTGGAACGTCAACTCCCTCACCGCCCGCCTGCAGCACGTGCTGGACTGGCTGGCCGTCAACCCGGTGGACGTGCTGGCGCTGCAGGAGCTCAAGCTCAGCGACGACAAGTTTCCGCACGAGGCGCTGCGCGCGGCCGGCTACGAGGCCGCCGTGTTCGGCCAGAAAACCTACAACGGCGTGGCCCTGCTGACGCGCGCGCCTTTGCTGGCGGCGGACGTGGCGCGCAACATCGCCGGCTTTGCCGACGACAACGCGCGCCTGATCGCCGCCACGCTGCAGGCGCCGGGCGGGCCGCTGCGCCTGGTCAACGGCTACTTCGTCAACGGCCAGGCGCCGGGCAGCGACAAGTTCGACTACAAGATGAGCTGGCTGCGCGCACTGCGCGACCATCTGCGCGAGGAACTGGCCGCGCACCCGCGCCTGCTGCTGGTGGGCGACTTCAACATCGTGCCCGAGGACCGCGACAGCTACGACCCGGTGGGCCTGGCCGGCACCATCTTGCACACCGACGAGGAGCGCGGCCACTTCCAGGCGCTGCTGGGGCTGGGCCTGGTCGATTCGTTTCGCCTGTTCGAGCAGCCCGACAAGAGCTTTTCGTGGTGGGACTACCGCATGCTGGGCTACCAGAAGAACCGCGGCCTGCGCATCGACCACGTGTTGGTCAGCCAGCCGCTGGTGGGCGAGGTACGCGCCTGCAGCATCGACCGCACGCCGCGCAAATGGCCCAAGCCCAGCGACCACGCACCGGTGACCGTGACCCTGGGTTAATCCTGATTTGATAGCTACCGGCGCTTGACAGCCATGCGCCGCAGCCCGTTTTGGCTTGAAATTTCGGGGGGCCGTCCCCGCGCCCGACCTTGCCGTTGATCCCGTGCCGCCAGCAGGGTCACCCCAGCGGCGGGAACGCCGCGGCCCCGGCGTGGCATCCAATCGTCTGTCAATCGACCGCGAGGGACACGCCATGGAACACCGCTTCGACCACCTCATCATCGGCGCCGGCATGGCCGGCGCGGCCGCCGCCGTCGCGCTGCGCCAGGCCGACGCCAAGGCCAGCATCGCCCTGCTGGGCGCCGAGGCGCATCCGCCCTACGACCGTCCGCCGCTGTCCAAGGCGCTGTGGAAGGACGGCAAGGAGGACGACATCTGGCGCCCGATCCAGGACGCCCGCGCCACCGTGCAGCTGCAGCGGCGCGCCGTCGCCATCGACCGCGCGGCGCACACCGTGCGCGACGATGCCGGCGACAGCTGGCACTACCGCAAGCTGCTGCTGGCCACCGGCGGCGCGCCGCGCACCCTGCCCTTCGGCCCCGACTTCATCTACCTGCGCACGCTGGACGACTACCACCGCCTGCGCGCGGTGGTCAAACCCGGCGCCCGCGCGGTGGTGATCGGCGGCGGCTTCATCGGCAGCGAGATCGCCGCCGCGCTGACGCTGAACGGCGCCAAAGTCACCATGCTGTTTCCCGAGGGCGCCATCGGCGCGCGCGCCTACCCCAAGGCGCTGGCCGACTCGGTCACCGCCTACTACCGCGACAAGGGCGTGGACGTGCGCGCCGGCGTGTCGGTGCAGGGCGCGCGCGGCCACACGCTGGAGCTGACCGACGGCAGCACGCTGGCCGCGGATGTGGTGGTGGCCGGCCTGGGCATCACGCCCAACGTGCAGCTGGCGCAGGACGCCGGCCTGGCGGTGGACAACGGCATCGTGGTCGACGCCCACCTGCGCACCTCGGATGCCGACATCTACGCCGCCGGCGACGTGGCCAACTTTCCGGCCGCCGCGCTGGGCCGGCGCCTGCGCGTGGAGCACGAGAACGCCGCCCTCACCATGGGCGAGCGCGCCGGCCGCGGCATGGCGGGGCAGGACGCGCCCTACGACGAGCTGCCCTATTTCTATTCGGACCTGTTCGACCTCGGCTACGAGGCCGTGGGCACGCTGGACGCGCGCCTGCAGACGGTGGAGCAGTGGGTGACGCCGTACCGCGAGGGCGTGGTGTACTACCTCGATGGCGGGCGCGTGCGCGGCGTGCTGCTGTGGAACACCTGGGATCAGGTCGACGCGGCACGCCAGCTGATTGCCGAGCCGGGGCCCCTCGACGCCGCCAGCGTGCGCGGGCGCCTGCCGGCGTGAGGTGGAACCGTCGCACCAAGGTGCCAAAAGGCGGGGTGCAACTCACGAGCGCCACGCATCGTCGGCGGCGTCGCAATCCAACGACTCGAATGGCCGCGGAGCAGGCCATGCCAGTGATCGCCGTGGCCGGACCTGCGCCGGCCACTGGCGATGCCCCCTGAAGGGGGGAAGCGTAGCGGAACGCAGTCCGCGCAGCGTGGGGGTGAGCTTTATTTCACGCGGGTCAGCGTGTTCTTGTCCGTGTGGTGCATCTCGCCGCCGGTGGCGGCCAGCTTGAGCACCAGGTCGGACGTGTAGCTCAGGGTGTCGGCGTCGACGATGGTGAAGGTGCTCTTGAAGTCCATCAACTGCGCGCGCTCCAACAGGTACTTGTTCTGCAGGATGCCGAAGCTGGGCGAGCCCGGCGTGGCGTTGAAGTGCAGCACGGTGTCGCGCGGCTTGGCCTCGCCGCCCGCCAGGATGGCGATGCCGCGCCCGAACACCACGGCGCGCATGATCTGGCCGGTGGCCTTTTCCCACAGCAGGTAGCCGACCTCGTCGTGGAAGGGGGTCATCGCCTCTTCGCCATGGCGCCAGGCGGTCATCTTGTAGTTCAGGCCTTCGAGCGACTGCTTGCCGTTTTCCTGAACCGGAATGGGGTGGAACCAGGCCTTCTCGAAGTAGCCGGTGCGGCCGGTCTCGTCGTCCTTGTTGTGATACGACAGGTCGATCCCGACGTTGCCTTCCCAGTCGCCGACCAGCGGCGTGAGCGGACCCAGGCGTTGCGGTCCATGAATGTCAGCCACGATGCATCTCCTTGTTGTCGTTGCGGGAGACGCCAGAATAGTCCCATGCGACCGGGGCTGCAGATCGCATGGAAACAAGAGCGCGATGGCGTGCGGGCCATCGCGGCGACAGCGGAAAACCTCAGGGCTCGTAACGCTTGAGCTCGCGCTGGATGCCTTCGATGTCGCTCTGGTTGCGCGCGATCGAGGCCTTGAGCTCGGCCACGCGGTCCAGGTACTTCTGGTAGTTGCGCGCCTCGCCGCCGATCTTGTCGGGCTCGCCGTTGTTGTATTCCTTGGCCAGATCGGCCTGGCGCGCCTGGGCGCGGCGCAGCTCCTGCTCGAGGATGGCCTTGGCGTCCGAGTCGCGCGCCTTTTGCACCGCCGGGTCGACCCGTGGCGCCGAGGACGGCGCGGTGACCACCGGCTTGGCACCGTTGCCACTCGCGGCTGCCGGCGCCGGCGTGGGCGAGGTGCCGCGCACCACGGTGACGTTGCCGCCTTCGACCAGCTTGCAGTCGGTGCGGCCCTTGATCTGGTTGGTGTATTCGTTGCCGCAGCGGTAGATGCGGTTTTGCGCGGACGCGGGCGCCGCCCAGGCCAGCAGCGCGCCCAGGGCGGCGGCGCAGGCGATGGAGCGGGCGGTGACGGGCAGGTTCATGAAGCGGACCTCGGATGGCGGGGCTGCCGGCCGGCATGCGGCACCCGGCGGCGGCAAATGCACAAAGTATCGGGCCAATTGATCCGCGCGGCCAGATTTGGTTGCGCCCGTTGCAACAAAAAGACCCCCACGCTCCCCCGCTGCGCGAGCTGCGCTGCCCCCAATGGGGGCGCTTTTGCCTTGGGACGGCCCGGCGGCAAAAAAAGGCGGCCGAAGCCGCCTTTTTTGGCACCCGCCGGCTTACAGCGAGTAGTACATGTCGTACTCGGCCGGGTTGACCTGCACGCGGATGCGGTTGACCTCGCTCATCTTCAGCTCGATGTAGGCGTCGAGCATGCTGTCGGTGAACACGCCGCCGCGCGTGAGGAAGGCGCGGTCCTTGTCCAGCTCCTCCAGCGCCTGGTCCAGGCTGTGGCACACGGTGGGCACCAGCTTGTCTTCCTCGGGCGGCAGGTGGTACAGGTCCTTGCTGGCGGCCTCGCCGGGGTGGATCTTGTTTTCGATGCCGTCCAGGCCCGCCATCAGCAGCGCCGAGAAGCACAGGTAGGGGTTGGCCATCGGGTCCGGAAAGCGCGCCTCGATGCGGCGCGCCTTGTCGCTCATCACGTGCGGGATGCGGATCGAGGCCGAGCGGTTGCGGCTGGAATAGGCCAGCTTGACGGGGGCCTCGAAGTGCGGCACCAGGCGCTTGTAGCTGTTGGTGGTCGGGTTGGTGATGGCGTTCAGCGCGCGCGCGTGCTTGATGATGCCGCCGATGTAGAACAGCGCGGTGTCGGACAGGCCGGCGTAGCCGTTGCCGGCGAACAGGTTCTTGCCGCCCTTCCAGATCGACTGGTGCACGTGCATGCCGCTGCCGTTGTCGCCGTGGTAGGGCTTGGGCATGAAGGTGGCCGTCTTGCCGTAGCGGTCGGCCACGTTCCACACCACGTGCTTGAGGCGCTGCGTCCAGTCGGCGCGCTCGACCAGGGTGCTGAACTTGGTGCCCAGCTCCATCTGGCCGGCGCCGGCCACTTCGTGGTGGAACACTTCGACCGGGATGCCCATGGCCTCCAGCACCAGTGCCATCTCGGCGCGCATGTCGTGCGTGCTGTCGACCGGCGCGACCGGAAAGTAGCCGCCCTTGGTGGTGGGGCGGTGGCCGCGGTTGCCGCCCTCGAGCTTGGCGCCGCTGTTCCAGGGCGCCTCGTACTCTTCGATGTGATAGAAGCTGTGGCCCGGCTCGGTGCTCCAGCGCACGTTGTCGAACACGAAGAACTCGGGCTCGGGGCCGAAGAAGGCGGTGTCGCCGATGCCGCTGGCCTTCAGGTAGGCCTCGGCGCGGCGCGCCAGCGAGCGCGGGTCGCGCTCGTAGGCCTTGCCGTCGCCCGGCTCCAGCACGTCGCAGCTCAGCACCAGGGTAGATTCTTCGTAAAACGGGTCGATGTGCGCCGTGGCCGGGTCGGGCATCAGCAGCATGTCGGAGGCCTCGATGCCCTTCCAGCCGGCGATGGACGAGCCGTCGAAGGCGTGACCGTCGCTGAACTTGTCCTCGTCGAAGTGCGACACCGGCACGCTGACGTGCTGCTCCTTGCCGCGCGTGTCCGTAAAGCGGAAATCAACAAACTTGCACTCGTTTTCCTGCACGAGCTTCATGACGTCGGCGACGGACTTGGCCATCTGGGAATTCTCCGGTTGGGAAGGTTTCAACAAAAACAGAATCGATGGTTTGGATTCATGCAGCTTTCATGCCAACGCGCCCAAACCACCCGACCCCGAACACGAGCAACGGAAAGCGCGCATTGTCGCTGGCTTTGGCCGCGCTGGCGACTGCCAACCGAAGGGCGGCCCCCATCGGCTGCACCAGATCGAAGCGCACCAAAGCGGTGCAAATGCCGATGCAAACCTGGTCAGGCCCCAGCATGGTGCGCGTCATGGCCGCGTGATCTCGGGGCCGTAGCGCAGGCCGAAGGGCTGCAGCCAGCGGCGCAGGTCGGCATAGGCCGGCCCCACGTCCGCCGGCGCGCCCTTGACGCCCAGGTCGATGTGCGCGCCGTACTGCGGATGATCGACGCTGGGCAGGCTGAACACCTTGATTCGCGGATGCGCGGCCTCCACCCGCTGCATCACGGGCGTCAGCGTGCCTTCCATGGCGCCCAGGATGATGACCGAGCGCTCCTGCCAGGTGCCGGCGCTGAACCATGCGCGGTAATGCGTGTCCAGCGCCCAAGCCACCATTGGCCAGGCCATGACCGGGAACCCCGGTGTGAAATAGATAGCGCCTCCCGCAGGCCCGGTGCAGGAAAAACCCGGAATCTTGTTGTAAGGATTGGGGATGATGCCGGCGCCCTGCGGAAACACGCCCATGTTCAGCCGGTGCAGGTTGTCGGGCCGCTCGGGCTGGTAGGGCTCGCCGCGCTCGCGCGCCGTGTCCTGCATGCGCGCCTGGATCAGCGCCTTGGCCTCGGGGTGCAACACCAGCGGCAGGCCCAGCGCGGCGGCGGCGCACTGGCGCGTGTGGTCGTCGGGCGTGGCGCCGATGCCGCCGGTGCAAAACACGACATCGCCCGAGGCGAAGGCGCGCCGCAGCACGGCGGTGATGCGCGCCGGCTCGTCGCCCACGTACTCGGCCCAGCCGAGCTGAAGGCCGCGCGCGCCCAGCAGCTCGATCACCTTGGCCAGGTGCTTGTCGGTGCGCCGGCCGGAGAGGATTTCGTCGCCGACGATGATCAGGCCGAAGCGGGGAGCCGTGCGTTCAGGGTTCATGCGTCAGCGCCGGAAATGCCGTGTCGGCGGTCAACACGGGCTCGATGGCTCCTCGCCTCGGCGCGCCGGGCTCCCCCTGGCGCAGCGCCTGCAGCGCGGCCAGCGCGTAGTGCGTGAACCACAGCGCCGAGAAGGCGAACACCAGGGTGTAGATCCAGATGGCGACCGGGATGAGCACCGCGAAGGCGACCGCAAACAGCGTCATCGAGGCCCACACCACCGCCGGCGCCGCACCCAGGTAGCCGCAGATGATGCCGATGACCAGCAGCGGCGTGCGGTGCTGGCGCAGCAGGGCGCGGCGCTCATCGGCGCTGGCGTGCACGTCCAGCGCGTCGAAGCTCATCACGCGGTAGGTCAGCCAGCCCCAGATCAGCGGCGGCACGACCAGGATCAGCGGCGGCACCAGCCACAGCGGCAGCGACAGCCCCAAGGCGATCAAGGCCACCACGGTGTGGCCCAGCGACCAGAGCACCGAGCCCAGCACCGAGTCCGGCCCGCGCCGCTCCAGCGTGGGAAAGCGCCGCTCGGCCACCAGGCGCAGCACCGCCGGCGCCAGCAGCAGGGCCACCAGCAGCAGGGCGAAAACCACCACCAGCGGCGTCAGGCCCAGCACCAGCAGCAGCGGCGCCAGGCCGTTGCGCAGGTCGCCCACGCCCAGGCGCGCCAGCCAGCCCGACAGCAGCGACCACCAGTTGGAGCTGTCGAGCCAGGCCGCCACCGTCGCCACCGCCGGGTCCCAGTAAAAGTAGCCCAGCACGCCGCTGATGAGCACCATGATGACCAGCGGCAGCAGCGACAGCGCGATCACGCGCGGATACAGGCAATACGCCGCGGCGCGCCAGAACGAGTCGAACAGCAGGGGCATGGCGGCGAGGATACGCGTTCAGCTGCGCAGCACCAGGCGCTTGAGCCCCAGCCACTGCTGCGCCCAGAAGCCGCGCCCGTAGTCGCGCCCCTGCTCGACCTGGTCGCGGATGCCGGTGGGCTCGCGCCCGCCGCCGAAGTCGGCTGAGCCGTACAGCAGGTCCCACCACGGCATCAGCACGCCGAAGTTCAGGCTCCGCAAACCTGCCCCCACGCTTCCCGCTGCGCGTGGTGTGCTGCCCCCCAAGGGGGCGCTCGGTGCGCGCAACTCGTGCCCCAGGCCGACGGCGTGGTGGCGCCGGTGAAAGCGCGGGCTGACCAGCAGGCGCTCGCCCACGCGGCCGAAGTGACAACGCAGGTTGGCGTGCTGCAGGCTTTGCATCAGCTGCGTCACGGCCACCAGCCACACGAACTGGGAGGGCGCCACGCCGATGAGGATGGCCACGACGACGAAGATGGCGTCGGTCAGCGCGCTGTCCAGCAGGTGGTTGCGGTCGTCGCTCCACATCGTCATCTGGCGCTGGCTGTGATGCACGGCGTGCAGGCGCCACCACCAGTCCCACTGGTGCTGGGCGCGGTGCACCCAGTAGCCGATGAAGTCGAACACCACCAGGTAGATGGCGAAGCTGACCAGCGCGCGGTCGGTCACGCCGGGCCACAGCTGATCGAGTTGCAGCGTGGGCATGCCGTGCGCGCGCAGCACGCCGATGCCGTCGGTCAGCCAGGCCTCGACGGTGAAGAACATCGCCAGCTTGAACACGCCCAGGCGGTGCAGCAGGGTGTAGATCACGTCCACCCGGATGGCGGCGCGGTCCTGCACCGGCTCGACCGGCCAGCGCCGCTCGGCCGGGCCGATCAGCAGCAGCAGGGTGGCCACCTGCAGCAGGCCCACCAGCAGCCAGCCGGTGGCCACGAAGCCGTCCTCCAGCAGGTTGCCCAGGCCCAGGCTGAAGGCCGCGGGCTCGATCAGGCGCTCGAACAGCCACTGCTGGGCCAGCGCGAAGACATCGAAGGGGTTGGGCATCGAGGCTCCGTCAGGCGCCGTGGGTGGCGATCCAGTCGGCGTAGGCCGGGTGCGCGCGCAAGGTGGCAAAGCACAGGCCGCGCGCCTTCAGACCTTCGATCAGCGGCTCCAGCACGGCCGGCGCCCAGGGGTCCTGGCGCGACCAGATGCCCAGGTGCGCCAGCAGGATGTCGCCCGGCTGGATGGTCTTGAGCGCGCGCTCCAGCAGCCGCTGGTTGGGGTATTTGTCGCTCGGCAGCTCGTCGCCCAGAAAGCCGGCCGGCGACCAGCCCACGTGCCTGTAGCCGCCCGCTTCGGCGGCGGCCAGCAGGCGCGGCGAGGTCTTGCCGCCGGGGGCGCGAAACAGCGGCAGCGGCTTCTTGCCGCTGTAGTAGGCCAGGCGCTCGCTGGCCTGCTCGATGTTGGCGCAGTACTGCGCGCCGGTCCAGGTGAACTCGCGCCCGGCAAAGGCGCCGGCCGAGGGGCGCACGCGAAAGCGCGGCTCGCGCCCCGGCAGGTCGGCGCGCCAGTAGACGTGGTCCCAGGTGTGCGAGGCCAGCTCGTGCCCCTCGGCGGCGCGCGCCTTCCACCACGGGCCCCAGTAGCGGCTGAGGCTGCCGTCGCCTTCCTTCGTGCGTTCGTTGGCGGCAAAAAAGGTCACCGGCACGCGCTGGCGGCGCAGCACCTCGGCCACGAAGTTGGCGATGCCCATGTGGCCGGTGTCGAAGGTGAGGTACACCGGCTCGGTGCAGGAATTTAAGTGATTTTGAGCCCTGGCGCCCGTGGACAAAGCGCCGACAGCTATCAGTTGAATAGCATTTCGCCGTTGCATGATGGCTTTTCAATGTTCAAGCGCTGTGCATGCCACCCGTTGTGGGTGAAACACCGGGAGCCTGAAGGCCGCGGAGCAGGCCGGGTCAGCGATCGCCGCGGACGGGGTTTCCCCGGCCGCTGGCGATGCCCCCTGAAGGGGGGAGGCGCAACAACGCGCAGCGTGTGGAGACTGGGGGTGATTCATGTCAGATGCGCCCAGCGTGGTCCAGCGTCCACACGCCGTGCGGCGAGCGGCCGACCTTGACCTGGTTGACCACGCGCCGCTGGGCGATGTCGATCAGCGTCAGCTTGCCGGCCCAGCGCGAGCCGACCATGATCAGCGTGCCGTCGGCCGACACGTCCATGCAGTCGGGGCCCGCGGGCGCCGGAAACTCGGCCACCACGGCGCCACGGGTGTAGTCGATCTGGCTGATGGTGTTGGCCACCCGGTTGCTGACCAGCACGTGGCGCCGGTCGCCCAGCGCGCGAAAGGCGTGCGCGCCCTTGCCGGTGTCGATCTGGCCGACCGCCCTGGGCGCCTGGCCAAGCGCGACCTCGAACACCTGCACGCCGGTGCCGCCCGTCAGGCCCACCAGCAGGGTGTTGTCGCCGGGCGGGCCGAACACGTCGGCCGGCCGCGAGCCGGTCTTGACGCGGTGCACCAGGGTTTGCGTGGCCAGATCGATCGCCACCAGCTCGTCGCTGTCCTGCATGCTGGAATACACGGTGGTGCTGCGGCTGTCGATCCACAGGTGACTGGGCGTGCGGCCGGTGGCGATGCGCTTGACCAGCTCGGGGTTCTCGCCGTCCCAGCGGTACAGGTCGACGTGGTTCAGGCGGTTGGCCGCCGTGACAAACCACTTCATGTCGGGCGAAAAGCGCAGGTGATACGGGTCGATGATGCCGCGCAGCGTGCGCTGCACCTGGGCCGTGCCCGGGTCGATGAAGGTCAGCGAGTCGCTGCCGGCGTTGGCCACGATGACCGACTTCTCGTCGGGCGTCATGTACAGGTGGTGCGGCTCGCGGCCGGTGGCGATGCGGCGCAGCTCGACCCAGCTGTTGCCGTCGATCACGCTCACCGTGCCGTCCAGCGAGTTGAGCACCAGCACCGGCGCGCGCCGGATGGACTGGGCCTGGGCCGCGGACCAGGCCGCGCCCAGCCCGGCGGCGGCGCCCAAGGCCAGCCAGTGGCGGCGGCGCAGCCCGGTCGGTGGATGAAACGGGGGAGATTGGACGACAGCAGCCTTCATACGACCCAGAAAATCATTCAGAGGCAAGACGCGGCGCGCGAGTGTACGCCGACCGCCCACCACGGGGTGACATGCCCGCGCATGCCCACCATGACATAACATCCCAGCCATGCAAGGCGTGGACATCGACGGCGTTTTTCTTGAAGTGGCGGCCATCGCGGCGCCCCCGGGCAGCCCGGCCGGGCGCGCGCCGCTGGTGTTTCTGCACGAGGGCCTGGGCTCGGTCGCCCAGTGGCGCGACTGGCCGGCGCGCCTGTGCGCGGCCACCGGGCGCGCCGGCTGGCTGTATTCGCGCCGCGGCTACGGCCGCTCCAGCCCGATACCCGACGTGCGCGGCGCCGGCCGCCTGCAGCCCGACTACATGCACCGCGAGGCGCTGCAGGTGCTGCCCCGGCTGCTGGCGGCCCTGGGGCTGGAGCGGCCGGTGTTGGTCGGCCACTCGGACGGCGCCACCATCGCCCTGATCCACGCCGCGCACCACCCGGTGGCGGCCTGCGCGGTGCTGGCGCCGCACGTGATCGTCGAAGACATTTCGGTCAGCTCCATCGCGCAGGTGCGCCAGGCCTACGAAAGCGGCCCCCTGCGCGAGCGCCTGGCGCGCTTTCACCAGGACGTGGACAGCGCCTTCTGGCAGTGGAACGACGTCTGGCTGAGCCCCGCCTTCCGCGCCTTCGACATCCGCGCCGAGTGCCAGGCCATCACGGCGCCGCTGCTGGCCATCCAGGGCCTGGACGACGAATACGGCACGCTGGCGCAGGTGCACGACCTGCAGCGCGCCGTGCCCCGCGCGCAAGTGCTGGAGCTGCCCGACTGCGGCCACTCACCCCAGCGCGATCAGCCCGAGGCGGTGAACGAGGCGATCGCGGCGTTTTTGCGCGACATCGCCTGAGCGCTCAGGCGCCCGGCGCCGCCAGCAGGGCCAGGTCGCCCGCGTTCAGCCAGCGCCACTGCCCCGGCGCCAGATCGTCGGGCAGGGCCAGCTGCCCGATGCGCGAGCGGTGCAGGCCCTCCACCCGGTTGCCTACCGCCGCCACCATGCGCTTGACCTGATGGTATTTGCCCTCGGTCAGGGTCAGGCGCAGGTGGTGCTCGGCCAGCGCCTCGGCAGCAAAGGCGCGCACCGGGCGCGGGTCGTCGTCCAGCACCACACCGGCTTGCAGGCGCTGCAACTGGCGCTCGTCCAGCGGGTGCCTGGTGGTCACCTCGTACACCTTGGGCACGTGCCGGCGAGGCGCATTCATGCGGTGGATGAAGGCGCCGTCGTCCGACAACAGCAGCAGGCCCGTGGTGTCTTGGTCCAGCCGGCCGACGGCCTGCACGCCCGGCACCTTGCCGGGCGTGGGGCGCTGGCGCAGCGGCACGGGCAGCAGGGTGTAGACGCTGGGCCAGGCGCCGGGGCGGTGCGAGCACTCGGTGCCGGCCGGCTTGTGCAGCATCAGGTAGGCGCGCTCGTGCCAGGCCCAAGCCACGCCCTGCACGGTGAAGCGCAGGGCCGGGTCGGCCACGTCCAGCTCGGCGGCCGGGTCGGTGCAGACCTGCGGGCCCAACCGCACGTGGCCCTGCTCGATCAGGCCCGCGCACACGCGGCGCGTGCCGAAGCCCTGCGAGTACAGCACGTCATCCAGGCGCATGGTTTGTCTCCAACGAGGCTCGGGGTGTGGCGGGCGGGCGATCCGAATATGTGACTTTTTGTGCAAAGGCTGTCATTTCAGATGGCGGCACCCGGCGTTGGGGCTTGTGCCGCATCAAATGCGGTCTAAAGTTGCAAAACGCGATCGCCCAGCGATCGTGAACAACAAGCCGAAAACGGCGAACTCGCTCAGGGAACTGTCATGAATGCGTTGTGGCCTTGGTTGCTGACCGCCCTCGCCGTGCTGTGCGCGGCATGGGCGTGGGCGCGCCGCCGCCCCCCGCCCGCTCCAGCGCGCCGCAAGCCGCGGACGACCCCGCCCGTGGCCGTGCAGCCGCGCGCCATGCTGGGACGCGGCGAGCTGCGGGTGTGGCGCTGGCTGCAGGATGTGTTTCCCGAGCATCACGTGATGGTCAAGCTGCCGGTCACGCGCTTTTGCAAACCGCGCGACCGCTCGGCCGCCGAGGGTTTGTTCAACATGCTCAGCGGCGTGTACTGCACCTTCACCCTGGCCGACGACACCGGCCGGGCCATCGGCTGCGTGGACGTGATGGACCTGCGCCGGCTCTCGCGCGGCAACCGCCAGCTCAAGCAGAACCTGCTGGCGCAGTGCCACATCGGCTACTGGCTGCTGACGCCGGACGTACTGCCCGAGGCCTGGGCCATCCGGGCCGAGTTTCTGGGCCTGGGCGCCACCGAGTCGAGCGCCGCGCCGCTCACCGATTCGGCCGAACTCCAGGTCGCCCGCCACAACCTGGTGGAGACGCTGGACCGCCGGCGCAGCGACCGCCGCTCCTCGCAGATGGCGCCGCTGGACATCAACAGCGGCATCTCCCGCTTCACCGACTGGGGCCAGCTGGACTCGTTTCCGATCCCGCTGGAAGAGCGCGGCGAGCACGCGCCGTCGCGGCGCTGAGGTGCCGCCGCTCACGCGTCCAGCCGGATGAAGTGCCGGCGGTAGTGCTCCAGCTCGTCGATCGACTCGTGCACGTCGGCCAGCGCGGTGTGCAGCTGCCGCTTCTTGAAGGCCTGCATGACATCCGGGCGCCAGCGCCGCGCCAGCTCCTTGAGCGTGCTGACGTCGATGTTGCGGTAGTGAAAAAACGCCTCCAGCCGCGGCATGTACTTGACCAGAAAGCGCCGGTCCTGGCCGATGGTGTTGCCGCACAGCGGCGACTGGCCCTTGCCCACGTAGCGCGACACAAAGGCGATCAGCTGCGCCTCGGCCGCTGCCTCGTCCAGCGTCGAGGCCTTGACCTTGTCGGTCAGGCCGCTGCGCCCGTGCGTGCCCTGGTTCCAGGCGTCCATCGCGCCCAGCACGGCGTCGCTCTGGTGGATGACCAGCACCGGCCCTTCCACGCGCGGCGTCAGCTGCGGGCCGGTGACGATGACGGCGATCTCGATGATGCGTTCCTTCTCGGGGTCCAGCCCGGTCATCTCGCAGTCGAGCCAGACCAGGTTCTGTTCGGATTTGGCCAGCTCGGCGCTGGCAGCGCTGGCGGCGGGGGTGGCAAGGGTCTCGGTCATGGGCCTCATTGTCCACCGTCGCCACCGGCGCCCTTGCCAAGCGGCGCGCGGCCCTAAACTTGCACTTTTCACCCACGGCCCGCCGACCGACCTTGAACGCCCCGCTCACCCCCGCCCTGCTCACCACCTGCGTCTTCGGCGCCGCCCTGCTGCTGAACGTGGCGGTCAAGCTGTGGCTGGCCTCGCGCCAGATCCGCGCCGTGGCGCGCCATCGCGGCGCCGTGCCGGCCGAGTTCGCCCGCGCGATTCCGCTGGAAACGCATCAGCGCGCCGCCGACTACACCGTGGCTCGGCTGCGCTTCGGCCTGCTGGAGCTGGCCCTGGGCGCTGCCGTGCTGCTGGGCTGGACGCTGCTGGGCGGGCTGGACGCGCTCAACGGCGCGCTGCTGGACGCGCTGGGCCCGCGGCCGCTGCTGCAGCCGCTGGCGCTGCTGGTGGCGTTCGCGCTCATCAACGGGCTGATCGACCTGCCCGTCAGCGCCTGGCAGACCTTCGTCATCGAGCAGCGCTTCGGCTTCAACCGCATGAGTGCGCGGCTGTGGTGGGCCGACCTGCTCAAGTCGGTGGCGCTGGGCGTGCTGATCGGCGTGCCGCTGGCCGCCGGCGCGCTGTGGCTGATGCAGGCCACCGGCCGCGCCTGGTGGCTGTGGACCTGGGGCGCGTGGATGGCGTTTTCGCTGCTGATGCTGGTGCTGTACCCGACCCTGATCGCGCCGCTGTTCAACAAGTTCGAGCCGCTGGACGACGCCGTGCTGCGCGAGCGCGTGGCGGCCCTGATGGCGCGCTGCGGCTTTACCGCCAAGGGCCTGTTCGTGATGGACGGCAGCCGGCGCAGCGCGCATGCCAACGCCTACTTCACGGGCTTTGGCGCCGCCAAGCGGGTGGTGTTCTTCGACACGCTGCTGGCGCAGCTGACCCCGCCCGAGGTGGAGGCCGTGCTGGCGCACGAGCTGGGGCACTTTCGGCACAGGCACATCGTGCAGCGCATCGTCCTGCTGTTCGCGCTCAGCTTCGCCGGCCTGGCCCTGCTGGGCTGGCTGGCCGGGCAAGGCTGGTTCTACGCCGGCCTGGGCGTCACGCCCAACCTGCCGGCCAGCATGGGCGGGGCGGTGCCCAACCACGCGCTGGCGCTGCTGCTGTTCACCGGCGTGGTGCCGGTGTTCATGTTCTTCGTCTCGCCGCTGGCGGCCACGCTGTCGCGCCGGCACGAGTTCCAGGCCGACGCCTACGCCGCGCGCCAGGCCAGCGCGCAAGAGCTGAGCAACGCGCTGGTCAAGCTGTACAAGGACAACGCCAGCACGCTCACGCCCGACCCGCTGTACGTGCGCTTTTACTACTCGCACCCGCCGGCCAGCGAGCGCATGGCCCAGTTGGGCGCCCGGGTGTCGCCCGCTTGAGCCCGCCCCGGCCCCGCCCCGCCGCCACGGCGCCCGGCGCGCTGCAGGAGGGCCTGGTGGTGTCCAGCCACGGCCGCCACTGCGTGGTCGAAACCGCCGACGGCACGCGCGTGCGCTGCCACCCGCGCGGCAAGAAGCTGGAGGTGGTGGTGGGCGACCGCGTGCAGTGGCTGCCCTCGCAGGACGAGGGCAGCATCGAGCGCACCCTGCCGCGGCGCAACTGGCTGTACCGCCAGGACGAGTTGCGCACCAAGTCCTTTGCCGCCAACCTGGATCAGGTGCTGATCCTGCTGGCGGCCGAGCCGGAGTTCTCGGAGCACCAGCTGGCGCGCGCCCTGATCGCCTGCGAGGCGGCGCACATCGAGCCGCTGATCGTGCTCAACAAGGCCGACCTGGGTGCGCTGTTTGCCCGTGGCTGGCAGCGGCTGGCGCCGTATCGGGCCATGGGCTATGCGGTGCTGCCGCTGGCGGCCAAGGCCCGCCACCCGCACCCCAACCCTCTCCCGCCTGCGGGAGAGGGGGCCAACAGCCTGCCCACCGACGACGGCCTGGCCGCGCTCGACGAGCGCCTGCAAGGCCGTGCCACGCTGATCCTGGGCCCCTCGGGCGCCGGCAAGAGCACGCTGATCAACCGCCTGGTGCCCGGCGCGCAGGCGGCCACGGGCGAGCTGTCGCAGGCGCTGAATTCGGGCAAGCACACGACGACAAGCACCACCTGGTACTGGCTGGACGCCGCGCGGCGCAGCGCGCTGATCGACTCGCCCGGCTTTCAGGAATTCGGCCTGCACCACATCGACCCCATGCAGCTGGCCGCCTACATGCCCGACATCCGCCCCCACGTGGCCGAGTGCCGCTTCTACAACTGCACCCACCTGCACGAGCCGGGCTGCGGCGTGATTTCAGCCGTCAAATCTGGCTCTGGCGCCCACCAGATAAGCGCCAGCAGATACAAAATTTATAGCGACCTGTTTGCCGAGCTGGGTGGCCGCGGCACCTGACGCAGCGCGCTCAGGGGCGCGCAGGCGACTGCACCAAATCCATGCGCCGCCCGATGCGCGCCGCCTCGGCCGCGTCGCCGCCCTGCTCGGCGCGCTGGCGCTGCACGCCCAGCCAGGCCAGCAGCGGGCGGCGCCAGCCCTGGCTGGAGGCGGTGTCCACCGCCTGCCCGACCACGGCGGGCGTGGCGCGGCCCTGGCGCAGCAGCACGGCGGCGGCGATCAGGCGCGCCAGCGGCTCGTCGATGGCCGCCACGTCGGTGCCGCCGGCCGCCACGGCGCGGTGCTGCGGCGGCAGCTGGGGCGCGTCGGCCGGCGCGGCCTGGCCGGCCAGGTAGCGGGCGTAAGCGCGCTCGGCCGCGCTGGCGTCGCCGGCCAGCGCGTCGAAGCCGGTGCAGGGCGCAAAGTCCAGGCTGGCCACCTGCACGGCGCAGCGGTTCAGCTCGATGCGCGCCACCAGGTCGGGGCGGCCGGTGCGCGCGGTGTCGGCGCGGGCCTGCTCGAACTCGCGCGGCGCCACCCGCGCGTCGCCGCTCAGATAGGCCTCGGCAAAGCGCTGCACGTGGCCCAGGGCGCTGAGGCTCCAGTCGGGCACTTTCGGGCCGCTGGCGCAGGCGGACAAAGCGCCGACAGCTATCAAAACAATAGTCATGCGAGGCGGCGTCATGGCAGCGTCACCTCTTGCTGCTTGGGCGCGAAGGGCCACTTGCGGTTCAGCTCGGCGATCAGCGCGTCGATCTTGCGCAGGCTGCTTTCCACGTCGGCGCGCAAGTCGCCCAGGCCGTCGGTGGCGCCGCGCGCGTTGGCGGCCACGCCCTGCACCTCGGCCAGCACGGCGTCGACCTTCTGCACGCTCTGGCGCGCCTCCTGCAGCAGGCCGTTCAGCTGGCGCACGGCCTCGTGGCTGTCGGCCAGCAGGCCTTTATCACCCAGCACCTGGCGGTCGGCGCGCGCCACCAGCGCGTCGACCCGCTGCAGCAGCTGGTTGCTGCGCGTCAGCAGCTCGCCCACGCGCTGGGCGTCGGCGGCGTTGCCGGTGAGCGCCGCCACCAGCCCGCCCTGGCCCTGGTTCAGGCGCGCGCTGAAGGTCTGCAGCTGGCCCAGGGTCTGGCCCAGCGCGCCGTCGCTGGCGGTCAGCCGCGCCACGTTTTGCAAGACATCGCGAACGTCGGACATCATCTTGGGGATTTCGGCCGACACGTCGCCGCGCAGCACCATGCGCTCGGCGCCCGCCGGCAGCGGCGGGTCGTCGGGCACGCCGGTGAAGGCGCGCAGCCGCGCCGCGCCGACCACGCCGCGCTCCAGCGTGAACACGCTGGAGCTGCGCAGCCAGTGCGCCTCGCGCACCGGCACGTCGACCTGGATGCGCACCGTGCCGCTGCCCACCAGCTCGATGCTGCGCACGCGGCCGATCGGAAAGCCGGCAAAGCTCATGTCCATGCCGACCACCACGCCGTCCGAGTCGTCGGTGCTCAAGTACAGCGGCTGCGTCTGCTCGAAGGCGCCGCGCGCCCACATCAGGTACAGCGCGCTGCCCACCAGCAGCAGCGCCATGGCGATCAAGAGCAGCACCGCGCGCCAGCGCACGGCGCGCGCCTGCGCGTCGGACAGCGGCAGCTCGGTCGCGTCGGGGGTGGGCGTGGCGTCGTCGGTGGGCATGGCGCAGGGCTCAATAGTAGTTGCCGACCAGCGCCGCCATCTCGATCAGCAGCATCAGCACGAACATCTGCACCAGGCCCTGCAGCTCGACGCTGGTGCGCGTGCGCTTGCGCGGGATGTCGCGCAAGGCGTTGGCCACCGGCAGCAGCGCCACCGTGAGCGCGAACAGCCCGGTCTTGAGGCCGAAGATCAGCGTCACGGCGGGGTTGAAGATGTGCCCCACCGCGCGGTTGTAGCGCGGCAGCGCCGCCAGCGTGAAGCCGTAGACCGCGACGTAGGTCAGCAGCAGCGAGATCACGCAGCTGACGGCCGCCAGCAGCGACACCGCCAGCACCCCGCCCAGCACGCGCGGCAGCACCTCGCGCGCCAGCGGGTCCTGCCCCTGCGCGCGCAGGCGCTCGAAACCGCCCGCGCGGCGCCACTTGAACAGCTGCGAGCCGCCCGGAATGCTGTAGTCCACCGCCACGTACAGCGCCGCCACCAGCGGGATCAGCTCCAGCACCAGCACGCGCACCACCGCATCCATGGCGTAGGGCTCCAGGCCGTAGGCAAAGGCCGTGACCACCACGATGCGGATCACCACCACGTTGAACAGCGCCATCAGCACCGTGAAGCCCGGCAGGCCGGGTGCCGCCGCGCGCTCGATCTCGCGCAGCACGCCGGCGCCGGCCTGCGCGCGATAGCTGGACGGCGAAAAAGCCAGCACCATCAGCTGCGCGCCGGTAAACAGCACCAGCCACCAGCCCGCCAGCGCCCCCAGCAGGCCGCGCCCCGCGCCCAGCAGCCAGCCCCCAAGCATGCCCGCACCCGTCATGGCGCCGATGATAGCGGGCGCCCCGGGGCGCCCGCCTGTTGCCTTCGTCACGAAAACGCGCCGCCGCTGTCGCTTTAGACACTCCGATCCAGTGCAAAGCGCCTCGCGCTGCGCTATATTGCAATGCAACAATTTGTCGGCCCAGACTGCCATGCTCTATCACATCTACGAGGCGCAGCGCGCGCTCATCGAACCCTTTGCCGAAATCGCCGACGCCACGGCCAAGTTGTTCAGCAACCCCCTCATGCCCTTTGGTCAGCTGCCGGCGTCGCAGCGCGTGGCCGCGTCCTACGCGCTGTTCCACCGCCTGGGCAAGGACTACGAAAAGCCCGAGTTCGGCATCCGCCAGGTGCCGGTCGACGGCGTTCAGGTGGCCATCGACGAGCGCATCGAGATCGACAAGCCGTTTTGCGAGCTGCGCCGCTTCAAGCGCTTCTCGGACGACCCGGCCACCCTGCTCAAGCTCAAGGAACAGCCGCCGGTGCTGATCGTGGCGCCGCTGTCGGGCCACCACGCCACCCTGCTGCGCGACACCGTGCGCACCATGCTGCAGGACCACAAGGTCTACATCACCGACTGGAAGAACGCGCGCCTGGTGCCGCTGTCCGAGGGCGAGTTCCACCTCGACGACTACATCAACTACGTGCAGGAGTTCATCCGTCACCTGCAGTCCAAGTACGGCAACTGCCACGTGATCAGCGTGTGCCAGCCCACGGTGCCGGTGCTGGCCGCCATTTCGCTGATGGCCAGCCGCGGCGAAACCACGCCGCTCACCATGACCATGATGGGCGGCCCGATCGACGCGCGCCGCTCGCCCACCCAGGTCAACAACCTGGCCACGCAGCGCAGCTTCGCGTGGTTCGAGAACAACGTCATCTACCGCGTGCCGCACAACTTCCCGGGCGCGGGCCGGCGCGTGTACCCGGGCTTTCTGCAGCACTCGGGCTTCGTGGCCATGAACCCCGATCGCCACGCCACCAGCCACTGGGACTTCTTCCGCGACCTGGTGCGCGGCGACGAGTCCAGCGCCGAGACGCACCGCAAGTTCTACGACGAGTACAACGCCGTGCTCGACATGGACGCCGACTACTACCTGGAGACCATCAAGACGGTGTTCCAGGACTTCAGCCTGATGCAGGGCACCTGGGACGTGCGCTCGCCCGCCGGCAAGATCGAACGCGTGCGCCCGCAGGACATCACCGGCACCGCCCTGCTCACCATCGAGGGCGAGCTCGACGACATCTCCGGCTCGGGCCAGACCAAGGCCGCGCACGACCTGTGCACCGGCATCGAGCGCAAGCCCGGCCGCCACTACGAGGTGCCGGGCGCCGGCCACTACGGCATCTTCAGCGGCCGCCGCTGGCGCCAGCAGGTGTACCCGCGCGTCAGGGGCTTCATTGCCGACCACCCGCTGCCGCCCGGCGCCGCCAGCGTGCCCAGCGCCAGCGTGACCAAGCTGGACGCCCGCGCGGCCCGCGGCAGCGCCAAGAGCGCGCGCGAAACCCAGAAGGCCGCCTGAGCCGCGCGGCGCCCGCGCGCCGAGCCCACGTGACCCCGACCGAGACCCTGGCCGCGCGCGTGCTTGACGCGCTGCCGCAAACCCAGTGCACGCGCTGCGGCTACCCGGACTGCGCCGGCTACGCGCAGGCCATCGCAGCAGGCCAGGCTGACATCAACCAGTGCCCGCCCGGCGGCGCCGAGGGCGTGCAACGGCTGGCGGCGCTGACCGGCCGGGCCGCCCAGCCGCTCGACCCGGCCAACGGGCAAGAAGGCCCGCGTGGCGTAGCCTGGATCGACGAGGACTGGTGCATCGGCTGCACCCTGTGCATCGCCGCCTGCCCGGTGGACTGCATCGTCGGCAGCCCCAAGCACATGCACACCGTGATCGAAGCCGACTGCACCGGCTGCGAGCTGTGCGTGCCCGCCTGCCCGGTCGACTGCATCCACATGCAGGCCGTCACCGGCGCGCGCAGCGGCTGGGATGCCTGGTCCAGCGAGCAGGCCCGCTCGGCCCGCGCGCGCTACGCCGCCACCCAGGAGCGACGCCAGCGCGCGCCCGTCGTGGTGCCGGAGTCCATCGACGACGCCGACGCCAGCACGCCCCCCGCTGCCGCGCCCGACCGCAAGCGCGCCCTGATCGAAGCCGCGCTGGCGCGGGCACGCCAGCAACGCCCGGGGCCGTAGGTCGCGGATCGGTTACCGATTGGGCGACGTCCCGCCCGAATGCCGTCCAAGCCCAAGAGCCAGGTGGCCGCGGAGCAGGCCAGACCCGTGATCGCCGTGGCCGGGGTTTCCCCGGCCACTGGCGATGCCCCCTCGAGGGGGGATGCCGCAACATCGCGCAGCGAGTGGAGCAACGGGGGTGAGCCCCTTCAATGCGCGCCGCCGGCCTCGGCCGTGGCGCTGCCGCGCACGCGGCGCGTGATCCACACCAGCGGGATCAGCGCCAGGAACAGCAGCGCCGACAGGTAGAAGATTTCCTGCGTGGAGATCATGAAGGCCTGCTGCGTCAGCAGCCGGTCGATCAGGCCCAGCGACTGCTGGTGGCCCAGGCCCAGGGCCTGCATCTGGTGCAGGGTCTGCTCGACCACCGGGCGGCCGTTGTTGATGCTCTCGGCCAGCTGCGCGTGGTGCAGGGTGGCGCGGTCTTCCCAGGCCGTGGTGGCGATCGACACGCCGAACGCCCCGGCCGTGATGCGCGTGAAGTTGGACAGCCCCGCCGCCGCCGGAATGCGCGAGGGGTGCAGGCCCGACAGCGTGATGGTGACCAGCGGAATGAAGAAGCCCGCCATGCCGATGCCCTGGATCAGGGTCGGGATCATGATGGTGACGAAATCGGTCTCCACCGTGAACAGCGAGCGCAGCCAGAACACCCCGAAAAACACCACGAACGAGGCCGTCACGTAAAGGCGCGGGTCGACCCGGTGCATGGTCACGCCCACCACCGGCGACAGCACGATGGCCATCAGCCCCACCGGCGCCAGCACCATGCCGGCCTGGGTGGCGGTGTAGCCCATGTACTGCTGCAGCCACAGCGGCAGCAGCACCACGTTGCCGATGAACACGCCGTAGCCCACGGCGGTGGTCAGCGCGCCCGACCAGAAGTTGCGGCCGCGAAACAGCGACAGATCGACCACCGGGTGCTTCTCGGTCAGCTCCCAGGCCAGGAAGAACGCGAAGCCCACCACGGCCGCCACGGCATAGGCGACGATCTGCGGCGAGGCGAACCAGTCCAGCTCCTTGCCCTTGTCCAGCATCAGCTGCAGCGCGCCCACCCACAGCACCAGCAGCGCCAGGCCGACGTAGTCGATCGGCAGGCGCAGCGTGGGGGTTTCGCGCTGGCGGTAGATCGCCCAGGTGACGGCGGCCGCCACCAGGCCGATCGGCACGTTGATGTAGAAGATCCAGGGCCAGCTGATGTTGTCGGTGATCCAGCCGCCCAGGAGCGGCCCCATGACCGGCGCCACCAGCGTGGTGATGGACCACATGGCCAGCGCCAGCCCGGCCTGGCGCGGCGGGTAGCTGGACAGCAGCAGGGTCTGCGACAGCGGAATCATCGGCCCCGCCACGAAGCCCTGCAGCACGCGAAACACGATCAGCATGGTCATGTTGGGCGCCATGCCGCACAGCCAGGACGTGAGCACGAACAAGAGCACGCTGGCCATGAACAGGCGCACCTGCCCCATGCGCTGCGTCAGCCAGCCGGTGAGCGGCACGGCAATGGCGTTGGCCACGGCAAAACTGGTGATGACCCAGGTGCCTTGCACCGGACTCACGCCCAGGTCGCCCGCGATGGCCGGCAGCGAGACGTTGGCGATGGACGAGTCCAGCACGTTCATGAACGTGGCGGCCGACAGCGCCAGCGTGCCCAGCACGCGGGCGCTGCCCTGCAAGGGCGGATGCGTGACGTGAGCGGCGCTCATGCGACGGGCCCGACGGGCAGGTTGATATTGTTTTTATAGCTGGTAGCGCTTGACTGGCGGGCGCCAGCGGCCGATTTCATCAAGAACCCTTGGCCGCCGCGCGGCCGAGGTTGCGCGCGATGATCTGCTGCACGCGCTGCTCGGCGCCCTGGCCCGCGTCGGCGAACACCGCCGTCTTGGCCCGCGGCTCGGCGCGCGTGGCGTCGGTCAGCTCGGGGCCGCTCTGGTCGCTCACGTCCACGCGCGCCAGCATCGACAGGCCCACGCGCAGCGGGTGCGTCTTGAGCTGCTCGGGCTGGAGCGCGATGCGCACCGGCACGCGCTGCACCACCTTGATCCAGTTGCCGGTGGCGTTTTGCGCCGGCAGCAGGGCCGAGGCCGCGCCGGTGGACACGCCCAGGCCGCTGATGGTGCCGTCGAACTCGACCTTGCTGCCGTAGGCATCGGCCGTCAGGCGCACCGGCTGCCCGATGTGGATGCGGCGCAGCTGGTTTTCCTTGAAGTTGGCGTCCACCCACACCTGCTCCAGCGGCACCACGGTCAGCAGCGGCGTGCCGGCGGCCACGCGCTGGCCCAGCTGCACGGTGCGCTTGCCGACGTAGCCCGACACCGGCGCCGGCAGCACGGTGCGGTGCGCGGCCAGCCAGGCCTCGCGCAGCTTGGCGGCCGCCGCCAGCACGCTGGGGTGCTGCGCCACCGGCGTGCCGTCGGTCAACGCCTGGTTGCTGGCCAGCTGCTCCTGCGCCGCGCTGACGCCGGCCTGCGCCGCTTTCAGCATGCTCTGGGCGGCGGTGACCTGGGCGCGCGCATGGGCCAGCTCCTCGCCCGACACCGCGCCGCCACCAGCCAGGCCCTGGCGCCGCGCCAGGTCCTGCTCGGCGGTGGCCAGCTGGGTGCGCGCCTTGGCCACGTCGGCCTCGCGCAGGCGCACCTGGGCGTCCAGCGCGCTGTTGTTGGCGTACAGCGTGCGCACCTGGCGCACGGTCTGGCCCAGCGCGGCCTCGGCCTGCGCCAGCGCCAGCTCGGCGTCGGCGCCGTCCAGCTTGACCAGTGGCGCGCCGGCCTGCACGCGGTCGGTTTCGTCGGCGTAGATGGCCGTCACCGTGCCGCCGATCTGCGGCGTGATCTGCACCACGTTGCCCTGCACATAGGCGTTGTCGGTGTCCTCGTAGTGCGCCAGCACCAGCCAGTCGTACACGCCCCAGGCCAGGCCGCACAGCAGCACCACGGCCGTCAGGCCCAGCAGCACGCGCTTGCGCCGGCCGTTGCCGCCGCCCTCCTCGTCGGCCGGGATTGCTTTGTTTTCAGGAGCGCTCGGCGCTGATGGGGCGCCGGCTTGCGTGGGTTCTGACATCGAATCTTCCCTTTGGTTCAGTGGCTGCTGGCCGCTGTGGATGCCTGGGCCTCGGGGGCCTGCGCGGCCGGCTGCCAGCCGCCGCCCATGGCCTGCGCCAGGCCCACCTGCGCCAGCAGCGCCTGCGCGCTCAAGTCGACCGCCTGGCGGCGCTGCGCCAGCACGGCGTTTTCGGCCACCAGCACGTTCAAGTACGTGGCCAGGCCGGCGCCGTAGCGCTGGCGCGCGATGGTCCACGCCGCCTCGGCTGCCTGCAGCGCGGGCGCCTGCTCGCCCTGCTGGCGCGCCACGGCCTGCACGGCCAGCGACTGGTCGGCCACGTCGCGCATGGCGTCGATCACGGTGGCGTTGTAGCTTTCGATGGCGGCGTCCTCGTCGGCCACTTGGCCGCGCAGGTTGCCGCGCAGGCGCCCGCCCTCGAAGATCGGCAGGCTGAGCGCCGGGCCGACGCCCCACTCGGCGCTGCCCGAGCGCAGCAGCTTGCCGAAGCCCAGGCTTTGCAGGCCGATGAAGCCGGCCAGGTTGATGTTGGGATAGAACTGCGCACGCGCGGCCTGCACCTGGCCCTGCGCGGCCTGCACGCGCCAGCGCGCGGCGGCGATGTCGGCGCGCCGGCCCAGCCAGTCGGCACTGAGCTGGTGCGGCACGGCCAGCGCCTTCAGCTGCGCCAGGCGCGGCGCCTGCAGCCCGGCGGGCAGGCGCGGCTGGCCCAGCAGGGCCGCCAGCGCGTGGCCGGTGGCCTGCTGCTGCTGCTCCAGCGCGGCCACCTGGGTGCGCGTGTCGGCACGGCTGCTTTCGTTCTGGCGCACCGCCAGCTCGTTGTCCAGCCCGGCGCGGGTGCGCTCGCGCGCCAGCTGCAGCATCTGCTGCTGTTGGGCCAGGGCGCGCTCGGCCAGCGCGTGCTGGTCCTGCAGGCGCGCCCACTGCACGTAGGTGCGCACCACGTTGGCGGCCAGCAGCACGCGCGCGGCATCGTGCTCGGCCTGCGCGGCGCGCGCCTGGCCGATGGCGGCCTGCAGCTGGCCGGCGTTGCGGCCGAAAAAGTCCAGCGCCCAGCTGCCCTGGGCCTGCAGGTTGCCCAGGCTTTGCACCGAGCCGCCCAGCGGCGGCGGGTAGATGTAGTTTTCCGAAAAGCGCTGGCGGTTGAGGCCCAGCGTGCCGTTGACCTGCGGGCCGTCGGCCGCCTGCACCACGGCGATGGCGCTGTCGGCCTTGGCCACGCGGGCGCTGGCCACGCGCAGGTTGGGGTTGTCCTGCAGCGCCTGGGCCACCAGGCGGTCGAGCTGAGGGTCGCCCAGCTGCGTCCACCAGTCGGTGGCCGGGGCCAAGGCAGTGTCGGTGTTGGCCGCCGTGGTCGGCAGGCCCAGCGCGGCGGCGTCACGCAAGGTGGCGCTGGGCGCGATGCCGCTCGGGTCGGCGCACGCCGTCAACAGGGCTGCCGCCAGCGCCGCGGCCAGCATGCCAGTGCGATGAGAAGTCATGATGCGTCCTTGTGGACCGACAGGGCCTGGGCGGCCTCGGTGAGGCGAGCCAACAGGGCCTGAAACTGCGCCCATTCCTGCGGCGTGAAGCCGGCCAGAGCCTCGTTGTACACCTCGCACAGGATGCGCGGCACGCGCTCGGCCACGGCCGCGCCGGCCAGGGTCAGCCGGATGTGCACCACGCGGCGGTCGCTCTGGCTGCGCACACGCCGGCACAGGCCCTTTTTCTCCAGCCGGTCGAGCAGGCGCGTCATCGAGCCGGCGTCGACCGTGCACACGCGCGCCAGCTCGGCCACGGTGTCGGCATGGCCCGCGTGCACCTTGTGCAGCGGCAGCCACTGCGGCAGCGTGGAGCAGCCCGGGTCGATCTGCTCGTTGACGCGCTGCGCCAGCGCCAGCTGGGCGCGACGAAGCATATAGATCAGCCCGCTTTCGGCGCGCGCGTGCTCGGCCACGTAGTAGCGCGGCGGCTGGGCAGGCGGGGCGGGCTGGGGCGACATGGCGGCGGCTCGACCTCGGCTGAATCGAGCGGCCGCGATTATTGTTTGCCTATGCAAACATTGTCAAGTCAGAATTTGTCGCCGTTTCGATCCGACGGGCCAGGCTTCAGCGCCAGCTCGCGTTCAGCCGCTCGAGCGCCGCCGCGCCCGGGCACAGATCGGCCGTGCCCAGGCTGTTGAGCGGCCGCGCGCTGGTGTGCTGGGCGGCGTGCAGGTCGCCCGCCTCGGCCTCCAGGTACAGCAGGCCCGTGACCAGCTCGCCCTGGGCGGCGTGGCCCTGCATGTAGGCCATCGCCGCCACGCGATCGGTGGGGTCGTAGTCGGGGTGCAGCTTTTTCAGGCGCAGCGTGGTGCCGTCGTGCTGCTCGACGTCGATCACCTCGCCGGGCGCGTAGTCCACGGTGATTTCCTGGCGGCCCAGGATCAGGTCGATGCGGCTGACGGCCTCGTTGTGCTCGCGCACCCAGTCGTAGCTGCGCGTGCTGCCGGCGTGGTTGTTGAAGGTCACGCAGGGGCTGATGACGTCGATGAAGGCGGCGCCGCCGTGGCCCATGGCGGCCTTGATGAGCGGCACCAGCTGCGCCTTGTCGCCCGAGAAGCTGCGCGCGACGAAGCTGGCGCCCAGTTGCATCGCCAGGCCGACCAGGTCGACCGGGCTGTCCTGGTTGACCACGCCCTTCTTGCTCTTGCTGCCCTTGTCGGCGGTGGCCGAGAACTGGCCCTTGGTCAGGCCGTAGACGCCGTTGTTCTCGACGATGTAGACCATGTTGACGTTGCGCCGCATGGCGTGCGCGAACTGGCCCAGGCCGATGGAGGCCGAGTCGCCGTCGCCCGACACACCCAGGTACAGCAGGTCGCGGTTGGCGAGGTTGGCGCCGGTGGCCACGCTGGGCATGCGCCCGTGCACCGAGTTGAAGCCGTGGCTGGCGCCCAAAAAATAATCGGGCGTCTTCGACGAACAGCCGATGCCCGACAGCTTGGCCACGCGGTGCGGCTCGATGTCCAGCTCCCAGCAGGCCTGCACGACGGCCGCCGAGATCGAGTCGTGCCCGCAGCCGGCGCACAGGGTGGACACCTTGCCCTCGTAGTCGCGCCGGGTGTAGCCCACCTTGTTGGGCGTGAGCGTGGGGTGGTGCAGGCGCGGCTTGGCGATGTAGGTCATGACTTGATCTCCTGCGGTGCCACGACCGCCTCGTGCACGTGGTCGGTGATGTATTGGGTGATGAAGCGCGCGGTGATCGGCGTGCCGTCGAAGTGCAACACGCGCTGCAGTTTGGCGGGCGGGATTTCCAGCTCGTTGATCAGCATGGAGCGCAGCTGCGCGTCGCGGTTTTGCTCGACCACGAACACCGTTTCGTGCGCGTCGATGAACTCGCGCACGCTGGGCGAGAACGGAAAGGCGCGCAGCCGCAGCGCGTTGAGGTGGATGCCCTGGCTGCCCAGTTCGTCCAGCGCCTCGTGCATGGCCGGGCTGGTGGAGCCGAAGAAGATCACGCCCAGCCGCGTGCGCTTGGCCGCCGGCCGCGGCTGCGGCGGCGGCACCAGGGTGGCGGCGGTGGCGAATTTTTTGAGCAGACGCTCGACGTTGTAGACGTAGTCGGGCCCGCGCTCGGAGTAGCGCGCGTAGGGGTCGCGCGTGGTGCCGCGCGTGAAGAAGCTGCCGCGCGTGGGGTGCGTGCCCGGCAGCGTGCGCCAGGGAATGCCGTCGCCGTCCACGTCCTTGTAGCGGCCGAAGTCGTGCGTCTCCAGGTCTTCGGCCGTCATCACCTTGCCGCGGTCGAACTGGCGCGCGTCGTCCCAGGCCAGCGGCTCGCACAGGCGCTGGTTCATGCCGATGTCGAGGTCGGTCATGACGAACACCGGCGTCTGCAGGCGGTCGGCCAAATCGAGCGCGGTGGCGGTGAGCTCGAAGCACTCCCTGGGGTCTTCGGGGAACAGCAGCACGTGCTTGGTGTCGCCGTGCGAGGCATAGGCGCAGGCCAGCAGGTCGGCCTGCTGGGTGCGCGTGGGCATGCCGGTGGACGGCCCGCCGCGCTGCACGTTGATGAGGGTGACCGGAATTTCGGCGAAGTAGGCCAGGCCGATGAACTCGGTCATCAGCGAGATGCCCGGCCCCGAGGTGGCGGTAAAGGCGCGCGCGCCGTTCCAGCCCGCGCCCACCACCATGCCGATGGAGGCCAGCTCGTCCTCGGCCTGCACGATGGCGTACTTGTGGCGCCCCTCGTCGTCGACGCGGAACTTGGCGCAGTAGCTCATGAAGGCCTCGGCCACCGAGGTCGAGGGCGTGATCGGGTACCAGGCGCACACCGTGGCGCCGCCATAGACCGCGCCCAGGCCGGCGGCGGTGTTGCCGTCGATGAAGATGCGCTGGCCCACGCGGTGCGAGCGCTCGACGCGAATGGGCAGCGGGTGCGCCAGGTTTTCGCGCGTGAAGTCGCGCCCCAGGTTCAGCGCCTGCACGTTGGCGGCCACCAGCTTGTCCTTGCCCTTGAACTGCTCGCCCAGCAGCTGCTCGATCACGGCGGCGTCGATGTCCAGCAGCATCGACAGCGCGCCCAGCGCCATGATGTTCTTGAACAGCTGGCGCTGGCGCGGGTCGCTGTAGACGGCGTTGCAGATCTCGGTGAGCGGAATGCCGATGACGCCGATGTCGTCGCGCAGCTCCTCGCGCGGACGCACGCGCGTGCTGTCGTACAGCAGGTAGCCGCCGGGCTCGATCTCCTCCACGTCGGCGGCCCAGGTCTGCGGGTTCATGGCCACCATCATGTCGATGCCGCCACGCCGGCCCAGGTAGCCCTTGGCGCTGACGCGCACCTCGTACCAGGTGGGCAGGCCCTGGATGTTGCTGGGAAAGATGTTGCGCGGGCTGACCGGCACGCCCATGCGCAGGATGGCCTTGGCGAACAGCTCGTTGGCGCTGGCCGAGCCCGAGCCGTTGACGTTGGCGAACTTGATGACGAAGTCGTTGACCGCCGCGATCTGATTCATGGACGAGCTCCCTTGCCATTGGCGCCGATGGTGTGCGAGGCACCGCCCGCCTTGGTCATGGACAGGAACCACCGCTGCATGTCCCACGCGCCGGTCGGGCAGCGCTCGGCGCACAGGCCGCAGTGCAGGCACACGTCCTCGTCCTTGACCATCACGCGGCCGGTCTGCACCGGCGGCGACACCAGCAGGTCCTGCGTCAGGTTCAGCGCCGGCGCGCTCAGCCGGCCGCGCAGCTCGGCCTCGTCGCCGTTGCCGGTGAAGGTGATGCAGTCCATCGGGCAGATGTCGACGCAGGCATCGCACTCGATGCACAGGTTGGCGCTGAACACCGTCTGCACGTCGCAGTTGAGGCAGCGCGAGGCCTCCTTGAAGGCGGTGCGCGCGTCGAAGCCCAGCTCCACCTCGACCCGGATGCTGCTCAGCGCCTGCTCGGCCTGCGCCCACGGCACCTTGTAGCGCTGGTCGTTGCTGGGGTCGTTGTCGTAGGCCCACTCGTGGATGCCCATCTTCTCCGACACCAGGTTGGTGAAGGGTGGCGGGCGCTCGCTCACCGGCCGGTCGTTGAGATAGCGGTCGATCGACACCGCGGCCTCGTGGCCGTGCGCCACCGCGGTGATGATGTTCTTGGGCCCGAAGGCCGCGTCGCCGCCGAAGAACACCCGCGGCAGGCTCGACTGGAACGTGCTTGGATCGACCACCGGCATGCCCCATTCGCCAAAGGCGACGCCGACGTCGCGCTCGATCCATGGAAAGGCGTTTTCCTGGCCGACGGCGATCAGCACCTCGTCGCATTCGAAGAACACCTCGGGCTCGCCCGTGGGCACCAGCTGGCGCCGCCCCTTGGCGTCGCGCTCGGCGCGCACGATCTCGAAGCTCATGCCGGTCAGCCGGCCGCCCTCGTGCACGAAGGCCTTGGGCACGTGCATGTTGATGATGGGAATGCCCTCGTGCTGCGCGTCTTCCTTCTCCCACGGCGAGGCCTTCATCTCGTCGAAGCCGCTGCGCACGATGACCTTGACGTCCTCGCCGCCCAGCCGGCGCGCCGAGCGACAGCAGTCCATCGCCGTGTTGCCGCCGCCCAGCACGATGACGCGCTTGCCGATCGAGGTGACGTGACCGAACGAGACCGAGGCCAGCCAGTCGATACCGATGTGGATGTGGGCCGCCGCTTCCTGCCGGCCAGGCAGCTCCAGGTCGCGCCCGCGCGGCGCGCCGCTGCCGACGAAGACGGCGTCCCAGCCCTCGTCCAGCAGCGCCCGCAGCGAGTCGATGCGCTGGCCGGGCTTGAACTGCGGTCCGAGGGCGAAGATGTAGCCCGTCTCCTCGTCGATCACGCTCTCGGGCAGGCGAAAGCGCGGAATTTGCTGGTGCATGAAGCCGCCGGCCTTGGCCTCGGCGTCGAACACCGTCACCGCGTAGCCCAGCGGCGCCAGGTCGCGCGCCACCGTGAGCGAGGCCGGCCCGGCGCCGATGCAGGCCACGCGCTTGCCGTTGGGCTGCGCCGCCGGCTGCGGCATGCGCGCCGCCACGTCGCCCTTCAGGTCGGCGGCCACGCGCTTGAGGCGGCAGATGGCCACCGGCTCGGGCTTGGCGGCGTTGGCCTCTTCCACCCGCCCGCGCCGGCAGGCCGGCTCGCAGGGGCGGTCGCAGGTGCGCCCCAGGATGCCCGGAAACACGTTGGACACCCAGTTGATCATGTACGAATCGGCATAGCGCCCCTGCGCGATCAGGCGCAGGTATTCGGGCACGGGGGTGTGGGCCGGGCAGGCCCATTGGCAGTCCACCACCTTGTGGTAGTAGGCCGGGTTCTTGGTGTCCGTCGCTTGCATCAGCCGTCTCCTTGATTCGCATGCGCCGCCTGGAGGCGGTCTGTGTGTAACGATCAGTTTAAGACAACGCCCCCAGCGCCTGCGAGCGGTGGGGGCGTTCGGTGTCGGAACCGCACCACGTCGACGCAGTCAATCGCGCGGCAGCGCCGCATGGGCGGCAATCACCTCGGGCGGCGCCTGCACCAGCTCGATCAGCACGCCCTCGCCCGAAATCGGAAACTCGTCGTTGGCGCGCGGGTGCAAGAACGTGATGTCGTGGCCGGCCGCGCCCTTGCGGATGCCGCCCGGCGCAAAGCGCACGCCGCGCGCCGTCAGCCATTCGACCGCCCGCGGCAGGTCGTCGATCCACAGCCCCACGTGGTTCAGCGGCGTGGCGTGCACGGCCGGCTTCTTGTCGGCATCGAAGGGTTGCATCAAATCCACCTCGACCTTGAACGCGCCGCGCCCCATGGCGCAGATGTCCTCGTCGACGTTTTCGCGCTCGCTGCGAAAGGTGCCGGTGGGCGTCAGGCCCAGCATGTCCACCCACAGGGTCTGCAGGCGCTTCTTGTCCAGCCCGCCGATGGCGACTTGCTGGATGCCGAGAACTTGGAAGGGACGGGTCATGGGCGGGCTCCGAAACGGCAGGCGGGCCACGGCGTGGCCCGATCGATCAGGGCAAAGAATAGCAGCGCCCGGCGCGCCGGCGTGGCCTCACGCATCGTCCAGCGCGCCGTCGGGCGGCATCCAGCGCTGCAGGTGCAGCACGTTCTCGCCGCGGTGCGCGCGGCTGTTGGCCAGCTCCTGGCGCGCGATGGCGCGCAGGTGCACCTCGTCGGGCCCGTCCATGAAGCGCAGCGCACGGCCCCAGCTCCACAGGCTGGCCAGCGGCGTGTCCGGCGTCAGGCCGACGGCGCCGAACACCTGCATGGCACGGTCGAGCACGCGCGTCTGCAGCTGCGCGGCCACCAGCTTGATGGCCGAGACGTCGACGCGCGCGGCGGCGTTGCCCTGCACGTCCATGCGCCAGGCCGCGTGCAGCACCAGCAGGCGCGCCTGGTCGATCTCGACGCGGCTCCAGGCGATCCAGTCCTGCACGTTGGCGAAGTCCGACAGATGCCGGCCGAAGGCCATGCGCTCCAGCGCACGCTCGGCCATCAATTCGAGCGCCAGCTCGCACTGGCCGATGGTGCGCATGGCGTGGTGCACGCGCCCCGGCCCCAGGCGCGCCTGCGCCATGGCAAAGCCCTCGCCCTCGGCGCCCAGCAGCTGGTCGGCCGGCACGCGCACGCCCTGGAACACGATCTCGCAATGCCCCTCGATGGCCTGGTGCTGCATCACCGGGATGTTGCGCACCACCTGCACGCCCGGCGCGTCCATGGGCACCAGCAGCAGGCTGTGGCGCCGGTGCGCGGGCGCATCGGGCGCGGCGTCCGACACGCCCATCACGATCGCCAGGCGGCAGTGGGGATGCGCCGCGCCGGTGGTGAACCACTTGCGGCCGTTCAACACATAGCCATCGCCGTCGCGGGCGATGCGCGTGCCCAGGTTGGTCGGGTCGGACGAGGCCACGTCCGGCTCGCTCATGGCAAAACATGAGCGAATGCTCCCCTGCAGCAGCGGATCGAGCCAGCGCGCGCGCTGCGCCGGCGCGGCAAAGCGGTGCAGCAGCTCGATGTTGCCGGTGTCGGGCGCGCTGCAGTTGAACACCTCGCTGGCCCAGGGCACGCGGCCCATCGCCTCGGCCAGCGGCGCGTAGTCCAGGTTGCTCAATCGGGTGCCGGGCTCGTCGTCCTGCAGCTCGGGCAAAAACAGGTTCCACAGCCCGGCGGCGTGGGCCTGGGCCTTCAGCGGCTCGATCACGTCCAGCGGATAAATGCCGGCCTCGGCCCAGCGGCGCCAGTCGCGGTGCGAAGGCAGCACCAGGTCCTGCATGAAGCGCTGCAGTTGCGACTGCAGCGCCTGCGCGCGCGGGGAAAGGGCGAAGTCCATGACGGCACTGTAGGGCGCCGGGCCTCTGCGTCAAGTCAAACGCGGATGCGTGCGGGACAGCGTGAGTGGAGATCCAATTTCAAGCCAAATCGGCCTGCAGCGCCCGATCCATCTGCGCAAGCAGCTCTGCTTATGATAGCAATCCGGTGTCCGGCCCCGGGTAGCGCAGGCGCAGGCGCAGCTCGCGCTTGAGGCGCGTGTTGTCGATGCGGCGGGACTCGCCCATGAAGCTCAGCATCAGGGGCGACAGGCTGTCGCTCGCCGTCGCGCGGTTCACACGCGGCGGACGCGGCAGACCATACAGATCGGCCGCCAGCTCGTAGTACTCGCCCATCTTGAGGCGGCTGTCGTCGCCCGCGTTGACGACGCGCTGCGGCCGGCCGCGCCACAGCACCCGCACGCAGGCGCGCGCCAGGTCGTCGGCGTGGATGTGGCCGGTGTAGACGTCGTCGGCCGCCGCCAGCACCGGCGTGCCCTTGAGCAGGCGCTCGCGCGCGCCGCCCGCGCGATCCGGCGCGTAGATGCCGGGAATGCGCAGGATGCTGACGCGCGCGCCGACGGCGCGGCCGAAGCCCCGCACCTCCGCTTCGGCCGCGGCGCGCGCCTGGGCGCGGATGGTTTGCGGGTGAATGGACCGCGTCTCGCGCACCAGGGCGCCGGCGCAGTCGCCGTACACGCCGGTGGTCGAGCCGTACACCAGCGCCTGCGGCGCCCCGCGCCGCGCCAGCGCCTGCAGCAGCGCACGGGTGCGCGCGTCCTGCGGTGCCGCGCCGGGCGGCGGCGCCAGATGCAGCACGCGCGGCGCCAGGCCGGCCAGGCGCTGCAGGCTGGCCGGCGCGTCCAGGTCGCCCGCCAGCGGCCTGATGCCGAGCGCGCGCAGGCGCACCGCGTCGGCGGCCGAGTGCACCAGCGCCAGCACGCGCACGCGCGGCAGCAGCAGCCGGGCCGCGCGCGTGACCACGTCGCCGCAGCCGACCACCAGCACGCGCGGGCGCCGAAAGCGCGCCGGCAGCGCGCCGAGAGGGCTTTGGTTTGAGGGCAAAATCGATTGGTTCAGCGCATTCGGATGCGCGCAAGGATACCCAAGCCCATGCCCTACACCATCACCGTGCAGCCCAGCGGCCGCAGCTTCGAGGCCGACGCCGGCGAGCCGATGCTGACGGCCGGCATCCGCCAAGGCATCGGCCTGCCCTACGGCTGCAAGGACGGCGCCTGCGGCTCGTGCAAGTGCAAGAAGATTTCGGGCCACGTCAAGCATGGCACGCACCAGAGCAAGGCCCTGAGCGCCGAGGAAGAAGCCGCCGGCTACGTGCTGACCTGCTGCGGCGTGGCGCAGAGCGACGTGGTGCTGGAGTCGCGCCAGGTCACGCACGCGGGGGCGTTCCCGATCAAGAAGATGCCCGCGCGCGTGGCCGAGCTGGAGCGCCTGGCGCACGACGTGATGCGCGTGCGCCTGCAGCTGCCGGCCAACGATGTCATCCAGTACCACGCCGGCCAGTACATCGAGATCATCCTGCGCGACGGCAGCCGCCGCAGCTACAGCATGGCCGGCGCGCCGCACACGCTCACGGCCAGCGGCGTGCCCATGGTCGACCTGCACCTGCGCCACATGCCCGGCGGCAAATTCACCGACCACGTGTTCGGCGCCATGAAGGCAAAAGAAATTTTGCGCATCGAAGGCCCCTACGGCAGCTTTCGCCTGCAGGACGACAGCCCCCTGCCGATCGTCTTCCTGGCCTCGGGCACCGGCTTTGCGCCCATCAAGGCCATCATCGAGCACATGCAGTTCATGGGCATCACGCGCCCGGCCGTGCTGTACTGGGGCGGGCGCCGCCCGCGCGACCTGTACATGGACGCCTGGGTGCGCGGCAAGCTGCTGGAGCTGCCGCACCTCCAGTACGTTCCCGTGGTGTCCGACGCGCTGCCCGAGGACGAATGGCAAGGCCGCAGCGGCTTCGTGCACCGCGCCGTGCTGCAGGATTTTCCCGACCTGTCGGGCCATCAGGTCTACGCCTGCGGCGCCCCCATCGTGGTCGACTCGGCCCGGCGCGACTTCGTGCAACAGGCCGGCCTGCCCGAGTACGAGTTCTACGCCGATGCCTTCACCAGCGAGGCGGACAAGGTGCATCAGCCCTGATGCCGCACACAGACCCCAACAGCCGAACGCAGAGGGCGCAGAGAATTCGCAGAGGACGCAAAAGAGAAATTCAAAATGGTTTTTTCCGCGTCCTCTGCGAAACCTTTGCGCCCTCTGCGTTCAAAAATCCCAGTGACCCATCACACCCAAAGCTTCCACAACACCCAGACGCCATGAAACGACGCACCCTGCTCTCCTCCACCCTCGCGCTGACCGCCGCGCCGGCCTTCGCCCAAGCCCCTCAAGGCAGCAAGCCCATTCGCCTGATCGTGCCCTACGCGCCCGGCGGGCCGCTGGACATCACCTCGCGCGTTCTGGCCGAGCAGGTGCAGGCCAAGCTGGGCACGGTCATCGTCGACAACAAGCCGGGCGCGGGCGGCAACATCGGCTCGGACCTGGTGGCCAAGGCGGCGCCCGACGGCCTGACGATCGGCATCGCCGCCGTGGCCACGCACGCCATCAACCCCTGGCTGTTCAGCAAGATGCCGTTCGATGCCGCCAAGGACTTCGCGCCCATCACGCAGATGGTGCGCGTGCCCAACGTGCTGGTGATGAACGCCGACACCGCCCGGCGCCTGCACATCCGCACGCTGGCCGAGCTGATCGCCTACGCCAGGAAGAACCCCGGCAAGCTCAACTACGGCTCGGGCGGCAACGGCTCGGCCGGGCACCTGGCGGGCGAGATGTTCAAGCAGGGGGCGGGCATTTTCGCCGTGCACATTCCCTACAACGGGGGCAACCCGGCGCAGTTGGCGCTGCTGGCCGGCCAGGTCGACTTCAACATCGACAACCTGGCCACGGCCGCGCCCAACATCAAGGCCGGCAAGATCGTCCCGCTGGCGGTGACCACCGCCCAGCCCTCGCCCCTGCTGCCCGACGTGCCCACCATCGCGCAGACGATTCCGGGCTTTGCCATCGACACCTGGTGGGGCCTGGTCGCCCCGGCCGGTACGCCGCCCGAGGTCATCGCCCGCTTGAACGCCGCCTTCACCGAGGCGCTGCGCACCCCCGCCACGCGCGAGCGCTACGCCCTGCTGATGGCCGAGCCCGTGCCCACCACGCCCGAAGCCTTCGGCCAGCTGATGGCGCGCGAGCGGGCGCGCTACGAATCCGTCGTCAAGGCCTCGGGCGCGCACGTCGACTGACGCGGCGCCAGGGCGGGCGCCGGTCGCGGCGGCAGCAGCCCGTCGCAGCCGCCGGCCCCGTCGGCGCGCGGGCGCCAGAACACCGGCAGCATGCGCACGCTTTGCAGCGCGAAGGCGGCGCACCACAGCGCCGCCGCCACGCCCATCAACGCGGCCGGCGCCACCGCATAGGCGCTGGCGCGGGCCAGCGCGGCGGCCACCAGCAACGCGGCGCCCCATGGCACCCAGGGGCGGCCGCTTTTTTCCAGCCCGCTGTGGGTGTAGCCAGCAATGGCGATCACCAGATAGACGTTCAGCCCCAGCACGCCGGTGGTGAGCACATGCAGCCCGGCGTTGGGGCTGAAGCCGCCGCCCAGCAAGGCCAGGCCGGTCAACGCGTAGCCCAGGGCCATCAGGACGTACACCGCGTACAGCAGCAGCGGCCAGCGGCGCAGCAGCGGCCGGCCCACGTGCCAGTCGTTCAGCAGGTTCAGCGCCGCCGCCGCCGCGGCCAGGGCCAGCCAGGCGCTGACGGGGCTGCCGGGCCGCAGGAACTCGGCCAGCGTGTACCCGCCGATGGCCAGCAGCGCCATGCTGCGCCGCGGCGGGCGCGCCAGGTAGGGCTCGCGCGCCAGGCCGTCGGCCGCCACCTGCGCATCGATGCTGGCGTTGACGATGCTCATCGAGATGCGGCTCATGGCGATCACGATCAGCCCCATCCAAACGCCCACCAGCGCGTGCAGCCAGCGCGTGGGCGCCACGCCCCGCAGCGCATCGACGTAGAAGCCCGCTGCCACGAAGGCCAGCAGCGCCAGCGCCCACAGAAAGGCCACGTGGCGCCGCCCGGGGTCGCGCAGCAGGCGCGGGGCCAGCAGCCCCATCAAGCCGCCGATCAGGCCCAGCTGCGCCAGCGCGGCCACGGCCAGGCCGACCAGCGGCCACCAGCCGCTGTACCAAAAGCCCAGGCGCCCCGCCAGCCACAGGCCCACCAGCACACGCACCGGGCGCGCGCCAAAGGCCGGCGTGCGGGTGAACTCGGGCACCGAGGTCAGCACGAAGCCCGCCGCGCCCGCCAGCGCAAAGCCCAGCAGCAGCTCGTGCGCGTGCCACACGAAGGGGCCGCCCGGCACCGCCGGCAGCGGCCAACCCAGCAGCAAGAAGCCGCCCCACAGGCCCATCAGCGCCCAGCCGGCGACCAGCGCGAGCATGAAGAAGGGCCGAAACGGGCACAGCCACAGTGGGTGCGCCGGCGACCAAGGCACCGCTCGCGCCGCGCTCACAGCAGCACCTCGCAGCCGTCGCGCGGCGCGCGCTGCACCGGCGCCACGGCCCGACCCGCGGCCAGGTCCTGATCGAAGCCGGGCTCCGTCGGCAACGGCGCCGGCGCCAGCAGCGGCGGCAGATCGAAGGCCCGGCGCACCGCGCCCTGCGCCAGCAACCGAGCGGTCTGCCGGTGCACCCAGGCGTCGTCGCGGTGGCCGGCTGGCACGGGCAGATCGAGCCGCCAGCGCAGGCGGGCCGGTGCGCCGGCCAGCACCAGCACGGTGTCGGCCAGGGCCACGGCCTCCATCACGTCGTGCGTGATCATCAGCACGGCCAGCGGGCGGCGCGCCTGCTCGGCCAGCAGCAGGCGATGCATCTGCTGCCGCATGCCGATGTCCAGCGCCGAAAAGGGCTCGTCCAGCAGCAGCAGGTCGGGCTGCAGCACCAACGCGCGCGCCAACGCGGCGCGGCTTTGCATGCCGCCCGACAGCTGGGGCGGAAACTGCGCCAGCGCCAGCTCGTCCAGGCCCATGGCCCGGCCCATGGCGCGCGCGGCGGCCTGGCGCGCGGCCCGCGCCACGCCGCGCGCCTTCAGGCCCAGGGCGATGTTGTCCAGCACGCTCTTCCAGGGCAACAGCTGGGGCTGCTGAAACAGCATGGCCGTGCACGCAAAGCCGTTGGCAATGCGGCCCTCGCGCACCGTCAGCAGCCCGGCGCACAGGTGCAACAGCGTGCTCTTGCCGCTGCCCGAGGGCCCCACCAGCGCCAGCGTGCGGCCGGCGGGCAGCGTCAGGTCGATGTGCTCCAGCACCGCGCGCGGGCCGAAGGCGTGGGACAGGCCCTGAACCTGCAAACCGGCGGTCATGCCGGCCCCGCGCTCACGCCGCCGGGCTCGCGCCAGCGCTCGATCTCGCGCTGGATGGGCTCCAGCAGCAAATATTCAAGTGCCAGCAGGATCAGCACCACCGCACCGATCCAGGCCAGCGTGGCCGGCATGTCGAGCTGCGCGCGGCTGGTGGCCAGCATGGCGCCGACGCCGCTGTCCGACGACAGCAGCTCGGCCATCACCACCACCTTCCAGCTGATGCCCAGTGCCACGATCCAGGCCGGAAACAGGTAGGAGACGACGTGCGGCACATAGACGTCGAGCACGCGCATGCGCCAGGGCAGCCGGTAGGCGCACGCCAGATCGCGCCAGTGGCGCTCCAGCGTGCGCGCGCCCTGCATGCCGCCGACGAAGACGATGGGAAAGCAGGCGACGAAGACGGTGAACACCGGCGTGCCGTCGCCGGTGCCGAACCACAGCATGGCCAGCACCAGCCAGGCGATGGGCGGCGTGCCCAGCAGCACCGTGACCCAGGGGCGCGCCAGCATCGAGGCCGTCATCGACACGCCGGCGGCCAGGCCCAGCGCGCTGCCGGCCGCCACCGCCAGCGCCAGCCCCACGAAGGCGCGCCGCGCGGTGATGGCCAACGTGGGCCACAAGGCGCCGCCGTGCGCCATCCAGCCGCCGAGCGTGCGCGCCGTCTGCAGCGGCGTGGGCAGCACCAGCGGCCCGTAGACGGCGGCCAGCGCCTCCCACAATGCCACCCCCATCAACAGGCTGGCGATGGCGCCCCAACCGCCCCACAGGTAGCGCGCCAGGCCGGTCAGCCCGCGTTGCGGCCAGGCCATCGGCTAGCCGTAGAACGCGCTGGCCGGCAGCTTGCCGCCCACCAGGCCGGGTTGCCGATCGAGCAGCTGCTGGTAGAAGAACTCCAGCTCGGGGCGCGCGGCGGCGGCGTCCACCCACTGCATGGTCGAGCGGGTGGCGTGGATGGCGTCGGCCACGCCGTCGGGCGTCAGCATGTCGACGTGGCGCGCCGCCATCTCGCCGCAGGCCTCGGGGTTGGCCTGGCACCAGGCCAGCGCCCTGGCGTGCTCCTGCTCGAAGCGCGCCAGCAGCGCGCCGTCGCCCTGCACGTGCTGCAGCGCGACGATGCCGGCCTGCGGAATGCGCGGCGGCCGCTTCAGCAGGCGGCCCCATTCCTGCTGCAGATCGACGCTGCGGTAGAGCGCGGGCGCGATCACCTCGATCGGAAACGAGTGCGTCTTGCGCAGCCCCATCGACACCGCCGGCTCGGCCAGCAGCGCGTGGTCGGCGCGGCGCGTGATGAGCAGCTGCATGGCGTCGATGGGCGAGGCGACATAGCGCAGCGTGATGTCCTTGCCGATGACCAGGCCCTCGTGCTCGGCCAGCAGGCGAAACAGGATGTCGGGCATGTCGCCGCGAAACGGCATCACCACCTCCTTGCCGCGATAGTCCGCCAGCGTGCGCAAACCCTGGTCGCGCGACACCATCCACAGCAGGCCCCAGGTCGTGATGTCCAGCAGCTTGAGCGGCACGCCGCGGTTGTACAGGTTGGCCGCGACGTTGCTGGGCATGGCCATCAGGTCGGCCGAAGGCTGGATCGCCAGCGCGCGCAGCTGGTCGGGACTCTTCCAGGTGCTGAACTCGACTTGCTCGGCCACGTCCTTCAGCGCGCCGCTGTCTGCGATGCGCATGAGCGGGTAGGACACCAGGGCAAACGGGCCGGACAGCACCAGCCTGGCGCGGCGGGTGGCGGACGGCTGTGCCTGCCCGCGCGGCAAGGCGCCCAGCGCGGCGGCCGCGGCACCGGCCTGCAGCCAGCGCCGGCGCGTGAAATCAGGGGAATGGGGAGCTTGCATCATCGACATCGCCGGGGTCCGACGCGGCGCGTGGCGAGATGCCGCGCAGCGCATCGTCACAGGCGACATTAATGATATTTATTCGCAATGACCTTGATCTGGTTCATCGAATTCTTGATGCAAGGCAAGCGCTCACAAGCCAGCACCGCTCACACGCCGAGATAGCGCTCCACCTCGCTGCGCTGGGCACGCAGGGCTTCGGTGTCGCCCTGCCACGGCACGCGCCCCTTCTCGATCACCACGTGCCGGTCGGCCAGCGCCATCAGCGCTTCGAGATCCTTGTCGACCACGATCATCGCCATACCCGCGTTGCGCAGTTCGCCCAGCACGCGCCAGATCTCCTGTCGAATCAAGGGCGCCAGGCCCTCGGTGGCCTCGTCCAGGATCAACAGGCGCGGATTGGTCATCAAGGCCCGGCCGATCGCCAGCATCTGCTGCTCGCCACCCGACAGCTGGTTGCCCATGTTCTGGCGACGCTCTTGCAGGCGCGGGAAGAACGCGTACACGCGTTGCAGCGTGTAGGGCTGGGCCGCCCGGTGACGGTCGGCCGCCGTCGCCAGCAGGTTCTCCTCGACCGTCAGCGTCGGAAAGATCTGGCGCCCCTCGGGCACCCAGCCCACGCCCAGGCGTGCGACCTCGTGCGCGGCCAGCCCGTTGATCGTCCGCTGGCCCAGCCGGAGCGTTCCGGCCTTGGGAACGATCAGGCCCATCAGGCACTTGAGCGTGGTCGTCTTGCCCATGCCGTTGCGCCCCAGCAGGGACACGATCCGCCCCTCCTCCAACTCGAACTGGATGCCGTGCAGCACCTGGTTGCCGCCGTAGCCGGCCTGCAGCCCCGCCACTTCGAGCCAGGCCATCAGTGGCCCCCCAGATAGGCCTGGCGCACGCCCTCATCGGCCTGGATTTCGGCCGGCGTGCCGCAGGCGATGGCGTGGCCGTACACCAGCACGCTCACGCGGTCGGCCAGACTGAAGACAGCCTGCATGTCGTGCTCCACCAGCAGCATCGTGTAGCGGCCCTTGAGTCCTTGCAGCAGGGCGATCATCTGCTGCGATTCGGCCTGGCTCATGCCCGCCAGCGGTTCGTCCAGCAGCAGCAGTTGCGGCTTCATCGCCAGCGCCATGGCCAGCTCCAGCTGCCGATGTTCGCCATGGCCCAGCGCCATCACGTCCTCGTCGGCGCGCGGCAGCAGCCCCACCTGGTCGAGCGCTTCGCGCGCGGGCTCGACCAGCACGGCCTGGCGCCGCACCGGCGCCCAGGCGTTGAACGAATGGCCTTGCCGCGCCTGCACCATCAGCATCGCGTTTTCGAGCACGGTAAAGCCTTCCAGCAGCTGCGTGATCTGGTAGGAGCGCGCGATGCCGGCCAGGGCGCGTCGGGGCGTGCTCCAGGTCGTGATGTCTTGGCCGTCCAGGAGAATCCGGCCGCTGTTGGGCATCAGCTCGCCCGTCAGCTGGCCCATCACCGTGGTCTTGCCGGCGCCATTGGGGCCGATCAGGGCGTGCGTCTCGCCTTCGTCCAGCGCCAGATCGAGACGGTCGGTGGCCAGCAGGCCGCCGAAACGCTTGACCAGTTGCCGCACCTGAAGCTTCTTGCCCATCACCGCGCGCCCCATCGACGGATCGCGCCCCAGAGGCCGCGTTGCGACACCAGCGCCACCAGCAGGATCAGCGGCCCCAGGATGGCCATCCAGTGCTGCGTCATGCCCGACAGCAGCTCTTCCAGCACCAGCAGCACCGCCGCACCCACCAGCGGACCAAAGACCGAGCCGATGCCGCCCAGCACGGCCATCAAGATCAGTTCGCCCGAAGCCCGCCAGGACAGATAGGACGGGGCGACGAACGCGGTGAGGTTGGCCTGCAGCACGCCGGCCACGGTACAGATCAGCGCCGACAGCACGAAGGCGCTGAGCTGATAGCGCACGCGCGGATAGCCGGCGGCCAGCATGCGTCGCTCATTGGCCTGAAAGCCCCGCAGCACATAGCCAAAACGGCTGTGCACCAGACGCCAGACCAGCAGCATGACGATGAGCAGCGTGGCCAGGCACAGGTAGTACAGCGCCAGCTTGCCATCCAGCGCGGGCAGCGGCGCGAGCGCACTGCGCTCATTCAGCGGCAGGCCGTCGTCGCCGCCGTACTGCTTGAGGCTCACGGCCAGGAAATAGAACATCTGGTTGAACGCCAGCGTAATCATGATGAAACCGATGCCGCGCGTGCGCAGCGACACCAGCCCCGTCACCAGCGCCACCGCAGCGGCGAATGCCAGCGCAATGGCCAGTTGGGCCCAGCCGTTGGTCAACCCATTGGCGGCGCTGATGCCGACGACGTAGGCCCCAAGGCCGACGTACAGCGCGTGGCCCATGCTGATCAGCCCGCCGTAGCCAAGCACCAGGTTGAGCCCGCTCACGGCAATGGCGAACACCACGATGCGCGTGGCGAAGCTCAGGTAGAAGCTGGAGCCGGCCCACTGCGACAGCAGCGGCACCAGCAGCAGCAGCAGCACCAAGGTGCTGGCCAGCCAGAGCCGGGGCGAGCGCCAGGAAAGGGATTCGGGAAACAGCATCGGCGCTCAGCGGTGGACGGGAAACAAGCCGCCGGGACGCACCGCCAGGATGGCCGCCATGAACAGGTAGATCAGCATCGAGGCCAGCGCCGGCCCGGCCGCGTCGGCCACGCTGCGCTCCAAGAACTGGCGCATGATCTGCGGCATGTAAGCGCGGCCCATGGTGTCCACCAGGCCCACCAGCAGGGCGGCATAGAAGGCGCCGCGGATCGAGCCGATGCCGCCGATCACGATCACCACCAGCGCCAGGATCAGCACGTCGTCGCCCATGCCCGATTGCACCGAGACGATGGGGCCGACCAGCCAGCCCGCCAGTGCCGCCAGCCCGGCCCCCACGGCAAACAGCAGCGTGTTGAGCAGGCGCGCGTTGATGCCCAGCGCCGCCACCGTGTCCGGGTGGGTGGAGCTGGCGCGCACCAGCATGCCGACGCGGGTCTTGTGGATCAGCAGGTAGATGCCCAGCGCCAGCAGCACCCCGGCGACGATGATCATCAGCCGGTACGACGGGTAGGACATGCCCAGCAGCGGCACCGAGCCGCTAAGCCACGCGGGCTGCGAGGTGAACACGGGCTGCGAGCCCCAGACCATGCGCACCGCTTCGTTGAAGAACATCAGCAGGCCCAGCGTGGCGAGCACCTGGTTGAGGTGCCCCTTGGCGTACAGGCGGCGCAGCGCCAGGCGTTCGAGCACGAAGGCCACCCCCATCACGCCGCCGACGCCCACCAGCCCGGCCAGCAGGAAGGAGCCCGAGCGCGCCAGCGTCGCCGCAGCGAAGTAGGCACCCAGCATGTAGAACGAGCCGTGGCTCAGGTTGATGAAGTTCATGATGCCGAACACCAGCGTCAGGCCGGCCGACAGCAAAAACAGCAGCATCCCGAGCTGCACCCCGTTGAGCACCTGGGAGAAAAACAGGCTCCAGACCACGCGACAGGCTCTTCGGATAGTTACTTCAGCGGACAGTCCTTGGCGTAGGCATCCTGGTAGTTGCTGAGTTCCTTGGACACCGTCTTGATGTTGGCGTTGCCCTTGGCGTCCTTCGCGACTTCGTAGACGTAGAAGTCCTGGATCGGGTAGTTGTTGTTGCCGAACTTGAAGTTGCCGCGCACCGACTTGAAGTCGGCCGCCTTGAGCGCCGCCGTGAGCGCCGCGCGGTCGGTGCTGCCCGCAGTCTTGCGCAGCGCCGAGTCGATCAGCAGCGCGGCGTCATACGAGTAGGCGGCGTACTCCGATGGCGTGCGCTTGTACTTGCCCTCGAAATCGCTCACGAACTTCTGGTTGGCCGCGCCCGGCATGTCCGGGCCCCAGGAGGAACTCAGCAGCACGCCCAGGGCCGTGTCCTTGAGCGCGGGCAGCGTGGTGCCGTCCGTCGTCGAGGTGGTGAGCAGCGGAATCTTGCCCAGCAGCCCCGCCTGCTGATAGGCGCGCACGAAGCTCACGCCCAGGCCACCGGGGTAGAACGCGTACACCGCGTCGGGCTTTTCCGACACGATGCGTGCCAGCTCGGCCGAAAAATCGAGCTGGTTGAGCGGGGTGTACATCTCGTCGAGCAGCGGCGTCTTGTACTGGCGCTTGAAGCCGACGATGTAGTCCTTGCCGGCCTGGTAGTTGGGCGTCATCGAGATGATGCGCTTGTAGCCCTTGGTGGTGGCGTACTTGCCCATGGCCTCGGCGAACTGGTCGTTCTGCTTGGACACCACGAACAGGTTGGGCGAGCACTGCGCACCCGCCAGTGGCGCCGGGCCGGCGTTGGAGCCCACCACCACGACCCCGGCGTTGGTGAACTTCTTGCCGACGGCCATCAGGATGTTGGAGAAGGTCATGCCGGTGACGAGCGGCACCTTTTCCTTCTCGATCAACTCGTCGGCGATCTGGTTGGCCACCTCGGGCTTGAGCTGGCTGTCGCGGCGAATGACCTCGACCGGCACGCCACCCAGCTTGCCGCCGTTCTGCTCCACCACCAGCATGAAGGCGTCCAGCATGTCCTGGCCCAGCGCGGCCTGCGGCCCGGACAGCACGCCCATGAAGCCGATCTTCACGGGCGTCTGCGCATGGGCGGACAACGCGAAGGTGAATGCCGCTGCGGCGGTCAGCACGGTGTGTTTCATGGGTGTCTCCTGGTTGTCAAATTGGGTTGGATGCAATGCTTGGGATGAATTGTGGTCAGTCGGGTCGTCGCATCACGCGTGCACGTCCTCTGGGTCGCCCGCCGTCAAATGTTCCCACATGCGCTCGAAGATCAGGCCGGCGGTGGTGGCACGCTGGGCGCATTCGGCCGCCGAAAGGATGACGGACGCATCCTGCAGCCCCGCGGCCAGCACCTCGAGTTCGACGCGGGCGGCATCCTCCAGATACCAGGTCAGCACGACGGCGTGCTGGATCGAGCCGGCCGCCACCACCGCGCCGTTGCCGCGCATCACCAGGGCCTTGCCGGCGCCCAGTTGCTCGGCCAGCCGCGCGGCAGCGGCATCGCTGCGCACCAGCTGCGGGTCGTCCCACAGCGCGATGCCATCGCCGAAGTAGGCGCCGAAGCCATGACGGGGGCTGGGCACGCGGCGTGCCGTGCCCAAGGCCATGAGCCTGGGCGGCATGCTGCGCACGACGGCGCCCACGTCGGGCCGTCGCCGATACACCTGCTGGTGAACGCGTACTTCGCCCAGCACGCCGTCGGGCAAGGGTCCATGGACGTGCACCACCGTTCCCGCCTCGCCCGGCGCGATCAGGCCCATGGGACGTGCGGCGCAGACCAGGAAGCGCTCGGCATCGAGCCGCAGGCTGCAGTGACCGTAGGCGTGCACCAGGCCGTGGCGACCCAAGGCGCGCGCCGCTCGGCGCAACTCGATCTGACGGGCCGACATGCCTTCCGTCGAAGCATCGGCATTCAAGTCTTGAACTCCGGGATGTCCGGACGCGAGCCCCACATGCAAAACGAGCTGTCGGCCATCGGGAACTGCCGCGGTCGATACCCCGCCTCCTGCTCGGGCGCGATGGTGCGCACGCCGCTGGAGTATTCGTACACCATGCCGTCCGGGCCCTCGAAATACAGGAACATCGCGCCCGACGTTGGGTGGCGCCCCGGGCCGAACACGATGCGCACGCCGGCCTTCTGCAGGCGATACCAGGCACGCATGATGTCGTCGATCGACTTGACCTGGTGGTTGATGTGCTGCACGCCCGCCCGCTGCGCCGGAAACAGCGCGATCTTGTGATGGACCTCGTCGATGCGCAACAGCGGCGCCGCGCCGATGCGGTCGCTCACGCGGGCGCCCAGCACCTGCGTCCAGAAGTCCTCGTCGCGCCCCGGGTCAGCGCTGCACAGCCCGATGTGGCTGAACCCGGTGATGCCGTGATCGTGCGGCGGCCAATAGGCCGTGCCACTGTGGTGGGGTTGCACCACGAGGTCGATCGAACTGCCGTTCAGGTCGCGGAAATTGATGTAGGCCTTGACCGCGCGGGCGTCGCACTCCGCGTTGGTGCCGGCGTGAACGGCGATATGGGCCGCGTCGAGCACGCTGGCCGCGTGCTGCAGCTCGGCCATGTTGCGCAGCTCGAAACCGACGATGTGGTCCTTCGGATCGCCCTCGAAATAAACCAGCGTGTGGTCGCGATCGTCCGAGCGGAAATACGCCGCTTTGCCTTCGCGCCGTCCCAGGGTCAGTCCGACGACGTCATTGGCATAACGGGTGGCCGCGTCGACGTCGCGCGTGCCGAGACGGACGTAACGGATGTCCAAGAGCTTGATCAAATGCAGTCTCCTGCCCCAAACGGGGCGCGGGTCGATGAACCCGTCAGCACACGAATGTAGGGCAAGGGCAGGAATCCAACCAATGAAGATTTATCCTGTTCGTCATTCACCAACCGAATGACGAGCGATGACCCATCGAACCCGACCGCTGACGCGCCAGCTCGACTTGAACCTGCTGGAATTGTTCGACGTGGTTTGGCGAACGCGCAACCTGACCGTCGCCGGCGAACAGCTCGGGCTGTCGCAACCGGCGGTCAGCCATGCGCTCGCACGCTTGCGGCGCACCTATGGCGACGCCCTGTTCGTGCGGCTGCCGCGCGGCGTCGAGCCGACGCCTCTGGCCGTCCGAATCGCGCCGGTGGTGAGCGACGCGCTGCGCGCGATCCGCGACACCCTGGCCAAGCCCACGTTCGAGCCGCAGGCCGCGCGGCGCCACTTCCGCATGGCGATGTCCGACATTGGCGAGCGCTTTTTCATGCCCCGACTGTGGATGCATCTGGCGCGCGAAGCACCCGGGGTGAGCTGCGAGTGCCTGTCCCCTGGCCTGGATGAGCTGCAGCAGGGGCTTGCCAGCGGCGAAATCGACCTGGCGGTCGGCTTCTTTCCCGGCCTGGGCGCCCAGATCCGCCGCCAGGCCTTGTTCAGCGAGCGCTTCGTGTACCTGGCGCAAAAGAAACACCCTCTGCTTCGGGGCGACGGCGGTGCCGCGGCGCTGCGGCACACGCCCCACGTGCTGGCCAGCCCGCCGGGCTCGCATCACCTGGCCGCGGTCGAGCGGGTGCTGATGCGCCGCGACGTGCGGGTACCCATCGTGCTGCGCGTGCGCAGCTTCCTGAGCATCGGCCCGATCGTCGCCGAGACCGATCTGGTGTCACCCATACCCAGCAACCTGGCCCAAATCATCGCCGGCCACCTGCCCTTGCGCCTGATCGAGCCGCCGATCGAGTTGCCGTCCTTCGACGTATGCATGTACTGGCATCGACGCTTCGACGACGACCCGGCGCTCGGCTGGCTGCGTCGGTTGATGGCCGAGACCTTTGGCACGCAGGCCCCGGCCAGCAGCAGGCGTGCGACCCGACAGGCGATGTCGCACGCGCACTGAATCTCCGGGCCTCAGTCCGTCGCGCCCCAGCCGTGCTCGCCGGCATACGCGATCAGGAAATCGGCAAAGCGCTGCGCGGCCGGCCCCGGCTGCCGGTCCGAGCGCGTGAAGACGTGAAAGCGGCGCGTGATCACCGGCTCGGTCAGCTGTCGCGTCTGCAGTCCATGCAGGTCGAGCAGCGATGCCGCGTAGGGCAGGCAGGTGGTGACACCCAGGCCGGCGCTCACCAGGCTCAAGGCCGTGGTCATGAAGGCCACCTCGAACGCCGGCGCGAGCTCGATGCGGCCCGGCGACGACAGCAGCTCGCTGTTCAGCATCGGGGTGTAGTCGCCCTGCAGGGAAATGAGCGGATAGTGCGCCAGGTCGGTCCACGAAACCCGGGCTTGGTGGCCAAGCGCATGCCCCGGCGGAAACACCGCCAGAAAGGGCACGTCGAGCAAGAGCCGTGCATCGAGCTCGTCGCTCGGCATGCGTTCGGGGCCGATGCCCAGGTCGACCTGACCGCTCAGCACGCGCAGCGCGACCTCGTCGACCTCGCAATCGACGATCAGCACCCGGACCTTGGGGTGCTGCCGGACAAATGCGGCCACGGCGCGTGGCAACAGCGTGCACGCCATGAGTTGCGGTGCCGCGATCCGCACCTGGCCGGCATTCAATGACTTCAGCTCGGCGATCGAGTGCAGCGCACGTTCCAGATCGTCCTGAATGCGCTGGGCCAAGGGCAGGAACTCGGTGCCGATCTGCGAGAGCTGGACACTGCGGGTCGTGCGATGCACCAGTTGCACGCCCAGGGCGCCCTCGAGATCCTTGATCAGGCCACTGAGCGCGCTTTGCGTGACGTGCAGGTGAGCCGCGGCCTCGGTAAAACTGCCGGTCCTGGCTACGGCGACAAAGGCGCTGAGCTGCCGGAGCGTCACATTCATCGGGTCACCTCATGAATCCAAAAGAAAAAGCGGGTTGTCAACCAGACCATCCCGTGCTCGAATGACAGTCGAGACCACCCCTTTCCCGCAGCAGGAATGCGACTCAAATCATAGACTCGACATTCACATCGACTCCTGGAGACACGAGATATGGCCGACTTGAAGTTTCAATACATGTCCGGCTTCGGCAACGAATTCGCGACCGAGGCGCTGCCTGGCGCACTGCCGGACCGGGGCAACTCGCCCCAGCGGGCGCCCTATGGGCTGTACGCCGAACAGATCAATGGGACCGCGTTCACCGTCGCGCGTGCGGCCAACCGCCGCTCCTGGCTTTACCGCATCCGTCCGGGTGCGGCCCACGATGCCTTTGCGCCCAGCAACGCCGGGGCGCACTGGCTCTCGAGCTTCAACCAGGTGCCGACGCCACCCAATCGGATGCGCTGGGATCCCATTGCGATGCCGGCTGCCGGTACCCAGGTCGATTTCGTCGACAGCATGATGACCATTGGCGGCAATGCCGGCTGCGGCATCAACGTGTACACCGCCACCGCGTCGATGCAAAAGCGCTACTTTTACGACTCCGACGGTGAGCTTTTGATCGTACCGCAGCAAGGCCGCCTGACCTTGGCCACCGAACTGGGGAACCTCGAAATCGAACCGCAGGAGATCGCCGTCATCCCGTGCGGAATCCGCTTTCAGGTGCGCTTGCCCGATGGGGCGGCACGTGGCTTTGTCTGCGAAAACTACGGCGCGCCGCTGCAGCTCCCGACGCTGGGCGTGATCGGCTCCAACGGCCTGGCGCACCCCAGGGACTTTCTCACGCCCCTGGCGGCTTGGGAAGATGTCGATGGTGATTTTGAAATCCTCACCAAGTTCGATGGGCAGTTCTGGACGGCCAAAATCGATCACTCTCCATTGGACGTGGTTGCGTGGCACGGCACGCACGCGCCCTACAAGTACGACTTGCGCAAGTTCAACGTCGCCGGCTTCATCAGCTACGACCACCCCGACCCATGCATGAACCTGGTGCTGCATGCGCCCAGTGCGACACCCGGCGTCGACACGCTCGATTTCATCGCATTTGCGCCGCGCGTGCTGGCCATGCTCGACACGTTCCGCCCACCCTGGTTCCATCGCAACATCGCCGGCGAGTTCATGGGCAACGTCCATGGCCATTACGACGCCAAGGCCGGTGGCTTCGAGCCGGGCAGCATGTCGATCCACAACACCATGACCGCTCATGGCCCGGATACCGAAACCTTCGAAAAGGCCAGTGCCGCCGACACCAGCAAACCCGACCACATCAAGGACACGATGGCCATCATGTTCGAGACTCCAGTCATCATTCACGCGACCCAGCAGGCACTGGAGTCTCCCCATCGGCAACGCGAATACGTCCGCGTCTGGGAGGGGCTGAAGAAGCACTTCAACCCGAAGCAGCGCTGAATAGCGGTCATGACGGAACTCAACGAAACCCACGACCCGGCACTGCGCAGTTGGGTGCCGAGCGCGAATGACGACGGCGCCGACTTCACGATCCAGAACCTGCCGTTCTCGGTGTTTCGCCGCCAAGGCAGCGCCGAGGCCTGGCGCGGCGGCGTGGCAATCGGTGACCAGATCCTCGATCTTGCCGCGGTCGCCGCAACGGGCATCATGGAAGGCGCGGCCGCGCAGGCGCTGCAAGCGGCCACCGGTGCGGCCCTCAATCCGCTGATGGCGCTGGGTCCCGGGGCGTGGTCGGCATTGCGGCAGGCGCTGTCGCGCGCGCTGCGCAAGGGCTCGGCCGCCCAGGCCCGACTCGGGACCTGTCTCGTGCCGCAGTCGGCGGCCGAATATCGGGTACCGGCCCGCATCGGCGACTACACCGACTTCTACACCTCGGTCTACCACGCGACCAACATCGGCCGCCAGTTCCGTCCCGACAACCCGCTGCCGGCGAACTACAAGTGGATCCCGATCGGCTATCACGGGCGCGCGTCCAGCGTCGTGGTGTCGGGGTACGACTTCCGCCGCCCGGTCGGGCAGGCGATGCCGCCGGGGGCCCAGGCACCGGTCGTGCGAGCAAGCCAGCGCATGGACATCGAGCTGGAGCTGGGGGTTTTCATCGGCACCGGCAACGCGCTCGGAGAGCCGATTGCGATCGCCGACGCCCCGGCCCATGTGTTCGGCTTCACGCTGCTCAACGACTGGTCGGCGCGCGACATCCAGCCCTGGGAGTACCAGCCGCTCGGACCCTTCCTGTCCAAAAACTTCGCGACCACGATCTCGCCGTGGATCGTGACGACCGAGGCGCTCGCGCCCTACCGTGTGGCGGCGCCGGCGCGGCCGGCGGGCGATCCGCAGCCACTGCCGTATCTCGATGCACCGGGCAACCGCGAGCAGGGCGCGCTCGACGTGCAACTCGAGGTGCTGCTGCAGACCCCGCGCATGCGCGAAGCCGGCATGCCCGCGACGCGCATCAGCGCGACGAACTATCGCCACGCGTACTGGACCTTCGCGCAAATGGTTGCGCACCATACGGTGAACGGCTGCAACCTGCAGAGTGGCGACCTGCTGGGCACCGGCACGCTATCCGGGCCGACACTCGACCAGGCCTGCGCGCTCATCGAGCTGACCGTCGGCGGCAAGCAGCCGGTCACGCTGCCGGGCGGCGAGCAACGCGCCTTCCTGGAGGATGGCGATGCCGTGATCCTCAGGGGTTGGTGCGCAAAACCCGGCGCGGCCCGCATCGGCTTCGGTGAGTGTCGCGGGACCGTATTGCCGGCACGCGACGTCGCATACTGAACAGCCCAGACCAACACCATGAGCACCCAAGCCCCCATCGACATCGCGGCAGTCATCGACTCCAACAAGGTGAGTCCATTGCAGGTGCGGCTCCTCATCCTGGTCGGCCTGACCGTCGTGATCGACGGTTTCGACGTCCAGGCGATGGGCTATGTCGCTCCCGCGATCATCCAGGCGTGGGGCATCGACAAGGCCAGTTTGGGCCCCGTCTTCGGCGCCGGCCTGTTCGGCATGCTGATCGGCTCGCTGACCCTGAGCGTGTTGGCCGACAAGATCGGCCGCCGACCGGTGCTGATCGGCGCCAGCCTGTTCTTCGCCGTCATGATGTTTGCCACCGCGCATGTCACGACCCTCGATCAGCTGCTGGTGCTGCGCTTCATCGCCGGCCTGGGCTTGGGAGCGATCATGCCCAACGCGATGGCGCTGGCCGGCGAGTTCAGCCCCAAGCGCAAGCGCGTGACCCTGATGATGTGGGTGTCCTGCGGCTTCACCATCGGCGCCGTGCTGGGCGGGCTGCTGTCGTCGGTGATGATTCCTGCCTGGGGCTGGCAGTCGGTGTTCTACCTCGGCGGGGCCATTCCCCTGGTGCTGTCGGTGCTGATGTACTTCGCGACGCCCGAATCGATGCAGTTCGAGGTCTTGCGCGGCAAGAACACCGAACACGTCGGGGCCCTGCTGCGCCAGATCGACCCCACGCTGCACATCGACGCCGACACCCGCTACCTCGTGCACGAGAGCAAAGGTGGCGCGCCGGTGGCGGAACTGTTTCGCCACGGTCGTGCCTGGGGCACCGTGCTGCTGTGGGGCATCAACTTCATGAACCTGGTGAACCTCTACTTCCTGTCGAATTGGTTGCCGACCATCACCAAGTCGGCCGGGCTGTCGCTCACCACCGCCGTGATGGTCGGCACGATGCTGCAGCTCGGTGGCGTGATCGGCACGTTGGCCATGGGCCCCATCATCGACCGCATCGGCTTCTTCAAGGTGCTGGTGCCCGCCTTTCTGATCGCCGCGGTCACGATTGCGATGATCGGCCAGCCCGGAATCTCGCTGGGGCTGCTGTTCGCGGTCGTGACCATCACCGGCCTGTGCATCATCGGCGGACAGCCGGCCGTCAATGCACTCGCCGCCGTCTACTATCCCACCACCGAACGCTCGACCGGCATCGGCTGGAGCCTGGGTATCGGCCGTATCGGCTCGATCGTGGGGCCGGTGCTGGGCGGTCAGCTGATCCGCTGGCAGTGGTCCGACAGCGCCATCTTCCTGGCGATGGCCATTCCGGCAGCGATCTCGGCGCTGATGCTGATCCTGATGGCGGTCCATTCGCGCGACAGGGCACTGACCCCGTCGCAGGCGTCGGCGTCGCTGTCGCATTGAATCCATGCGCAGCAACTCGTGCGCGCAGCCTTTGCGGATCGCTCGCTCGGCGTGGCACCGCCTCAGGACTTGCTCTTGAGCGGACAGGTGTTCATGCCCAGCAGCTTGTACGCCGGGCAGGTGCCCGCCAGGCCGGTGAGCAACGGCACCACGCCGATCCAGCCCCACCAGCCGACGCTGCCGGTGGCGGCCAGTGCGATCAGCACCAGGCCGACGACGATGCGAAGAATGCGGTCGATGCCGCCGACATTGCGATTCATGAAAGGCTCCTTGTTGACGTAAAAAAAGCAGAAAAGCGAATCAGGCCTGCCGGCGACGGCGCATGCCCGTGAGCAGAGGCCAGGCCAAGGCCGCACCCGCCACGCCGCAGGCGGCGGCGATGCCCAGCAGGTTGGCCCAGTCCACCCAGTACTTCATTTCGGCCAGGCTGGATTTGTTCCAGACCGGCGTGACAAAGAAGGCGAACACGGCCATCGCCAGCCCCAGCGCAATGGCGCCGGGCAGGCTGGCGCGCCAGCGCCCGCCCCGCGCGCGCGCCATGAGCAGCAGCCACAGCACGGCCAGCGCCAGCAGCCAGGGCCAGACGGCCAGGGCCAGTTCATAGACGATGTTCAGCATCAACCAGACTTCATACATGGTGGGTCTCCTTCGGCATCACACACGGCCCTTGAGGACGGCCAAGTAGGCCGGCTTGAGCAGGCGCACCTTCATGAACCAGGCCATGAAGCTTTCCTGCAGCGGCTCGATCATCGGCAGCGAGGGCGTGAGCTTGCCGTCGTAGTCGAACTCGATCAGCATGGCCGAGCCCTCGCGCACGATCATCGGGCACGAGGTGTAGCCGTCGAACATCTCGTCGGGCGCCTGCCCCGCCACCACCCGTGCCAGGTTGTGCGCCACGATGGGCGCGCTTTTCTTGACCGTGGCCGCCGTCTTGCCGCGCGGCGTGCCGTTGATGTCGCCGACGCCGAACACGTTGGCAAAGCGCTTGTGCTGCAGCGTGTCCTTGTTCACCTCCATCCAACCCAGCATGGGGCCGTCGCGCGCGGCCAGCTCGCTTTGGCGCACCGCGTCGACGGCCCGCATGGGCGGCACCACGTGCAGGAAGTCGTAGGCCACTTCGCTGCGCTCGCCCTCCGGGGTGGCAAACACGGCCTTGCGCGCGCCCAGGTCGACCGCCGCCAGCTTGTTCAGGTAATGCGTGCGGATGCCCTGCGCCTTCCAGCGCGCCAGCACGTTGTCGTTGACCGACTTGACACCGAACACCGTGTCGTCGGGCAGGCCGGTGTAGAAGTCGACCGTGGACTGGTCGAGCGTGCCGGCCTGGCGCAGCCGGTCGGCCACCATGAAGGTCATCTTCAGGGGCGCGCCCGCGCACTTGAGCGGACCGGCCGGCAAGGTCATCACCGCCTGGCCGCCCCGGGCGCGAAACGCATCCATGGCCCGCCAGGTCGCCAGCGCCGCGTCGGGGCCCAGGTACACGCTGCCCAGGCCGTTGCTCCCGATGGCCTTCACGTCCATGCCCTCGATCTGGTCGTAGCCCAGTTGCAGGCCGGTGGCCACCACCAGGTAGTCGTAGGCGATCTTCTGGCCGCCCACGGTGCTCAGGCTGTTGCCGACCGGATCGAACCCGGCCACCATTTCCGGCACCCACTCCACGCCCTGCGGCTGAAAGTCGGCATTGCGGTCGCGCACCTTCTCGATCGGCCACACGCCGGTGGCCACCAGGGTGTAGCCGGGCTGGTAGTTGTGCTCTTGCTTCGCATCGACGATGGTGATGCGGGCCTTGGGCAGCAGCTGGCGCAGGCGGGCCGCCACGGCAATGCCGCCCAGGCCGCTGCCGGCGATCACGATGCGGGGCGCAGCCGAGGACGTCTGCGCCTGCACGGTGGGCGCCGCCTGCAGCGCGCCCAAGGCCAGTGGTGTGGCGCCCAGGGCTCGCAGCAGCTCGCGCCGCGAAGCGGCTTGCGCGAGGGTTGAAGGGGCTCGATCGGTCATGCTCGCTCTCCTGGGTCGGGGGTGCGCCGGCGGCTTCGGCCGGCGGGCTGGCGCAGCAGGCGCACCTGCAGGGGGCGTTGGAAGTGGGCGCCCCCGGTCCCACATTCGCTCGAAAGCGCACGCGTGCGCTCGCGCAGGCCGCGCGCCAGGCGGGCCGCGCCGCAGGCCCGAGCGACGACCCGCTGCTCTTGCAAGGGCAGCCACTCGTTCAGGATCGCCCCGTCGCCGTTTTCGATGCGTGACCGGGCCGTCATGGCAAGGACTCCTGGGACGCCGGCGCTGCCAGCGTGGCGTTGACCTGGGCCAGCACCTCCTCGTCCAGACGGTCGGCCAGCGCCGCCAGCTTCAGGCGCGTCAACACCTGGTCGCTGCGTGCCTGGGCCAGGGCCAGCACGGTTTGCGCATGGTCGTTCTCGGCGTTCAGCACGTCGAGCAGGGTGCGGTCACCCACCTCGTGGCCCAGGCGCGTGGCGTCCAGCCGCGCGCGGCTCGCGGTCTGCGCCTGCTGCAGCGCGGCGATGCGCGCCGCGCCGGTCTGCAGGCCCTGCCAGGCGCTGCGCGTCTGCTGGCCGACCTCCTCGCGCGCCAGGTCGAGCTCGGCGCGCGCCTTGCCCAGTCGCTCGACCGCCTCGCGCTCCTGCGCACCGATCAGGCCGCTGGCGTCGATTGGGATGTTGAGCTGCACGCCCACCATGGCGTTCAGGTTGCGATTGCGCGCGCTGCCGAAGTCGCCATGGCCGGCAATGCGGTCCAGACTGGCCTGCGCCACCAGGTCCACGGTGGCACGGCCCGCCGCGCCCTGCTGGCGCAGCTTCTGCTCGGCCACGGCGACGGCCTCGGTCAACAGGCGCAGGCGCGGGTTGTCGGCCTGAGCAGCCTGATCCCAACCGGGCGCGTCGGGCACCGGCGCCAGGGGCTGCGCCGGCAAGCGCGCCGTGAGCCCGGCCAATCCGGTGCTGTCGACCAGGACCCGGCGGCGGGTGTCGGCCTCCAGCAGGGCGGCCGCCTGCTGCGCACGTGCACCGGCCAGCGCGGCATCGGCCTCATGCGTGTCGGTGATGGGCGAGGAACCGAGGCGGTAGCGCTCGTGCGCCTCGTCGCGCGCCTGCTCCAGTGCCCGCAGCTGCCGGCCGAGCACGCGCACGCGCTCCTCGGCCAGGGCCAGGGCCAGGTAACGCTCGGCGGTGCGCAGCATCAGTTCGCTCTGGGCGCCGCGCCACGCGGTGTCGCCCATGTCGGCGCCCAGGCGCAGCTGGGCGCGCTGGGCGTCCCGCGCGGCATTGACCAGCGGCTGCTGCGCGACAACGGCCACGCGCGTGGCGAGGCCCGCGTCGACCGAGGTGGCAAAGCGCGCCTCGTCGACCGGGCCCATGCCCGGCGCCGAAAAGCGCGCGCCGCGCATGGCAGTGTCCTGCGCACCCAGGCCCGCACCCACCGCCAGCGACAGGCTGGGGCGCCCCAGCGCGTCGGCCTGCTCGCGCAGCGTCTGCGTGGCGCCGTGCTCGGCGCGCGCCACGGCGAGCTGGCGGTCATGCCCGGCCGCGGCGCGCCACACCGTCAGCAGGTCCTGCGCCCACGCCGCGGCCGGCAGCGCCGTTGCCGCCGCGCAAGCCAAGGCGAGCAGCCGACGTGTCATGGCACCGCCTTTTCTCCGCCGAATTCCTCGTAGGCCGCCAGCGCGGCGGCGGCATACATCAGCGAGGGGCCGCCGCCCATGTACACGCACATGCCCAGCATCTCCTGCACCTCGGCGCGGCTGGCACCCAGCTTGGCCAGTGCCTTGCCGTGGTAGCCCAGGCAGGGGTCGCAGCGCGCACCGACCGACAGCGCCATGGCGATCAGCTCCTTGGTCTTGGCGTCCAGCGCGCCGCCCTTGCAGGCGGACTTCGCCAGGGTGTCGAAGCCCTGCATCACGTCCGGGATGTCGTGGCGCATCTGCGCGGTCTTGGCCGAGACGGCGGCGATCAGGCCCTTGTAGTCGTCGTGCATGGCGCGCTCCTTCAGGCTTGCGTCTGGCACTCGCCCGGGCGCGCGCCCAGCTTGCGCATGATGACTTCCATCAGGCACCACTTGCTGAAGCCGCTTTGCAAGAAATTGGCGCCGACGAAGGCGGTGAACCACAGCCAGTTGGCACTGTGGAAGATCGGGCTGCCGGGCGCGCCCAGGGCCAGCGACAGCAGGATGAAGGTGCCCCCGACGATGCGGGTGATTTGCCAGGATGTCATGTCGTTTCTCCTTGAAAATTGATGATGACGGTTGAACCGATTGCGCAAGTTGCTATTGGTCAAGGTCAAGGAGCGTCGTGGCGCTCCAGACGCACGATGCCCAGTGCCTTGAGGACGTACTTCTCGTACACCGGCTCGCTGTTGCCGGTCTTCATCTTGCGAATGAAGTACTTCTCGAAGGCCACCTTGGCCAGGTGCACCCACTTGCCCTTCTTGAACCAGTTGACGTTGCGCGGCGGAATCTGCGGCAGCGCGACGAAGGCGGCGCCTGTGTCGCCCATGTCGGCCAGGCAGATGGCGTTCCAGGTGCCCTTGGCGGTCGCCGGCTGGCCGGCCAGCTCGGCCGCGATGTTGTGAGCGATGGCACTCACCATGCTCTCGATCATGTAGCCGGTCTTGGGCGCGCCGGTGGGCACTGGCGTCGCCTCCACCGGCGGAATGGCCACGCACACGCCGGCGGCGAAGATGTTGGCGTACTTCTTGCTGCGCTGGTGCTCGTCGATCAGCACGAAGCCACGCGGGTTGCACAACTCGGGCGTGGCAGCCACGGCATCAACACCCTTGAAGGCCGGCAGCATCATGGCCAGCTTGAACGGCACCTCGTGCTCCCGGTACGACTCGCCCTTGTCGTTGAGCTCGGTGGCATGCAGCTTTCCAGCCTCGACACGCGTGGTCTTGGCGTTGGTGATCCACTTGATGTCGCGGTCGCGCAGCTCGCTCTCCAGAACGCTCTTGCTGTCGCCCACGCCGGCCAGGCCCAAGTGACCGATGTAGGGCTCGCTGGTGACGAAGGTCATCGGCACCTTGTGACGGATCTTGCGTCGGCGCAGATCGGACGAGACGATGAAGGCGAACTCGTAAGCCGGGCCGAAGCAGCTGGCACCCGGCATGGCGCCAATCACGATCGGGCCGGGGTTCTTCAGAAATTGCTCGTACTCGGCGCGCCACTTCTCGGCGTGGTCGACCGTGCACACCGAGTGCGTGTGACCGGTGATCGGCCCCGAGCCGGCCACGTCGTCAAAGGCCAGCTTGGCGCCGGTGGTGATGACCAGGTAGTCGTAGGCCAGCTCATCGCCGCCGTCCAGCATCAGCTTGTTGCCGGGTGCATCGATGGCCGTCACCGGTCGACCGACAAAGTTGATCCCCTTCTTGCGCAAGGGCTCGGCGATCGGCACCACGATCTCCTCGCGCTCGCGCCAACCGACCGCGAGCCATGGGTTCGACGGCACGAACTGAAAGTAATCAACCGCGTTGACCACAGTGACGCGGTGCTCGCGGCCCAGGATGGCGTGGATCTCGTAGGCCGCGGGCATGCCGCCGAGTCCCGCACCCATGATGACGATGTGTGCCATGGTGATGCCTCCTTCAAGAGTGGTTTGCGTGAACGGGAATCGATGCGTCGTCCGCGGCCGGCGCGTCATGGCGGCCGCGGTAGGCGACGTAATAGAGCAGCGGAATCACGACCAGCGTCAGCACCGTCGACACCAGGATGCCGAAGATGAGCGAGATCGCCAGGCCGTTGAAGATCGGGTCGTCCAGGATGAACAGCGCGCCGATCATGGCCGCCAGGCCCGTGAGCAGAATCGGCTGCGCGCGCGTGATGGCGCTGGCGACGATGGCGCGGCGAAACGGCGTTCCCTGCGCGAGCTGCAGCTTGATGAAGTCCACCAGCAGGATCGAGTTGCGCACGATGATGCCGGCCAGCGCGATCATGCCGATCATGCTGGTGGCGGTGAACTGCGCATGCAGCAGCGCGTGGCCCGGCATCACGCCGATGATGGTGAGCGGGATGGGCGCCATGATGATCAGCGGCGTCAGGTACGAGCCGAAGTGCGCCACCACCAGCAGGTAGATCAGGATCAGGCCCACGGCGTAGGCGGCGCCCATGTCGCGGAAGGTCTCGTAGGTGATCTGCCACTCGCCGTCCCACTTGAGGGCGTAGCCGGCGTAGGGGCTGGAAGGCTGGCGGATGAAGGTTTCGGCCAGCGGGCCGCCGTCGGGGCCTTTGATTTCCGACAGCGGGTCGCGCATCTGGAACATGCCGTAGAGCGGGCTGTCCGTAGGGGGGGCGGCCATGTCCCCCGTCACGTAAACGACGGGCAGCAGGTCCTTGTGATGGGCCGGCTGCTCGCGCTCGGTGTCGCTCACCTGCACCAGCTCGCGGATCGGCACCAGGGCGCCCGATTGCGCGCGCACCGTGAGCTGCAGCAGCGCGTCCAGCCCGCCCTGCATTTCGGGCGGCAGCTGGATGCTCACCGGCACCGCCGTGCGGCTGGCGTCGTGCAGATAGGTGGCCGCGTCGCCCGCCAGGCCCATGCGCAGCGTGCTGGCAATGGCCTGCTGCGTCACGCCCAGCTGCGCGGCCTTGCTGCGGTCGACCAGCAGCACGGTCTCGGGCGCCCGGGCGATGCTGCTGTCGTCCACGTCCACCACGCCAGGCGTGGCTTCGAACACGCCGCGCACGGCCTTGGCCACGGCGCGACGGCCGGCGGCGTCGGGGCCGTAGATTTCGGCCACGATGGGCGCCAGCACGGGCGGGCCGGGCGGCACCTCGACCACCTTCACGTTGGCGCCGAAGCGCGCGCCGATGGCGGCCAGCTCGGGACGCACGCGCATGGCGATGGCATGGCTCTGCTCGTGCCGCTGGGACTTGTCCACCAGGTTGACCTGGAGGTCGCCCACCTCACCGCCCGCGCGCAGCTCGTACTGGCGCACCAGGCCGTTGAAGTTGATCGGCGCGGCGGTGCCGGCGTAGGCCTGGTAGTTGGTCACCTCGGGCACGGTCGCCAGGTGCGCGCCCAGCGCGCGCAGGGTGGCGGCGGTCTTCTCCAGCGGCGTGCCCGCCGGCATGTCCACCACCACCTGAAACTCGCTCTTGTTGTCGAAGGGCAGCATCTTCAGCACCACCAGCCCGAGCACCGGCAGCAGCAGCGACAGCGCGATCAGGCCGGCCACCGCGGCGGCCAGCAGGCGGCGGTTGCGCCGGCCGCTGCGCGTGGCCAGCAGCGGGGCGAACACGCGCCGAAACAGCGGCGCCAGCCGGCCCGCCAGACCATGGCCTGCATCGGCCGCTTTTGTGTCGCCGGCACCGCCCTTCATCCAGATGCGCGAGAGCCAGGGCGTGACCGTGAAGGCAATCGCCAGCGACAGCAGCATGCCCATGCTGGCGTTGATGGGGATGGGGCTCATGTACGGCCCCATCAGGCCGCTGACGAAGGCCATCGGCAGCAGGGCCGCGATCACCGTCAGCGTGGCCAGGATGGTGGGGCCACCCACTTCATCGACCGCGCCGGGGATGATCTCGCGCAGCGACCGCTCGGGATGATGGGCGCGGTGACGGTGAATGTTCTCCACCACCACGATGGCGTCGTCCACCAGGATGCCGATCGAGAAAATCAGCGCGAACAGCGACACCCGGTTGAGCGTGAAGCCCCAGGCCCAGGAGGCAAACAGCGTCACCGTGAGCGTCAGGATCACCGCCGTGCCGACGATGGCGGCCTCGCGCCGGCCGAGCGCGAAAAACACCAGCGCCACCACCGACAAGGTGGCGAACAGCAGCTTCTTGATCAGCGTCATCGCCTTGTCGTTGGCGGTGGCGCCGTAGTTGCGCGTCTCGCTCACCTGCACGTCGGATGGGATCACCGTGCCCTGCAGTTCGCCCACGCGCCGCATCACGGCGTCGGCCACGTCGATCGCGTTCTCGCCCGGTTTCTTGGTCACGGCGAGGGTCACCGCCGGCTGCTCGGTCAGACGGCTCTGGCCGTCGGCGTGCTCGACCGCGCCGTACCAGACGTAGCGCTCAGGCGGCGGCGGGCCGTCGCGCACCGTGGCCACCTCGCGCAGGTACACCGGCTTGCCGGCGCGGCTGGCCAGCACCAGATCGGCCACGTCCTGGCGGCTTTGCAGGAATGGCCCGGTCTGCACGGCGATGGCCTGGTTGCCCGCCAGCACCTCGCCCAGTGGCAGCCCCAGGTTGGCCGACTGCAGCGCGCCGCGCAGCTCGTGCAGCGTCAGGCCCGAGGCGGCCAGGCGGGCCGGATCGACCTCGACCCGCACCGCGCGGCCGGGACCGCCCAGGGTCTTGACCTCGCGCGTGCCGGGCACGCGCTTGAGTTCGGCCTCGATGCTGTGCGCCACGCGCTCCAGGTCGAAGGCGCCGGTCTCGGGTCGCGCCGAATGCAGGGTCAGCGCCACCACCGGCACGTCGTCCACGCCCTTGGGCTTGATGATGGGCTGCCCCACGCCCAGTCCCGGCGGCAGCCAGTCGGCGTTGGCGCCCACGGCGTCGTACAGGCGCACCAGCGCGGTCTGGCGCGGCACGCCGACCTTGAACTGCACCGTGATCACCGCCACGCCGGTGCGCGAGACGCTCATCACGTGCTCCACACCCGCCATCTGCGACAGCACCTGCTCGCCCGGCGAGGCCACCATGGCCTCCACGTCGCGCGCGCTGGCACCCGGCCAGGGCACGATCACGTTGGCCATGGTCACGTCGATCTGCGGCTCCTCCTCGCGCGGCGTCACCCACACCGCGAACAGGCCGAGCAAAAGGGCCACCAGCGCCAGCAGCGGCGTGATCTGCGCGCCCTGGAAATACGCCGCGATGCGCCCGGAAATGCCCAGGTGCGGCGGCGAATGCATGTCCTGGCCCGGCATCAACGGCTTCCGTTGGCCACGGCGCGCGTGGCGGCCTGCGGATCGGTGATCAGGGATTCGCCGGCGTCCAGGCCCGCCAGCACTTCGACCAGGGCGCCCTGCACCGGGCCCAGGCGCACCTGGCGCAGCTGCGGACGCTGGCCATCGCCCATCACGTAGACCGCGGTGAGCTCGGCGCGGCGCACCACCGCCGACGCGGGGATGAACACACGCGGGCGGGCCGACCGCTCGGCGCCACCGGGCAGCTGCAGGCGCGCGAACTGGCCGGGCACGGCCCGCGTGCCGGCCGGCAGATCGGCGCGCACGGCCTGCGTCAGCGACTGCGGATCGACGGTGGGCAGCACCTGCACACGCAGTGGCGCCAGCGCCTGGTCGGCACCGGCCAGCAGCACCTGGGCGCCGGCCGCGCCGCCCTCGAGGGCGCTGGCCGGCACGTTGGCCGTCACGCGCAGGGCGGCGGGGTCGTACACCGTCAGCAGGGGCCGGCCCGGCATGGCCATGTCGCCGCGCTCGACCGCCAGCTGCGCCACCACGCCGTCGAACGGCGCGCGCAGCACGTGCAGGCCGGTCTGCGTGCGCGCCGCGCCGGCCTGCGCCGACAGGGCATGAACCTGCGCCTGAGCCGCGCGCCACTGGCTCTCGGCCTGCTCCAGCGCGGCCTGGCTGATGTAGCTCTTTTGCGCCAGTTGGCGCTTGCGCGCCAGTTCGGTGCTGGCCACGTCGAGCTGCGCACGCGCCGCCGCCACCTGCGCGCCGCTGGCGGCCGCGTTCTGCTCGGCGGCCTGGGCGTCGATGCGCAGCAGCACCTGGCCGGCGCGCACCGCATCGCCGGCATGCACGTTCAGCTCCAGCACGCGACCCGGCACCTGCGCCGCGACCACTGCCTGGCGCAGGGCCTCGACCTGACCGTCGTAGCGGCTGGCCTGGGCCGCGGCGGTGGCTTGCACGGCCAGCACCGGCAGCTCGGTCGCCGGCGCCGCCCGGCCCGGCACGCCGGCGCCCAGCACCAGGGCGGCCGCCAGCGCGCAGCGTGCGGCCAGGACGGCGTGGCGCGCGCGGATGGGCAAATGGGACTTGCGTTCGCGGATCATTGCTTTATTATTTGCGCAATCATGCAAATGCGCAATAGTGTAATCGCAAGAATTCCACCGTCAAGCGTTAGACTGCCCGACGATCCGACCCGTCCCGACTGCCGACCGATGTCTCCGCTGACCGACCTGCCGCCCGCCGCGCTCGAGCACGTGGCGCATTACTTTCGCACCCTGTCCGAGCCCACCCGCCTGCGCATCCTGAACGCGCTGGGCACGGGCCAGCTGAGCGTGGGCGAGATCGCCGAGCAGGTCGATTCGAGTGTGGCCAACGTGTCGCGCCACCTGGCGCAGATGGCGCAGCAGGGCCTGGTGGCGCGCGAGCACCAGGGCAGCAGCGTGTTCTACCGCATCGCCGATCCGTCGGTGTACGAGCTGTGCGACCTGGTGTGCGGCAGCATCGCGCGGCGGCTGGACGCGGCCGCGCTGGCACGCGAGGCCTTCGCCGTGCCCGTGCGCCGGGCGTCGACGGGCCGCAAGAAATAGCGCGTCAGGCCGTCGCCGCCGCGGGCGCCGCGGGTGCCCGCACCACCAGCGTGCTGATCTTGCTGTGCGAGAGCACGCTTTGCGTGACGCTGCCCAGCACCAGGCGCTCCAGGCCGCGGCGGCCGTGCGAGCCCATCACGATCAGGTCGGCGCCGCACGAATCGGTGGCCTCGACGATGCCGCGCCAGACGGCATGCGACTCGATGACGCGCGTCTCGGCCTGCACGCCCGCCGCCTGCAGGCGCTGGGCGGCGCCTTCGATGGCGGCGGCGGCCTCGGCGCGGGCGGCGTTGAGGTACTGATCCTGCCCATAGGCGAATTCACTGCCGACACCGGTGAAGGGATAGGGGTCGATCACGTACACCGCCGTGACCACGGCGCCAAAGGCCTTGGCCAGCTCGGCCGCCTTGTCCACCGCCGCCATCGAGGTGGCGGAACCGTCGACGGGAGCCAGGATGTGCTTGAACATGGAAAACTCCTTTTGGGCTGAATCAGCATCGATTGTCGGCTTGAACCACGCCCGCCGTCATGACGCAGGTCAAGCCGCGGGCTCCAGGAAGCCCTGCGCGCGCAGCGTGACGACCAGGGTGTCGCGGTGGCCGGGCGCACCCTCGGCCAGCGGCTGGATGGGTGTGGTCTCGTGGATCACGCCGTGGTCGTCCAGCAGCAGCACCGACCAGGGTTCGTCCAGCGTGAAGCGCTCGCCGCGCGGGCCGTCCTGCTCGAACACGCGCGTCTCGCCGCCCTTGACGCCTTCACGCGCCACCATGAACACGGCCACCAGGTCCACGCCGTCGCGGTGCGCGCCCTCGGGCGTGGGGCGGCCGATGCCGCCCGTGGTGTCGATGCGAAACGGGTGGGCCTCGCCGTACCAGGGCTGCGCGCCCCACAGCGCGTCGGCCACGCGCGCCAGCCAGGCCAGCAGCGCGCGCCAGTCGGGCCGCGCCAGCGTGGCCGCATCGACCGGCGCAAACCAGCGCTGCATGCCACCGTGCAGCGCGTTGTAGGCCAGCGGCTGCCAGTGCGGGCGGTAGGGTACGTCCTGCACGGCGCCGCCCTGGGCCTTGAACGAGGCGTGGCGGCGCCGGCGATAGCGCCCGCCGTCCTTCAGGTATTCGTCCGGCGCCAGGTCGTCCCAGGCGCGCGCCAGCTCCTGCAGGTCGGCCGCGGACGCGCCCGTGAGCGCACGCACGGCGGCGGCGTCCAGCACCGCGTAGCCGCGCTCGCGCAGCGCGGCCAGGTAATGATCGACGGTGGTGAACGGGGGCAAGAACATGATGCAAAGAAGGCGGGCGATGCGCCAAGGATAATCGCCGGCGCGCCCCTGTTGGCGCCCGCGTTGCCATGACCCTGCTGAACCTGTCGCTCGTCGCGGCCGCCCTGCTGGTGGCCCTGGCCTTTCGGCCCTGGCGGCAGCTGGCGGGCGGCGCCCTGCTCTCGCCGCTGCTGGCCGCCTTGGTCATCACGCCCTGGCTGTGGGCCCTGCCCTGGCTGCAGCACCTGCCGCTGCGCCTGCAGCTGTCGGGCGCCTGTCTGATCCTGCTGATGCTGGGCTGGCCACTGGCCATGCTGGTGTTCGGCGCGGTGGCGCTGGCCACCGGCTGGATCGCGCCCGTCACGCCGGCCGAGCAGCTGGACATGGCGCTGTGGCTGGGCATGGTGCCGGCCACGCTGGCGCTGGGCCTGGGCTGGGTGCTGCGGCGCTGGGTGGCGCACAACCCCTTCGTCTACATCCTGGGGCGCGCCTTTCTGGGTACCGCGCTGTGCCTGTTTGTCGCCGGCACGCTGGCGCACTGGAGCGGCCAGGCGCTGGGCGCCAACGTGGAGCCCGGCCTGGCCCTGGTGGCACGCTGGCTGATGGCCTGGGGCGACGCCATCATGACCGGCATGATCGTCGCCATCTGCGTGGCCTTTCGCCCACAGTGGCTGGCGACCTGGTCCGACCGCCTGTATCTCAAGGCGCCATAGCTGCGCTCAGCCGGTTTCCTTTTCCTGCAGCAGGCGCCACATGACCTTGCCGCTGCCGCTCTTGGGCAGGGCGTCGGCGAACTGCACCGCGCGCGGCACCTTGTAGGCCGCCATGTGCTCGCGGCACCAGTCGATGATGTCCTGCTCGCTCACCTTGCCCTGGTGCGTGGCGCGCAGCACCACCACGGCCTTGACCGATTCGCCGCGGTAGGCGTCCCGGGTGCCGATCACGCAGGCCTCCTGAATGGCGGGATGCTTGAACATCAGCGCCTCGACCTCGGCCGGCCAGACCTTGAAGCCGCTGGCGTTGATCATGCGCTTGAGCCGGTCGGTGATGAAGAAGTAGCCGTCCTCGTCCACCCTGCCCAGGTCGCCCGAGCGGAAAAAGCGCAGGCCATCGAGCTCGAAGAAGGCGGCCTCGGTGGCATCGGGGCGCTTCCAGTAGCCCTGGAACACCTCGGGGCCGTGGATCACGATCTCGCCGGTCTCGCCCTGCGGCACTTCCTTGAGCGTGTCGGAGTCGACCACGCGCGCGTCGGTGCTCATGAAGGGGATGCCCAGGCACTGCTGCTTGGGGTGCTCCAGCGGGTTCTGGTGCGAGGGCGCGGCGGTTTCGGTCAGGCCGTAGCCCTCGGCGTAGCGCAGGCCGTAGACCTCGAACAGGCGCTGCGCCACCGCCTGCGGCATGGCCGCGCCGCCGCCGCTGATGGCCTTGAGGCTGGACAAATCGAAACTGGCGAAGTTGGGGCTCGCCAGCAGGTCGATCACCATGGTAGGGATGTTGGCCCAGGCCGTGACCTTCCAGCGCGAGATCAGGCGCCCGGCCAGCTCGCGGTCCCAGCGCGGCATCAGCACCATGGTGGCACCGGCGTACACCGCCGCGTGCATCACCGCCACCATGCCGGTGATGTGGAACATGGGCACCACCACCAGGCCCACCGTCTCGCTGCTGCCGTTGCCCCACAGCGTGCAGGCCACGGCGTTGTGCATGATCGACGCGTGGGTGTGCATGCAGCCCTTGGGCAGGCCGGTGGTGCCACTGGTGTAGGGCAGCACGCTCAGGTCCTGCGGGCCCACGGTGGTCGGCGCCAGCGGGCCATCAAAGGCCAGCGCATCCGCCCAGGCCTGCACCTGGCCGCCCTCGAGCACGGGCAGCGTACGGCGCGGCAGCAGCCAGTCGCGCCAGGCCTCGGGCGGGGCGTCCTCGCCCTGCACGGCTGCGTCGAAGGCGTCGGTGTACTGCGTGACGATCAGGTGCGCCAGGCGCTGGCCCGCGGGCAGCGCGTTGGAGGCCGCCGCCAGCTCGCCGGCCAGCTCGGCGCTGGTGATGGCCACCCTGGCGTCGGGGTCGGTGATGTAGTGCTTGAGCTCTTCGGCCCGGTTCATCGGGTTGATGGGCACCACCACCGCGTCGGCGCGCAGGATGGCGAAGTGCGCCACGATCAGCTGCGGCGTGTTCTGCAGGTTCAGCAGCACGCGGTCGCCCTTGGCCACGCCCAGCGCCTGCAGCCGCGCGGCCAGGCGCTCGGCCGCGGCCTTCAGCTGCGCCCAGGTCAGCACCGCGCCGAAGAACACCGTGGCCGGCTTGTCCGGGTAACGCAGCGCGCTGATGGCCAGGTTGTGCCACAGCGAGGTGGCGGGCACGGCGATGGCGTGCGGCAGGCGCGACGGCCAGAACTGGTAATGCGGGCGCATGGGGGGCTGTCTCCGGTGGCTTTGGCGCCATGCTAGCGCGGCCGGGGCCGGCGACCGCAGGGCGCCTTGTCGCCGGTGCGACGGGCGCCGCCCAAAGCTACAAAAATCGCAGCATCAAGCCAGCTTGCAGCCGGTGCCCGCGTCTTCCAGCGCGCGCGCGGCCACGCCGATCAGGCGGTTTTCGCCGGCCGACGCGGTGCGCAGGTAGATGTCCTGCACCGGGTTGTGCGCGCGGCCCATGCGCCATTTGCCGCGCGGGCTGTCGATGCTGGCCGACTCCAGCGCGCCATAGAGCCGATTGCGCTGGCTCATGTCGCCCTGCACGGCCTCCAGCCCGTGGCGCAGCAGCAGGCCGGTGTCGTAGCCCTGCATGGCGTAGACGTCGGGCTCGTGCTTGAAGGCGCGGCGGTAGTTGTAGCGGAACTCGCCGTTGCGCACGGTGGGCAGCAGGTTGCTGTAGTGCAGCGTAGTGACGATGCCCTCGGCCGCCACGCCGGCGCCGTCCAGCACGCCCTCGGTCAAAAAGCCCGAGCCGTACAGCGGGATGCTGTACTGCAGCCCGGCCTTGGCGTAGTCCTGCATGAACTTGGCGGCGCCCGCGCCGGCAAAGAAGCAGGCCACGGCATCGGGCTTGAGCTGGGTGATCTCGGCCAGCACGGCGCTGAAGTCGGTGCTGGGAAACGGCACCTTCAGCTCCTTCACGATGGTGCCGCCGGCCTTGACGTAGCCTTCGCGAAAGCCTTCCAGCGAGTCGGCGCCGGCCGAGTAGTCCCAGGTCACCCACACGGCGCGGCGCGCCTTGCGCTCGATCATGGCCTGCCCCAGCGCCACCGTGGGCTGCGCCATGGTGAACGAGGTGCGGAACACGTTGGGCAGGCAGGCGCCGCGCGTCACCGCGTGCACGCCGGCGTTGGGGATGAGGGTGAGCGTGCCGGTCTCGGCCACCACCTTCTGCATCGCCATCTGCACGCCCGAGTGCACGGTGCCGACGATGACATCGACCTTGTCCTGCACCGCCAGGCGGCGCGCGTTGGCGTCCGCCTTCTTCGGCTCGGACTCGTCGTCCAGCTTGATCCACTCGACGTCGCGGCCCGCCAGGCGTCCGCCCTTTTCGGCCACGGCCATGCGCATGCCGTTCTCGATCGCCTCGCCCAGCTTGGCGTAGGTGCCGCTGTAGGGCAGCATCAGCCCGACCCTGAGCTTGTCCTTTTCCGCCGCCGGGCCCTGCGCCAGCGCACGCCCCGAACCCAGCACGCCCGCGGCGGCCCCCACCACCGACACGCCGCGTGCCAGCACCCGACGGCGCGACACGCCACCTGAAATCACCCTCATGTCCCTATGCTCCCGAAGAAATGAAACCCCAGCCACCGAAACGCCACGCGCCTGCATGGACCGAGGCAAGGCATGCAGGCGATATAGGAATTATGTTGCAGTTTGGTTGACTGTAACACAATGTTCCGGCACACATCAAGCGACATGACTGATGCTGAAGTACGCAGCTCAGGAATTATTTTGCATTTGACGGGCAGCCCAGCCTCAAGCTGCATCCGCTCCTGCGGCTCCTGCGGCTCCTGCGGCTCCTGCGGCTCCTGCCGAGAGGCCAAAAAACAAGGGCCGGTCGGCAATGCCGACCAGCCCTCGTGCCGAATGACGCGCGGCGCGCTCAGACCGCTTCGTCGCCCTCTTCGCCGGTGCGGATGCGCACCACGCGCTCGACCGGGGTGACGAAGATCTTGCCGTCGCCGATCTTGCCGGTGCGCGCCGCCTTGACGATGGCCTCGACGCAGCGCTCGACGGCCTCGTCGGCCACCACCACCTCGATCATCACCTTGGGCAGAAAGTCCACCACGTACTCGGCGCCGCGGTACAGCTCGGTGTGGCCCTTCTGGCGGCCGAAGCCCTTGACCTCGGTGACCGTCAGGCCGGTGACGCCGACGTCGCCCAGCGCCTCGCGGGCCTCCTCCAGCTTGAAGGGCTTGATGATGGCGGTGATTTGTTTCATGCAGGGTGCTCCAGTGGGGCTCAGGCCCGGAATCGATTGGTCATAGGATAACGCCAGTCCTTGCCAAAACCGCGCGGCGTCACGCGCGTGCCGACCGGCGCCTGCTGGCGCTTGTATTCGCTGCCCTTGATCAGGCGCGTGACGCGCTCGACGTCGGCGGGGGCGAAGCCCTCGGCCAGCAGCTCGGCAATGGCGGCGTCGTGCTCCACATAGCGGGCGATGATGGCGTCCAGCACCTCGTAGGGCGGCAGGCTGTCCTGGTCGGTCTGGTCTTCGCGCAGCTCGGCGCTGGGCGGGCGGGTGATGATGCGCTCGGGGATCGGGTTGGCGCCGGTGCCATAGGGGTCGTGCGCGTTGCGCCAGCGCGCCAGCGCGAACACCCGCGTCTTGACCACGTCCTTGATGGGCGCAAAGCCGCCGCACATGTCGCCGTACAGCGTGCAGTAGCCGACGGCGTATTCGCTCTTGTTGCCGGTGGTCAGGATCAGGTGGCCGAACTTGTTGGACAGCGCCATCAGCAGCAGGCCGCGCAGGCGCGCCTGGATGTTCTCTTCGGTGGTGTCCTCGGGCCGCCCGGCAAACAGCGGCGCCAGCGTGGCCTTGACGGTCTCGAAGGCGGGTCGGATCGACAGCTCGTCGTGCCGCACGCCCAGGCGCCGCGCCATCTCGTGTGCGTCCTGCACGCTGATGCCCGCCGTGTAGGGGCTGGGCAGCATCAGCGTGTGCACGGCGTCGGCGCCCAGCGCATCGACGGCCAGCGCCAGCACCAGGGCCGAGTCGATGCCGCCGGACAGGCCCAGCGCCACGCTCTGGAAACCGTTCTTGCGCACGTAGTCACGCAGGCCCAGCACCAGCGCGTCCCACAGCTCGCGCTCGGGCGTCGGCGGCGGCGCCGTGGTAGCTATTATTTCAATAGCTGTCCGCGCTTGATCCGCCCGGGCAAACCACAGTTTTTCTTCAAAAGCCGGGGCGCGGCCCGCCAGTTCGCCGCTGGCGTTGACGGCAAACGACTGCCCGTCGAACACCACCTCGTCCTGCCCGCCCGTCCAGTGCGCCCACACCAGTGGCAGGCCGACGTCGCGCGCGCGCTCGCGCATCACGGCCTCGCGCTCGACGCCCTTGCCCTGGTGAAAGGGCGAGGCGTTGATGACCGCCAGCAGCTCGGCCCCCGCCGCCTGGGCCTGGCGCGCGGGCTCGGCGTACCACGCGTCCTCGCAGATGAGCAGGCCCACGCGCACGCCGCCGGCGTCGAACACGCAGGCGCCCTGCCCCGGCACGAAGTAGCGCCGTTCGTCGAACACCTGGTAGTTGGGCAGGCGCTGTTTGGCGTAGGTGGCCAGCACCCGCCCGTTGCAGATCACGCTGGCCGCGTTGTGGCGCTCGCTGATGGTCACGCTGGGGCCGCGCGCGTCGTGGCCCACCGGGTGGCCGACCACGATCACCAGGTTCTGCAGCGCCGCCGTTTCGCGCGCCACGGTCTGCACCGCGTCATCGCAGGCCGCCATGAAGGCCGGGCGCAGCAGCAGGTCCTCGGCGATGTAGCCGCAAATGGCGCCCTCGGGCGCCAGCAGCAGGCGCGCGCCCTGCGCGTGCGCGCTGCGCGCGGCGTCGATGATTTTTTGCGCGTTGCCCGGCATGTCGCCGACGACGAAGTTGAGCTGGGCCACGCAGATGGAGAGGGACATGTCGATGCGGGAAGATGGGCGTCAGGGACGAATGGTAGCGAACGCGTCGCGCGGGGCGACAGCCGGCGGCCAGGGCCTGCGCCGCTGCCTACTTGGCAATGCCCAAAAACACCGCCAGGCAGCGCTCCACTTCCACCAGGGCGTCGGCATCGATGCGCCCGATCACCCGCCCCAGCTTGTCGCGCCGCACGGTCATGGCCTTGTCGACCATGACCTGCGATGGTTTTTGCAGACCGTTGTCGGCGCTCGGCGCAAGCAGGATGCGAAGCAAGGGGGCCTGCACCAGCGCGCTCGATACGGGAAGAATCGTGACGCTGGGGTGAGCGCTGAATTGGCTGGCCTGGATGATCAGGGCGGGTCTGGGCTTGCCGAAGTCGCCCTGCATCGCCACGGTGACCAGATCGCCACGGTTCATGCCGTCCAACCGTCGACGTCCGCCAGGGCCGCATCCATGAACCGCTGCAGTTCGGCATCGTCCAGTTCGGCCTGTGCCACCAGGAGGGACTGGCGGCGGCACTCGTCGGCGAAGTCCGGACGGCGCGTGTCGGGCACCCAGATTTGAACCGGGCGAAGCCCGGCTTCGCGCAAGGCGTCCCGATGCTTCTGAACCCTGGCGTTGACATGCGTGGCGGTCATGAAAGGCGTTCCCATCGTTACATGGAACACTTTAGCCTGGTTGCATGTAACGGTCAATGTCTCGCCTGCCGATGATTTTCAGCCTCTCGCCCAATAATCCGGCAGTACCCGCATCCGCTCTCCGCCTTGCTTCAAGCCACCACCCCCTTTCGCCAGCAGATCGTCACCGACCCCGGCACCATCGACGCCGCGGCCTGGAACGCCCTGCTGGCGCGCCAGCACGCGCCCACGCCCTTCATGCGGGCCGAATACCTGGTGGCGCTGCACGCCAGCGGCAGCGCGGTGCCCGAGACCGGCTGGGCGCCGCGCTTCATGCTGCTGTGGGACGACGATGAACTGGCCGCCGCCTGCCCGCTGTACGTCAAGGCGCATTCGTATGGCGAGTACGTGTTCGACTGGGCCTGGGCCAATGCCTATGCCGAGCATGGCCTGCGCTACTACCCCAAGGCGCTGGTGGCCGTGCCCTTCACCCCCGTGCCGGGCTCGCGCCTGCTGGCACGCGATGCGGCGGCGCGCGCGGCGCTGGTGCGGGCGCTGCGGGGGTGGTGCGCGCAGCACAAGCTGTCGTCGCTGCACGTGCTGTTCGGCGATGACGAGGATGTGGCGGCGTGCGCGGCCTCAGACCACATGCCGCGCCACCAGGTGCAGTTCCACTGGAAAAACCAGCACCCGGTGACGCCATCCGCGTTTGCCGACTTCGAGGACTTCCTGGCCGCGCTGACGCAGGACAAGCGCAAGAAGATTCGCCAGGAGCGGCGCAAGGTGGCCGCCGCCGGCGTGACGTTTCGCAGCGCGCGCGGCGCCGCCATCACGCCGGCGGACTGGGCGTTTTTTTACCGCTGCTACGAGCGCACCTACCTGGAGCACGGCAACGAGCCCTACCTGACGCCCGCCTTCTTCGAGGCCATGGCGCGCGACCTGGCAGGCCACTGGGTGCTGTTCATCGCCGAGCGCGCGGGGCAGCCCATTGCTTGCAGTTTGATAGCTGTCAGCGCAGAGCCAGCGGGCGCTGGAGGCCAAAACGACTCAGAGATCGTGGCCTACGGCCGCTACTGGGGCGCCCTGGAGCGGGTGGACTGCCTGCACTTCGAGGCCTGCTACTACCAGCCCATCGACTGGTGCATCCGCCACGGCGTGGCGCGCTTCGAAGGCGGTGCGCAGGGCGAGCACAAGATGGCGCGCGCCCTGCTGCCGGTGGCCACCACCAGCTGCCACTGGCTGGCGCACCCGGCCTTTGCCGATGCGGTGGCGCGCTTTCTGGCGCGCGAGGACCAGGGGATGGAGCGCTACCTGCACGATTTGCAAGAGCGCTCGCCGCTGCGCCACGCAAGCGACGACGCTTAACCCCGATCGGCCTTGGGCTTGCGCCGGATGGCGCGCTGGCCGCCGACCTGGTGCACCACCGGCGTGAGCTGCGCCGCCTCGAAGGGCTCGGCCGGCGGGCCGCAGTTTTCGTCGGCCACGCCGAACACCATGTCGGCGCCGGGGCCGAAGCGCTCGGGCACGGTCTGGTGCAGCTGCAGCGACATGTCCACCGGCGGGGTGGAAGTCTGCGAGATGATCTGGCCCTTGCCGTCCAGCACGGTGTAGCAACTGGCCTGCGCGCCGGCGGCGGCCAGCAGGGCGAGGGTGGCGACGAGAAGGGGCTTGCGGGCAGAGGTCATGGGCCTATTGTTGACCGACAACGCAATGACGGCAAGTATCACGCACCCGGCCGCGCGGCCGCCATCTGCGTGATCAGCCGGTGATAAAAGCGGATGGCGTCCGCGTAATTCTTCACGGCCAGGCGCTCGTTGGTGCCGTGAAAGCGCTTCAGGTCCTCGCTGCCCGCACGCACGGGCGAAAACTTGAAGATGTGGTCGCTGATGGCCTCGTAGTGCACCGAGTCGGTGCCGCCCACCATCAGGCCCGGGGCCACCAGCGCATCCGGAAAGACCTCGCGGATGGTCTGGTTCAGCAGCTTGTATTGCGCCGAGCCGGTGGGCGCCACCTTGGACGCCTCCCTGGCGCCGGGCAGGGTCTCCAGCTTCAGCTGATCGGCCGGCACCGCCGCGTCGATCGCGCCGTGCACGTGCTGCAGCACGCCGTCCTCGGTGTCGCCCGGCAGCATGCGGAAGTTGACCGTGGCCTCGGCGCGGCCGGGCAGCACGTTGTCCTTGTTGCCGGCGCTCACGATGGTCAGCGCCGTGGTGGTGCGCAGCAGGGCGTTGGTGCTGGCGGCGCCTTCGAGCTGCCTTTGCACCAGCGGGCCGAACAGCCACAGGTTGGACAGCGCCACGCGCGAAAAACCACTCATCTCGGGCGCCAGGGTGTCGAACATTTCGCCCGCCACGCCGCGGATGGCGGCGGGCATCTGCCGGTTCTCCAGCTTGGTCAGGGCCGCAGCCATCATGGCGATGGCGCTCGTGCCCTGGGGCGGCGGCATGGACGAATGGCCCGGCGTGGCCGACACCGTCAGCTGCACCGACAGGTAGCCCTTCTCGGCAATGCCGATCACCGCCGCGGGCGGCTTCAGGCCCGGCAGCACGCCGTCGAGCACCAGCAGGCCCTCGTCGATGACGAAGTCCAGCTGCACGCCGCGCGACTTGAGCAGCGCCGCGATCTGCGCCGCGCCGCGCTGGCCGCCGACCTCCTCGTCGGCGCCGTAGGCCAGGTAGACGGTGCGCGGCGGCTGCCAGCCGCTGGCCAGCAGCAGCTCGACCGCCTCCAGCTGCGACAGCAGGTTGCCCTTGTCGTCCCACGAGCCGCGGCCCCAGATGTAGCCGCCCTGCACGGCGCCGGAAAACGGCGGCTGCTGCCAGTCGCCCTCGGTGCCGGGGGCGATGGGCACCACGTCCTGGTGCGCCATCAGCAGCATGGGCTTGGCCTGCGGGTCACTGCCGGGCCAGGTGTAGAGCAGGCTCAGGCCGCCCACGCTCTCGCGCTTGAGCTGGGCGTGCACCCGCGGAAACTGCTGCTCCAGCAGCGCGTGCAGCGCCTGGAACCGATCGGCGTTCAGCTGCGCGTCGGTTTGCGAGGACACGGTCTGCAGGCGCACCGCCTGCCCCAGGCGCCGGGCGACGGCCTGCTCGTCGATGGCCAGCGGCGCCAGCGGCGGCACCTGCAACTGGCGCGAGCCCTTGCGCACGGTGTTGATGGCGACAAAAGCCGCCAGCGCCACCACCCCGGCCAGCACGGCCCACAGGACTTTCTTGATCACGATGCCTCGTCCTCCTCCAGATCGGGCGGCAGCAGCCGCGCCACGCGCTCCACCAGCTCGGTGCGCTCGTCGTCGTCGCGCGCGCCGCGCTGGCGCCGCTCCCACTTTGGATGGCCGCGCGCCGGCGCCAGCGCCTGCACGGCCCGCAGCACGCCCTCGGACACCGGCGCGCCGACCGCGTCCGTCGGCAGCGCCACCGTGCCGATGCGCAGGCGCTGCTGCGCCGCGTGGCCGCGCTGTGCCAGTGCGGCAACCAGCGACGACAGATGCTCGGCCAGCAACAGCAGCAGGGCGTCGTCCGCGGTCAGCTCCTGCACGCCATCCAGGCGGTTTTTGGCCTTGCGCCACAGTGGCCGCCAGCCACCCGACAGCGCGCCGCCCACGGTGGCGCCCAAGGTAGTGGCGGCGCCCAGCGACAGGCCGGCCAGCGCCACGTCGGCCACCGCGCCCACGCCGGCGCCGATCATGGCGCCCAGGCCCAGGCGGGTGCCGGCGCGCTTGAGCAGCTCGGGGTTGAACAAATCGTCCTCCCAGCGCTCGGCCAGCGCGGGCAGCTCGGCCAGCTCGGCGTCGCCTTCGCGAAAGCCGAACAGCGCCAGCAGCTCGCTCACCGCGTGGCGCACGTGGCCGCGCACGTCGTCCTGAAAGGCACGCACGAAGGCCTTTTGCCGCAGCGCGTCGGCAAACTCATCGGCCGGCAGCGCGCGGCGCATGGCGGCGACGTCGACCAGGTGACTGGCCACCACGCGGGCGGCGGCCTGGCGGCGCTCGCGCGCCTGCAGCGCCAGCGCGTCGACCAGGTCCGCCAGCTGCGCGCGCCGCTGCGGCAGCAGGCTGGCCAGGTCGGTGTACAGCTCACGCTCGCTGCCGTTGAAGGGGGCCACGACGTCGAACTCGGCGCGCGCGTGCAGGCCGCTTTCCTGCAGCGCGCGGTGCCAGTCGGCCACGCGGGCGGCGCCGTCGCGCACGAAGTTGAGCACCGGCATGACCGGCTTGGCGCAGGCGGCGAGGATCTCGATCTCGGCGCGGTACTTGGGCAGCACCGGCTGGCGCGTGTCGATCACCAGCATGGCGCAGTCGGCCTGCTCCAGCAGCGCGCGCAGCACCTTGGCCTCCTGCTCGAAGGCGGCGCGCGCCTCGGGCCCGGCCAGGAAGGCGCGCACGCGCTCGGTGCGCGTCTCGCCCGGCTGGCGGCCCAGAAAGTCCAGCAGCGCCACCGAATCCTCCAGCCCCGGCGTGTCGATGAAGCGCGCCGCCACTTGGCCATCGAGCCGCAGCGCCAGCGCCTCGGCGTGGCGCGTGGTGCCGGGGCGCTCGGACACCTCGCCGAAATCGACCTGCCGCGTGAGCGTGCGCAGCAGCGAGGTCTTGCCCGCGTTGGTGTGGCCGACCACGGCGACGATCAGCGGCTCAGGCATCGGCGACCTCGCGGTTTGCTATCCAATCGAGAGCTGCTGGCGCTGACTGGACAAGCGCTACAGCGTCAAAATGCTCGGATTTCAACCAGTCGCGCCAGCGTGCGCCCTGGTCGTCGCCCGCGCCCAGCGGCCACAGCGCCGCGCGCTGCGCCAGCGCGGCGGCCTCGCGCACGAAGCGCGCGGTGCCGCGGTCGGGGCTGGCCGGCGCGTGCACCAGCAGCAGCAGCGACTGCGGGCGCGTGGCGGCCAGCTGCTGCAGCGCACTTTGACGTTCGGCTTGGCTGCCGCTGACGTGCAGGGGCGGCGCGGCCGGGTCCGGCGGCAGCGGCCAGGGCAGCTCGGGCGGCAGCTCGAAGCCAACCGCCCGCCACGAGCCCGGCGCGCCGGGCGCGGCCGCCGGCCAGGCAGGGGCGGCCGCGCCGGCGCCGGGGTGCTCGGCGTCGATCACCGCCGGCGGCGGCTCCAGCGCGTCCAGCCGGCGCACGATGCGCTGCACCTCGGGGTCGGCCATGTCCACGTCTTTCAAGCGCGCCACGCCGGCGCGCCAGCGCCAGGCGCTCAGGGCCGCCAGCAGCGCGCGCGGCAGCAGGCCGTAGACCGCCACGCAGCCCATCAGCCACCAGGCCCATTCGCGCTGGCCGGCGGCGGGCGGCACGAAGCCGGCGCCCGCCTGCCCGACCTGCGCCACCGCCTGCGCGTCGGGCACCGGAAAGCCCAGCGCCGCCGGCAGCGCGCCGGTGATCTGCACGAAGCGCTGGAAGAACTCGGCGCTCAGGATGGTGGTCTGCCAGCTCAGCCGATAGGTCTGAAAGGCAAAGCCGAAGGCCAGCACCGCCAGCGTCAGCACGAAGGCGGCCGTCCAGATGCCGTGGCTGATCAGCCCGGTCAGCCAGGGCCACAGGCGCTGGCGCTGCATCACGGCGCCGAAGCCGCGCCACAAGTCCAGCGCGTGCGGGCCGCGGCCCTGCGGCCAGCGCGCCACCAGGCCCAGCGCCAGCCGGCCCAGCGACCAGTCGCCCAGCCGCACGTGCGCCCCCGCCAGCGTGGCCAGCAGCCCCAGCAGCCAGACCGTGAGCGTGAGCGCATGCAGCCCCAGCAGGCTGACGAAGGCCGCCACGGCGTTGATGCTGCGGTCGGGCGCCAGCACGCTGCGCCCCGCGGCCAGGCCGGCCAGCGCGACCAGCACCGCCAGCGCCAGCGCCACCCAGCCGCCCCACAGGCGCCAACGCGCCAGCTCCTGCGGCAGTCCCAGGCGGCGGCCCAGCAGCCAAGCGCGCGCCTGCACCTGCGCGGCGCGCGTGGGCTGGGCGGCAAAGGCCTGACGCAGCTCGGCCGCGTCATCCAGCGCGCCGGCGCTCTCGATGTGCTGCACGGCGGCGCCCACCAGCGCCCGCGTCAGCGGGCTGGCACGCTCGAATGCGAGGGATGGGCTGGGCGGCGTCATGGGTCGCGGCTCATTATCCTTGCCCGGCCGCAGCGCGTGACGTCGGCGCCAACGCCGCGCATCAACTATTATTTTGATAGCTATTCGCGCTTGTTCAATGCCGGCTATACCGCGATTTGGCTTGAAAATTCGCATCCCCCTGTCGCCGGCCCGACCGACGCCTCCGCGCCCGCGCTGCTACGCTCGCCGCCATGCCTGCCGCGCCCGCCCCGTCTCCATTCGCCGCCTGGCGGGCCTGGCTCGACCGCCGGCCGGCGCTGCTGCTGATCTTCACCACCCTGGTGTGGGGCAGCAACGTGGTGGCGGCGCGGCTGGCGGTGGGGCAGGTGTCGCCCATGATGCTGACCACCGCGCGCTGGTCGGTGGCCTGCCTCGCGCTGTGGCTGGTGGCGCGGCGGCAGGTGGTGGCGGCATGGCCGCTGCTGCGCCCGCGCTGGCGCTACCTGACGGCCATGGGCGTGGCCGGCTTCACCGGCTTCAACGCGCTGTACTACACGGCCGCGCACCACACCAGCGCGGTCAACCTGGCCATCATCCAGGGCGTGGTGCCGGTGCTGGTGCTGCTGGGCGCGGCGGCGGTGTTCCGCCTGCGCGTGTCGGCGCTGCAGGCGCTGGGCGTGGCGCTGACGCTGGCGGGGGTGGTGGTGGTGGCGGCGCGCGGGCAGTGGTCGGTGCTGCGCGCGCTGGACCTGAACGTGGGCGACGTGGGCGTGCTGGCGGCCTCGGTGCTGTACGCGGGCTACACGCTGGGGCTGCGCGCCAAGCCGGCGGTGTCGCCGCTGGCGTTTTTTGCCGCCGTCGCGGGCATCGCGGCGCTGGCCTCGCTGCCGCTGCTGGCCTGGGAGGCGGCGGCGGGCGACTTTGTTCGGCCCCGCGCTGGCGGTGCTGCTGCTGGGCGAGCCGCTGCGGCCCTACCACGCGCTGGGCCTGGCGATGGTGCTGGGCGGCATCGCGGTGGCGGAGCGGCGCGGCGCGCGCCCGGCCGGCTGAGCCGCCCTACTCGCCCTACTTCTTGTAGGCGGCAATGCCGTCGATGATTTCCTTGCGCGCGGCCTCGGGGCCTTCCCAGCCCAGCACCTTGACCCACTTGCCGGCCTCCAGGTCCTTGTAGTGCTCGAAGAAGTGGCTGATGGCCTGCAGGCGCATCGGGTTGATGTCGTCGACCTTCTTCCAGTGGCTGTAGATGGGCAGCACCTTGTCGATCGGCACCGCCAGCACCTTGCCGTCGATGCCGGCTTCGTCTTCCATCTTCAGGATGCCCAGCGGCCGGCAGGTGACGCCCACGCCCGGCTGCAGCGGATAGGGCGTGATGACCAGCACGTCCACCGGGTCGCCGTCGCCCGACAGGGTTTGCGGCACGTAGCCGTAGTTGGCCGGGTAATACATGGCCGTGGTCATGAAGCGGTCGACGAACAGGGTGCCGGTGGCCTTGTCGACCTCGTACTTGATGGGGTCGGAGTTCAACGGGATTTCGATGATCACGTTGAATTCGTCGGGCGCGTTTTTGCCGGGGGAGACGCTATCGAGGGACATGGTGTGGCTTTTTCCGCAAAAAATGACCCCGTCGGGGCCGGCTGAAATCGGGCCTGATTTTACGGTTTGGGCGGGCCGGCCCGTTTCGCGCTAAATTTCAGGGGTTGGCCAATCGGTGCCCGCAAGGGGCACGAGGAAGCAACGCAGTGGATGAGCCGGCTGCGTTGCACCACAGCACGGGCCTGCTCCTCCGAAGCGCAATGACGACACAAGAGGAGAGCTTTTCATGACAGGAAACTCGGCGCTGATCCTGGCGCTTGTCTGCGGCGTGATCGCCGTGATCTACGGTTTCTGGGCGCGCGGCTGGATTCTGGCGCAGGACGCCGGCAACGCCCGCATGCAGGAAATCTCGGCCGCCATCCAGACCGGCGCGGCGGCCTACCTGGCGCGGCAATACCGCACCATTGCCATCGTCGGCGTGGTGCTGGCGATCCTGATCGGGGTCTTTCTGGACGTCAAGACGGCCGTCGGCTTCGTCGTCGGCGCGGTGCTGTCGGGCGCCTGCGGCTTCATCGGCATGAACGTGTCGGTGCGCGCCAACGTGCGCACGGCGCAGGCAGCCACCAAGGGCATCGGCCCGGCGCTGGACGTGGCCTTTCGCGGCGGCGCCATCACCGGCATGCTGGTGGTGGGGCTGGGCCTGCTGGGCGTCACGGGCTTCTACTGGTTCCTGGGCGGCACGGCGGCCGACGCGCACGCGCTCAACCCGCTGATCGGCTTTGCCTTCGGCTCCTCGCTCATCTCCATCTTCGCGCGCCTGGGCGGCGGCATCTTCACCAAGGGCGCCGACGTGGGCGCCGACCTGGTGGGCAAGGTGGAGGCCGGCATTCCCGAGGACGACCCGCGCAACCCGGCCGTGATCGCCGACAACGTGGGCGACAACGTGGGCGACTGCGCCGGCATGGCGGCCGACCTGTTCGAGACCTACGCCGTCACGCTGATCGCCACCATGGTGCTGGGCGGGCTGATGCTGACCAACGCGGCCACGCAGGCGGTGCTGTACCCGCTGGCGCTGGGCGCGGTGTCGATCATCGCCTCCATCATCGGCACCTTCTTCGTCAAGGCCAGCCCCGGCATGAAGAACGTGATGCCGGCGCTGTACAAGGGCCTGGCCATTGCCGGCGTGCTGTCGCTGATCGCCTTCTACTTCGTCACCGCCTGGATCATGCCCGACAACGCGCTGGGCGGCAGCGGCGCGGTGATGAAGCTGTTCGGCGCCTGCGTGGTCGGCCTGGTGCTGACCGGCGCGCTGGTGTGGATCACCGAGTACTACACCGGCACGCAGTACAAGCCGGTGCAGCACGTGGCGCAGGCCTCGACGACGGGCCACGCCACCAACATCATCGCCGGTATCGGCATCAGCATGAAGTCCACCGCCTGGCCGGTGATCTGCGTGTGCATCGCCATCCTGGTGTCCTACTCGCTGGCGGGCCTGTACGGCGTCGCGGTGGCCGCCATGTCCATGCTGTCCATGGCCGGCATCGTGGTGGCGCTGGACGCCTACGGCCCGATCACCGACAACGCCGGCGGCATCGCCGAGATGGCCGAGCTGCCCTCCAGCGTGCGCGACATCACCGACCCGCTGGACGCCGTGGGCAACACCACCAAGGCGGTGACCAAGGGCTACGCCATCGGCTCGGCCGGCCTGGCGGCGCTGGTGCTGTTTGCCGACTACACGCACAAGCTGGGCACCTTCGGCCAGACCATCAGCTTCGACCTGAGTGACCCGATGGTCATCGTCGGCCTGTTCCTGGGCGGCCTGATCCCCTACCTGTTCGGCGCCATGGCCATGGAAGCGGTGGGCCGCGCGGCCGGCGCGGTGGTCGAGGAAGTGCGGCGCCAGTTCCGCGAGATCAAGGGCATCATGGAAGGCACGGCCAAACCCGAGTACGGCCGCGCGGTCGACATGCTCACGGGCGCCGCCATCAAGGAAATGATGATCCCCAGCCTGCTGCCGGTGGTGGCGCCGATCCTGGTCGGCCTGCTGCTGGGCCCCAAGGCGCTGGGCGGCCTGCTGATGGGCACCATCGTCACCGGCCTGTTCGTCGCCATCAGCATGTGCACCGGCGGCGGCGCCTGGGACAACGCCAAGAAGTACATCGAGGACGGCCACTTCGGCGGCAAGGGCAGCGACGCGCACAAGGCCGCCGTCACCGGCGACACCGTGGGCGACCCCTACAAGGACACCGCCGGCCCGGCCGTCAACCCGCTGATCAAGATCATCAACATCGTGGCCCTGCTGATCGTGCCGCTGGTGGTGAGCGTGCACGGCGGCAAGGCCACGGCCGAAGCGCCCGCCGCCGCGGTGAGCGCCCCGGCGGCAGCGGCACCGGCGGCGGCGACCGCCCCCGCAGCCGGGCCGGCAACGACCGCGCCCACCAGCCCGACGGCCGCCGCGCCGGCGGAGGACGCCGCCTCGGTGGCGGTCGAAGCCGACAAGGTGATCTTCTACTTCGCCAGCGGCAAGACCGAGCCGCACGCCGATGGCGCCAACGCACTGGCGCGCATCGTCGAGGGCGTCAAGGCCGGCAAGAAGGCCGTCGTCAGTGCCTATGTCGACAGCACCGGCAGCGCCGCCGCCAACGCCGAGATCGCCAAGCAGCGCGCCTTTGCCGTGCGCGACCTGCTCAAGAGCCAGGGCGTGGCCGAGGACCAGATCGAGCTGAAGAAGCCCGAGGACATCCAGGCCGGCAGCGGCGCCCAGGCGCGGCGGGTGGAGGTGACGCTGCAGTAGGCGTCGCCACTTCACCCCTCCGACCAAGGCCCGCCGCGCGCGGGCCTTTTCACGCCGAATGCACGCGTCGTGACCCTTGCAAGGGTCCGGTCCGAAGGCAAAGCGTTCGACGCAGTCACGGTCAGGCCCAGCAGCGTGCGCCGGTAAAGAGTACTATTTTTTTCTACTCACGCCATCGAATCAGGAGCCATCGAATGACCAAGGCAGTCCATTTGAAGGTCAACGGCCAAGTGCACGACGTCTCGGTCGAATCCGGCACCATGCTGCTCTACGTGCTGCGGGACCAGCTCGGGCTGCACGGGCCGAAGTTCGGCTGCGGCCTGTCGCAATGCGGCGCGTGCACGATTCACCTGGACGGGCAAGCGGTCCGCTCATGCGTGTTGCCGGTGGAAGCAGCCGAGGGCCATGCCATCACCACGCTCGAAGGACTCGGCACGATCGACCATCCGGATCCGCTGCAGCAGGCGTTCATCGACGAGCAGGCCGTGCAGTGCGGCTATTGCATCAACGGCATGATCATGTCGGCCAAGGCGCTGCTGAACACGAACACGCACCCGACGCGCGACGACATCAAGCAGGCACTCGACGGCAACCTGTGCCGTTGCGGCACGCACATGCGCATCGTCCGCGCGATCGAGCGGGCCTCCAAGGCAGGAGCAGCAGCATGACTACGCGACATCCTGACGCCCTTCACTCGATCGAATTGCCTGATTTCGGCGCCAGCCGCCGCGCGTTTCTGAAGGCTTCCGGCGGCTTGGTGCTGGGCTTCAGTCTGTTCGGACCGGCGGCCGCCATGACGACGAGGCGCGATGAATTGCCGCTGGACACCAGCGTCGCCGCGATGTCGAACAACAACGCATTTCCGAGTGTGGATCCGGCGAAGCTGAATGCGTGGATCGCGATCCACCCGGACAACACGGCCACACTGTTCACCGGCAAGATCGAACAAGGCAACGGCGCGCCGAACGCGCTGCTGCAGATCGCCGCAGAAGAGTTGGATTTTCCGTACGACCGATTTTTCCTCGTCATGGGTTCGACCACGGAAACGGTCGATCAGGGGCCGTCCTACGGCAGCATGGCGGTGCGCTACGCGGGGCCGCAGATCCAGCACGCGGCAGCGGCGGGCCGCCAGGTGCTGCTCGACATGGCCAGCCAGCAATTCGGTGTCCCGGCGGACAAGCTGACGGCAGCCGCGGGCGTCATCACCGTCGCGGGCGCGGCAGGCAAGTCCGTCACCTACGGCGAACTGGTGGGCGGCAAGCGCCTCGACGTCACCATCGGCGCCAGCGGCAAGACCTTCGGCATGAAGGTGGCGCCCGACGCCAAACTCAAGGACCCGTCCAAATACACGGTGATCGGAACGTCGGTGCCGCGCAAGGACATTCCGGGCAAGGTGACGGGCCAGTTCACGTTCATGCAGGACGTAAAGGTACCCGGCATGCTGCACGGCCGCGTGGTGCGCCCGTACGGCATTCAATCGCAGCTTTTGAGCGTCGATGAAACCGGCCTCAAGGACATTCCCGGCTTCGTCCAGATCGTGCGCGAGCGCAACTTCCTCGGCGTGGTGGCGCAAACCGAGTGGGGCGCCATCCAGGCGGCGCAGAAGCTCGGCTCCAAACTCGATCGCAAGGGACCGAACGACGGCCTCGCGAAATGGTCCGACTGGAACGGTCTGGCCGCGACGGACGAGGTCTGGGACGCGGTGCGCAAGGCAGCCGGAAAAGCCCAGTCCGTCGCCAAGCATGGTGATGTCGACAAGGCGCTGAAGGTCGCCGCGCACCGGTTCAAGGCCACGTATCTCACGCCATTCGAGACCCATGGTTCGATCGGCCCGGAGTGCGCGATCGCCGACGTCAGCAAGGACAAGGCCATCGTCTGGGGCGGCACGCAGATGCCGCATCAGGCGCAGCGCGATCTGGCCGAACTGCTGGGCTTGCCGGTCGACAAGGTCGAGGTGCGTTGGGTCGAGGCGGCGGGCCAGTACGGGCGCAATGGCCTGGAGCACGTGATGGCGGACGCCGCGATCATGTCGCGCGCCGCAGGCCGGCCGGTGCGGGTGCAGTGGATGCGCTGGGATTCGCACGGCTGGGATCCGAAGGAGCCGCCGCTCGTCCAGGAGCTGGAGGGCGGGCTGGACGCGCAGGGCAACGTCACGGCGTGGCGCCACCACATGTGGGTACCGACGTTTTCCGACACCCGCCTGCTGCCGTCGGAGTTGATCGGCAAGCCGGTCGGCACCGTCAATCTCGGCAACGCCGCGATCGGTTACGAGTACACGTTCGACAACGCCGATGTGTCGTCTCACAACGAGGGCCGCGTCGGCGTCATCACGGCTTGGATGCGCGCGCCGGGCCAGTTCGAAACCACCTTGGCGATGGAGGCCTTCATCGACGAACTGGCGGCGGCAGGAAAGCAGGATCCCCTGGAATTCCGGCTCAAGTACCTCAAGGAGCCTCGGGCGATCGGTGTGCTGAAGGCTGCCGCCAAGTTGTATGGTTGGCAGCCGCGCGCGGCGTTCAGCGCCGGCAAGCAGAGCGGCCGCAAGGCCAAGGGTCGCGGCATTGCGTGGGTCAATCGCGACGACAGCCGGGTGGCGACGATCGCGGACGTCGAAGTCGATCAGCAGACCGGCGAAATTCGCGTCGTGCGCGTCGTGGTCGCGCACGACAACGGCCTCGTCATCAGTCCGGACGGCATGCGCAACCAGATCGAGGGCAACATCGTGCAGTCGATCAGTCGCACCTTGCACGAGGAAGTGAGCTTCGACCATGCGCACGTCACCAGTCGCGACTGGGCGAGCTACCCGATCCTGCGTTTCCACGAGATTCCGGACCGCATCGACATCGTGCTGGTGAACAACGATCCGAAGTTCAGGTCGACCGGCGGCGGCGAACCGTCGACCTGCCCGACGGCCGCCGTCATCAGCAACGCCGTCTACGACGCGGTGGGCGTGCGCCTGCGCCAGCGGCCGTTCCGGCCCGAGCGGGTCAAGGCGGCCATGAGCAAGGCGTAGTTACCTGGCTCATTCTTGGAGCGCGCGTCTTCGTCACCGGATCAACCGACGGACTTGGCTGGGCCACGACCCCCACACTTCTTGCCGACGCAGAGTTTTTCACCGCCCCATCGGCCAGCGCGCGATCAGCGCCATGATCGCCAAACCGCTGAATACGGCGCCGGCGCCGAAGGTCCAGGCCGGCCCCAGGTACTGCCACAGCAGCCCCGCCACCACGCTGGCCACCAGCATCGCCAGACCGCTCACCAAGTTGAACAGGCCGAAGGCCGTGCCGCGCAGGTCGGCCGGCGCGCTGCCCGCCACCATGGCCGCCAGCACGCCCTGCGTCATGCCCATGTGCACGCCCCACAGCGCCACGCCCAGCAGCAGGCCGCTCCAGTGCGTGCTGGCCGCCAGCACCACGTCGGCGGCAATCAGCACCGCCAGGCCGCCGGCCAGCAGCGCGGGCGGCGCCACGCGGTCGGCCAGCTTGCCGAACGGGTAGGCGGTGGCGGCATACACCGCGTTCATGGCCACCATCACCAGCGGCACCAGGGCGATGGCCACGCCGGTCTGCTCGGCGCGCAGCACCAGAAAGGCCTCGGAAAAGCGCGCCAGCGTGAACACCGCGCCCACGCCCGTCACCCACCAGAAGGACGGCGGCAGGCGCCGCAGCTGCGCGCGCGCCAGGGGGTTGGCGCGCGGCGCGCCGGCGGGCCGGTCGGGCTCGCGCACGCCCAGCGCCAGCAGCAGCACGCAGGCCAGCGCCGGGATGACTGCGAGCACGAACACGGCGCGAAAGTTGTCGGCCCACAGCAGCATCAGGCCGACCGCCAGCAGCGGGCCCAAAAAGGCGCCCACGGTGTCCAGCGCCTGGCGCAGCCCGAAAGCGGCGCCGCGCTGCGCGGGTGGCGCCAGGTCGGCCACCAGCGCGTCGCGCGGCGCGCCGCGAATGCCCTTGCCCACCCGATCCAGCAGGCGCGCGGCAAAGACCAGGCCCGCCCCGGTGGCCAAGGCAAACAGCGGCTTGCTGGCCGCGCCCAGCCCGTAGCCCAGCAGCGCCAGCGCCTTGCGCCGGCCGAACCAGTCGCTGATGACGCCCGAGAACACCTTCAGCAGCAGCGCCGTGGCCTCGGCCAGGCCTTCCAGCAGGCCCACCAGCGCCACGCTCATGCCCAGCGGGCCGACCATGAACATGGGCAGCAGCGCATGGATCATCTCCGACGATACGTCCATCAGCAGGCTGACGAAGCCCAGCACCCAGATGCCGGCGGGCAGGCGGGACGGGGAAGCGCGGGTGTCGTTCATGGACGGTGGCGGGTGACGGCAGCGATTGTCACCGCTTGGCCCCGGGGCTGCCGCACAATAAGCGCATGCAACTGAACTTCATCGCCAACCAATCGGTCGCCTCGCCCAGCGGCCGCACCCTGCCGGTGCTGGACCCGTCCGACGGCCAGCCCTTCGACGAGATCCAGCGCAGCGACGCGCGCGACATCGACGCCGCCGCGCAGGCCGCGCGCGCCTGTTTCGACGGCCCCTGGAGCGCCCTGAGCGCGGCCGAGCGCGGGCGCCTGCTGATGAAGCTGTCGAACGCCGTGGCCGCGCACGCCGGCGAACTGGCGCTGCTGGAGCAGCGCGACTGCGGCAAGCCCACCAGGCAGGCCGCGGCCGACGCGGCGGCGCTGGCGCGCTATTTCGAGTTCTACGCCGGCGCCTGCGACAAGCTGCACGGCGAGACCCTGCCCTACCAAAGCGGCTACAGCGTGCTGACCTGGCGCGAGCCGCACGGCGTGACGGGCCACATCATTCCCTGGAACTACCCGATGCAGATCTTCGGGCGCAGCGTGGGCGGTGCGCTGGCGGCCGGCAACGTGTGCGTGGTCAAGCCGGCCGAGGACGCCTGCCTGTCGCTGATCCGCGTGGCGCAGCTGGCGGCCGAGGTGGGCTTTCCGCCCGGCGCCATCAACATCGTCACCGGCTACGGCCACGAGGTGGGCGACGCGCTGGCGCGCCACCCCGGCATCGACCACATCAGCTTCACCGGCAGCCCCAGCGTGGGCACGCTGATCCAGCAGGTGGCCGCCGAGCGCCATTGCCCGGTGACGCTGGAGCTGGGCGGCAAGAGCCCGCAGATCGTCTTTGCCGACGCCGACCTCGACGCCGCCATCCCGGTGGTCATCAACGCCATCGTGCAGAACGCCGGGCAAACCTGCTCGGCCGGCTCGCGCGTGCTGATCGAGCAGGCCATTTACGAGCCGCTGATGGCACGCCTGGGCCAGGCCTTCAAGGCCCTGCGCGTGGGCCCGGCCGCGCTGGACCTGGACGTGGGCCCGCTGATACGCGCCAGCCAGCAGCAGCGCGTGCAGGATTTTCTGAGCAGCGCGCGGGCCGACGGCATCGCCACCGTAGCGCAAGGCCGCGTGGTCGACGAGGCGCCCGCCGCGGGCTTTTACCAGGCTCCCGTGCTGCTGGCCGACGTGCCGGTGGCGCACCGCGTGGCACAAGAAGAAGTCTTCGGCCCGGTGCTGTCGGCCATGCCCTTCCGCGACGAGGACCACGCGGTGGAACTGGCCAACGCCACCCACTTCGGCCTGGTCGCGGGCATCTGGACGCGCGACGGCGGACGGCAATTTCGCATGGCGCGGCGCGTGAAAAGCGGGCAGGTGTTCATCAACAACTACGGCGCCGGCGGCGGGGTGGAACTGCCCTTCGGCGGCTACAAGTCCAGCGGCTATGGGCGCGAAAAGGGCTTCGAGGCGCTGTACGGCTTCACGGTGCTGAAGACCGTGGCCGTGCGGCACGGCTAGGAGGCTGAGAGTCTTTTCGCCCGACGGGCCGGTGCGACCGAAAAGGATTTGCAATGAGATTCATTCTCATTTAAGATCGGGGCTCGCTGATTGATGTTGTGAGCCTCGCCATGATCGTCTGTGTCTGCAACCGCATCTCCGACCGCGAGATCACCCGCCATGCCCGCGCCGGCATGAGCTTCGACGAGCTCCAGCTCGAGCTGGGCGTGGCCACCTGCTGCGGCTCGTGCGAAAGCTGCGCGCGCGAACTGGTCGAGCAATGCAACGCGGCCCAGCCGGTTGCGGCGCTCACTCAGGCGCAGAGCCAGGACGGCACCGCCTGGGCGCGCGCCTGACGGGTCTTGATCCCCATCAAGGCGCCGGCATGTACCTTTCGGCCATCATTCCTACCTTGGGCGCCCTGATTTTCGTGGTGGGTGCGCTGGCCTGGGTGCTGCGCCGCTGAGCCGCCCCCCGCCGCGACCTCGGGCGCGCCACCTCGCGCTGACGTGCTGCCGCGCGCCGACGATTGTTCTGCACCTTGACCGCCCTCGCCCCCTTCGCCCCCCCCACTCTGTCCACGCTCGGCCGCAACGCCGTGGTCGTGGGCGTCGTCATCGCCCTGCACGGCGCGGCGCTGTGGGCCTTGCAAGCGGGCCTGTCGCAGCGCCCGCCCCAGGAAGTGGTGATACCGGCGCAGCTGCTGGCCGAGTTCGTGGCGCCGCCGCCGGCCGCCGCGCCCGCGCCGTTACCCGCGCCCGCACCCGCACCCGCGCCGACGCTCGCACCGCCCCCCACGCCGGTGCCGCCGCCTCCCAAGCCACGCCCGGTCGTCAAGCAGCCGGCGCCGCGCAAGGTTCAAGCCGCACCCGCGCCGGCCCCCGCACCCCAGCCGCTGGCCGTGGCCGAGGCCGCGCCCACCGCGCCCGTGGTGGCAGCGCCCGCCCCCACCGCCCCGGTGGCCCAAGCGGCGCCCGCCCCGGCTGCCACCGACGTCCGCGCCGCTCCCGCGGCCGCGCCGGCACCACCGGCGGTGGTGCAGCCCTCGTCCAAGGCCGCCTACCTGAACAACCCGGCGCCCGCCTACCCCGCCATGAGCCGCCGCCTGGGCGAATCGGGCCGCGTGGTGGTGCGCGTGCTGATCGGGCCCGACGGGCGCGCGCGCGAGGCGCACATTCAAAAGTCCAGCGGCTACGAGCGGCTGGACCAGGTGGCGCTGGAGACCGCGCGCGACCGCTGGCGCTACGTGCCCGGCACGCGCGGCGGCGTGCCCGAGGCCATGTGGTTCAACGTCCCCCTCAATTTCGTTCTGGAGTAAATCGACATGCAAACCCCCTTTGGCCTGATGCACGTGTGGAACCAGGGCGACTGGGTCACGCGCAGCGTGTTCGCGGTGCTGGTGTTCATGTCGCTCGTCTCGTGGGTGGTGATCCTCGTCAAGGCGCTCGACGTGGTGCGCGCCAAGCGCCAGGCCGCGCGGGTGGAGGGTTTCTGGCACTCCAGCGACATGGCCGAGGGCCTGTCCAAGCTGGGGCTGGACGAGGCCAACCCGTTTCGCCAGCTCGCCCTGGAGGGGCGCGAGGCCGCCGCCCACCACCGCGCCACGCAGGCGCAGCTGCACGACTCGCTGGACGCCAGCGACTGGATCTCGCGCGCCTTGCGCAACAGCATCGACAGCACCACGGCCAAGCTGCAATCGGGTCTGGCCGTCCTGGCCTCGGTCGGCTCCACCGCGCCCTTCGTCGGCCTGTTCGGCACCGTGTGGGGCATCTATCACGCGCTGATGCGCATCAGCGGCGCCGGCCAGGCCAGCATCGACCAGGTGGCCGGCCCGATCGGCGAGGCGCTGATCATGACCGCGCTGGGGCTGGCGGTGGCCATCCCCGCCGTGCTGGGCTACAACGCGCTGGTGCGCGGCAACAAGCACATCCAGGTCAAGCTGGGGCGCTTCGCGCACGACCTGCACGCCTACTACGTGACGGGCGCACGCGTGACAGTGGGCGCCGGCGAAAGCAACATCGTCCCCATGAAGAAGGCTTGAGGAGCGCGTCATGGCCGGATTCATCGCCGACGACAACGAAGAGGTGATGAGCGAGATCAACATGATCCCGTTCATCGACGTGATGCTGGTGCTGCTGATCGTCTTCATCATCACCGTGCCGGTGATGAAGCACGCGGTGGACATCGAGCTGCCGCGCGCCAGCAGCGAGCCCGAGCTGATCCAGCCGCAGACGCTGCGGCTGACGGTGAAGGCCGACGGCAGCTACTGGCTGGACGACGAGCGCCTGGGCGATGAGCAGCTGGCCGCGCGCCTGCAGGCCGCCGGCCGCCGGGTGCCGCAGCCCGAGCTGCACCTGCGCGGCGACCGCGACGTGCGCTACGAGCGCGTGGCCCAGGCCATGGCCGCGGCGCAGCAGGCCGGCATCCAGAAAATCGGCTTCATCACCGAGCCGCCCCGGCCCTAATTCCATTTCCATATCAATAGATCAATAATATCCATGTCACCGATCCCGCAAGGAGAACGACATGGCAAGAACAGCCCGAGGTGCCGACAGTCTGGAGTCGGCCCGTCAAATGCTGGCCGGCGCACAGACCGCTGAGCAGCTTCGC